>DHVK01000045.1 GCA_002412625.1 Cloacimonetes bacterium UBA5210
GAAAGCATTCTGGGCAAACTGCAAAACCGGGACCCCTGAAGATCCCGGTTTCATTCCAAGCAATCTGCTGATCTTTATTTCATCAGCATCATCTTGATATTTTTGGTGTGGTTCTTGGTTTGCACGCGGGCAAAATAGATACCGCTGGCTACTTGTCTATTGTTGAAATCTCTGCCATGCCACTGCATTTGGTGATTTCCGGAGTTCAAGCTCCCTCTGTGCAGGCTTGCCACTTTTTGGCCGCGGATATTGAATATATCCACACTGCAATCCTGTGCGGTCGGCAGGTTGAAAGCGATGTTTACTGAAGGATTGAAGGGATTGGGATATGCTTTCAGGTTGCCGATGGGCACTTGAATCAGATCCTGATTATCCACCACGTAGTTGTAAACAATCAATTGTCCATTGTACACACCTGGTTCCGGGAGGTTGAAGCCGAGCTGTTCTCCGGGCATCAAGCCCTCAATATGTGGAGCAGCATTGTGGAAATGCAGCCTGGCAGTCCAGTTTGTGGGGAAGTTTGTCTTCAGGAAGTCAAAGTAAACCCATCCCGGCTCATCGACCTTCAGGCTGAAGTCAAAAGCCATCTGAGCTTCGTCCGCGCTCAAAAAATCGTTGCGATATTCTTCACTGAGATACTGCTCTTGAAATTCCGGGGAATTACTCTTGTTCAGATACAGAGTCGTGGAGTTGAACAAGCTTTTCTCCGGTGCTTTGGGCAGATCCAGCCGGAAATCATGGCCTTGGGAGGCAATCGGGCTCACGCCAACCACGATGCGATCTTTATCGCTCTGCAGGACATTTGTCGTGATCGACCACGTAGGTGCGGGAGGCGTGATGTTGGGCGCTTCAAAGTAGGGATAGAAGTTCAGCACCACATTGTTTGCGGGACTGCTGTAGCTTTTAATATAAAATGCTTCAAAAGGCTGAACCTCGTCTACCAAAACAAAGGTAGAATCTCTGTAAACATAAACCGCCCTGGAGATGAGCCTTTGCGAGATCATCTCGCTGAAGCGATAAAGGACTCCGTTGAAGGTGAATCTCAAAGCAGCTATGTTGTAACTCACCAGATGCGGATTGGCCACAAAGTTCCATCCGGATTGTAACACGGTATCTGTCTCATTGCGCAATACATCTGCAGTACTGCTGTTAAAGCTATAGTCCCCAGCATTCACAAAGTAACCTTGGCCAAAGACAAAAAGATCAGTTTCCTGCCAGTCATTTCCCCACACATAGCCCATAGAGCCATCTCCAAACAAGTCATCCATATCAAAACTATGTTGCGGGAAGGGATTGCTCTTGGTTGCCCAACCCGGCTCGTTGTAAAGCACATTCATGCGGGGCACAAAAGCGAGTGTGTGAGCAGATTCATAGGTCTTGCGCATTCCATCAGTGGCAACCAATTCCAAATATACCTTGGTGGCAGGCATATCGATGGTTTGCGGAACCATATAGTTGAAACTGCTGGTTGTAGCTGGGAGGTTTGCAGAAACCATCAGAGAATCTGCAGCATTTTTTATATATAGGTTCATATGATCGATCAGGAAAGGATTCTGTGCACTCCAGCTGAAGTTCACCTGGCTGCCACCCTGTAGAATTTGATTTGCCAAAAATCCGTGACTTACAGAAGGCTGCAGATTCCCCCAATAAAGGGTCATGGTCCGATAGTTACTATTGGCTACCGTGAATTGATAGGCTCCGTTTTGTAGATTGTGCCAGTTTCCGGTGCCGTTGTCATATACATATATCTTTTCAGAACGAACCGCAGTGGGAACGCTAAGAAACAGTGGAACATTGTACTGGTCGGATCTCAGACGAACCACCCAGGTCTTCAGTTCGCTATCCGGGTTATAGCCGCCTTTTACTTCTCTGGCCAGATAGGTTCCGTTTTGGCCCCAATATTGTTGATAAAAGGAAGCCCAAACATAGTTTGAAGTCGGGCTGGCTTTGGTCTGATCCCAATATGAATCTTGTCCGTCGCTGGCATAGAAGTTCTGAGAAAACGAAGCGACATCGCTCAGGGTGCCTGCCTGGTTTGTGATCTGCAAATCGTGGACGATGGCAGGGCTGGCCGGGCGTGGCACATTGTGGATGGATTCCTGCCCGCTGTTGTTGACGATACCGATGCGATAACTATAGTGATCGCCGTTCTGAACATCCAAATCCCAATACTCATAATTGTACTGCCCCGAGTTCAGCGCAGAGTTTGTCTCGTGACTATCAATCATTTGCCACTCTGAAATGCTTGTCTTGCGATACACACGGAACCCGGCAAAGCCGGTGGGCGGGTTCGTACCCCAACCCAGGCGGACAGACGAGGTCATACCATGGGCAGAGAAGTTGGATACACTGGTGGGTGCCGGAACAGAAGTAACTTCATTGGATAGATCAGAATAATTGTTGTTCTTATCCAGAGCGCGAATCTTGAAATAGTAGTTGAAGTTGCTGTTCAAGCCTGTTACATCGATCGATTCGCAGGCCTGCGAAGCCAGAAAGGCATTGTTTGATCTATCGAATATCTGATAGTTGCCATCAGCAATCGGGCTTGTGGAATACAAGATCTCATAGCTTTCGAAGTCGTAGGCATCACTACGATCCCACCCCAAGGTTACATACTGCATGGAGCTGTTGATCAAAGTGAGGTTCGCCGGAACTGGAGGCACCAGCCCGTCATTCATGGTAAACAGATCGTCATATAGGCTGTTCAGATCGTTAATCCATCTGGCATTGTAGGCCCGGACATTGGTAAACAGGTTATTATAATCCCACTTCCCTTCATCCTCAATCCAGCCGTAGAACCATTTGTAGTTGTTCTCGGTTTCTTCATACACATTGGGCAGTTCATCCATTTCGATGTGAAAAAATGGTTCGTAGCTATCGTAGTCGTTCCAGCCATTCAAGGTATATAGCATTTGCCGATTTAGGGAATATGCCGGCAAACTTATCGCGTCATTTACCGGATATTCAACTTCGCCATCAGAAAACGTGAAATCATGAATACTATAATTTACGGAGTAATACTGGTTTAGATATACATCATCATGAATCCCGATGGTATTCGCGGGAATCATCAGATGGTCGCCTCTGTGGATTAGATCTTGTTTCATGCTGCTCAAATCGCGAATTGGGAGATTGGGGCATAGCTTATTATATCCTGCAGAAATCTGGTTGTCATTCATGCCCACGTGCCGGTTCCAATCGTAAGAGTGGACTTGAAAAGAAAACTCTCGCTGTCCGAAATCAGTTCTGATTTTGTCCGCATACTTCTGATATGCGACATTGAAGGGGTGCGCTTCCACGCGAGTGGGATCTGATAGTGATTTCGCATTAGTATAGCTTCCCACATTGGTCCAGCGTACTTCTCTTCCAGCTCCGGAAATAAGCAAGTAGTTTGCATCCCAGGTGTTCAGCGCATCATAACCGATAATCGATGTAGGAAAATCATCATTGGGGTGGGGAACTGTCACGATGATTGGTCTTTGTGCACCCGGATTGAATATGTAAAGTCCCCAACCATAATGAAATGCTCCGATCTCATCATCGTAAGTATCGATAGTGCCATTATCGTCATAATACATGTCGTTGGGGATCTCACGCAGCATATAGTAGGTTCTGCCGCTATCGGTATCATTAAACTCCACAACCTGGTAGGGGAATCCGGCAGCATCAACCGCATCTTGAGCAGCTCCAAGCATGCCCAACAGAAATAAATCGACGATGTTTCCCCATTGGGTGAGCTCTGTGGCACTTGGTATCCGGTAGTTCCCAAAACCGTTTGTCTGTCTGTCGTAAGGGGCGTGAAGATTATAATTTGGAATAGCAATGCCTTCCGCGACATGCGAGAGCCAGTTATCATAAGCACAATTTGGCTCACTGCGGATGAGGAAATTTTCCAGCGAGGCTGTCTCAGTTAAATAGGCTGATAGCGATAGCAGGATGGAAAGCATCCCGATGAAGAGCAGGGCTTTTTTCATGGATTCTCCTATTGTATGCATTATTAATATCTAATGAATATCCTTATGGTCGCCACTGTCGTGGCTTTATACTATTAAGTCAAGCACAATTTGTTCCGATTTTCATTTCCACCCTCGGTCTTTTACTAACTATCCTCATTTCAAACTATTCTCAACCTGTCATTATGCTATCTCCATGCGAGGATAACAGCTTCAAATCAGCTTGAATGTAGCCCTACCCAATCTGCTTCTTCGGGGAGAGACTCATTCCGCACCAGGGTGTTTCTGCCAAAATTGACCCAATGCCTGGGTTTGGAAAACACTTCGTCCCATAGAAACGAAAAGCCACTCCGCAGAGTGGCTTTTCTTTATAGAGGGATCTTTAGAATCAGTATCCCGCTGTTTGGGATATCAGATTGCTAAGAGAGCTGAGTTTGCCCTGAATCTCGCGCAAAATCTCGGGTTCCGAGCTCAGAGTTCTGGCGGTAGTCAAATGCGATACGGCAGTGCGGAAATGGTTGTTCGCGGCAGCTTTGGCAGCATCACGGTCTCTGGAGAGTGTGGTTGCCTGACGTCCGACAGCTGCTGCAGCGCGCCTTTCAAGATCCACAAAGCGGTTGTATTCGTTTGTACCTTTGCTTTGGCTAACGGTAGCCAGGATCAGGTAAGGTTGATACAAGCCGGGATCTCTCTGGATGGTGGCATTAGCATTTGTCTCGGCTGCATTGTTGTTTCCTTGGGCGAGATAGATGCTGGCCAGGTTGAGATAGGGCATCGCGTTGTTCGGACTAATGCGGATCAGCTGGTTCATCGTCTCAATTGCTTTGGCATTCATAGCATCTTTAGTTGCCTGATCGGTGGCTTCTGTTGCCTGATTGCGGTATAGGCTCACCACGTTCAGATAGGCATTCACATTGTTGGGATTCGCACGGATCAGTCCTTCATATCTGGCGATGGCATCTGCCATGCGTCCGCTGCGTTGATAAGAAACAGCCAAGCGTCTGGAGATCAGATCATTTTCCGGGAAGCTATCGTACGCGCTTTCCAGGTATGGCAAAGCGTCAGCATAGCGTTCCTGATCAAAGAGCAAGAAAGCAAGTCTGGTCTTCACAATAGGGCTTTCTTCGTCCAGAGCAAGAGCGCTGTTGAAAGCGGCTTCCGCTTTGGTCATTTCTCCCGCTTCGGCATAGAGGTTACCGATTACCAACCACAGCTCTTCATCGTCATTCATGTCTGCGATGCGTTCCATGGTGGCGATGCGCTTCATGTTATCTCCGGTCTTTTCATACATTTCGTTCATCATCACCAAAGTCTGGTAGCTTTCGGGATTCAGTTCGAGAACTTTGTTGAAACTGGTTTCGGCAAGAGCGTATCTTTCGGTTCTAAAATATGTGGCGCCCAAATAGTAATATGCATCCACATTCTCCGGATCCAGGCCGATCGCGGTCTGTAACTGCTTCTCAGCTTCGGCATAGTTGGCACCGGCATAGAAGTTTGTCGCAAGGTTGAAGATTCTGTCAACTTCGGTAGAGATGAAGCTGTCTATAGCGCCCATCAAAGATTCATCAAGCTGTTTCCAGCGCTGATTTTTCAAGTTCGAAATGTTGAAGTTAAGCTGACGCAGCTCATTGGTCCGAGCACTGAAGAGCCTCAAATTCATGGCAAAAAGGTCGGATCGTAAAGAAGCGATGTTTCCCAGAATTAACAAATTTGCATTTGTGGCTTGAGCAACTTCCAGCATTTCATCCAGATCAATATCATCCACGTCCGGAAACCGGAAATCGTTGTATTCCCTGGCTACTTCTTCCAAATCCATCAGTTCATACTGCGGATACTCTGAGAAGACATATTCCAGATCACGAACGGTGAGAATTTTACGGACGTTTCTGCTTCTTGCATCCATGGTTTTAAGTGGCAGAAAAGCTACCTTGGTTACCAAACCGGTATACTCTTCCTTAGCTTCGGTAGGTTGAGGCATGCCAGTATTTACCGAACAAGCTGAAATCAGCAAGAGGGCAACCATGGCAATCAGCAACAATCTGTTCATTAGATCCTCCAGGGTATGTATAATCAATTCTTGTCTTTTACAAAGATTTGGGATTGCTCTATCTGTCAAGAAAAAGCTTTGATACTGAGGATAGACCCGGTGTTTAGATTTAGGATCTCGCCCATTCTCTTTCTTACGATCAAGGCTCCTTTTAAATCAATACCAAGGATTTCTGCCTCGAAGGGAGTAGTTCCGACGTCGATGGTGGCGATGCAGTTTTTACCAAAAAGATGCTCATTGCAATATGTGATGTAGGTGATTTCATGCGATAGCAAGCGCAAGTTCTTTTCCACCGCGTTGATCAGGGCATAGCAAAGCTGTTCGTTGGATATCTCAACGCCTAGAATGCTCTTCAAGCTAATGGCACCAAACTTTCCGAGTTCAGCATCGATCTCATTGTTGGTATTTAGCCCGATCCCGATCGTATATGAGCCGGGATGGCTTTTACAGAGCAGACCACCCAGTTTCTTGCCGTCATAAATGATATCATTGGTCCATTTGATCTGGAGCTTATCACTTAGCGGCGAAAACAAGCGGCATAGCTCCCGATGCACGCAATAACCAGTGTAAAGACCAAATGAGGCAACAAATCCGCTATGCTTGATATCAAAGGTAAACCACAGTCCGCCTTTGGGGGAAAGCCAGATATGCCCGTCTCTGCCCACCCCGTCGTCCTGAGCTCCGGTACGAACCGATATCCGGCCGCTGTGAAACTCACGCAGACGCTGATACTCAAGCATTGTGCTGTCCAGCACATCATAGTAGAAGTAACTTCTTTCTCTCATAATTCTATATACATGGCATCGCCGTAACTAAAAAACCTGTAGCGTTCTGAAACCCCGATCCGATATGCTTCACGCACAAACTCATAGCCGGCAAAGGCTGAAATCATCATCAGAAGTGTGGATTCCGGTAAATGGAAGTTTGTTATCATCGCGTCCGGCACATTAAACTCGTACCCGGGATAAATAAAGATATCCGTCCAGCGGTTTCCGGATTGCAGCTTGCCATGCTCCCAAAAGCTCTCCAAACTGCGTACGGATGTCGTTCCCACGGCTATCACCCGGCGTCCGTCAGCTTTTGCGCGGTTTACTGCCTCGGCCGTGGTAATGGGTATCTCTACACACTCGCTGTGCATCACGTGTTCGGTTATGTCTTCTGTCTTGACCGGGCGAAAAGTGCCAATGCCCACATGCAGAGTCAGCTCTGCAATTTGCACGTCCATCGCTTTTAGCTGATTCATGAGTTCTGTGCTAAAATGCAGACCTGCGGTCGGAGCTGCCACCGAACCGGGCGTCAGAGCATAGACTGTTTGGTAGCGCTCGCGGTCGCTTGTCTCATCGGGGCGCTCGATGTATGGAGGGAGCGGGATGTGCCCAGTTCTCTCGATCTCCTGCCAAAAATCGCCCTGATACTCCAGACGGATGCAAAAAACTCCATCTTCATTATTGGGCATGACCAGGCCCCTGAGATTATCTGAAAATGTGATGTATTGCTCTTCTTTAATCCGCTTTGCAGGTTGTAGCAGGCATTTCCAGGCATTGGGGGCAGATGTGGGATGAAGGAGCAATACCTCGATCTTGGTTCCGTTATCCTTTTTGCCCAGCAATCGCGCGGGAAACACCTTGCTGTTGTTCAAAACCAGCAAATCTCCGGCCTTCAATAGCCGTGGCAGGTCATTGAACGCAAGGTGCGAGATGCTCTGCGTGCTGCAGCTAAGATGCATCAAGCGAGATTGACCTCGATGTTTCATGGGATACTGCGCAATGAGATCCTGAGGCAGATCGTAATTGTAGGATCGTTTGGAAAGCATATTCGGCATCATTTCAGTTTCAAAGGAACCTTTTGGGCACTGACCAGGGAAGCGGTGAAAGAACCAAAACTCACCTTGCTCTCCAGCTTGACCGGGATCTTATAGTTGTCATTTGTGACCCATATATAGATGCTGCCGGTTTGCTTGAAGAGCGCTTCTCCCCTCAGCTCCGGTTCTATCACCAAACACTCGACGTTGCCAAAAATGGTGTTTACCATCTCTTTACGATGCACGATTACTTCGGTGGGCATGTTTCTGCCATCGGCAGTGATATTCACCATCACGCTTTTTCCCACTTGCAAGGGCTGCTCACGAACATAGTAGAACGCGCTGAGGATATCCTGTGCGTCCATCGGCATATCCATCTCGCTATTCTCAAACCGGCCTTCTTTGAATGCCCAGCGCTGATATGTAGTGCGACGGCGGGCGTGATTGAAGATATGCACTCTGTGCTGGCGATACTTACCTTCCTGCAGATTCTTGGAAAACTTGTAGGGCAAAAGGGATTCTTTATCCCACCAGGATTCCACGCGATCCCGCACCCGGAAAAACTTGTCGAAAAAACTGTGGGTTCGGGCATTGGTTGTCAGATACCAGACGGGGGTTCCCTGATACACGGATGTTCTGGCTTCCAGAGTCGCTTCAGCAGCATTAACAATGCCATATTTAACGTTGAATGTAAGCTTCTCGCCGTCCATAAATACCGCGGCACTCAAGCTGAGCGCGCCGAGCAGGATTACTATTAATATATATCGTTTCATTTTTTGCCTCCATTCAGGACAATCTCTTCTCCGCAAAGATTCATTAACAATGGGGATAACAACATGTCTGTAAGAACCTTGATCTCTTCTTTGCTGACCAGTTTTCCGGTGGCAGTTCCTGCGATGTGTTTGGCAAAATAGCTTTGCCTGAACTTCAGATACTCTTCACTATAATCCTGTTCCAAAGCTGTCTCCACAGGTCCTGGTGCGATACTGTTGATAAGTACATTAAATTCCGCGTTTTCCTGCGCTGCGCTTTTTGCCAAATTCGCTATAGCGGCTTTCGCCGCGGCGTAGGCGGAGCCCTTGGGCAAGCCGTTTATGCTGACATCAGAGCTGAACAGCACAACCCTGCCGTAAGCACGTTCCCGAAGAGCCGGCAGGATCAACCGCAGCAGATTGTACGCCGGATACACATTATGCTCAAATACTCTGCGGAATGTTTCCGGCTGTGTATCAGCCAAGGCCAGATGGTCTTCACTCCGCACTGCCGCGCAATGAATCACTCCGCTGATCTTGGGGATATATGCCTCCAACGCACCGGCAACGGCTTCATAATCCATTAGATCGACCGCAATTTTAGACGACCTCAGCTCTACCAGACGCTCTTGTCTGTTGTGATACAGCAATAGCAGAGATCTGCCTTCGGCTTCATACATCTTGGCCAGATAACTGCCAATTTGAGAGTTTGCGCCACTGATCAGGATCAAGCTCATAGTGTTTTTACGTGGTCAATGATCTTGTGAGCAAGATCAAATTTGTCGCCTTGGGCTGCTAATGGCATACCCGCTTTGTCGATCAAGCTTATGCTGTTGCTATCTTTTCCGGCATTCTCCAGATGGTTGGCCACGATCAAATCCAGGTTCTTACGCAACAGCTTGTCTTTGGCATTCTCTATCAGGTTTTCTGTCTCGGCGGCAAAACCGATCAATCTCTGTCCATCCTGTTTGATTCTGCCAAGATCTGCCAGGATATCCGCGGTTCGTTCCAGTTTCAGCAGCAAATCTTCAGCTTTCTTGATCTTCTGAGGGCTGTAGCTCGCAGGTTTGTAATCCGACACCGCGGCGCATTTGAATATCCATCGAAAATTCCCGGCAATGGGGACAATGGCATCGTACATCTCCTCCACACTGAGAGCTTGAACCGCGTCGTGCAGGTAATACGGGATCTCTTGATTGACAGAGCCATAGACGAGTTTCACCATGGCTCCCCGCAAGCTAAGGGCTCGGGCCAGAGCTATGCCCATTTTCCCGGAACTGCGGTTGCTGATCATGCGCATGGGGTCGATGGCCTCGACACTTGCCCCGGCTGAAACTATAGCCGTGACTCCCCCAAGATCGCGTCCATAAAGAAGGTAGGTTCGTATTGCGTATAAGATCTCTTCATTGGGTGGATATTTGCCCTTCCCGGTATAGGCGCAGGCCAAAAGTCCTGTCGCGGGCTCCAACACGTGATGCCCACGGCTTTTCAGTATCTCCATATTCTGCTTCGTTGCCACATGCTCATACATGTGCACATTCATAGCCGGGACCCACAACACCGGTTTGGTGTGGGCCAAAAGGATGGAACTCAGCAAGTTATTAGCCAAACCGCAAGCAGCTTTTGCGATGGTGTTTGCCGACGCGGGAGCTACTACAATCAGGTCTGCCCAATCTGCCAGGCTGATGTGAACAATAGGGTCAGCGTCATCCCACAATGAAGTGTGCACACTATTGTGAGTAATAGCAGAGAAGTTCACAGGGCTCACAAACTTGCGGGCGGAATCCGTTAGCACGGTTCTTACCTGATAGCCGGCTTTGTTGAGCCTGCTTGCCAAATCTATGGCTTTGTATGCCGCGATGCCGCCGGTAACGGCAAGCAGAATCTTTGCGTTTGACATCAGAACTTTACCGAAAGCTTTATCTGTGGCACTTCATTACGGTAATCCAATGAAAAATTCGCCCGGGATTCTTGGGATTTGTATCTCAAAACGTCTATACCACTCACCAAGTGGTTCAATATGGTAACTCCCAGAGCCAGCTTGGCAAAGGATTCCAAATCCACAGCGTCATTGCGCATGCGGTTGTATTCACTTTTGTGGTTCAAGCCATCCCAATTCCAATACTTGTCATCACCATAAGCGTGTTCATTAATGTATTGCTGTTGTGCTTCCGGGCTATCGGGATACAGAAACAGGGCCTGAGCTCTAACAGTCGCGTTATAGCCCATCGCATCGAATCCACTGGAGTTGTATTTCCCTAGATTCTTCAAGAATTCATTATCATATGTCCCAGGGTTGATATGCGCGAACTTGAGGGCATAGGTATAGGATTCATCTCGCAAAAGCCCGGCTTCGCTCTTCAGGAAGAGTTGACTCCCGATTAGCGCTGCCTCAGCAGCCAGCATGGCATAGCCGTAATCCTTGCCCTCTTTGATCTGAGTGAATCCTGGGATTGCCAGGGAAAACAGGAAGTCTTTGCCTTTTGCCCACAAGCCGTTGAGCGAAAGCAGGCATAGCATCGTAAACAGTATTATCTTCTTTGATTTCATCAGAACCTCATCTCGCAGTTGAGCATCATACCATCAAAGCCTGAGGGTTGAGCATAGAGATTAACCTTCCGGCTCAGCAGAGCGGTATCCACCACACTGATTGCCCGGTTCAGCAGCATCACTCCCAAAGCCAGATTGTGGTTGATCTTGGTCTTTTGGTGTTTTGTGCGCAAGTCTGTGTATTTCTGCCAGTGCATTTCGGATTGCCAAGCCCATTCTTCATCGCCGCTAAAGCTTTCGGCGGCCATGAACTCCTCATATCCTTCCGGATTATAATATGTAATCAGATAGTAGTTGCGGGCGATCATTTCCAGATATAGATTGTAATCTTGGCTGCTGATATAGCTCTGAACTGCCTGATAGTGATTTTGCGGCATGTCCATGGGAACTCCCGCATAGCGGAAAGCATAGCGTTTGTAATTGTCCTTCTGCAAGCTCATATCCTGCTGAGTCTTAAAGAAGGCATAGGTTGCCAAAATCTCCGATGCCAGCAAAACCACTCCCCTGTTGGTGTTACCGAGCGCGATCTCCCCACTACCGGGCAGCAGCGCACTCATCCCCATATATGCCAGCCGGGATTGCGCAAACAGTGAACCGGATAGCAGCAACATAAGCAGGAGCAATAACAGGCACCGTTTCATCAGAACTTCCAGTTTAGAGAAAGACTTGGAGTAAGCTGATTATTTCTGAGACCGGTATAATACTGCATTCTAACTCCGCTATCGGTAATAGCTCCCCGATTTGCCTTACGGGTTACACGTATGGCGTCCAGTCCAGCCGCAAGATGATTCACAGCCAATCCGAAAGTGAAGAGTCTGGCGGTGGAGTATTCACTTTTCGCCTCGTTGCGCAACTCCACATACTTTTTCCGCATGGGGCTGGAAGAGTGCGTTGAATTGCTCACCATCTGGTTTGTATAAAAACCTCGATCGGGGTCATCATAGATCGGGTAGTTACCTGCCCAAACCCAGCTTGGATCAGGAGGTGAAGCGTCGTAGCCACCGGGGTACCAGTTTAGGCCGACAAAATGTCCCGCCTCATCAGTAGCAAAAGTGTAGTACCAATCCGCCCACCCGAACACATATTGAGCATATTTACCAATATCTTCGTAAAAGTGTTGAGAATTGCGATCTTCCAACCTGAAATATGAGTCTTCGTAGATATCAACCGGATTGAGGTTCATCAGGATGCTTTCGACCAGATGCTGCCGATTTCGTTCATAGCGATGAGTAGTGATTTCTTCGCCATTAGCCAAAGTGTACTGAATTTCATCCCCGGTAGCATAGTGCTCAAAGTCTTTAGTCTTCTCGTTCCCACGACTATTGAAATACAAGATACCAGCCACCATGCCGATTTCCAGAGCAGGAAACAGATATGCCGTAAACGCGCTTTTATCCGCGTAGAATTGCCCTGCCCCAGGCACAATCATAGACATCAGCATCGCCAGACGTGCGTCCTTTTTTTCGTAGTTTACCTGGATAAAATCTGCCTTCAGTTGTTCATCTTCCTTGGGCTGTTCTTGACCCCAAAGCCAATCTTCCGTGCCCTGGGCAAGCAAGGAGCCCATCACCACGCATAGAATGAAGCATAAAATAATCTTGCGCATCCAAACCTTCCTTATTTCTCTACTGCAAATTTGAAGTTCTTGCTCTGTTTACCGCTACTTACGCGGACCAAATATACTCCGGAACTCAAAGAGCGGGATTCAAGTTCAAGATCAAAGTTCATTTCATTTTTTGTGTGAGTTTGTACCTTGATCCCGGTGATATCATAAATATCTACCACCGTGTTTGCCGGGGCGTTCATCACACGCAAGCGAAAGCTCCCCTTATTCACCGGGTTCGGAAACACAAAGGCGTCCAGTGCCACCGGCGTTGTCCCTGGTGTCTGATGCACAGTGCCCAAAACCATACCGCTCCCGGAGTTCAGGTAAGCGTTCCACAGCAGGGGATTTTCACTGGCATCCAGGGTGTGAATATAGCTTCTTTGCTCATCAGCACCGACAATTGTGTAATACCATACCAGCCTTTGATTGGCTTCGTCATAGCGCATGATATCGCTCCACGCAGGATTATTTGTCGCTTGGTGAGGGGGTAGCAAAAGCGAATACTGCGGACGGGGCTCTCCCTGATCGCTTATCGCCACATATCCTTGTGAAGCAACCGGCAAATACAGGATATATTCTCCCTCCAGCTTCAGGGCGCGGCTGTCAGCTTTGGGGTTGATGCTTACTTTATCCAGATAATGGGGGAATCCGTTTTCCAAAAAACCGTTGTAGGACAACAGATAAGCTCGGTTGCCAAGCCCAAAGAAGATCCTCAGAGCTTCTCCGGGAACTGCCAGCAATGCGGGTTGTGATGGCAGATACTCGCTGGAATTGCGGAATATCAGAGATAGCGCACCGGCTGCGCTCTTTGCCGTTGGATAGGTGTAGCGATAGATGTTTCCACTATTCGCGGTGAAGAATATCTCCACCACGGCGTTATCCTTGCAGATCACCGGCTCATAATCTCCAAACACTTCAGGCAAGTCAAGCGATGAATCACTGACAAGCGTAAGGGCATCAAAGAATACCGCGGAGTTTGCGGTAAGCGCGATCACTTTGGAATCAAAAGCACTTATGTTCTTGATCCCGCTTAAATCGGCAAACGCATCAATCTCGTGATTCTTCACTCGGTATAAAATGGACGGACTATAGGTGTACACTGCATTGTCAAATGCCATTGCCTTGCCCAGATTATCAGGGAAGCTGAGACAGGCAGTTGCCAGTTCGCCGCTGGTGAAATCCAGCACTCGCATGATTGAGCCTTTGATCCCGATGATTTCACTGTAGCCATCATGGTTAAAATCTACACTGAGGCTTGGATAATCAAAATCCCACACATCAAGTGCCGCGGGTTCTACCATCTCCAGCCAGTCGTCAAACAAGTTGCTGATCAGGCGCAATCTTCCACTGCCAATATGTGGTATGGAAAAATCACTGAATGGAGTATTGATAGGTTCTCCGGCATAGCGGCTGCCCGCGATATCGGAATAGAAAGTGTTTTCGAACAAGCCTGCTTTTAGCACGAAGCTCATCACCGGTGCCGGATCGCTGATTTGATCCAGATAGTACAAACTTCCCAAGCCATTCTCATCCAGCATCGCAGGGCTTGTCAGAGCGCTCAGACGAGGACGCCAAGCATGATTGCTCCATTGCACAAACTTTCCGTCCTTATTAAAAAATGGCTTGCGGGCGTGAAAATACTCGTAGGGAGTACCGGTCCAATACCAAGAATAGTATTCTCCCAAATCCCGGATGCCGTCTGCTTCCAGCACCATTACTCCGGGTCTGCGGAAATTGGTGTTAACCGAGTTATTCTGAAAATTCGTCCACAAAGAGCCATCATCAAGAATTCTGCCTTCCTGGTACAGAACTTTATCGTTCACGCGCCAGACCATGATTCCCCCACCACGTACAGTGCCATTGGCATGCACGAAAGATGGTAATAGATAGTCGTATTCATAAGTGGGATTGTTGTTGGGGTCACCGTTGGCAGTGGGATGCAATACTACTCTGCCATTCAGAGCACCAAACACAGCCGTATCACCATCGTTGTCCGGATCAACGCTGCGGTTTTCGATCAGATAGTATTCATCGGGGTTGATCGGGAATTTCACAATAGTAGGTTTCAGATTATTACCCTGCATCAAGCTGCTGGCGGCAAGCTTTATTGCCGTAAAAGGTTCAAAATCGGTGATATCCTTCATCAGCCCCCGCGCCCGGAAGCTATCTTCAAAGAGCAGTGCTCTGCTAAAGGCACCAGGTAAAGCCGGCAAAATCCCTTCCACATACACCAAGTCCTCATTTTCCAGTTCGTCCACCAAGATACCCGCTCCACCACTGTCCATGATGTCAAAAGCTCCGACCATCGGTCGGAAGTTTTGCACATTATAAAGGTCCACCAAGCCTAGTGAATGACCAAACTCATGAAAGAGTACGGAGTTCAATGCACCATAACCGGAATGAATCGTTACTCCATCCACTTCCTGAGTTCTAAAATCCTGAGAGATCGTGGCAGGCACATTGCTGGCGTGATAGATTTCCACGGTACCATCATCAACGATGGCTTGCTTGCCCTCCCCCACTCTGATGAAGAAGGATGGAATATCCACCGGGCTGTCACCTAATACATCATGTTGCCAGTCAGATCCGGCGTGGATGATCATATAATGCGCATAATCCCCGAAATTGATTTGTGGATCATCCCTATCTGCAGTTTCAAAAGCTTCCTTGAAGTATTCTTCCATCTTACTCACAAACTCGTAGGAACTCACGTTTGGCGGGTTGTAATAGGACATCGCTTGAGACAAGGTATAAGCTGGTTTATCCTTGGGCCATACATCATAATTCAGATTATAGCTTCCGGCAGAAACCGCTTTGTAGTAATAGCGCATAGCCTCCAGATTGGCCTCAAAGTATTCTCTGTTATGCGGGGGAGCAGCTATGGAATAGATGTAGTTGGGGTCCGGCTCGAGTTGAAACTTACCGTTTCCGGTGCTCAAGGGATCATTGTCTTCCTGAAAATCAACCAGGATCACCAGCAGTTTTTCATAATCTCCCCCAGCCCGGGATTTCTGGTTCTCGTCCTCCGGCTTGCGTAGCATATAGGTATAGGGGTGTTTTTTGGCTTCAGTGTTCTCGGGGAGACGGCGAAGTGTGAGCTTTTGGGCAGAAAGCGGCGCAACCAAGCTGGCAAGGAGGAACAAGACCAAACCTTGCGCAAACAGCCCGATAAAGGTTGATATCTTCATGTTTTCCTTATGCTTTAAAGAGCATCAGCTCTTATTGAGTTTACAGAAGCAGACCCTGCAAGATCTGCTTCTGCATAATCGGTAAAAGGGTTTTAGTATTCAACACCCAGAGAGAAGACCTTGTTGAAATCTGTAAGCTCTCCGCCCGGGACCATTGCGAAATCTGCGCTGATTTTATAGCGACTATCGAAGGCATACTGAATCCCCACGCCAACACTGGGACCAGTGATCTTTCCGGCTACATCGGCAAAGTAACCCCCACGCAGCGCGATCAGATCCAGATACACAAACTCTGCGCCGGCGCTGTAGATTACTTCATCCATGTGTTCCCAACCAGTAACAAAACGCTTGATCAAGGGGTCGCTGTTGGCAAGCATTTTGCTGGCTTCAACAGAAAGCGTGAGTTTGTTCAAGGGATCTTCCATCACGCGGTATGCCGCACCAATCCTTGCGGTCATCGGAGCGGGATCTGCCTGTTCCTGATCCACAAAGGTCACATCCGGTCCTACGTTTTGCAGCACCAGAGCCAAATCCAGACCGGGAATACTGACCGCATTGCGATACTTTGCGCCCAGATCAAAAGTAAAACTGAAGGCCTTACCTTCGGATTCGGTAAATCCCGTGCCAGGTGCCAGATAGCTGTAGATCAGCTTGAAGTTTGCTCCCAAACCCAGGGTTTGGGGTATGGCTTCATATGAATATCCGATTGCCCCGGCAATATCAAAGGGATGGAAGTTGCCTTGGCTTGTTCCATGAATATCTGTCTGCTCTTGAGTTCCGGCATCCAATAGCACGATATGCGCGTTTAGGTTGCCAATACCCTCAAAGTATTGATTCCAGCCCAGGTATTCGTAGAACATATCGTTCAATCCCGAGCCTTGCAGCCAGGGAATATGGTTCAGTGCTATCTGACCTTTGCGGTTGAACGCTGTAGCGCCTGGATTCCACCACATAGCAAATGCGTCGTCAGCAACGGCAGAATAGGCTCGGCCCATACCATTGGCACGGCCACCCGGTTCAAACGTGAGAAACAGTAACGAGCCTTGAGAGATGGCTGCCAGAGGTGCGGCAGCAAGCAATACAAGGCAAAGGCTAAGGGTTATGTGTCTTATCGACATCTATACCTCCACAGGTTCAGGCTTTGTTGATGGTTTCAGCAGGGACAAGATAGATCCCTGTGTATAATAAGCAAGATTCGCATAAACACTATATTGCACACACAAAGAATTAGTGTCTCGAATCAAGTTGATAATCATAGAATACTGCCTGATAGCAATTTTGCCAACATGCTCCTTGCAAATTATGGTGCCGAAGGCCGGAATCGAACCGGCACGGGCGATAAGCCCGGTGGATTTTGAGTCCACTGCG
>DHVK01000055.1 GCA_002412625.1 Cloacimonetes bacterium UBA5210
GGTGTAAAAAATGGGACAGGGTCAAGGTCTTGGTTTGGAAAGTCACACAAGAAGTAAAAGAACCCTGCCTTGGTACTTTTCTCAGGAACATATCGAGCAACCACTAACCAAACCTCCATAGCTTGAGGATCTTTTCTGGGGTGGCCATCCAGACGGATTTTCACTCTCTTGATCCCACATTGAAAAGATTCAGCGCCAGACTTGGAACTTACAGCGATGTTGCGTTTAATGGATCGTACAACCGTGCCAAACTTCTGCTCAACACCATTCACTATTAAGCTCCTGCTTTCAACTGCCCTGACAATAAAGTCGCAACTGTGCTCTTTCAAAAATGCAAACATATGCCTTTTATCATAACCACGGTCAAAAACATAGACACCACGATTACCACTTGCTACAATAACATCGACCATTCTATCTTGAGTTATCTGGATCAGGCTGTCCACCTCAATCAAGCGAGAGACAAGGTCTGAACAGAGAGGATTGATATGGAAGCCTTCTTCTTGTGGTTGGCAGGCTATTAAGTTAACCAAGTCATACCCATTCTGATCAAAGCCTCCGGTACTACCGTCACGAACCTTTTTAGGCCTTCCATCTTCTTGACCTTGGGCTTGATGATGTCGCTGTCATCAACTATTATAGCTGTGTCTGAATTAAATCCTTTACTCTGTTTCTCTATGATAAGGCCTTGAAGTTTTTCAGCCAAACATTCTCTGTGTAAATTACGGTAAAGACGCTCACAGGTTTTCTTCAGACATATCTCTTCACAAAGGTGCTGAGCGATCCGATTGCCAATTATCGAATGACTCTTGATGATGCCTAAACACATGTCATGTATGTGTTTGTACTCAGGTAACGAGAACCCATGCTTAAATTTGTTCAGGAATTGATGAAGTTTTACTTGCTAGCTTTCCTTGGTTTTGATCTGTTGTTTCTTGTTCATTGGCGACTCCTTTTGGTTGGTTTTAGTATACAAGCCTTAACAAGGGGTCGCTCTTTTTGTAAAGCATAATCTATGACAATATTCCCAGCTAAGAGTATATCATCTTATTTAGTTATGCACACTAATCTATACTTATCCACATTGCCTGCTTCCGATTTATTTTAATCTGCCAATTTGAGCCTGCTTTTGTTCTGAAAAACACGACTTACCCACAAATCATGAACAAATTTTTAGTTTTACCCAGATTTTCTGTCATTCTCAAGACAAAAACTCGAACTTATACACATACCCCATGTACAGTCATGGGTTGAAGATTTTCAACAACAACTCCGGACTCAGCTCCTTTGCAATATCGATCTACAGATGTGCATAACAAAATTATGGGGGGATGCGTGCTATTTTTTAATTGGCATTCCCTCATTTATTAATCGATGTTGATATGGCCATTATGAATCTCCCAGATACACTGGTATCAAGGAAGAGATCAACCCCTCAGTCAGTGGCCTCCAGTTAACAAACTACACCAATCCCTTCAATCCAGAGACTACAATCAGATATAGCGTCCCAGTTGATGGCAATGTAACACTAATGATCTTTAACGACAGGGACTAACCGATCAACACTCTGGTGAATGAGTACCAAAACATTGGCAATTATCAAGTGGTCTGGACTGGGAAGGACTCGAGTGGCAATCGTGCCGCTTCCGGTTTGTATTTCACCCGTTAGTGTCGGGAGGCAAATCCATATCTCATAAATTCTGGTGATGAAGTAGTATCAATTAGATAGTCTCATTTCAAAAGGCCCCTACACAGAGAGAATTGTCACAGTCCTACACTTCCAATGGAACGGTGGAAAAGGAGGTTGAGTTCCGGAGACGCCTACTGGATTCATCTCTGAGTCATATTCGATCTGATCGTCTTTGATCCAGGGTGCGAGTGCCTTGATGTATTCCCGGGCATCATCCAGACTGTTGGATTTGGTATCCAGAGCCATGAGGTTATCCACTACCTCGATGGCATCGTTAAGAGGATATATCTTGTCCTGGGCGGCCAATGCCCGGCAGATGTCACTGGTACGGTCATCGAGGATCACCACCCGCTTGTAGTATCTGGCTTTTGCTTTCTTATAGCCTTGCAGTCTCCCGAACTCTCGTATTCTGAGAGCTGTATGCTCTGCCAGACCCTGCCAGTAGTTGGATGATCGGTTGGCTAGGTCATTGAACTGATCTTTGAGGGTATCTGCCAGCATCTCTTTGGTATAGCCTTGTTCTATGGCCTTGGCAAGGGTGTCTGCGAAGTTCTGTCTCACATCGGCTTCAAAGTGATTCCCGATCCAGAACAACTGCTGTTTCTGGATAGTGGAGGATAAGTGTTGATCTTCTATACCCCAGAGCCCTATACTGGTCTTGGTCGGGGCCTGCACTTGGACATCTTTCAATCCGAGCCGTACACAGCGGTCTATTATCGCTTTGGTGGGCTCATTGACCAATGCGGCGAAGTCATCCCCCAACTGAGTATTGATGACGCCCATAAGCTTATCTATGGCGTTCTTGTTGATCTTCTCGGCTCTCGGCATGTCACTCAGCATCTTGATGGCAAGTCGTGAAGCATCCTTGATCTCGGTTTTCCATGCATTGTTCAGGACCCGGTAATACTCAAGCATGAGCTTATCATAGTAGTTCATCAGAAGCTGACCCTCCGGACTTTCACTCTGTTCCTGCCGATATCGTATTCTGAGAAGCGTTCCAAACATCCTGCCAGAGCATCACAGGCATCGATATAGCCATCAGGATAAGTGAGGAACTGGGATATCAGAGTTGGAGTATCCTGCCCCTCGGGGAAGAGTACTTTGGCAGTCTCGATGATAGTCTCGGTTCTCTCGATGCGGAGGTTCTTGTTATCTTTGTTATCTATGCGCTTGATTCGATGGGATATCGGTGGCAGATGGTTATCAGTTGCCCACCTGTCGAAGTCGGCAAGGATACGGGCTTGACCATAGGTGGTCTCACAGGCTGCTCTGGCTTTGACCCGGAAGATCTGATCTAACTCCTGATAGGCATCGTAGTAGTATCTGAAGAACTTGGTGTTCTCGGTCTGACGTATCCAGACATGGATCACATAGAAGCGGTTGCCATCATAGCCAATGGAGATGACAGCTTTGAAGCAGCCTTTCTCTCCCCAAGCAGGATCGGCATAGAGCCAGACTCGCTTCATCTTGGTAGGCTCCGGCAGGTTCCGGTACTTGGTGAACCAGTGGTTCTTGAAGATGTTACCTTCTATGACAGGCTGACCAAGCATCTCTCTCTGATATCCGGTATGACCGAACTTGGCTCGCAGGTTTGGCAAAGTGGCAGTGGGGTATTGAGCTTCCCAAGTGGACTTGCCATGCAGATCTTCAAGAGAGAAGCGCAGGATTGCTTTCTGGTGCGTTTTAAGTGCGATCTGGTATGTAACGTCTAATTCAGGATCATCTGTCCGTATTTCGCCTAATATGAGCTCTTGAAACTGACAGATGGCATAGTTCGGGTGTACCAGGTTACTAAGCCAGATAATCTTGCCACTGCCCTCCGGAGACAATGCTCCAGCAAGCTCCTGGGATATCTTTTCCATGCGTCTCTTGCCGATGGACTGGTTACCCATGTTCTCTTCTTTGTCGATATCATCGCAGATAATGAGCCCGGGCCGCTTGGCTGTCTTGGGATTGATAGTTCCCCTATGAGACTGCTTGATACTTCTGGCTCTGATCCTGGCTTTATTCTTGAGATAGAAGTCGAGATCGAATGAGTCCATAGGCTGCAGCTCCGGAAAATCAATGGTGAGCCGTTTATTGTTCTGCAATTCATGCAAGGTAAAGGCTGTCCTCTCCTGCGCCAGATCTACGTCTGCGGCAGTATGTATAACGTAGCGTTCACCTTTGATGATCTTCCAGATGGGATAGACCACTCCCATGAGAACCGTTTTGCCCAGACCACGGAAACCAGTGATAGCGATGATGCCGGTGCTCTTATCCGACTCATCGAACATAGTCTCGTGGGCTGGGCAAAAAGGTAGTGGGAAAACATGCGGGAAATAGGTATGACAGAAGAACGAGAAAGCATCCCAACCATCTTTGGTGGTGCGTCTTATCCTCTCATCCTTGGCTTCAGGATTATCGTCTATAAAAGGCAAGACGGAGATCGTTTTGGATGCGATCTCCGCCAGTGCCTTGTTATGCCGCTGGAGGAACTTCTTAGACATAACAGAAATGCCCCACCGCCTGAGGGGGGTGGCGATGGGGACTTTGAGGGTAGGCAGGATGGTGCAGGGCCGGAGGCAACAGCCCCGCACAGGCTGTCGGGTTCGGAGGGTTTATGTAGGCTTTAGGAAAGCACTTAAGCATTGCGGACTCTCAAATATTCAGCCAGGTCGATTACGATGCTATTGAACTTCTTGAGCAGGGTCTCATGCCCTTTCTCGATCATGAAGTCGGTCACTTGATCAAGGAATCGAACAATATAGTCGTTTAACTCCTTGGACGGCTCGGAGTCCTTCTGGTTCTGCTTGATGAGTGAGACCAAGCTCTGCAGAGCGGTGTCTGCCGGGTTCTTAGCATATTCTCTGAGTGCCTGAATGAGCGCTCTCTTGCGGGCGATGCTAATCTCATGGTCGAGCTTACGCTCTTCTTTGAACAGCTCATCCCACTTACCGCTCTTGATCCACTTGCGGACGGTGATATCGGATACACCGAAGATCACCGCCAGCTCATTGGGATCGGTCTTACCGTTCAGATAGGCTTCTTTGCAGTTGTCCCGCTTGATGCGGAACTCAAGCGCATTACTCATACTCAGGTCTTACCTTGTGTCTGTCCAGATAAGCGTTCAGGTCTTTGCCTTTGCAGCGCAGTTGACCATTCTCTTTAGTTCTGAAAGCAGGCAGAGGATTCTCAATGTCCGGTATCCAGCGGTAAACACTGGAACGGTCGACCCGGAGGATATCAGCTATCTCATCCGTGCGGTAGTTGCGCTCATCATTGAAAACGCTCATTGGCCTAATCTCCTCTGCTGCATTGTTATTCATAGATGCCATGTTTCGTACTCCCGTATTTCTTTCAATTCCGTTTGCATAAGGATGCCAATCTTTCGCCTATAGGGCAGGGAAGTTGAGGACGATCTGGCGGAACTGCCCTGACTCGTCACGTTCATAGAAGTTGATGTACTGCTTGGTGGCAACCACCTGGATAGCCTGGTCGATCAGTTCCATCGCTTCCTTCCAGGTTTGATCTTTGATGTTGTAGCGACGCAGGCGTAGGATACGGTATTTGGCGATCTCACCTTTCTTATCCACCTGGAAGGCTTCACCAATGATGGCTCGGAGGTTAACGTTAGAGTCAGCAGACCAGGCTTTGAGGCTGGCTTTGAGGCACTCATCGATCTTCTGTTTGGCGAGTTGGAGTTCGATCCCGAACTGGATGCGTTCTTTGAATCTGATCTCTACCCGGTACTTGCCGTCAAAGCTGTTGAGGACGGCATTGCCTTTCCACTCCAGTCCGTTCTTCTCGGCTACCTGCTGGAGGTATAGCTCCACGTCCGCAAAGAATTGATTCTTGTCAGCTACCATACGGTCATGCAGTTTGATGGCTCTGGTTATGGTCTTGGTTACGATGGCATCCTGCTTAAGGATTTCCGGTTTGATGATAGATACAGGGATACTCTGTCCGTTTGCGTCAGTACGAGTGGGAACTGGCTTCTTAGCCTTAGGGGTTTTGGAGGTCTTGGGGATGTCAATTAGATGTCTCCTTATTGATTGTATTCTTGGCTTTCGTTTCACTTTGTTTGTTGTAGTTCTGCAGCATTGCGATCACAGCTCTGCGCTCCTTCTTGTTGAGTAGGTTCCAGTGGGTTTTAGAAAAGTGTTTGATCATGAATGCCCTCAGATCAGACTCAGTCCAGCCCGCAGACTTCATGAGAAAGAACATATACTTGCCCTGAGAGTCAAAGGTAAAAGCATGGGGTCTGCCATGCTTACGGTACTTGAGCAGGAGAGCCTTCAACTCTGTTAAGCGATCCTCCGGTAAGGCTTTGAGTGATTCACCATAACCAAGGCCCTTGGTGATGAACCTGAAAGCATCGAGTGGCCAATGGAACTTCTTGACCCGGAGGCCATGTATCTGTTGACGTAGTTTGCGTTCCCGCTGTTCCTGAGTCATAGAATGCCCTCGCTTTATTTACTTATGCTTAGTGGTTTGCGTTGTTTTCTTGCGGCGTCTCTGGGGCTGGATTCCGCACTTTTCCCGCATCTCACTGATGATGCCCTTCTTGATCACGGAGCCAACCTTGAAGATGTTTGCCATGTTCTTGGTGTAGTATCCGGACTTGCAGATCCCCACCGCATCCACCGAGATCAATGCCTCCAGATACAGATAGACCCACTGCCGGCTGCGTTTCATCAGTTCCGCCAGTTGCCTGATGCTCTTCACTTTGGTACATCTGAGCAGGCAGCAGATATCCTGGCAGGCTTTGATGTCGAATATCCAGTTTCCACTATGGATGGTGGCCACTCTGGTCGCATACAGTCCGCGGTTGGTGATATAGATATCCTCATGCTTGGATATCTTCCTGATCACATCTCCCACAATCAGGTGCCTGAGACGGTCTTTTACAACCTCAGGATCAGCTCCCGTACACTGGCAGATCATATCCACATTGAAGTAGTTCGGATAGCTGTCCACGAAGCGGTCAATCATGATTCTCTGCTCTCTCATAATGCCCCCTGTGCCAGAATATCGTTCATGGCCTGGATGGGATTGACCTTATACTGGCATTCCAGCATGTGCATGATCTTTACGGCTTTGCGTAGGTTGCCTGCCGAGTTGTGATGGATATAGTTGACCATCGCTTCATTGCATTCCACACTCATCACTTCTGCAGCAAGCTGCCTGACATCTTCCAAGCTTACGGACTGGAACTCATAGAAGTAGTTACAGCGGTCAAAGTAGTATTCATTGATCTGGTTAAGCCTGTCCTTGGCATTCTGCATTCCGACCAGAACTACAACCGCCAGCGTCTCATCAACCAGGTCCCTTATCGCTCCGAGTAATTGGGGATAGCGGAATGCATAGTCGATCTCATCGATGATGATCACAGTATCTTCATGGTCAAGTAGCAGTTGGATGCACTGTTTGTAGAGGTTGTTGGTGGTTCCTGCCGGAAGATAGTCTCCCATGCCGAAGCTGATATACAGGTTCTGCAGCAGTTCTTTGGCGAAGGTCTTGGGTGTGGTCGTGGCTTCCAGTCTCAGATAGACATAGCCACGTGTATAAGCGATGCGCCTGGCATAAGTGGTCTTTCCCAGACCGGGTCTGCCATACAGCATACCCAGTCCCACCATCTCCATGCGGGGACGGTTGAGCAGGAAGTCGATACAGCGGTCGGCTTTCTGAACATTGGTGATTGGTACAAGCTTTCCTTGTTTCACTTGTTCCTCCTTTATTTGATTCCGATGGTTTTCAACATCTCGGTGAAGCTCTCATCCTTAAAGGGATTGTATTGCTGATCCTGCGTTGTTGCTGGATCAGTGTGCTTATCAATTTGATTGGTCACGGGTTTGATATCTGGCTCGATGGCTGCAGCTTGACTCTGACTGGTCACGATCTCTTCCAGCCTGGCGATCTCCTCCTCGGGTCCTGGTTTGGGAGCTTCGATCATGGGAGGCTGGATAAAGGTGGGATTAGCATGCCTGGCTTCCAGCAGTGGGTTGAGTACCCGGTCTACCGACTCCTGGTTCTTCTTAACGAATAGCTTGGACTGCTGTTCATTCATGCGTTGCAGCTTCTTGATATACCTGTATTCGGTATTCAGTTCTTTATGGGAGATGGGATTGTCCTTATCAAGATGCACGAAGGGATGCTGTGATCTTCTCAGTTCTGCCTGGCAGATGAACTTGTCTCTGCTATCATAGACCAGTATCCATCTGGCATCGGCATAGTCGTATCTGAACACTACAGGCTTTCCGATATGCTTGATCAGCTCCGGATGCCAGTATTGCAGCTTGTTGAAGACTATACCATCGTTGCGGACTGACTTGCGCTCAGTCGCCAGCATCATGAAGTTCAGTTTATCAGGCTGCACTATTCTGCCTTCAGGAAGTTCTGCAGCACTGAAGACCTGCCAGGGAGTCTTGCCATTTAGGCCGCCATGTGGATTTTCACCATAGATATAACGGACATAGTATCCGATCATCCGCATCGTCTCTTCAATCGTGGGCGGTTCACCCTGATACAGCTTCTTTACCCATTTCTCGTTACGCATCAGGGTAGCTGGTTTATCGGCTACGCTTGCTCCCCTGAAGCTGGCGATAAAGCGTTCAAACTGTTCCTGGAAGGTCTTGAAGAAGCGTTCAATGATCTTGGCTTTGGCATTGTAGCTCTCTGCGAAGTGGGCTTCGATCCCGAGCTTGGGGAAGATGCCTCCCAGTTCCAGTTCCAGATCATGGTGATCCCACTCTTCATGAAACAGCTTCGACCGGAAGGCTTTGCCGTTATCAAGATATACGCACTGCGGTAAAGCACCCCAGTTCAGGAAGCCGTTTCTGAATGCCACTTGGATATGATGGCTGTCTTCCGTAAAGGCGAGTGAGGCACCCACCGGATAGCGGCTTGCCCAGTCCATCACCATGATCATGGTCATGCGTTGAGCTTTCCCGGTCTTGGGGTTGAGGATATCGAAAGCCAGCGTATGACCGTCTGCTACCCAGACCTGACCGACCTTGAGCAGCCTGCTGTCTCTATGAATGGTCTTGATGATATGCTCCGCTACATATTTACTGCCCTTCCTGGTCTGCTCCCAGATCGCCAGATTGTCATCCCGCCAGTCTTCACACCAGCGTCTTAGTGTCGGTATGCTGGAAGGAGACTCATAATGTCCCATGCGGGCTTGAGCCTTGAGCATGGTTATGGCAGATCCGATGGTAACTTTATTGGGGTGCAGAAGGATGCTGAGGAGGATATTACCTTCCAACTCGCTGATCTTACGTGGGCGCGTGCTATTCTTGTTCCCATGTAAGAGAGCATACATATCCCGCTCAGTCTGTAGATAGAGGTCAATCCAACAGCGCAGGGCTCGCTCTTTGCGTTCTCCCCGCAGCTTGTATAGCTCAGGAACCAGATTGCCATGATTGTAATCGATTACAATCTGCTTCCACCCTTCTACCTTAGACTCACAATCTTCCAGTCTGCGTAAGACCAGCGTACAGAAGTGTCCTAATAGTCTGGCTTCCGTATCATATTTGAGGGGCAGGCTCTCCCGGGGACTGAAGTCGATGTAGCCTTCCCGGTTATAGAGAGCAGGTAGATTAAGATCATCTGCTCCATCATCAGATTCAGTATTTGAATGTAGCGCTATACCAGACTTAAGCGCAGGCAGCATATCCACAGGACTTTGCTCTGCCGGTTTAGGACTGGCGGTATTGATGGCAGCCTGCTTGGGTTTCCGTCCCCGCTTACCCATCATGCCGAGATTGAGGGTAACGATATTCGTCCCCGCCAGTTCCTTTTCCAGGAACTCAGCATATTCCTCGACTGTGAAATCATAGAAACTCATAGTAACCTTCCTCACCCTCTTTGCATTTGCGGTATTGGTAGATCAGGGCACTGTTTACTAATTTGCCACCAATCTCCACTCTCTTTTCGATATGGTGCTCCGGCAGCAGTCCTTGCTTCTCGCAGTCCTGCATCTCCATTGTCAGCAGCTCGGGGCTGGTTAGCAGGAAGGTCTTGACCGTCTTGCCTCCGCTCAGTGATACCTGCTGCTTATGCACGGTTATCTTATTCTCCTGTACAAAACGCCAGACTGTCCGGTTGGAACGCTGCATAAGTTCAGCTACCCGTTCCACCGTCAGCCAGACCGCCTTGATCTTGCGCTTGCTCATTCTTAGCCTCTTCCAATAAAAATCAGTTGCCGGGACAAGCACTGTGACAAATTTCCCGGGGCTTATGCCGGGGGTTTTATTTGTCACAGTGCCCCCTTGATCATCCACCACTGTGACATATTTCCGGCATTTTAATTTGTCACAGTGCTCAAATCGTCTTGTAATCAGCATTGCGGGTGATTCCGCCCAAACGGAAAGCACTGTGACATATTTCTCTTGATTTAATTTGTCACAGTGCCCGGCTCTTTGAGCTCTGCCTCCGGTCTTGTAAGTGCTCGCTTTCATAAGCACCTCCCTCAATAAGTTATTGGTCTCTACATTACTGCATCGCAATAACTTGGGAAGTCCTTTCTGCAACTTTCGGAACTCTTTGCAAAACTGCTGAGACCGCCGGAAGAATCCGCCGCCTAAACACACTATAAAAATTAGTTCTTGACGTGAACCGTGTGGGTATTTACATTGTTCACAGATACACAATAATACCCATTGGGCAAGAGTCAAGAGAAAATATGCCCTAAAGGGGGAGAAATGAAGGCAGAAGACATCGGAACAAGGCTTGGAATGCTGGTAAAAGCATTGGAGCTTAAGAATTACGAGTTTGAAAAAAAGTTTGGTATCTCGACCAATTCGATGGCGAGATACAAGAGTAATGCCCGCTATCCAGACCCTGAGTTCCTGGCGAAACTGGTCGAAAACGGGATCAATGTGAACTGGCTCCTAAGAGCTGAAGGCAGTATGTTCATCCAGGCTCCCTGGGAACTGGGACCCGATGTGAAGACGACCAAGAAGGTGCAGGTCATTGATGGCAAGCCCACCTTAGTCAATGATTTTGATAGAACTTACGTGCGTACTTCAATGTTCCCGATCGTGGCGGAAATATCCGCTGGAGAACCGGCAGTGGTGAGAGATGACTATGTCCCTGCGGATTCTGTCGAAGTGCCCACTCGTTATCTTCCACATGGTACGGACTCCTACATTGCCTTCCGGGTCAATGGTGCCAGCATGGAACCGCAGATACTACACGATGATATTGTGCTGATCAAAAAACAGTATAACTGGGAGAACACGGATGGCAGAATCTGCGCGGTCAGATTCGAGGGAGGCATTACCCTGAAAAGGATTCAGTACGATCCGGCTCGCAAGGGAGTTATCCTCCAACCGCTCAATAAAGACTTTCGGGTTCTTATTATAGACTCAGATCAGACTGACACGCTAACCATGATCGGCCCATTAGCGCTCCAGTTGCGAGTCCACAAAATCTGATGAGCCTCTCCAAAAATCTGATGATCTGAAACCAGTCCAAAATCAGCGCATATTTGCAGAATTCGTGATACAAAAACGTCCAGAAACGTCCAAAAGGCACTGTGACATTTTCCAAAGCCAGTCCTATTTATCTCTCCACCAATCAAAGCCTTAAGACCACTGTGACAGATGATACTCATTTGCAGATTTGGGTGAGAGTTTGTATGGGCAAAGGGGTGAAGACAAAAGAACGCGGATTATCCTCCGGCGTGAACGGTTGATTTCCAGGATAACTGCGCCGCCATCAAGCACAATCAGCATCTGGGTGACAGCCCTGGTGAATATGCGATATTTGATTTGGGCAGCTCGCGCAAGAAAGAGGCAATTCTCTAGATAAATTGAAAGCAAAAGAAAGCGGCAAAGCTGCTGAACTAGACGGAATCAGCGCTTTGCCGCAAGATCAGGCCAAAGGGGATTACATAGCCGGTGCTGTTTTCACCACGTTTACATACATCACGCCGCCACTGGCTGAGCCAAAATAGCCCAGGCCGTTTTGCACGCCACCATGCAGGTAGCCTTCGGACATATACTTGTACTTATAGTAGTTATCATCTGTGATGTACACTTTCACCCGATAGCGTCCATAGAAGATGAAGCCTTGCCGGAAGTTCCTAACCAGGATATAGTTATCCTGATGCTCCGGATGAATTGAGGGAGCAAACCTGCCCATGATCATGACTCTGCGAAATCCCTCGCCTTCGCCATAATAGCTGTCTTCAAGATTCGCGCTCGCGTTGGTTTGTCCGAAGACTGGCGTAGTAAATTCCAGATCGGTGCTGAAGGGCTCCAAGCAAAAGAGCTCAGACACCAAATTTCGAGTCTCTGACCTGCTCCCGGTATTGAGTGCCAAGGGGTATCTGGTATCCGAATTGCTGTGCACCACATAACCCATTTGAGCTTCCGTGAAGCTGTAGCCCTCACCTTCCACATTGTGTCCATAGTAATCCGGATTGAGCTCCACAGCCGGAGGAACCGTGGTCTCTGCTGTGATTGTTTTACCGTATCCGGGAACGCTCACTTCGATGTGGTAAGTGTGTTCGGGGAGGATCACATTTGCGGCTTCATCAACCCATTTTATTTTGAACTCCACAAAATCTGGTATTGGGCGGAGATTCCAGGTTTTTATGATCTCACCCTCAAATGTCTCAGTTATCCGCACATCAGCTTCTGTGACAAAGATATTCATCGGGTCGAAAGATTCGATATCAGCACTTCTGGTGATGTACACCGGGTATTCGCTACTGATGGATTGGCCGGCTACCAACAAGCCCGCTATCGTATATACATCCCCCTTAAAACGAGGGCCGGAGGTAAAGTCAGCGCAAGCTGAGAGCAGCAACAACGCTAATGTAATTGCAATTATATATCTTACCATTTTACGTTCACTCCTATGAAGGGCAGGATGGGGAACTGGCCGCTGTCCTGGGTCAGCACAGTCAGCTCTCCGTTGTCATCGGCACCGATGTTGTAGTTTCGCCAACCTACATTTTTGCGGTTAAATATATTGATTACTTCGATATAGGGCTCGATCGATCCCCAAGAAGTGCGCCACTCGTATTTTGTGCTCAGATCCAGCCTGCAATATGATGGCAGGCGATCGCTATCTTTGTAGGAATAGATGATCTGATAGTCTTCACCGTCGAAGTAAACACGTTCAGGGCGATCTGTGGGTTGCCCCGAGGTGAGGGCAAAGTTCATGCCCAGCTTCATGTCTGCACCCAGAAACTGCCGGCCGCTGAATTGACTGATGTTCAAGGTTTGTACTACAGATAGGGCATAGGACTGATCGTATTTGGGGTAAAAGCTCTGTGCCTCATGCGTATAGGGATCCACATTGATGCCCTCCATCGTTCTTTGGGTTTTACTCAGAGTGAGGCCGATAAAACCTTCCAGCCCTCTCCAGTAAGTGCGCAAAAGGAAATCCGCACCATAGGTGAAGCCTTTTCCTTGATGAAACACATCTGCCAATACGCCTTCTTCATTATTCCAGTTGAAGTCTGTAGCTGTATTGTATTCCAGAATATTGTTATAGGTTTTGTAGTATAGCTCCAAATCGAACGCGAGGTCAGCGGAAAACTGGTTTTTGTAGCCCAGCAGGTAATGCATGCTGTTTGACGGTTTGAGGCTGCCATCCAGGGGAAACCATACATCAAAGGGGGTGCTGATATCGGCAGACATCAGGGTGAGGTATTGATGATACAAGCCCACGCTGGCATAAACGCTTTCCGCCAGATTCAGCTTGCGCCGGATCGAGAAACGGGGGTCAAGATTCAGATATGAGGCATCGTCGATCTGAGCTAAATTCACCTTCAAGCTTTTGTACCAGGATGCTCTGAGGCCGGGCTGGATCGTCCACAGGGCATTCGGATCCCAGGTATCCTGAACGTACACACTGCTGGTGAGGGAGGTAAGGTCCACATCGGGGGTGGAGTTCTCATCAAACTGGTAGGTGGTGCCCACTTTCAGCCAGGTTCGGTTGTACTTCAGGTCCCAGCCGAAATCAGCCTGGTGTGTGTTGTCCGGACGGTAAGTGAGCATCGCTTTGCTGCTGATATCCTGAATACCGTTATCGCGCCAAAAGACCTTTTCTCCTTCACCGGAGATCTGCTCGAAATTACTGGTGAAATCACTCCCGGCAATGATGAACTGGGAGAAAAGCCGCGGATTGAAGAGGTGCACCCACTGTGTGGTAAAAGTCCGGTTACCCCAATCCAGCTTGAGTTCTGCGCCAAAATCAAAACTTAGCTTATCGCGCCCGAAATAGGCACTGGTGGAGATCTTGTCGTTGGAACCGATATCCCAGTTCAGCTTGGCATGTCCGTCGTAAAAATAGTAATCCGGCAGGTCATCAAACAGCGCCTTAGCCAATTCCAGATAGGTGCGGCGGAAGGAGCCCATATAGCTTCCGCTTTGATTGCCGATGCGCCACGGTCCTTCCAAAGTGGCGGAGGATGAGATCATCGACCACCGGGCAATGCCCTGATGATGTTCACGGTTGCCTTGGCGATTGGTCACGTCCAACACGCTGGAAAGCCTGCCGCCATATTTCGCGGGATAGGCGCCTTTAATCAGATCGATGTTTTCCACCGCGTCGGTATTGAAGGTGCTGAAAATGCCGCCAAAGTGATTGGGGTTATAGACATCAATGTCGTCCAGCAGAATCAGGTTTTGATCCGGAGAGCCGCCACGCACGTATAGTCCTGAAGAAAAATCCGAAATAGGCGCTACACCGGGTAAAGTGAGTACAGCTCTGAATACATCTGCCTCAATGGGCGAGACCACGCTCTTTACGTCTTCCGTGGATCTGCGGATGAGGCTGGGGCGAATCTCGCGAACCTCATCTTCCTGACTACCGCTTACTCTGATCGTGGCATATTCGATTGCCGCTTCCCTCAGGCTAAGGTTAACCTGCACGTTTTCCACCGAATCTCTGATGGTAAACTCATGTCTCAATGGTTGATAAGAAATCAGGCTGAGTTCCAGAGTGTAGGTTCCGGGCTTTGGGATATTGATCACAAAATAGCCTTTCTTGTTGCTTTGCATTCCGGCTTGGGTCTCTGCTACTCGGACGTTTACATATTGTAGAGGCTCTCCGCTGCCTGCTCTGGTGATAAAACCTCCAACCGTTGCTGCATTCAGAGATATACACGAAAGCAGAATAAACAAAAGTATCATAGTGTTTCGATTCACTTTTTTTCTCCCAAGGGTTTTCAAGGCCATCGAATGCTGAGTGCTTCCAAACATAGTGTGAAAGACTGATATATTCAGCTGAGACCTAAGAATTTGTGCCATTTTTTCAACAATGGCTAATGTGTCAATAGAAATGCGATTGGGCTTTTCTATGTGCAGTAATTATTTATGTTGCTCATCCAAGAGATCATGATTCGCAGGTTTCACAGACTCTTTATCATCAGCGATTAGCTCAAGACAGAAAAAATGGGCTCTTTGGTCTTGACAAAAAATTAGCACTCCAAAAAAGTGTTTGCTAAGAACACTAAACAGACTATTATAAAGCTTAGGAATCTAACGTAATACTATGGAGGTAAATATGAAACTGAGACCTATCGAAGACCATGTTGTGGTGAAAGTCGCCGCATCCGCAGAAGAAAAGAAGATTGGTGGCATCATCATTCCGGATACAGCCAAAGAAAAGCCGCAGATCGCGGAAATCGTAGCCGTTGGCACGGACGAAGATCTGCAAAAGATCGTGAAAGTTGGCGAGAAAGTGTTGTATGGCAAATATGCCGGCACCGAGATTGAGCTTGAAGGTGTAAAATATCTCATTCTTTCCAAGAGTGATATTCTTGCAGTAGTAGAGTAGGCATCATGGCTATCATCGAAGTAAAGGCCGACACCTTTGAAGCCGAAGTTCTGAAATCCGAAGCCCCTGTGTTAGTGGATTTTTGGGCACCCTGGTGTGGTCCTTGTAAAGCCCTATTGCCTATCATCCAAAAGCTTGCCGACGAAGTGGATGGCAAGGTCAAGATCTGCAAGGTCAACATCGACGAAAGTCCGGAGATTGCCGGAAAGTATTCGATCATGTCTATTCCCACTCTGCTGATCTTCAAGAATGGCGTCGTGAGCGACCAGCTTGTAGGATTGGTGCAGAAGAATAAGATCATGGACAAGTTGAACGCGCATTTATAGAATCCGCGTTTCCCAAATTGGGCGGAAGTTTCGGCTTTCGCCCTTTTGTGTATCGAAAACACTTGACTTAATAGGCATAGCAAAAATCCTGACTATCTGAATTTAAAAATATGATATCCAAAGGAGAACAGATAAATGAAAAGGACTTATCAGCCCTCAAACAGATCTCGCAAGAACACACACGGTTTCCGCAGCCGCATGGCTACCAAAAACGGCCGCAAAGTTCTCGCCCGCCGCAGAGCCAAGGGGAGAAAGACTCTCTGCGTATAAGCAATGATCCGCTGGATCAAGGCTCATCAAGAGTACATGGAATTTACGCGCGCAGAAAAAGCGCTACGGGCTCAATATTTCTATGTGCCTATGCTTCCGGATCTTCAAGGTCCGGGGCTTGGTATTACAATCAGCAAAAAAGTATCGAACGCGGTATCCCGAAACCGGCTCAAACGCCGAATGCGAGCATGGTTTCGGGAACATCAGCACGCTCTGCCCACGTCTGTTAAAATGAACATAATCGCCAGACGCGGAGCCGCGGAACTTTCCTGGCAGGAACTCTGCGAGCATCTCGGAGAAATGGTAAAATGCATTTAGCTTTTCAGACAATCCTGAGCCTGCCATCCCAGCTCATGATTCTGGTAATCCGCTTCTATCAGCTTGCTGTTTCACCCGCATTACCAAAATCCTGCCGCTTTACACCTACTTGCTCCACATATGCCTTGCAGGCCTTTCAGCGCTATCACCTTCCCAAAGCCTTGTTGATAAGTACTTGGCGGGTGTTGCGCTGCAATCCGTTTTGCAAGGGTGGATACGACCCCCTGCCATAAGGAGATTATAATTGGATAAACGTACCCTTTCTGCCCTATTGATGATGTTGGTTCTGTATCTGGTCTTTGACCAGTTTATCTGGAAACCCCAGAGAGAAAGCGCGCGCCTGGCAGCAGGCACAGAGGAAGTGATTCCGGTTCAAACCGTCCCGGATAGCCTCGAAATGGCCTCAATGCCGGCGGTTGCGGTGGATAGTTTGTTCAACACGGCAGCGGCAGCAGTAGAAAGCCTCGTACTGGAAAACGACAATATTAGGGTTCAGTTTAGCACACTGGGTGCGGAGATTAACTCCATTCAGCTCAAGAACTATGATTTTGGTCCGGATAAACATGTGGACCTGATCCCGCCAAATTCCTCCATCCTGAAAGCCAGCATTTACACTACCGGCAACAGCATTGAACTCAGTAATCTCAACTTTGCCTACGAAAGAGATGCTGCCGCAAACAGCATTCGCTTCTATCTGGAAGGTGAAAACGGCGCGAGCATCCAAAGAACCTACACTTTGGACGAACAGTATGGCATTCATACGAAGGCAGATATCCAAAACATGGGCAGCATCAACGGATTGCGTCTGGATTTGATGGCCGGTATTGCCGATAGCGAGAACAACACCAAGAGCAAAGCTCAGGACTATCGCTTCTATCTGTATGCTGACAACGAAATCCTGAAGGTCTCGCTGGCCAAGATGCGTAAGAACCAACCCCAGGGCAGTTTCGGCAGCTTTGCCTGGGCAGCTGTACGCAGCAAATATTTCACTTTGGCGCTCAAAGAGAACGAGCCGCCCCTTACCCAGAGTTTTTCCAGCACGATTAACTCCGAGACCGCGAACCCCGGCTTTGCCATCGATAGTTTCCAAAACACTACGAAACCCAGCTGGCAGCAGAGCTTTGTGCTCTTTGCCGGCCCCGCAGATGCTGATATCCTGAAAGGATACGGCAGACAAATGGAAAACATCGCCGAGCGCGGAGCCAACTGGTTGCGCTGGTTGGTAAACATCATTGCCTGGTTCCTGAGCTGGCTGCATAGCTACATCAAGAACTACGGTGTAGTGCTGATCATCCTTGCCCTGGTCCTGAAAGTGGTACTGCATCCCCTTACGAACAAGAGTATGCAGGCATCCTTCAAGATGCAGAAGATTCAGCCGCAGATGCAGTATCTGCAAAAGAAGTATAAGGATGACCAAAAGACTCTGCAATTGGAGATGAGCAAGCTTTACAAAGAAGCCGGAGCAAACCCCATTTCTGGCTGCCTGCCTTTGCTTCTGCAGATGCCCATCTTCATCTCTCTTTACAATGTGCTGCGCTACTCGCTTGATATGCGCAACGCAGGTTTCGTATTTTGGCTAAAGGATCTCTCTGAGCCGGATCCTTATCTGGTACTTCCCATCATCATGGGCGTCTTTATGGTGATACAATCCCTGATGATGCAGCCCCCAAAGGGCAACCCTGAAGATATGGACGACAAGCAGAGGGCGGCTCAGTCCTCGCAGAAGATGATGACATGGATGATGCCGATTATGATGTTCTTCATCTTCCGCAATATGCCTGCCGGATTGGTTCTATATTGGACCGTATTCAATATCTTCTCGGTAATTCAGCAGTACTATCTGCTTAAACAACATAGAAATAAGGATTAGTTTGATGACCACAATCGATAAAAGCGGAATCTCTGTGGAGGAGATCATTCGCAACTTTCGCCGTGAGCACAATATCAGTGACCACGAGCTTAACTATGAGATAATTAAAAAACCAAGCAAGGGCTTCTTTGGCCTCTTTGCAAACAAGATCGCGCTGGTACGCTTTCAGCTCCCCGAAAAACAGGATAGAATCAGGCTTTTCACCGAAACTCTGCTGAAGAAAATGGGGATCAGCTTTGGCGACATCAAGACCAAGGTGGAAGGCAAGACACTGTTTCTGACCATTGAGGGCATCGTGGAGACCGGCTTCATCATCGGTAAAAACGGTTCCATGCTGGAGACCATCCAGTATTTCGTGAACCGGGTTTTTGAAAACGACCGCAGTTTTGAGCGCATCTATCTGGATGCCGACGGCTACCGCGAACGCCGGGAATCTCAGTTTATCAGTAAGTTTATCCCCCAGATCAACAGAATCAGAAGCCAGGGCAAATCTCTGACTTTGGACCCCATGAGTCCCGGAGAACGTAGAATTATCCACCGTCATATCGAAAAAGACAAAGGCCTGCGGACTCTCACCATCGGTGATGGCGAGAACAAACGCATCGTGATCTTCTCTTCCAAACAGAAAGAAAGCGAAGTGCGCATGCAGAGTGAAGGCAAGAGCGTGGAAACTACAGACACAAAGCCCACTGATACTACGGAAGCTGCCCCTAAACCCCGGAGGCCGCGCCGACCCTCCAGACCCAGGCAAAGTACTGATGCCAAGCCGGCAGAAACATCCAAGCCTGCCGAAACAAGCAAACCGGATGCAGCACCTGTGGCTCCCGAACAGGCTGCAGATGGCAAGCCCAGAGCCCCGCGCAAGCCATACAACCGTAACCGCAGACCCAGACCCAAGCCTGAAAACGGAGACAATGCGTGACCAAGATTTTTAAAGTGTACGCCGGCAACTACTGGTCCGATGGCGGCGCTTTGATGGGCGTGTTGCCCTATGCCATCTGGAAAGATAAGATTAAGACCGACGAGCGCAGACGCCAGAAGATGGATCTGAACCTGCTGTTGATCATATGTGATCATCGGCGAATTCTGGTGGATACCGGCCTGGGGAACAGGCTAAGCGATAAACAGCGCGAGATCTACCAACCAAGTGAATTTGCCCTGCCCGCAGCTCTCGCAGAGCTAGGATTCAAAGATACTGACATCACTGACGTAATCATGACCCACCTGCATTTTGACCACGCCGGCGGCATCGTAACCGGTTTTGGCACTCAGGACGAACTGACCTTTCCCAGAGCTACCTACTGGATCCAGAAGGACGAGTGGGCAGTGGCGAAGAACCCGGACGGTTTGAACCAGGCTGCCTATCAGTTCGAGCACCAGCTTGCTCTGCTGGAGCAGAAAGGTAAGGTGGAGCTGATCGAGGGCGAAGTGGAGATATATCCGGAAGTCACCTGTGTGAAAGCCGGCGGCCATACCGTGGGTAGCCAATATGTGCAGATCGATAGCCCTGATGCTTTCTACATCTATGCCGGAGACATTATCGCAACCAAGTTCCACACATCCCCCGCAATCACATCAGCCTATGATGTGTGCCGCCAGGATACCTTCAAGGCCAAGAAGCAGATCTACGACAGGCTGAAGGCCAAAGCTGGAACCCTGTTTTTGGATCACGACACCCGGGACTGGGAAATTCCGATTAGTCAACTAAGGGTATAAGCAAAACCCAGATAATTGGAGAGGATCTTCGGATCCTCTTTTTTATGTCCGGAGAGAATTGACTATCCAGAATACAGGGCTCATACTTGCCGCGGTAAGAACCGATGCAACTAAGTACCTGATTCGCATTCAGTGCCGCCACGCTGATGCGGATGTCTGTTCCCGAGCCGAACTCACCTAGTTTACCGCATAGAAAATGCCCCGGCAGCAAATGCCGGGGCATCGTGATTTATCGTTAATCTCTTAGGGATTGTAGATCAGATTCAGGTTTACATCGCCATTGCCAAGGTTATACCAATCTTGATATTGGGTGCCGCCACTTTCTGCCCAGGGGGCGAAGCGATAGTAGGCACGGCTGATTTCATGCTGTTCAATGGGGTATTTCCATTGAATCGGCAGGTCCAGCGCCCAAGGTAAGTTGCGATTTGTTTTGTAATACCGGTTTTGCGCGGGGTTGGTAGTATCGTCATCCATGCCAAACAGCGCAGCGTTAGCGTGAATTGTAGGTGGGTAGCCGGGTAAATGGATTTCGTGGCCCAAGACGCGGTTAACCATCAGGTAGGGATTCCAGATTCCCCAGAAGGGCAGACTATTTTGATTCAGAGCATCTGTCAGCGTCAATGCGAAACTGATCGGAATAGAATCGAAATGCGGCTGATCCAACTGAGAATTCCAGAAGATGCCGCCACCGGGAACGTTGACGAAGTCGTTTGTACTGGAGATTACTTTCAGGATGCTGTTGCTACCAGCTTCAATGACCTGCATAGCGTAGGGCGCATTATTTCCAAATCCGCTGATCGATTCGATCGCTGAAGCGGGGAAGGGGAATTCGATGCCAAAAGCGTTCTGGAATGTGGCACCTACTGCTCTGAGCCTGAAGTTGCCATTGATGTCTTTGATTTTCATCTCAGCATCCAGCACCAGGTGCAGTTGGTAATCCAGCACCAGATCGTTGAAATCGTAATCACCTTGTTGCGGCCACATATCTTCATAGGCCAGAGTTCCCCAACCGGTGGGTGATTCGAGGGGATAACGAAGATTGTAGGCTCTCAGCGGATCATCCGGATATTCATCCAGAGAGTCTGCCACGCCGTCGCCATCAGCGTCACTTTCGCCGAAGACTCCGGTGAGCCCCAGGAAGAAGGCGTCGCCACCGCTTACTTTCACGATATCCAAATCCTGAACCCATTGCGGTACGGTTCTTAGTGCCCATAGGTTTGCCCAGGCCACCATTTCTCCGTCCGCACGAATCGCGACATTACCTTGCCAACCGGCGGTCATATTTACAAATGCTCCAGCCGGGGCGTTGAGGTTCTCGGTGGGATTTCCCCAAGCTGCGATCGTTCCGTTACTTCTTCTGGCAATGGCATGCAGGAACTTACCAGAAATCTGCACAAAGTCGCTACCTGCGGGGATATCTGATAGTTCCCCATTCCAGGCAGTCCCCCACCCGACGATCTCGCCGCTGGAGCGAATACCCAGAGAGTAAGTATTTCCGGCAGCGATATCGATGAAAGTGCCACTCGGGACGTTGCATTGGCCGTTGGCGTTGCTGCCCCAGGCGACCACTTCACCATTCGCGCGGATCGCCAGACTATGGTTGATGCCGGCAGAAATCTTCACAATGTCGTTATTTGAAGGCACATTCAGTTGCCCGGAAGAATTGCTGCCCCAGGCTACCACCGTGCCATTACCGCGCAATGCCACCGCGTGTTGATCACCGGCGGAGATGGCAATGAAACCCACTCCGGCGGGGGAGTTGTTGACCAATTGATTGGCTTGTCCCCAAGTTACTATGGAACCGTTTTCACGCAAGCCGACTCCGTATTTGTTGCCGGCGGCGATCTCGATAAAATCGTCACCTTCGGGAACATCACGAGCGACGATATTGTGGGGAGAGCCCCAGACCACGATCGTGCCCTGGGCAAATAGCCCAAGGCTTAGCAAACTGATTATCAGAAATAATACACTCTTCTTCATGCAAGCTCCTTAGGGCATTTCCCGGAAGTTATAAATGAGGTTTCCGCCGCGGACATTCACGGTTACGGCGAAGGTTTGATACTCTACCACCACTTCTTTGATCGTTTTGGGCAGGATCAACTTTGTGGATAGTCCGTTTTCGGGGCTCATCTGTGCTTTGAACAGCAGATTGCCACCGGTGGTCTTGATGTAAACCGGCAAGCGCCATGCACCCTGCAGATTCACATCCACAGTGTTGTTCATTTCGTAGTTAAAATCCTGAGGAACCCGCAGGTCCTTCATGCTCACTTCTGTCAATTCTGTGGCTTTTTTGTCACAAGAAACCAGACCCAAGAGCAGGACAATCAGCGCGAAGAAAACTAGCTTCTTCATATCGTTCTCCTTATCGAAGATTTAATAAATTCATTTACTATTTATCTGAACCTCAGCCATGATGGCTAAAGGTAATACTAATCCAAGCGTACACAGTATGAATACTAGGTGAACAGATATTAATACCCTTACAGGGTGGACTCTATATGAGCTGGAGATTGTGTCAAGTAAATTATTGACATGATTGAATATTGGACACTATGCGCTGCGGATAAAAAAACACAAAACGAAGCAAAGAAGCTTTTACAAAGGGCTCTGAAGGAGATTATCTCTATTTCGTAGCTTGACTACTGGATAGCATCGATGCGGAGGGGCGGTGAGATTTGGACACGGATGTTAACCGGCATACTCTCCGTTTTTATTGCTTGCAAAGCTTTACACGAGTCATTCTTCTTAAAGATATGCAAAATGTGCTTGTCTGGACGGGGCGTCTTGGGTATCCTTCCACTTTTCCCCCGCTGCCGCACATTCTCTTTCCGGAGTTCATGAAGCTTGGTTCAAGCTATTATGAAGCTGTTATCAAGCTATGAACATAGCACGATGAGAGCTTTACAACTGCTTGATAAGAGCTGCAGAGCAAGGGCATGGAAGGATATGGACGAACACATCGGGGCAGTATGGCCGGCATGGAGCGACCCGGCAATGAAGCCAATGTGCAGATAAGAGTTGACAGACTAGGCAAGATAAAAAGAGTTGAAATACTGGTAAATAAGCTGGCGGAGTATTGATGAGCATTATAAATGAGTATCTTAAGCGCTTGACGGAATATGTAAAGCAAGAGCAATTGGTCAAAAATGGCGAGAAATTGCTCTTGGCAGTATCAGCAGGTGCGGATTCCACTGCAATGCTATATCTGTTTTCGTGCTTAAGATTTCGCTGCAATTTCTCGCTGTTGGCAGTGCATATCAATCACCGATTAAGGGGAGGGAGTAGCGATTTGGATGAGCAGCATATCAAGAATACCTGCATGCGGCTGAGTGTTCCGTTGATCATCCGGCGGATCGATATCTCCGGAGCGCATGATCTGGAAAACCGAGCCCGGCTTGCCAGGTTTGAGGTGTTCAACCAGATTCTGGAAAGTTACCGTTTTGGGAAGGTGCTATTGGCTCATCATAAATGGGATCTTGCCGAAACGGTGCTTCTGAACCTGTTTCGGGGTTCCGGGCTGGGAGGTATGGCGGGGATCAAGCCCAAAGCGGGCAATGTGGCGCATCCCATGCTAGCTTTCACTCCTTTGGAGCTACGTGATCTTCTGCTAGAGGCCGGGATCTCCTGGCGCGAAGACGAATCCAATCTGGACAACCGCTTCACAAGAAACAGAGTGCGCAACGAGCTGATGCCGCATTTGGCAGAAGCCTACAATCCTCAGATTCGGGAAAAATTGGCCGATGAAGCGGCGATCCTGCTGCAAGCGGATCAATACATCGCCGCGAAGGCAGCGCGCAAGTTCAAAAGAATTGGCTTTGAAAATGGCCGGGGACGGGTTATACTCAGTTTACCTGACCTGCGCAAGGCACAGTCGATTGAGCAGTATTACGTGCTAAGAAAAGCCTTCAGCCTGGTCAGCGGATCCCAGCAGGATTTCTTCGGATGCCATCTCCGAGAGTTAGTGGGATTGATTGAGGCTGAGGGCAGCAAACACATCAGTCTGCCGCGAGGCGTTTTTGCCATCAAACGCTATCAGGAGCTGCATTTCAGCCTGTTTCCGGAGGATGTCCGGGCGCCGGTCAGCGAGGCTCTTGTGATTGATGGAGAAAGAGCCAGGGCGGTACACATGGATTACCGCTTCAGCTTCAGATATCTGAAAGTGTTGCCCCCGGATCATATAGAAATCAGAACCGGCAGGGTAATCCTGGATGCTGACAAGATAATGGGAAAAATCCGCATCCGGGGGCGAGCTGACGGGGATCGTTTTATTCCCTTCGGAATGCGGGACTTCAAGAAGCTGAAAGACTTTTTCATTGACGAAAAAGTAGCCAAATATGATAGGGATTTGATTCCCATCTTTGAAGATGACGAGAAGATATTCTGGATATGCGGATACCGCATAGATGACAGGGTGCGCTATACTGAAAGCACATCCCGTTTTTTGATGATCGAGGCGGAATCGCTTTTGGAAAACCCAAACCGGGCTGCGAGCCGGAAGAAAAGAGGAACAAATGAACTTGATGAATTGTGATATATCAGCAGTGCTGTTCGATGAACGGCGCATCCAAAACCGGATTAGAGAAATTGGCCAACAGATTAACAACGACTACGAAGGCAAAGTGCCGGTGATCATCGGCGTGCTAAAGGGTGGATTCATCTTCTTAAGCGACCTTGTGCGCGCCATCACTATCCCCATTGAAATCGATTTTTTGGCCATTTCCAGCTACGGCTCCGGAACCAGCACCAGCGGCATAGTGAAGATCCGCAAGGATATTGATATCGACCTGCTGGACCGCGATGTGATCATCGTGGAAGACATCGTGGATAGCGGACTTTCGCTCCAGTATATCAAAGACTACATCTGGAAACACAAACCTGCCAGCCTGCGCACCTGTGTGCTGCTGGATAAACCGCAGGCGCATAAGATCGAAACCAGTTTCGAGTATGTGGGCTTTGAAGTGGGTAACGAGTTTGTGGTGGGTTATGGGCTGGATTTTGCCGAGCGTTACCGCAATTTACCGTTTATTGGAATCCTCAAAGAAGAGTGTTATACATGAAATATTGGCTTTTAACAGCCGGATTGCTCAGCTCTGCGGGACTGAAAGCCCAAATCTCTGCAGATAGTCTGGCGCTCCCTCCGGCTGATATTCCGGCTGTGATGGACGGATTTTCGGAAATGCTGCGTTGGTTTATCTATGGGATCGTGATTGTATCCGTGATCGGTTTGATCCGGATGTTTCAGGCCAAACGCAGGGTGAATGGAACCAAAGCCCCTGAAGCTCCCAAGGTGGATGCTCAGGGCAGACCAATCCCGGGTACCAGTAAATCCAAATCCTGGGCACCTTTTGCCGTGATCATGATCCTGCTGGCAGTAAGTCTGTGGCTGAGCTACGGTAGCAAGCGGGAGACCGTCACCAAAGAAAGCTACAGTAACTTTATGCTGCGCGTTTCGAACGAGAGTATTAAAGAAGTTCAGTTTACAGACCGCGACATGATCTATACCGATGCCGCGGATCGAAAGTTCAGCACTTCGATCCCTTTTGATGACGCGCGATTGGTGGACAGCTTACTGGTGCGGGGCATCAAGGTCTTTACTGCCAAGCCTGCCGGCTGGCTGGGGATTGTGATCTCGCTATTGCCCTTTGTGGTCTTGATCGGGTTTTATCTCTTGATCATGAACCGTATGACAAATCAGAGTTCCAAGGCCTTCAGCTTCGGCAAAAGCAAAGCCAGACTGCATGAAGCCAGCAAATCTGGAGTCACTTTCAAAGATGTGGCAGGCGTGGATGAAGCCAAAGAGGAATTGCAGGAAATCGTGGAGTTTCTGAAAGATCCAAATCGGTTTCAGCGTCTGGGCGGCAGAATCCCGCGCGGAGTGCTGCTGGTGGGGCGTCCCGGAACCGGTAAGACTCTTCTGGCCAAAGCGGTATCCGGAGAAGCGGGAGTTCCCTTCTTCTCGATATCCGGCTCGGATTTTGTGGAGATGTTTGTCGGCGTCGGTGCCTCCCGGGTGCGCGATCTATTTGAGCAAGGCAAGAAAAACGCCCCCTGCATTATCTTTATTGATGAGATNNATTTTGTGGAGATGTTTGTGGGAGTGGGCGCGGCGCGCGTCCGGGATCTGTTTGAACAGGCCAAGAAGAACTCTCCCTGTATTACTTTTATCGATGAAATTGACGCTGTCGGCCGACACCGCGGAACGGGATTGGGTGGAGGTCACGACGAGCGAGAACAGACTCTGAATCAGCTCTTGGTCGAGATGGATGGTTTCGAGCCCAATGAGGCAGTGATCATCATTGCCGCCACCAACCGTCCTGATATCCTGGATCCCGCACTATTGCGCCCGGGCAGGTTTGATCGCCAGGTGACGGTGGATCTCCCGGATATCAAAGGCAGAACCGAGATCTTGAACGTCCATGCCGCCAAGGTGCCGCTCTCTGAAGACGTGCATCTGGAGCTGATCGCCCGCGGAACTCCCGGTTTCAGCGGAGCGGATCTGGCAAACCTGGTGAATGAAGCGGCCTTGATCGCTGCCAGCAAAAACAAGAGCAGCATCCACATGGTGGATTTTGAAGATGCTAAAGATAAACTCACACTGGGCAAAGAGAAGAAAAGCCGGGTGATTCCGGAAGATGATAAACGTCTGACCGCGTTTCATGAAATCGGGCACGTGCTGACCAGCATTTTTCAGGATCTGGTGGAGCCGGTGCACAAGGTCAGCATCATCCCCAGAGGCTTTACCGGCGGCGCGACACACTATCTGCAAAGCGATAAAACCGGTTATTCCCGCAGCTATCTGAAGCAGTTTCTGGTATCCCTGTTGGGTGGCAGAGCCGCGGAGGAAGTGGTATTTGGCGAGCTGACTACCGGGGCCGGGAATGACCTGGAGCGCACCACTGATATTGCCAAGAAGATGGTCTGTTCCTGGGGCATGAGCGATGCCGTGGGGCCCATGACGATCGGCAAAGAACAGGGAGAAGTGTTTTTGGGCAAAGAACTTGGTTCGAGAGATCAGCATAGCGATGAGACATCCCGCCTGGTGGATTCCGAGATCCGCAGTTTCATCACCGAAGCCCATTCCAAGGCCCGCGAGATTCTGGAAAAACACAGGGATCTGCTGGATAAAATGTCCCTGGAACTGCAAGAACGAGAGACTTTGGGCACGGATGAGATATTCCGCTTGATTCTGGACAATCTGGATAGCGACGAACGCGAGCTGGTGGAAGCCAAATATGCACGCGCCAAAGAGATGCGCTTCGAGCACTCCAGTGATATCGTCATTGAGCCGGAGCCGGAACCCGAAGCAAAACCCGAAGAGCAAGAAAACGACAATGAAAACAAGGATTGAAATGCACGGAACTACTATCATCGGGCTGCACCGTAAGGGCAAAACCGCACTCTGCGGAGACGGACAGGTGAGCCTGGGCGATACCATCATAAAAGCAAAAGCACTTAAGATCCGCCGTATCTTCGATGATAAGGTGATCATCGGCTTTGCCGGAGCTACTGCGGATGCCTTCACGCTGTTTGAAAAGTTTGAAGAGAAGCTGAAAAGCAACAAAGGCAACCTGAAAAAGGCAGCGGTGGAGCTGGCCAAGGAATGGCGGCAAGATAAATATCTGCGCAGATTGGAGGCGATGCTGATCGCCGGGGATAAGACAGGGATCCTGATGATCAGCGGAGTGGGGGATGTGTTAGAGCCAGATGACGGATTGATCGCCATCGGCAGCGGGGGTAACTATGCCCTCTCTGCTGCCAGAGCACTAATGCGGAATACCAATCTTCCCGAAGAAAAGATCGTATCCGAAGCGATGAAGATTGCTTCCGAGATCTGCGTATATACCAACGATCAGTTTACCCTGGAGGTTTTGTAGTGGTAGAAATCAGCACTCTCACCCCTGCGCGAATCGTAGAGGAATTGGATAAATACATCATCAGCCAGTCCGCGGCTAAGCGGAGCGTGGCAATCGCACTGCGCAACCGCTGGCGGCGTCAGCAGGTTCAGGGCGAGATGAAACACGAGATCATGCCAAACAACATCATCATGATCGGCCCCACGGGCGTGGGCAAGACCGAGATCGCGCGGAGAATTGCCAGATTGGTGGATGCCCCGTTTGTGAAGGTGGAAGCGTCCAAGTTCACCGAAGTTGGCTATGTGGGACGCGATGTGGAATCCATGATCCGAGAGCTGATGGGGCATTCGGTATCGCAAACCAGAACCAGAATGGTGGACGAAGTAAAGGTAGAAGCCAAAGCCATGGCTACCGAAAAAGTGTTGGACATCCTGATTCCCCAGAAACGGCGTAAAACCGACCGGGATGATCCCGAGGCGGCAGAGCGCATGAAACGTAGCCGGGAAAAGATGAGAGCCAAGCTCCTGGCGGGCAAACTGGACGACAAAGAGATCGAAATCGAGCTGGCAAACGAAGACAACATGCCAAACTTTGAGATTATGAGCAACTTTGGGCTGGAAGCCTTGGATTTCGACTTCTCGGATATGCTGTCAAACATCCTGCCCAACAGAATGGGGAAGAAGCACAAAACCTCTGTAGTCAATGCTATTAAGAGCTTCACCGAGCAAGAGATATCCCGCCTGGTGCCCAAGGACAAGGTGGCCGAAGCCGCCAAGAAAGCCGTGGAGGAAAACGGGATCGTGTTTATCGATGAGATCGACAAGATCGCTAATGCCGAAAAGCAGGGTGGAATCGATGTCTCCCGCAGTGGAGTGCAGCGCGACCTGCTGCCCATCGTGGAAGGCAGCAGCGTTCCCACCAAATACGGAGCGGTGGATACTTCCCATATCCTGTTCATTGCCGCGGGCGCTTTTTCGAACGCCAAACCCAGCGACCTGATCCCGGAGCTGCAGGGCAGATTTCCCATCCGGGTGGAACTAAACAGCCTCACGGAGCAAGACTTTGTGCGCATTCTCAGTGAGCCTGAAAACGCGCTTACCAAGCAGTATCGGGAGCTTTTTGCCACCGAGGGTGTGGATCTCTCATTCAGCGCCGGGGCGATCAAAGAGATTGCCAAATATGCCGCTATCGCCAATGAAAAGATGGAGGACATCGGGGCGCGCCGCTTGCATACCATCTTGAATACTTTGCTGGACGACTTCCTGTTCCAGATGCCGGATCCCAAACTGAAGAAGATAAGCATCAGTCAAAAAATGGTCAGTAGCAGACTGAGTCCGGTCATCGAGAGCGAGGATCTCTCGCGCTTCATTCTCTGATGTTCGGATATCTGCGCAAGACCTTTGTATCGCTAAGTATCCGTAACTACCGGATCTTTTTCAGCGGACAGGTTGTGTCGCTGATCGGCACCTGGATTCAACGCACCACCATGGGCTGGTTTGTGTATCGGCTCACCAATTCCGCCTGGCTCTTGGGCGTCGTGACCTTTCTTTCCATGATCCCTTCGGTGTTTATCTCGCCCTTTGTAGGGGCGTGGGCAGATCGCGTAAACCGGCATCACACCGTGATCGGGACTCAGATTGCCTTTTTTGTGCAGAGCAGCTTGCTGGCAACCTTGGTCTTGACCGGAGTGATCAACCAGAATGTGCAGTATCCGATCCTGATCTTAGCGCTGTTTCAGGGGATCATCGAAGCGGTGGATTCGCCCATCCGGCAGAATCTGCTGATCGATCTGATCGGCGATAAAAAGCTATTACCCAATGCGATAGCGACCAATAGCGCGATGTTCAATTCCGCACGATTGATTGGCCCGGCGGTGGGCGGATTATTGATTATATTGTTTAGCGAGGGCGTGTGTTTTGCCATCAACGCGGCCACTTATCTTCCGGTGATTATCTCTTTGTTCTTTATCAAGCTAAGCTATCCGGCGCTCAAACCGCGCACGGAATCTACCCTCAAGAAGATCGCCAGCGGCTGGAAATATGCCTATCAAAGCTTTCCAATCCGCTATCTGATCATGAATCTGGCCATCTATACGCTGTTTGGCTATAGCTATTCTACCCTGATGCCGGTATTTGCCAAGGACATCCTGATGGGCAACAGCGGTACCCAGGGTTTGTTGATGTCCACCGCGGGCATCGGAGCCCTTGCCGGGGCATTTGTCCTGGCCTCCAGAACCAGCATCAAGGGCATGCACTTGCGCCTGATCGGAGTGGGGCTCATGGCCAGCTCGGCATTGATCCTTTTCTCCCGAAGCTCTATGCTTGGTTTGAGCATGGTAATGATGCTGTTCATCGGCTTTGGCATGATGATGACGAACGCGACCACAAACACTCTGCTCCAGTCCATTGTCTCCGATGATATGCGGGGTAGAGTGCTGAGCACATACACCATGACCTTTCAGAGCATGTCTCCCTTCGGAGGCTTGCTCGTAGGCAGCCTGGCAAGTAAGTTTGGGCCTCAGACAGCGCTGTTGCTTTGTGCTTCGGTGTGCATGCTCTGGAGTTTGAACGGCTTGCGCATCTTACCCAGATTCAGCAATGATATGCTCAAAATGCTGGTGCGAAACTCCAATTCATCAGTTTACAGAGCCCCCAGATTGAGGTTCACCAAATGAAGAAGATATTTATCCATCTCGGCACAGATAGCCCGGATTACCGCGGCCTGATGCACGCGCAACAAGACCTTGAACTGCCCGGGCAGACCGTCCCCGCCGCCAATCTGGTGATCTGCGAGCAAACCCACAGCAGCCTCGTTCACATCTGCCGGGAAGGGGATAGCGGTGCCGGATTGGGGGCGCATCCTCAGATTCCCGTTGCGGATGGTTTTAGCACGAATATCCCGGGGCAATTCCTGCTGATTCGCACCGCTGATTGCTATCCGGTGCTCTTTTCAGATGCCGAAGCGATGGTCGTAGCGGCAGTGCACAGCGGCCGGGAAGGAACCCGGCAAAACATCGTTGAGCAGGCAGTCAACGCGATGATGCGGAACTATGGATGTGACCCCGCGAACATCGTTGCCCATATCGGGGCAGGGATTTGTGAAGATCACTACGAAGTAAGCGAGGAAATATGGCGGGAGTTCAACCAAACCCTCGAACAACAGGGCTTTTGCCCCTGCACAAAGAAGTTCCGGCATCTGAACATCCGTACCACGATCTTCCAGCAACTCATCCGGGCAGGGTTGAAATTCATCAATATCGAGAACATTCACGCCTGCACCTTCGAAAACCCAAACTACTTTTCATATCGCAGGGACAAAGGCAACAACCGGCAAATCAACATAATCGGGATTATCAATGAATAAGACATTTACCAGTAAGAGCGGAAACGTAAGTCTGGAGCTGCGCAAAGACAGCTCTTCAGCGTGGCTGACAATCAGACGCAGCGGGCGCTTGGTGGACGAGAAAGAGATCTTGGATCTCATCGATGAAGCAGGCATCAAATCCGGCTTTGAAGAAGCGCTGCAACTGGTCCGGGAGCGGGGATTGGAAAAGGAATATGACAAACCATTCCCGATTGCTATCTGCCAAAAGGGCGAGAGCAAAGAAGCAAGTTTACATTACCACTTTGATCCCGAAGCCATTCCGGCAGATATCAAGGAAGTGAAGCCTGAGATGCTGAACCGAATCAGCTATGTGCATGAAGGGGATGTGATCGCCGGTTATTCGGACAATATCTTTGAACGCGACGGCAGTATCTACGACATCTTTGGTGATCTGATCACTCCCCCGGTCGTGGACGAAGAGGAAGCCCGGGGACTGGCCGGCAGATATGTGCGCTACGAATCTCGCGATTTCATCGCGGAGCAAACCGGTTATCCCTATTTGGATCACGAGGGGCGCATCAGCATTATCACCGAGCTCAGCGTGGATGCAGCGGATATTCCCCCCGGGATGTTTTTGCGCAGTCCGCTGGCCTTGAGCATCACAGGGGACCTCTCGAACGCTCACATCGCGGGAGCCCGGGCTTTGCAGGTGACGGGCGACTTGACCGACTGCCGCATTTACTGCGAGAGCGATATGCTGGTTACCGGCACCATCAGCAACTGCATCAACCCCGGAATTCAGGTGTTGGGCGCGCTCAGAGTCGGCGGCATCAGCCACTCGCGGGTGTATGTGAAAGAAGGCATCGAGTTTGACGGCATCCTGGAGCACGCAACCATCGCCTGTGATGGAGACATTCTGGGCACGTACGCCGCTTCCGGCATTGTGGGTGGCTTAATCCAGTCCGGAGGCAATATCGAGCTGGGAACGGCGGGCTCAAGTGCCGGTGACGAGACCGAGATCGAGATTGCGATCAGCCCGTTCTATAGAGCGCTTCTGATGCAGATGACCAAAGAAGCGGTGCGGCTGAGAGAAGAAGGCGATGATCAAGCGCTGGATGAGCTCCACGAACGCATCCGCCGCTGCGAGGCAGAGCTGGATAATCAGCTGAATAGCTTTTTGAAACGCCCCGCGGACATGAAGAAGGCCCTGCGTGTATCAGGTGAAGTATATCCCAAGACCCTTTTCCGAGTGTTGAAACACTCCTATCAGATAAAATCCCGCCAGACGGGGATCAGTTTAATCGAGAAAGAATAGATGGAGAGTATAATGAAGTTCAGAGCAATTCTGGTGCTGCTGGCTGTAGCGCTGATCGGAATCCCGCTTTTTGCCCAAAGCCCCGGCTTTGCGAAAGACCCCGCCATCTCCCCGGATGGCAATGAAGTCTGTTTTGTATATGCCAATGATCTGTGGGTCGTTCCCTTCAAGGGTGGCCAAGCGCGCAGATTAACCGAAACCAATGCCTCAAACTGGGGGCCGATCTGGTCTCCCGATGGCCAATGGATCGCCTTCAAGAGCAACCGCGAAGGCAGAACATATTCTTACCTCATGCCCGCTCAGGGTGGCGAGGCGAAACCGATTATCCGCGAGACATATTCCGTGGTGGATTGGTTCAACGACGGCAAGCACCTCCTGGCTATCGGCTACGGCTTCGAATTTGGCAGCTCCTTTTACAAACTGCCGATCTCCGGAGAACGCCCCATCCTGATCGGAGAGATCGCGGACTATTGGGCAAGTTTATCCCGGGATAACAAACAGATCGTGTTCAGCCGCTACGGAGATGCCCACCGCGAAGCCCAAACCGGATCCAAGAACGGTGATCTCTACCTTTTGGATATTGCCTCCAAGAACTACACCCGGCTCACCAAAACCGATTACACAGAACGTTATCCGGTGTTTTCACACTACTCAAACTCCTTATTTTATGCCGCCTCCGATGGTGAGAGGTTCCAGTTGATGCGGGTGGATGATCTGAATTTCGAGAGAATCTTCAAAACCAGCAACCTGCCCCGATTCAGCGTGCGGGATATCAGCATCGCGCGGGCAAACGATCGCATCGTCTTTGAACACTTTAATGAAATCTACAAATATGACCCCACCAAGATGTTTGGTAACAAAATCGAAGCCCTGGAAATCGATATCTCCTCGGACATGTGGAGAAACCAGACCAGAGAGCTCAGCATGAAAAATGAGCTTACAGATTATGCGATCTCTTTGGACGGGAAGCTGGTGGCTTTTAACTATAAATACGACAACTTCGTTGCTCCGGTTAAGGGTGGAGCTCCCAAGGCCATTACCACGGATCATTCCGGGTGGGCAAAGGTAGAATTCCTTTCGGATAGAGAAATGCTGCTGTTCAAGCTCCAGGATGGCATAGACAAGCTCTTTCGCGCCAGAGTGGACAATGTGATTACGCTGGAACCGGTTAAATGGTTCGGAGCGGACAGTCTTTCCGTTCGCAGCCTCACCCGGGACGAGCAGGGACGCTGGCAGATACTCTACGCGGATCACAAAAACAGTGGCAGACTGGCTTTGGCCGACAGCAATTTCACCAAAATCACTCCCTTGGACATCCCGGATCTGGTGATCTCGAACTTCGCTATAAATAAAAGCGGTACCCATGCCGCATATACTGCTCTGAGCGACAAACACTTCATTCGCTCACTCTACATATATGATTTTGCCACCAGAACCCATACCAAGGTGCTAGATGATCAGAGCAATATCTCAAACATCAGATGGACCAAAGACGATCGCTCGTTGCTCTTCACCAGAGCTCATAAACTGCATCGACTGGATCTTGTCCCCAGAGACGAATTTGAGTATGAAACGGACAATTGGGACGAGATTTTGAACCCTAAACCGGAAAGCCCGGTGTTGCCCGACAGCCTCAAAACGGATGGAGAAGATCCTGACCATTCTGACGGACAGGGAGAAGAGCAGACCAAGCCCAATTTGTATGAAGATGACTACTATGTAATGGACATCGTGGTAAAGTATGACGATGATGAAGTGGAAAAACCGGTCGAAATTGTTTGGGAAGGAATCGATAAACGCATGTTCCAGATCTACGAGGGGGACAAATCCACGCTATATCCCGTGAAGATCCTCAGTGATTCCACTTTTCTGTATCTGGACATCCCCTGGCTGGGGCAGGCAAGACCCAGCCTGAAAAAGGGTGATATCTACGGCAAGAACTCCAAGGAAGAGGCAAGTTTCAGTACCGACAGCAAGGGCTTCAAACTCTACAACGGGCTCCTCTACTATCTGGAGAAATCTGCCCTAAAAAGCTATGATACGATCTCCGGGCAACGCAAGGATATCCCGGTCAGCCTGGACTATACATACGATGTCAAGAAACTTAACCAGAGAGTCTTTGAAGAAGTGTGGGGAAACTTTGCCCAGAACTTCTATGACCCCAATATGCATGGGCAAAACTGGAACAAGCTCTACCAAGAATACCAGCCATATACCGAGATAGCACTGGATATCAACGAAATCGGCAGCATCATCGACGAAATGGTGGGAGATCTAAATGCGTCGCACACTGGCTTTTACCCACGCCGTGATGAAGAGCGCAGCGTGAAGCCGATGGCGTATCTGGGCTTGGATCTGGACTACAGTGAGCGCCTCAAAAATGGTGTGAGAATCAGCCGTGTGTATCCCAATACCCGCATCTCCGCGTTCTACAATGTTAAAGCCGGGGACATTCTGACCAAACTGGACGGGATCGAGATTACGACCGTAACTCCGATCGATTCGATCCTCATCGGAAAAGTTGATAAACCGGTTAAGTTCAGCATCAGGCAAGGAAAAGATGAGATCACCGGCCAGATTATGGGGCTGGATGGATCCAAAGCCAGAACTATGTGGTATGAATATGAAACCCAGCGAAATCGGCGCAAAGTGGATGCAGCCACCGGTGGCAGAGTAGGCTATATCCACGTTCCGGCAATGGGTGATGCGAACTATGATGACTTCTACCGGGATTATTTCCGGGACAATCACGACAAAGATGCCGTTATCCTGGATTTCCGCGGTAACAGCGGAGGCAGGATCCACGACAAAATTATCTCCCTGCTCACGCGCACACCCTACGGCTCTTCTACCCGCAGGGCTTATGGTAACTATCCCAGAGTGGAGCCACGTACGGGGATCTATGTGCCGACCATCGTACTTGTGGACGAAAACAGCTTTTCTGATGGCGAGATATTCCCCATCATCTACCAGCAGTTGCAGCTCGGCAAAGTAGTGGGCTATCCTTCCAGCGGTGCTGTGATTGGAACTTGGCAGATGGATCTGTTAGACGGCTCCAGCATGCGCATGCCCGGCACCGGGTGGTTCAAAGTGGACGGCGAAAACATGGAAGGCACGGGGGCGATGCCGGACATCATTGTAGAACACAGTTTGAACGATATCGTGGCAAATGAAGATCACCAGCTCAGCCGCGCCATCCAGGAAATCCTCAAAGAGTTAGACTAATGAATATTGACCATATTATCCAGCAAGCTCAGGAACTGGGCAAAAAGAACTGGGTGCATGCCATGCACATCCTCAATAGTGCGGCGGATGAGCTTCCTGATGAGCCCCGCTTGCAGACATCGCTGGCGGAGCTGTTTCTCATCCGTCTGCAATACAGCAACGCCCTGAAACACTATCTGCGGGCACTATCCTTTCAGCCGGATAACCAAAATCTGATCCAAGCTATCGCGTCCTGCTATCTGGGTCAAAGAGAATACCGGTTGGCGTTGGTTTACTTTCAGCGGATCAAAAACCAGAGCGATGATGTGCTATACAACATTGGCTACACTCAGGCTCTGCTGGGCAAAAACCGGGAATGCATCGAGACCATGCGCAAACTCTTGAAACGATTGCCCAATCACCCCTACGTTTATTATGTAATCATCGAACAATTCTATGAACTGGGAGAGCTGGACGAAGCAATCCGTTATCTGAAAAACGCTCAGACTCTCTCCGGGGATCATATGCAGTTAAGCGTATTTGCCGGCCTGATCTACTCTACCAAAGGGCAGGATATGCTTGCCTATTACCATTATAGCAAAGCTTCAAAGATGGGCAGGATCAACAATCCCGACCACATGATCCGCTATGCCATGAGCGCGCTCAAGGCAGGGCTGCCCCGGGAAGCGCTGAAAATCCTGCAGGAATGCGAAAAGTATTGGCCTTATCTGAGCGAAATCTATGTAAATCAGATGCGAACATATCTGTTTTTGGGGGATAAGAAGAAAGCGGCAGAGGTGCTGAAACGCGCCAAAAAGAATGTCTCACGGCTCAGTCCCGCGTTGCGCCTGATGGAAGAGCGTTTAAAGGACTGACCCCGGCACCGCAGAAAACTCTGGGTTCCCCGCGGCAATCGCCCTCCCGGTAAGGTTCCGCGCCCCGTGAAACACCTTGCTTCCCGGATTTATCAGGCCCAATTTATGCTGAGATCAAGCTGTTATCATCGTGTGGTCACAGCAATATCACAGCATAAAATCAGCTTGGTGCCGGCACAAGGCAAAGACTGCGGCAACAGGGCAGCATGGGTTTGATGATCAGGAACGCCGGGTATTGCTCACCAGTTCATACAGCAGATAACCGTTTAGCATATACAGCACCTTATCGAACTCTTTGTCTCCCGGAATGATTACATCCGCGTTCTTCTTGCTGGGCTCGATGAAAGCCTCGTGTGAGGGCTTTACCGTCTGCAGGTATTGATCCAGAACTCCTTCCACTTCTCTGCCCCGGTCGATGATATCCCGCCCGATCCGGCGCGCGAGACGCAGGTCCGCATCAGTATCCACATAAATCTTGAGGTCGGAAAGCTCCAGCAGTTCCGGATAATAAAGCGCAAAGATGCCTTCCAGGATGATCACATCTGCCTCCGCGATGCACAGGCTGCCTTCTCCCCGGCTGTGAGTTACAAAGCTGTAATCCGGAACATTAACCGCTTTTCCCTCCAACATCCCGTGGATATCGGATAGCAGGTAATCTTTATCGATGGAATCCGGATGATCAAAATTCACTCTTGCCCGATCTTCATGCGGCAGATGCGAAAGATCTCTATAATAGTTATCGTGGGATACAATCACGGTTTTCAGGCCTTCCAGCCTTTTCCCGATGGCTTTGGCAATTGTGGTCTTCCCGGAGCAAGTTCCGCCGGCGATGAGTACTAATCTTGAGCTTTGTTTCATAAATTCTTTATTTTCCATTCTCGTTTGTTGTGGTGGAATCCGGCAGTAAGCGTGAAATGATGTCAAAGAGCTCTGCCGCATCAATCGGCTTTGCGATATATTCATCCATCCCCGCTGCCAGGAAGCGCTCACGATCACCCAGCAAGGCAGATGCTGTGAAGGCTATTATGGGTGTGTAAATTCCCATTCCGATTTCTTGATCGCGAATCTTAGCAGTGGCTGTGATGCCATCCATGACGGGCATTTGGATATCCATCAGAATCAGGTCGTAAGGCTTCAATGAATGCATGCTAAGCGCCTCCGCGCCGTTGTTGGCGAGATCCACTTGCAAGCCCCAGGTCTGTAGCTGGCGGATAGTCACAATCTGGTTGATTCTTTCGTCCTCCACCAAGAGGATTCTGCCCCGCAGCTTGCTGCCGCTGGGAACAAAGAAATGCTCTTGGACAGGGGCTTGCTCCGGGATTTCGTCGTAGGTGGCAAAGGGTAAGATGATAAAAAAGCAAGAGCCCTTTCCGGATTCGCTTTCCACCCAGATGAATCCGTGCATCAGCTCCACCAGGCGTTTAACGATTGCCAGACCCAATCCGGTGCCGCCATATTTGGAGGTAATGGAGACGTCCGCCTGAGTATAGTTGTCAAAGATATCCTGCTGTTTGGTGGGATTAATGCCGATCCCCGAGTCCTTGACCCGGATCAGCAATCGGATTTCGGTATCGGAGCGGGTGTAAACCTCGGTGATAATCTCTATCTTGCCTCTTTCTGTGAACTTCACCGCGTTTTGCATCAGATTGATCAGGATCTGCTTCAGCCTGAGCTGATCTCCCTTGAGCACATCTGGGATGCTTTCTTCGATGCTGTAGCCCATTACCAGTCCTTCGCGCTTGATCTGATGGTCAAATTGCTTTATGATGTCGCTGACAAGATATCGCAGATTAAAATCGCTGATCATCAGCTCCATTTTGCCGGATTCGATCTTGGAAAAATCCAGGATGTCATTGATGATTTTCAGTAGATTTCTGCTTGAAGAATACATGATGTCGAAGATCTCACGCTGTTGGTCACTTGCTTCCATCTGCATCAGGACTTGCAGAAACCCGGTGATCCCATTCAGGGGGGTGCGGATTTCATGGCTCA
>DHVK01000028.1 GCA_002412625.1 Cloacimonetes bacterium UBA5210
GAAAGCTGCGTTACGGGATTTCGTAGCGGAGGATTCCGATCCTCCGAAATGATGAGGCGCAGCTTCGGAAAGCTGCGTTACGGGATTTCTCAGTTTCAGAAAGCTACGGTACGGGGTTTGGTGCCGCTATGCTGGGGCACACTACTCCCTAACACCTTGAAGTCTGTGGAAATATTGCGACACCGCAATTGCAAATTATGCATTTTTCTGCTTGACGTCAAAAGTATATTCTTGCTCTAATGCACTTAGTGGTTGTCGAGAAAGTCAAAGCTCCTGGGACAACCGAACACACATAAGCGGTTCTACCGCAAAGGAATTGGTTTTTATGTTTAGAAGCGCGTTTACTCTGCCTTTTTACCAAAGCCTCTTGCAGAGTAGTTGCGCGCGCTACAGCCTATCACGCAAATGTCACATATGGGAAATCCCGGCCTCCATTTACACTCGCAGTATTCGCAGAATAATCATCGCACATTATCACGATACAACTGCGCGCGTTTTAGGAAGCCTGTATCCCTATCACCCTCAACCATCAAAAACACACACGGCGTATCGACCTTTGCGCAGTGTTCCGCGCATTGGAGGCATATTCCACACTGATTAACCATTTAACCCTTCAAGAGAATTACATCTATACAAAGGAGTATTCTGTATGAAGAAATTTATATTACTAATTATGGCCATCATGGCCTTAAGCGGTGTTTTCGCTGCAGTTATCAACGAGGGATTTGAAGGAACTACCTTCCCCCCGGCTGACTGGACCAGAGTCGGAACAAGCTGGGCTCGCTCAACCACCTATCCCTATCAAGGTGTAGCCTCAGCTCGCGTTGGTTATACCAGCGGACAGTATTGGCTGATCACCCCCAAACTCAAACCCGCAGTCGGCGCCAATACCCTTACTTTTTGGTATCGTGACTACAGCGAGTCAACTTCTTGGGATTACCCGGATGAATACACTTATGTGAAGATCTCGACTGCTACAAACGATGTGGCTGATTTCACAACCATATTGTGGACAGGCGATTATCTGGATTTCACCCTTACCTATCAGCAAGCCGGCATTGATCTCAGTGCCTACAATGGACAGGAAATCTACGTAGCTTTCCACCATGTTGCCACGGGTGGAAATTACCGATATATCGATGATGTAACCGGCGTTGATCTTGCTCCTGCCGGTATTCCCAATCCTGCGGTCATCGGCGCACCTGCCAATAATGCCCTAAACGTCGCAATTAACCCCACTCTCAGCTGGAGTTCCGGCGGTGGCGCACCCAGCGGATACGATGTGTATTTCAATGGCAGCCTAGTCTCCTCAAACCAACCTGGTTTGACTTACCTGCCAGGTACTTTGGCATATTCAACCACATACACATGGCAAATCATCCCGCGCAATGAGGCAGGTGCTGCTGAAGGTTGCCCGGTGTGGAGCTTCACGACCATGGCAGACCCAGTTGTCAGCTCCTTCCCTTGGTCTGTGAACTTCGGCACCTTAGCTGCCGATTGGTTACCTCTCAACTGGACTAAGCATAGCGGAATTCTTGCGGATCCCACTACTCTTGGCGCAGCCGGAACGGGCAGCTGGTTTCAGGATGATTGGTTAAACGTTACTACGCCTCTGAATAAAGCTGCCAAAGTAAATATCTATGGCACTACTGCCACCTCAGCCCAAGGTTGGTTGATCACCCCTCCGATCCAAATGCCCGGAGCCGGTTATCAGCTTGAGTTTGATATCGCTTATATGGCATGGGACGGACTCAGCACACCTCCCGGAATGGATGGAACCGATGACAGATTTGAAGTTCTGATCGGTGACGGCAGTTCCTGGACTCCCGCGAACATCGTGAGATCCTGGGATAACGCCGGTTCAGCTTACGTGCTGAACAATGTCAGCCCCTCTGGAGATCACGTCATCATCGATATCAGTGGCCATACCGGAGTCAAACACATTGCCTTCTACGTGCACAATGGCGCTGTGGGAGGTAGAGATAACGACTTCATGCTGGATAACGTGTTGATCCGTGAGACCCCAACCGGTGCACCCGGAGCTCCGATCCTGGCAACTCCTGCCAATGGCGCTACGGGTCTGTCCAAAAACGGATTCAACATCACCTGGACTCCTGCCATCACCGGTGGCATTGCCGATTACTATGCCGTCTATATGTCTCAGGATGAAGCTAACCTCTTTTCTGACGAATACTTTGAAGTGTTTGTCGGCACCAGCTTCAACCCTGTAAGCACCGGCGGAATTACCTTTGCCTACGACCAGCTTTGGTATTGGACGGTGGAAGCGGTAAATGGAAGCGGTTCTGCCCTGCCGGATGATCCTTTCAATTTCCGCATTGAGCAGGATCCCACCATCAGCACTCTGCCCTGGACCGAAGGCTTTGAAGGCGCCACCTTCCCGCCTTACGGCTGGAGCAGATTGGATGCCGATGGCGACGGACAAAACTGGTTCTTATACAATGCAGACGGTTCTGCTCATACCGGACTTCAGAGCGCAGCATCAGCTTCCTGGACCAGCTCAACTGGAGCCCTCAGCCCGAATAACTGGCTGATCACTCCGCCCATCGCTATTCCTGCCGCTGGTGAGTACATGGTGGAATACTATGTTGGAGCTCAAGATCCTACCTATCCGGATGATCACTATGGCTTCTACGTCTCCACCACCGGTACCGCCCCTGCAGATTTCACTCTGCTCTTTGAAGAAACTCTGACAGATGGCAACTGGTACTATCGCTCTCAGAATCTCGCCGCTTATGCCGGCCAAACTGTGCGTTTTGCCTTCCGTCACTTCGATAGCTACGACTGGTTCTACATGAAAATCGACGATGTCGGCGTTCGTGAAGTACCCGAAACTCCGGTGCTTGCCATCACCCCGGAAGTTTGGGATTTTGGCACGATGCAAGTAATGAACCCCAGCACCCCCAAGAGCTTCACGCTCGCCAACGTGGGTGCAGATACCATCAATATTCTTGATGGTGACATTGTGCTGAACCAAACCGGTACTGATTTCGTGTTGGTAGCTCAAAACCTGCCAGCCGCACTCAGTGGCTCCACAACCTATGACTTCACCGTGCAGTTCATCCCGCAAAGCGTGGGAACCAAAACTGCTACAGTGACCATTCAGGACAACATCACCCGCGTGATCCACACTATCAACCTCACGGGTGAAGCCATTCCCGAACCCATCGCCAGCGTCGTTGCTCTGCAAGGCACCGTGGAAACTCAGGTAAATGCCAGGCTCAACTGGGCAAGCATTTACGGAGATCCCACCCAAGCCGGTTATGTGCATTGGGATGACAGCGTTCAACGCGGAAACGTTGGCGCCGGCGCATCTCCCTTCCATGCCGTGGCAAAATATGGCACAGAAGTTACCGCCCTGGCAGCCGGAAAGGTGCTTGACGGCGTGATGATTCACCTCGCTGAAGAACCCCAACTCATCACCGCGGTAAAGGTCTGGACCGGCACTGATGTCGATCTGATGCCTGTTACCCTGGTTCTTGAACAAGCCGTCAGCGGTCTTACCGTTGGCTGGAACTACGTAGCCTTCAGCACTCCCATCCCCGTTTCGGGCACCGATGCTCTCTACCTTGGCTACTACTCAACCGGAATGCTTGATGTATTCCCTGGCTCCACCGATGGTCTCACCGGTGTTAACGGCCGTGGTAACATCGTAGAACTTGGCGGTGCCTGGAATACCCTCACCGGTTACAGTATTGCCGGAAACTGGTTGATCCATGCCCACTTTGAAGAAGCCGGCCCCATCATGGCGGGCAGACGCCCTGTGGTCTTGCAAAACATCGCAGTAAACAACGTCGAACTGGAAAATGATGCCCTGCGCAACAGCCCCATCAAAGCCCGCATGAATGGCAATATGGAGCGTGTGATCCGCGGCTTCAACATCTATCGTGACGGTGTCCAGATCAATGGCTCCCTCGTTACGGCATACACCTATCTGGATGAAGGTCTGGCAGTAGGCACCTATAACTACGCAGCTCAGGCTGTGCACTACAGCGCCAACGGCCCCATCTCCGGAACCGTTCCCGTAACCATCGATCCTCCGGCTGATCCCTTCGCGCTGCCCTTCCTCGAAGACTGGGCAAGTGGTGATTACGCCACCAATATGTGGTCAATCGGAAGCGATAACTGGGTGATCAATACTACTACTGGTAACCCGGCTCCTTCCGCTTCTTTCAGTTGGAGCCCTCAAGTTACGGATTATTCCAGCGTTCTTGCCAGCTATGAATTCGATGCCACCGGTATCGCCAGCGTTCAGTTCAGCTTCGATCTGTATCTGAACAACTACGATACCGAAGCCGAGAATACCATGACTTGGCAGATATGGGATGGAACTGCCTGGTACACCCTGGGCAGCTACACATCCCTGGATGATGATCTGGGTTGGTACCGATATGCTTATGACATCTCTGCCTACGCCGCAAACCGCGTCTTCAAGATCCGCTTTGTAGCAGAAGGTGAAGATAGCTATTCGATCAACTACTGGTACATCGATAATATCTACCTGGCATTCCTGCCTGCCGCAGTAGATCCCATCACGGATCTCAGCATTTCGACAGACGGTGTAACCATCGATCTCGATTGGACCGCCGTTCCCAATGCTACCTGGTACATGATCTATGCCAGCGAAGATCCCTATGGCACCTTCACGCCGCTGGGCTATGTGCCTTCAGCTGGAGCCAGCATCCCTGCTGCTATGTTGCCAACAGCCAAGGCCTTCGTAAACGTAACTGCCGGAACCGGTCCCTTCCCTGCCGGACGGAACCTGAGCGAATAACCGGCTTATAATCAAAACCCTGCCTTAGGGCATTTAATACGACCCCCGGAGTAAATCCCGGGGGTTTTTGGAACTCGCCCCTCCCGGGGCGTTTTTCTGCAAAGTAGCACCCAAGCCCAGCACAAGCACCTCCCACCTCCGCAACGCCAAATTGATGGAACGCAGATTGGGCGGATTGAGCGAATTGTGACGATTTTTAATTGAGGTATGGGCGGCAACTGCAAAACCAACTAACCGCAAAACCGCAACACCAACTAACCGCAGCACCGACTAACCGGTAGTACAAAAAACTACTGCAATAAGCTCTTTGGGGGAAGGCTGGCAGAAAAACGCCCCGGGAGGGGCGTGTTCCGGCCTACGCTCCTATAGCAGCGGGGCTGCAACAGCACCAGATTGTACTTGACATTTCCCTCAGCAATCAGAATTCTTGCGCACGCATTGCTTTTATTGGCAAATATCTGATTACAAAACATTCATTGTGCAGAACTTAGAATAGAAGGATGAATGCGTTTCATATAGCTGCTGACCGGATAAATGGGTATTTTGCGAACCACCGGCCGGCAAGCGAAGGTGATAGTTTATGAAAGAAGCAGCTCACACAATGGGGACACCCTCCCCAACACATTGCGCCGGGCTTTTTTACCACCGCCCCGCACAGGAAAGCTGCGCCTCTTTTAGCCCAAATTTCAAACAAAAATATGCTAAATCCCGAAACCTCTCCCCGCACTCTTGTTCTGCTTTTAGTAGAATAATCGTCGCACATTATCGCTTCCTCGGCAGAAACAGCAGCGCGGATCCCGGTTTCACCAATGTTCAACCATCAAAACCACCATGGGCTATCGTTTTGTTTACAAACAGATAGCCCTTTTCTTCTACTGAAGACACACTCAATTAACCGGAGTTAACACTAAATGAAGAAAATAATGATTCTACTCGCAGTTCTGCTTGCGAGTTTTGCAATGCTTAGTGCGCAGTCAATTGCTGAATATACCTTCAGCACCACGACTGACGGCACTTTGGATGATATGTCCGGCAGCATAGACCTTCTTGCCCCCGGAACATATTATGATGACACAGCCTCACCCGTTACAGACATCGGATTTACCTTTGCTCTGGGCGCAAGCGCATATACTCAGTTCTCAGTAAATTCAAACGGCCAGATGCAGCTTGGATCTACTGCCATTGGTGGCGGAGCCTCCACCCCCGGCGCGAATCTCGCTAGGCTCGCCCCCATATCCGGCGACAACGCGATCCGCGCTACCGGCCGCATGCATTATAAAGTAGTGGGATCAGCCCCCAACCGCAGACTTGTGGTTGAATGGCTTGACCTCCGTGTAAACTACAGCAATGCTGCTGAAACCGGCACCTATAGCCGGATGCAAGCCTGGCTCTATGAAGGCAGCAACAACATCAAATTCGTATATGGAACCATGTGGAATATGTCCACATCAGCCCAATCTCGCAGCGTCTATGTGAGCACCAGCAACGTAGTCGGCTCTTTGGGTCAAGTAACCACAATTACCACTACCCCGACCTGGACCAACAACGCTACTTCATTGACTGCCACTTCTTTCCCGGCAAGTAGCGCGATGCTAAACCTCAGTAGCGATACCGAGGGAGCAAGAAGAGTATTCCACATCAATTACCCGGTTTACACTACCCCTCCAAACCCGGCAGTTCTGCTCAGCCCCACCCAAAACTCATGGGCGCTTACCAATGCAGTGCTTTCTTGGCAGAGCGGTGGCGGCGGAGCCTCATCTTATGATGTTTACTTCGGCACATCCTCAAACCCGCCATTTGTAGTAAACCAAGCCAGCACCAGCTACACACCCTCATTGAATGAAGCGACCACCTATTACTGGAAAATCGTTGCCCGCAATGAGCATGGCGCTGCTGAAGCAACAGAAATCCGCAGCTTCCGCACACCAAACTCCAGCCAATTGGCAGAGAGCTTCGAAGCCACCACCTTCCCGCCTGCGGGTTGGGCAAACCCCGGCACTTGGAGCCGCAGCACCACCACACCAATCTTCCATGGCACAGCTCAAGCTTACAAATATGGCAGCAGTTCCACTAAATACATTCTTTCTACCCCGATGCTGACCATTAACAACGGTGACGAGCTTAGCTTTGCTTCCAAAGTAAGCGGTGTTACCGGCACTATCGAAGTGATTTATTCCACAGACCGCACCAACTGGGAAGTCCTGGAAACCATCGCCCACACTACTGCCAATATATATCAGAACAACAACGTGGACCTGAGCGGCATCGAAGGTAACTACTACCTCGGCTTCCGCAACGGTCTGCAAGCCGTAAGCTATTATATCGATAGTGTGTTCGGTCCCGAAATCACTCCCCTGGTTCCCGGAGCCCCCATTCTCAGCGCTCCGGCTGACCTCGCCGTGAACCAAAGCACATATCCGACCTTCACCTGGACCGCTCCCGCCACCGGCGGCATTCCCACAGGCTACAACCTCTATCTGGATACCGATGACGGACGCACCCTCTATGCCTCAAACGTGACTTCTCCCTACACAGTCACCAGTCCCTTGGCATACGAAGCTACTTATTATTGGACAGTAGAAGCCTTCAACAGTGCCGGAAGCGGAGACCCCGCTCCCGCACGCAGTTTCAGCGTAATGGCAGATCCGACTATTTATGCCCTGCCCTACACTGATGGTTTTGAAGATGGGAACACAAATGATGCCATTATCGTTAACAACTGGACCCAAGCATTTGTTACCGGAACCAAAAACTGGACCATTAACTCCACAAACACTACTTACAACAGAACTCCCAGAACCGGTAGCTTCAACGCCACTTTGGCTTGGAGTGCCAGTACCTGGCTATTTCGTCCCGTCCAGCTTGTTGGCGGAACTTCTTACGACGTAGAAGTTTGGGCAAGACAAGATCACGTTGATACCGCCTTTGCAAACCTTCAAATCTCTTATGGCACGGAAGGAACTGCTGTCGGCATGGTGAATACCATTGCCGCACAAACTCCGCTTACCAATGGAGATTATCAAAGAGTAAACGGCAGCTTCACTCCCGCTACTTCCGGTATTTACTATATCGGGATTTTGGGTACCCTGCCCACTTCCACAAACTGGCATATTTCCATTGATGACATCACCGTCCGCGAAACCCCTGCGGATCCGAGCTTCACTTACAGCCCCACCGAATGGGCGTTTGGCGAAGTTCTGGTCAACGGCACTGCCTCCAAGCTCTTCACAATTGGCAACAACGGTGGTGGTTTCATCGACGTAGAAAGCGTAGTAGTTGATGGCGATTTCTTCAGCCTCAGCCAGGCTTTCAGCCCTGTCAGCCTGGGTGCCGGTCAAAGCTCCACCTTCACCGTCGTGTACAACCCCACCGCTGGTGGACTGCACAGCGGAACCGTTACCATCAGCGATGGTCGCGACACCTATGTCATCGAGCTTAGCGCTTCTTGCTTCGATCCTACTATTACCACATTCCCTTGGACCGAGAGTTTTGGAACCGCTACTACAGACACCTTCCCTCCCGCCAGCTGGAGCAGACTTGCTGGTCAATATCCTGTAGCTTCAGGAACCAGCACCTTTTGGGGCAGAGGAAACTGGCTGAATGGCGCTGTTGGCAACAATGCTGCCAAGATGAACATCTATGGCACATCCCGCTTTGCCTGGCTCATCACTCCGCCCATCGCCATCCCCGCTGATGGCTTTGAACTGAAGTTCGACCTTGGTCTGACGGATTATGCCAATGCCAACGTAATCGAAGATCTCACTTCTCAGCTGGACGACAAACTCATCGTAGTGATGAGCGACAGCCCCAATATGACTAACCCCGTGATCCTGCGTGAATACAACAACAGCGGTTCCGAATTCGTTTATAACAACATCCCCAATACCGGAACTTCTGTAACCCTTCCGCTTATTGGCATCACCGGAACCAAATACTTCGCCTTCTACGGTGAATCCACGTTAGCCGGCGGCGATAACGACATGCACGTCGATAACGTCACTGTCCGCGAAACCCCTGCTGCCCCGATCTTCGGCATCACTCCCGCTTCCAAGGACTTCGGTCAAGTGGAGCTGGGCACCACTGCTAGCCAAGTATTCACCATCAGCAACTCCGGTGCCGGCGTTCTGGGACTCTCCAGCATCGTCATCACCGAAGGTGGAGAACATTTCTCCATCACGGTTCCCGTTGCTCCCGAAGCCATGAACCTCGCTACCGGCGAAACTGCCACCTTCACCGTGCAGTATGCCCCCACCGCCGTAGAAAGCAATAATGGCACCATCAACATCAACCATGACGGTGGAACCGATACCGTTGCCCTCAGCGGCGAAGGCTACACCCGTCCTGCCGGCTCCACCTACGAAAACCCCTATCTGGTTACCTTGCCTCTGGTAGATTTCGCCGGCGACACCGCCCTCTATGGCGATGACTACGAATCTAACTGGGTAAGCCCCTCGAACAACTACCTTGCCGGCGATGACATGGTATTGCGCTTCAGTCTGGATCAACCCAGCATGATCAGCGGCACCCTACAAGCTACAGTGGGTACCTGGATCGGCATGATCTTCGTGAATACTGCTCCGAATCCCACTACCCCGGCTCCCGTACTCGCAGCTGCCACAAGCTCAGGCTCACTGGCAACCCTGGCAGCCACCGAATTCGCAGCAGGCACATATTCCATCCTGCTCTCCACCTATCCCAGTCCGCAGTCGTTCCAGTTCGTTCTGAACCTGAACGCTGTGCCGATCATTGCCACTCCTCCCGGCGTCGTAAGCATCAGCTATCCCGCCAACGAAGCAACCGGTCTTCCCATCGGCGGATTCAACCTCAGCTGGACCCCTGACGCAGCAGCCGGAAGCCCGGATTACTACTCTGTATATATGTCCATGGACGCGGAAAGCATCTACGACGACATCTATATCGAAACCACCGAAACCAGCTACAACCCTGTAGCCGAAAACGTCCTCACCTTCAACCACAATGAACGTTGGTATTGGACTGTGGAAGCTCATAACACCGAAGGTTCTGCCCTGCTGGAAACCTTGTCCTGGTTCCAAATCCAGGATGTCCCTCAGGTCATCACCACTTTCCCCTGGAACGAAGATTTCGAAGCCGAAACCTTCCCTCCCGCGGACTGGGCTATTCACAACAACGATCCCAACCCCACTGCCTGGGTGCGTACCATTGCCCAAAACCACACTCCCGCCGGCACTGCTTCTGCCTACCATGCATATGATGGCAGCAACGATGCCGAAGGCTGGATGATCACCCCCGCGATCCAGCTTCCTGCCGCTGGTGACTATGTGCTGAGCTGGTGGAACTTCAATGCCTTCCCCACTTACATGGTTTACAATGGCGTGATGATCGGAACCAGCAGCGATCCTGCCCACGAAAGCTGGACCGAAATCTGGAGCGCCACAAGCGTCGCCCAAGCCTGGAGCAACGCAGTAGTTCCGTTGAACGATTACCTGGGCCAAACCGTGCACTTCGCTTTCGTATATGAAGGTTATGATGCCGACGACTGGTTTGTGGATGATGTAAGCGTGTATGAACTCCTCATCGATGAAATTCCGCCCACCATCACCCATCTGCCTCTGTTGAACACTCCGACCACAGACGCTCCTTATACCGTTGCCGCAAGCATCGTGGACGACAGCACTTGGAACAACGCCATCGCCGGCGCAAACATGTATTACACCACCGATGGCAGCCTCAACTGGGGTGCCGCAGTGCCCATGACCCTGACCGAAGGCGTATATTATGCCCAGATCCCCGCTCAAATGCTGGGTACTGCCGTCAATTACAAGATCGAAGCCGAAGATAGCGAAGGCAATCTTGCCGTTTCCAATACCTTCAGTTTCAGCGTAGCCAACCCCACCTGGGTGTGGTACGATCAAGGCGGAACCACCTATACCGGCTATACCGCCTATAACTTCGGTCCCACCGTGGTCTTCAACAACCCCTTCTTCGGAACCGGAATGCCGCTGCACCTGCTTGGCACCGATGGTAGCTCATACTATGGCAATAGCGCGGATCTCGTGATCTATAGCTATGATGGCGTTGATATGGTTCCCGTTTATACCCAGCCCGTGACCTTCGGAGTTCAGACCTACGATACCTTCGATATCTCTGCTCAGAACGTCATGATCGATACTCCATATTTCATGGTAGCCTACGAGAATATCCCCATGGGTAACTATATTCTCTTTGACGGTACTTATGATTATGGTACTTCCTTCGTGAAAATCGATGGTGAGCTCTTTACCCTCAGCAGCTCCGGCTCCTGGGCGATAGGCGCATTCATCACCAATGGTGAATCCACCGATCTCGACAGCCCTGTGCTTAGCCTCGCGCTTTCCGCAAGCAATCAGCCCGAACTTAGCTGGATCGCCGTAACCGGCGCCAACGGCTATATCGTCGAAGCTTCCGCGGATCCCTATGCCAGCACCTGGACAAACCTGGGAACCGTTGCCGGAACCTCATTTACCTACACCGGCACCGAGCCCATGAAGTTCTTCCGCGTTACCGCTACCGATGCCGCAAGCACCCGCATCAGCAGCTCAACCGTGATGAACATCCAAACCCGGAGCATCAAAGCCGACCTGGCTCCCAAAACTCCGATTAACCTGCGTAAATAAACTATCGGCGGTGATTACCGCTGATTGATTAGCATAAACCCCTGCTTCGGCGGGGGTTTTTTGATACATGCCGCAACCGCAGCACTGCAGCACCAACTAACCGCAGCACCAATTTTATAGAACGCAGATTGAACGGATTGAACGGATTGTTAGGATTTTTATCTGAGTTACGGGCGGCAACTGCAGCACCAACTAACCGTAGCACCGATTTTATAGAACTATGATCGACAGGATCCCCATGATCTTCATGATTATTCTGTATGATTGGAAACCGCAGCACCGATTTTCATAGAACGCAGATTGAACGGATTGAACTGATTGTGACGATTTTTATTTGATTTACGAGTTACGAGCTACAACCGCAGAACCGCAGCACCAAGCACGCAAAAAGCCACCCACTGGAACTCGCCCCTCCTGGGGCGTTTTTCTGTCAAACAGCACCCAAGCATACAAAAAAGCCCTCACCCCACCCATACATTCCTACAGTTCAAAAACTCTGGCATTAAAACCATGGGATACTGGAACTCGCCCCTCCTGGGGCGTTTTTCTGTCAAACAGCACCCAAGCCCACAAAAAAGCCTCCACACCCAAACACCGCCACCATAAATACTCCCGCTATTAGCCCTCTGGGTGAAGGCTGGCAGAAAAACGCCCCGGGAGGAACGAGCTCCAATCGCAGTACCGCAACACCAAGCAACCCCAGCACCAATCTTTTATCCCGTAAATCATGGGGATCCCGTCGATCATAGTTCTATCAAACAGACAGTTAGCCCCCCATCACTCCCCGCAGCCCGGCAGATACACCACCCGCTTCCAGCTCTTCACACAGCGCCGGAAATATTTCCCCAATTCCGGATCCACCGCCTCAATGCCGTCGATGCAGCGCCGGATCGCCCTATTCACCGCTTTGGTGGCTTTTTGCTCCGCGTCCATGAACTTCCGGATGCGGCCGTCCTTGGATAGCACCTTCTGCAGATAGTCCTGCAAACGCTCTTTTTCTTCCAGGATCTCTGCCAAAGCGCATAGGTCGTTATTCACGCGCAGCTCCGCTTCGATGTTGATCACTTGCTGCAGCCGCCGCGTAACTTCTTGCACACATCGTTTATCCGCCAGATCGATGCCGCTGTCCGCTTCATAATAGTTCAAGCCCATCGCTTCCAGAGCGGTGGACTTTTGCCGGGACAGGCTGCGATATTGCTCCGGAATCTCCAGATCCGAGCAAGCCAGTTCCCGCGCGTTATACATCTGTGCCGGGTGCCGCAAGAGCTCCAGCAGATAAGTCCAGCCCACAGTCTTGCTGAACACGTAGCAATTGCCGTTGTAACGCAGTTCAACGTTTTTGGCACTTTCCTGAATCTCGAAAATTGAGTTCTGCATCGTTCTATCTCCTATCATAGTTTTTCCGGCACATGTTGAATGCCTGGCACAATGTATTCAGTCCTACTAATATTGTCAAGCACAAATTTGTATTTTTTGCATATTTTGTGGCATCCTTGCTCATCCTTAGCTATCCTGATACATCCGTGTTTAGCTGTGGTCACCGATTTCGCAAGCCCTGCTCTGCTGCTCCGGCTGAGTTTGTACTGGTTTTAAGCCCTTATCATGCTGTGCCCACCCGATAATCACAGCTTAATATCAGCTTAATCCCGGCTTGGTGGCTGGACCACGCTATATTGATGGAACGCAGATTGGACTGATTGTGATGATTTTTGTTTGAGTTATGGACGGCAACTGCAACACCAAGCAACTGCAGCACCAACTAACCGTACCACCGATTTCATAGAACTATGATCGACGGGATCCCCATGATCTTCATGATTATTCTGTATGATTGGAAACCGCAGCACCCAAGCACACGAAAAGCCACCCACTGGAACTCGTCCCTCCCGGGGCGTTTTTCTGTCAACCAGCACCCAAGCCCAGCACAAGCACCCCCACCCCACTCCGCCCAACATTCCTACAGTTCAAAAACTCTGGCATTAAAAACCATGGGAATACTGGAACTCGCCGCTCCCGGGGCGTTTTTCTGTCAAACAGCACCCAAGCACACAAAAAACCACCACCACCCATACAATACTACAGTTCAAAAACTCCGGCAATAAACCATGGGAATACTGGAACTCGTCCCTCCTGGGGCGTTTTTCTGTCAAACAGCACCCAAGCCCACAAAAAAAGCCTCCACTGGAACTCGCCGCTCCTGGGGCGTTTTTCTGTCAAACAGCACCCAAGCCCACAAAAAAGCCTCCACAACCAAACACCGCCTCCATAAATACTCCCGCTATTAGCCCTCTGGGTGAAGGCTGGCAGAAAAACGCCCCGGGAGGGACGAGCTCCAGCACAAGCCCCCCCCCCTGTCCACACTTTTCAACACCCATCCCCCAAAAAACCAAAAATATCACTTTACATATATCCGCCCATCACTCCAGCATCAAGACCAAACGAAGAAAGAGGTGACGCTATGCCTTCCTTGCTGGATTACAAGCGGTTCCTGCCGCATAAGCAGGAAACCGGGGCGGTGATTATGATCAGTTGGCGACAAAACATGACAATTCCCCAGGCGATATTGGATCTTATGCAAGAGCTCGAAACTGCCTGGGACCAGACCCACCTTCCAAACGAGAGTCGCAGCGCTCTGCACAAACAGAAGTATTTCGCCTTTGATGCCGAACTACCCAAATACAATCACCCGGACTTCTCACTTACCGCTCCTCCCTATGCCGCGATCATCAAGAACGCCCTGCACTATTACGAAAAGAGACTATATCGTTTGCTGGCTTATTGCCTGATGTCTAACCATATCCATATCATGATCCAGCCCATCCCCAATGCCCAAGCTATCACCCCTCTCATCCCGGACATCGTGAGCAGAATAAAATCCTACACTGCCAAAAAGATCAATGAACAGCGCGGGACCAAAGGCAGCGTGTGGGCGCACGATTTCTACGACACGATGATGCGCAATGATGAACACTTGTGGCATGCCCTCAGCTATATCCTGAATAATCCCGTGAAAGCCGGGATCGTGGACAATTGGCAAGACTATCCCCATGGTTTCTGGAACCGCACCCTGTTTGAACCATGATGCCGGAACTCGCCGCTCCCGGGGCGTTTTTCTGTCAAACAGCGCCCATGCCCACAAAAAAGCCTTTACTGGAACTCGCCGCTCCCGGGGCGTTTTTCTGTCAAACAGCACCCAAGCCCACAAAAAAAGCCTCCACTGGAACTCGTCCCTCCCGGGGCGTTTTTCTGTCAAACAGCACCCATGCCCACAAAAAAAGCCTCCACTGGAACTCGCCGCTCCCGGGGTGTTTTTCTGTCAAACAGCACCCAAGCCCACAAAAAACCACCACCACCCAAACACCGCCTCCATAAATACTCCCGCTATTAGCTCTCTGGGTGAAGGCTGGCAGAAAAACGCCCCGGGAGGGACGAGCTCCAGCACAAGCACACCCCCTGTCCACTCTTTTCAACAGCCAAAAATGCCCAAACCAAAAATAAATGCTTTTTGCGCTTGACAGGATTTACACCATGCATACATTCGGTATTGTGATAACAGAAACCTATTTATAAAGAGTGTAATGTGCGATGAATCAAAGACATGAAACTTTCAAAAGCGATTCCCGGCGGAACCTGCAAAGCCTGCCGGAAAACCTGAAACGTAGTAATCAATGCCTCTCAAGGCGAACACGAAATTTTATTTATTAGAAATTCAAAACTTCCTTATAGGAGGAATGTTATGAAGAAATTTATATTACCGCTCCTGATCCTGCTCTTTGTCGGATCGCTCCTGGCGGTTGAATCTGCCCCTTCCGATGTGGTTGGGTATGTAAAATATGACTGTAATCCTGGCCTTAACCTTGTAGCTTTACCCCTTAATGCCGATTACGACTGGGCTACAATGCTCGGAGATGATTATCCCGAAATTGTGTCTATTCAAAGATGGACAGGCAATAGCTGGTATGCAGTTAACTTTGACCCGGATTGGGGTTGGGATGATGACTTCGCCATTGATAACACCAGTGTGCTATTCATTCAAACTTCTAACAGCATGAGTATGTATTCATTGGGTGAGGTTCCTAGCGTCACCCCTCAGTTCAATCTTGTAAGTGGCTTGAATACTATGTATTTGCCTCTTAATAAGGCAGCCATTACAAATACTGAAGAACTTGGTGTTGAAATTCCTGAAATTACTTCAATACAAAAGTGGACAGGCAATAGCTGGTACGCAGTTAACTACGATGAAGACTGGGGATGGGACGACCTTTACGCTCTATCGATTGGTATGCCTATGTTTGTGTTCATCGATGGGACAGTAGGACAATGGCCATCATCAAGAGCGCTATCTAACCCCCTTAGAAGTTCAAAGTAATACTTAGGAGAATAAAATGAAGAAACTGCTATTAACAACGATACTCGTATCACTCTTATGCCTCGGACTATTTGCTCAAGCCATAACCTATACCCAAAAGGTTGTTCTTGATAACGGTGATCATCCAGAGGAAATCACAAACATTTCTAACGACTCTACCCACCCGAATTACTTAGTTGAGGCTTATCTTGCTAATGCTGATGGTACTCCGTTGGGCTTTAATATGTCAACTGACCCCGCAAGCCCAAACTGGACAAGCCCTCTTAACCTCAGAATCAAAAAATTCAGTGCCACAAATATTAATCGTGTTACTCAAATAAACTACTTGGCTTTCAATGCGTTTGCAAGTACTCTTGACTATCAAAACAAGAGAATTTACTTGAAAGTTACTTATCTCCCCAATGGAGAGTCAACTGAATGGTGGCATGCCGACATCGTAGTACCAGGTAACTGGAATGTCCTTGACCCTGCAATCGTAATCCCACCTTTTAGCTCCGGTCCCGAAGAATACACCCTCGAAATCCTCTCCAACTATGTTGGCGCAGCGATTTGGAAAGATGGCGTCGAAACCGGTCAAGTAACCCCTTATGAATTCTATCCTGCCGAAGCCGGTCTTTACACCGTAGTGCTTCCGAACGTAGCCTGGACCCCTGAAAGCTACGATTATCTCGGTGGCTTTGATGCTTCCGTGACTTTCGTTGGCGTGCTCAATCCCAGCGTTCCTGCCATCACCCATCCTGGAAACAACCAGGTTTTTGATTGGGAAGCTGCTGGCGAAATCAGCATCATGTGGACTGCCGGCGCAATCATGCCCGCGTACTATGAAGTACAGTGGAATGGTGGCGACTGGATGAACGTTGGCATGATCAATGAATGGACTACACCTGAAATTGGCGAAGGAAACTACAACTTCAAGGTCAGAGGCGTGATCGTTGATCCTGCCAAAGCCTATACCAGAGCCCGTATTGACAGCCGCAGTGTAAACACCAATGCCGTAAAAGGCACTGGCGACTATGCTGAAGTTAACTTCAGTGTAACCATCACTCCTCCAGTTGAATATGACATCGATCCTGGTGTACCTGCTGTAATCGGCGATTCCGAAATTACCATCGTTGGTCCCGGCTTCCTCGGTGCAAACATTGGTGCTCCTGAAACCAACGTACCTAATCCTAACTTCATTACCACTTCTGCCGGCGTCCTTACCCTGATCGGTAGCGGTCTGGTCGATGTCACTCTTGATTTCGATCCCGCAATCGATTGGTTAGTCTATTGGCTCGGCGGAGTAGAAACCGTGATCGCAGGCCCTCTTACCACTTACACCATCGTAGGAATCGATCTCGGTGCCAAAGATGCTACTCTTGAATTCAAGGGCGGCACCGGTGGCGACCCCACCCTTCCTGTAGAACTCAGCGTATTCAACGCCGTGCTTACCGCACAGAAGTTCGTGAAACTTACCTGGATCAGCGAAAGTGAAAGCAACATGCTGGGCTACCGCGTATATCGCAGCCAGCTCAACGATGCCAACACCGCCGTACAGATCACTGCTTCCATGATCGAAGCCACAAACACTTCCACCACCGCAGTTTATAGCATTGAAGATCGCGAAGTCGCTCCCTTCAACAGCTACTACTACTGGCTGGAAGCTGTGGACTTCAACCACAGCAGCTTCTTCGGTCCTCAGTACGTAACCGTGACCGGCGAAATCGTTCCTGAACTTCCTGTTCAGACCGCGATGAAAAACGCCTATCCGAACCCCTTCAAAGCCAATGGCAACACCAACATTGAAGTTGCTCTGAAAGCCGGTGAAACCGGAACCGTAACCATCTACAACGTTCTTGGTCAAGTTGTGAAAACCTACAGTGTAAACGAAGGTATCAACAACCTCACATGGAACGGCAGAGACAGTAAGAATAATGCCTGCGGAAGCGGTATCTATTTCTACAAACTCAGCACTCCTTCCATGAACCAAACCAAGAAAATGGTTATTGTGAAATAAGTAACAAATACCATTATACATATAAAACCCCTGGCTTCGGCTGGGGGTTTTTTGTTTGGGGAGGATCAACAATGAAGGATGAACAATGAAGGATGAAGGATGAATGATGAATGGTGAATGGGGAATGGAACGCGGATTGGGCGGATTAAACGGATTAGTTGGATTTATTGTGTGATGATAGAACTGTGATCTACGGGATCCCCATGATCTTCATGATCTTTTTGTTGTCTGAATTTCGCTGAAGCCAGGTACTTTCACTGCAGCGATAGAATCAAAACCCCGCTACACATCAATCTCGTACTCATATGCAATCAGAATATCTGTCCTATCCGCTCAATCTGCGCTCTATCTTTGGATGGGGAATGGAACGCGGATTGGGCGGATTTAACGGATTAGTTGGATTTATTGTGTGATGATAGAACTGTGATCTACAGTATCCCCATGATCTTCATGATCTTTTTGTTGTCTGAATTACGCTGAAGCCAGGTACTTTCACTGTAGCTATAGAATCAAAACCCCGCTACATATCAATCTCGTACTCATATGCAATCAGAAAATCCGTCCTATCCGCTCAATCTGCTCAATCTGCGTTCTATCCTTCACCCTTCATCATTCACCGTTCATTGTTCATTGTTCATTGTTCACCGTTCATTGTTCAACAAGAATCATGATGACCATGGGGATCCCGTAGATCATAGTTCTATGGTATAAGTCTCCATCCGCGTTCTAAGCAATCATCAACAGTCCAAAAAATCTCTTGCCAAAAATGCTCTATTCAAAATCGTGGTGCATTAGACTAAAACTCAAGGAAAATATTATGGCTTCAATGGCTGATATACGCAATGGCATGGTAATCAAGTTCAAAGACGACCTCTACGAAGTGGTTGAGTTTCTGCATGTGAAACCGGGCAAAGGCCCCGCCTTCATGCGCAGCAAGCTGAAAAACATCCGTAGCGGCAGAACCATCGAAAACACCTTCCGCGATAGCGATAACTTCGATGAAGTGCGCATCGAGCGGACGAAGAAGGAGTTTCTTTACCGCGATGGTGAATTCTTTGTGCTGATGGATACCGAGAGCTATGAACAGATGCATGTGGACCAAAGCACCATTGGCGAGAACGAGCTTTTGATGCAGGAAAATATGGAGATAGTAATCGCCACCACCCCTGAAGGACAAATCGTGAGCATCGAACTCCCGACCACGGTGGTGCAAACAATCGCCGAGTGCGAACCGAACGTTAAAGGAAATACCGCCTCCGGCAGCGGCAAGGTCGCCTTCACGGAGACCGGCCTGCGCCTGATGGTTCCCTTCTTTGTGGAAGCCGGAGAGAAAGTAAGAATCGATACGCGCACCCGCGACTACATCGAACGAGCAAATTAAGAGGATATAAACATGGGAAAAGTAAAAAGCTTTAGCGCAAAACTGGCGCATGATGTTTCCAACGAAGGAAAAGTAATCTGCACCGTATGCAACACCGAGATCAAACGCGTGAAACTAATCAGTAACCGCAAAACTGATGGCACCTGGCGCCCGGACAAGCAGTTCGTGAAGATCTGCAAATGCAACGAACAAGAAGTCCTGAGCGGAAAAAACACCTAAGCTGCGCGCTGTCATACTTCAGAACGCCCCGGTCTTCGGATCGGGGCTTTTGCTATCAGGGGAGTTGAGAGTTATGAGTTATGAGTTGAGAGTTGAGAGTTCACAAACAAATTGACAAAAAGATGCACAGAATGAGTGTGGCACGATATTTTGGTGTGTAGAAAACTCGGTACGCAGCAAATTCATCGGAATGAAAAATAAGGATATAGAAAGCTAATGCGAACATTCGACACCATTCTTCCCTATCTGAAGAAGAGTTATGCCCAGATCGCGGGGGGTATCGTGATGCTGATCCTGGTGGATGTGGTGCAGCTGATCACCCCCAAGGTGATGCAATATGCCATCGACAGCATCCAGGACCGCAGCATCGGCGAACGGGGATTGGCGTATATCGCGCTGATCATCATCGGGCTCTCGCTGGCGGTAATGATTTTGCGCTATTTTTGGCGCATCCTGATCATTGGGAATTCACACCGAATCGAGCAAGGCCTGCGGCAGGACTTTTATAACCACCTGCTCCGGCTCTCGCAGAACTTCTTCAACAAGAGTAAGACCGGTGACCTGATGGCTTATGCCACAAACGACCTGAACGCGGTGCGCATGCTGTTTGGCATGGGCTTGATCGCGGCCATGGATATCGTGTTGATGACGATTGCCAGCTTCTCGTTTATGGTCTCCATCGACCTGCGGCTGACCCTGTTGGCGGTGATCCCGCTGCCGATCCTCTCCATCACCATCGGCTATTTCGGCAAGAAGCTGCACAAGCGTTTTGCCCTGGTGCAGGCAAGCTTTGCCGCCATGAGCGGGAAGATCCAGGAAAGCATCTCCGGCATCCGTATCGTGAAAGCCTTTGGGCAAGAGCAGAGTGAACTGAAGAAGATCGACGAAGTGAGCCTGGAGTTTGTAAACCAAAACATCTCCATGGCGAAGATCCAGGGACTCTTTCACCCCTTCCAGGGTTTCATCATCGCCTGTTCGATGATCATCACGCTATATTTCGGAGGCAGAGCGGCGATCCGCGGAGACATTACCATCGGCGGATTCATCGCCTTCTTCCAATACCTGGGCATGCTGGTCTGGCCAATGATCGCCATCGGCTGGATCGTGGATATGTACCAGCGCGGCACGGCTTCACTGAAACGCCTGAACGAGATCTTCAGCGTTGTGCCGGAAATCGACGACAGCCAGGCAAACCACAGTATCACCAAAGTGGAGGGGAAGATCGAGGTAAGAGACTTCAGCTTCCGTTATGGTGAAGACCTGCCCTATGTGTTCAAAGATATATCTTTTACCCTGGACGCGGGCAAGACCCTGGCCATCGTGGGCCCCACCGGTTGCGGCAAGACCAGCCTGATCGAGCTCCTGGTGCGCATCTATGACCCCCCCAAAAACACAATGTTTATCGACGACTATGAGCTTCACCGCCTGCCTCTGGCTGTGCTGCGGCGGGATATGGTGCTGGTGCCGCAGGATATCTTCCTGTTTAGCGATACCATCGCCAACAACATCCGCCTGGGGAACCCCGATAAGCCCCTGGAAGCGGTCTATGAAGCAGCCCGCATCGCCAGCGTATATACTGAAATCAGCGATTTTGACCACGGTTTTGAGACCATGGTGGGCGAACGCGGCATCACACTCTCAGGCGGACAAAAGCAGCGCGTGGCAATCGCCCGAGCCCTGCTGACCGATCCGCAGGTGCTGATCCTGGACGACGCGCTCTCCGCCGTGGATACCAAAACCGAGCGGCAGATCCTGGAGCGCCTAATCGAAGCCAGACAAGGCAAAACCACCATCATCATTGCCCACCGCATCTCTTCCATCCAACACGCGGATAAGATCATCGTGCTGGCGGATACGGTGATTAAAGAACGCGGCAGCCACTCCTCGCTGCTCCGCTCCGGCGGCATCTACCATGATCTCTATGAGAAACAGCGCATCCGGGCAAAACTGGAAGACGAGGAGGTGGACAGATGATGCACGGACCCGGACCCGGCGGCGGTTTTGCCACAGACGACCTGAAGGTCAGAATCTATGATCGCCGTTTGTACGGCAAGATGGCGCATTACCTGAAGCCATATCTGAAATGGGTGATTATCTCCTTTATGGTGCTGATGCTGGTGACGGTGGCGGAGCTGCTCCTGCCCCTCATCCAACGCGCCGCCATCGATGATCACATCGTATCCGACAAAACTATCGCCGTCTTCAGCGATGAAGCGGCATATACCGCGTTCAGAGAGCGCTACGCGGTGCTGAAGCTGAAAGAATACGCTCAATCCGGCATCCACTTTGTGGTGATCTCCGCTGCAGAGCGCAACAAGATGGACCGTCCGCATCTGGAAGAACTGGAGCAGAGCGGCATCATCAGCCCTCAAACCGTTTTTCTGGTGGACGATAACGCCGTCAATTTTGAGATCTTGAACAAGCATCTGGTGATGGACGCGAACCCGGAGGACGGCATCCGCGAGCTGGCAGGCTTCTTCCGCATCGGCGGAGGCAAGATCGCCGTCGCCCGCGAGCAAATGCTGGAGCTGCCCCGCAACGAACGCCTGAAGGTGCGCCAGGATTCTTCCACCGCGCTGCTGCGGCTGGCAATGATATATCTGATCATCATCCTGATCCGCTTTGTGAGTGGATACACTCAGGCGGTGATGACCACCACCTTCAGCCAAAAAGCGATGAACGATCTGCGGCACGACGTCTTTGCTCACCTGCAGAAAATGCCTACCCAATACTTCGATAAAAACCCCGTGGGCAGGCTGGTAACCAGGGTGACCAACGATATCCGCGCCATCGACGAAATGCTGGCCAGCGGCGTGATCACCATCGTGCAAGATGTGATCATGATCATTGCCATCATGGCCCTGATGCTGGTGCTGAACTGGCAGCTGGCATTGGTGAGCATCGCCATCCTGCCTCTGGTAATCTGGGTGATCGCCATCTTCCGCCGCAAGACCAGAGTGCTGTACCGCGAAGTGCGCAAGCATCTGGCGCAGCTGAACGCTACGCTGGCAGAACACATCGCCGGACAGAAGATCATCCAGCTCTTCAACCAATACAGCCACAAGCGGGATGAGTTTTCGCACATCAATCAAAAGTACTTCGGGACCTCGATGAAGCAGCTGAAGCTATTTGCCTTCTTCCGCCCGGTCATCCACGTCTCTTCCCAGATCGCCGTGGCCTTCATCATCTGGTACGGCGGCGGACAGATCTTGCGCAACGTGATCACCATCGGCTTGCTGATGGCCTTCACCCAGTATGTGCGCAAACTCTTTGAACCAATCAACGACTTCAGCGAGAAGTTCAACGTGCTGCAAGGCGCGCTGGCGGGCGCGGAACGCATCTTTGATTTGATGGAACTGCAACCGGACGATTATCGTGAAGAGCTGGCCACCGGCCGGAAACTGGACGGCGAGATCGAGTTTGAAAACGTCTGGCTGGCCTACAACCCCGATGAATGGGTGCTGAAAGACGTCAGCTTCAAGATCAAACCCGGTGAAAAGATCGCGCTGGTAGGCCACACCGGCAGCGGCAAGACCTCCATCGTAAACCTGATCTTGGGCATGTATCCCTATCAAAAAGGGCGCATCCTGATCGATGGCAAAGAGCTGAAAAGCTACGCCCTTTCCGACCTGCGCACAAACGTGGGCATCGTGCAACAGGATGTGTTTATCTTTAGCGGAAACATCAGTGAAAACATCGCTCTGAACAACCATGCCCTCAGCGATGCGGAAATCCGCCAGATGGCGCAGTATGTGAATGCGGACAAATTCATCCAGCAACTGCCGCACAAATACGACGAGCCGGTGATGGAACGCGGAGCTACCCTCTCCACCGGACAGCGGCAACTGATCGCTTTTGCCCGGGTATTGGCATACGACCCCGCCATCTTCATCCTGGATGAAGCCACCAGCAACATCGATACCGAGACCGAGATCCTGATCCAGGACGCTCTGGAAAAGATCATCAAAGAGCGCACCTCGATCATCATCGCCCACCGCCTTTCTACCATCCAACACGCGGACCGCATCATCGTGCTGCACAAAGGAAAGATCGTGGAAGAAGGCTCCCACTTCGAGCTGCTGGACAAGAAAGGCTTGTATTATGACCTTTACAGATTGCAGTATACTTGATAAAACAGAGAATAATAGAGGCAATGGAATGTATTTTGCACAAAAAGAGATTGACAAATTTCCGCAAACTGCATATGTTGCCGAATAAGGAAATATCCCTTGATCTATAGGAGGATCGATGAAAAAACATTGGCTTATCATATTAGCCGTTATGCTGATCACTTCCGCTTTTGCGTATGAAGTGGTAGCATATCATGAAGACTTCGAATCCGGCGCTGATGGCTGGATGATGTACGACGGCACCTTTAGCCCCAATGATTGGCATATTTACAATTATGGTGGCACTCAAGGTGACGCATGGTGGATGGGAGATCCCGATCTCGCTTCCGGAACACACATCGGTGGTTATTATGATCACCAATACCTGGTGATGGATACTCCCGCTCGCACGCTTAGCACGGCAAACGCGAACTTAACTTTCAAAATGAGACTCGGCCTGGAAACCCCCGGTACCAGCCAACAGAATCCAGAATACAATGGCTGGGATTCATTCAACGTGCGTATCTCCACCGATGGTGGCACCACCTGGAACGTGATCACCGGCAGCCCCGCTTATCACTTCACCAGTTCCTATGCTTTTGGCAGTGAGCACGGTGAAGGCGTAAATGTTCCTGGCTGGGGCGGCATGCTTACCGATTGGACCACAGCGACCTTCAATCTTTCCGCCTATGTGGGCCAAAGCGTAAAAATCCGCTTTGCCTTTGCCTCTGACCCTGCTCATTGTACCAGTGATGAAGCCCAGTTGTTTGGCGTGATGGTCGACGACATCTCTTTTGGCGGATATACCAACAATGGTACCGATGATGGCCAGATGACCTGGTCCAGCCTGGTTCCCTTGGGTGGACAGCTCTGGCACATCGCAACCGAAGCCGGCGCACCCTCACCCACACAGGTGATGAAAAACCAAAACGCTCAAGGCAGCTACAATCCGAATATGCTGAATTACCTGGTAAGCCCCTCCATCACCCTGCCCTCCAGTGGTGATATCAGAGCGGATTTCATGATCATGGGTAGCTTCATCGATGCCGGCACCTTCCCGGATGTGGAATACTTCGGCTGGGAAATCTCTCCGGACAACGGCACCACTTGGAACGCGATGAGCAATCCTTATGCCAATCCTGATATAGATAACTACGTTTACAGCAGTGCTCCGGATATATGGATGTCCATGGTGGACAGCTATGATGGTGTGGAAGGAATCATCACCGATTTCGCCGGCCAGACCGTTAAATTCCGCTGGTACTTCAAGTCAAACGCTACCGTAAATGGCATCGGCCTCATGATTGACGATTTCAAGATCATCAACGATGTCTTTGTAGCTCCTCCGGAAAACCTGATTGCCGAAGTCGATGGCAGCAACGTGAACCTGCAATGGACCGAACCCGGCGGAACTCCTCCGCCTCCTCCCGGTTTCAGCGATAACTTCGATGCTTACAACGATTTCGCGCTCACCTTCGGCGACTGGACTTTGGTAGATAGTGACCTTTCCAACACTTACGGCTTCACCGGTATCACATTCCCGAATAGCGGCAGCCCCATGGCTTACATGGTATTCAATCCCACCACTACCACTCCTCCTTTGGAAGGAACCACAGCCTTTAGCGGTGCAAAAATGGCTGCCAGTTTCGCAGCTACAACTCCTCCCAACAACGATTGGATGATCACTCCGCAGTTCACTCCGGAAGTGGGCCATAACTTCACTTTCTGGGCAAAGAGCTATACTGCGGATTATGGTTTGGAACGCTTCAAGGTTGGCGTCTCCACCACCGGAACCAATCCTTCAAACTTCACAATCATCAGCGGCGCAAGCCATGTGTCCGCTCCTACAACCTGGACCAGTTATTCTTATAGCCTGAACGCCTATGCCGGCCAGCCCATCTATGTTGGCATTCAATGCTTATCTGATGATGCCTTCATCTTCTTCGTGGACGATGTGGCAGTGATGGGCAACCAACAGCTTGCCGCTCTGAACACCACCAGCGTGCCGCAGAGCAGCACTGCCAACGTCTCCAGAGCCCTCAATCCCATCAACTACGGACCTGTGGAAGGCATCGCCAGCACCAGAACATTCCGTGACGTAAATGCATACAAAGTATATCGCAACGGAATCATGATCACCGAACTTCCCGGCACAGTGACCGAATATACCGAAATGAACGTGGAAGGCGGACTGCATAGCTACTATGTAACCGCGATGTATGGTGACAACGAATCTCCTGCCTCGAACACCCAAACCGTAATGGTGATCCCGGCTGACCATGCCGTATCCGCCAACGACGACGGCAGTGCCGAGATGGCGCTCAACCTGCCTTCTCCCCAACAAATGGCTGTGTACCACAACACCTTCTCAAACACTTCTGTGGAACTGAAATACGCTGCCGTTTACGTGGAAAGCCTGAATACCGCGCAGATCGTTTTGCGTGTGTTTGAAAGAGATGAAGAAACCGGTATGCCCGGTGCCATGGTTGGACAGCAGGTTCAGTATCCTGCCGCAAGCATCGTTCCCGGCTGGAACTACATCCCGATCCCGGACGAAAGAATCATCCCCAGCGGACGCTTCTTCCTGAGCTTGCTGGTAACCCCGAACCATCACGGTATCGGTGTGGACACCAGCTCCAACGGCCATAGCTACATCACCACCAGTGGCGTCTGGGGCGCATACGCTGAAGGCGAAATCATGATCCGCGCGATCGTGGTTCCCGGCCTTTCCAACGACGATAACGTTGCACCTGCTCTCAAACTGAGCGCCAGCAACTATCCGAACCCCTTCAACCCCACCACCACCATTTCCTACAGCGTCCCCACCAGCGGAATGACCAGCGTGAAGGTCTTCAACCTGAAGGGTCAGAAGATCAACACCTTGGTGAATGGTGAACTTAATGCCGGAAACCACAGCGTTGTTTGGAACGGCACCGATGCCAACGGTAAAGCGGTAGCCAGCGGATTGTACTTTGTGCGTGTGGAAAACAGCGCCAAAGCCGTAACCCGCAAAATGCTGCTCTCCAAATAAATAGCATAGTGAACCCTTAGCGGTTCATCCAATAAGACCCCGATTCAGCAATGGATCGGGGTTCTCTTTTTGGGGAAGAATCACTCCCCAGAGCTTTCCTTCTCTCTGGCACCCCGCTTCATCAGCGCTATCTGAAGCTGATTTTAGGCTGTTATCATGCTCTGCCCATAGCTTGATAACAGCTTCAGAGCAGCTTTGGCACAGATTATGAAGTCCAGGTTCAGGAACTCGTTTCTCCCGAAACGTTTTTCTGTCAGATAGCACCCAGCTTGAAACAAAACAGTACCAAGTTGAAAGAAACACCGAGCCCCAGAAACATTGGCTCAGTGAACAACAAAGACAAAGCCAAGCCCCAGATAACACCACCAAACCCCAGAAATCACCGTTGAGATAAACTCTTCAGCAAAATGGCTTTGGCGGGTAATCGACAGAAAAACGGCTCAGAGAGATGTGTTCCGATAGGAACTCGTTTCTCCCGAAACGTTTTTCTGTCAGATAGCACCCAGCTTGAAACAAAACAGTACCAAGTTGAAAGAAGCACCGAGCCCCAGAAACATTGGCTCAGTGAACAACAAAGACAAAGCCAAGCCCCAGATAACACCACCAAACCCCAGAAATCACCGTTGAGATAAACTCTTCAGCAAAATGACTATGGCGGGTACTCGACAGATAAACGGCTCAGAGAGATGTGTTCCGATAAAGCTCAGAAAGGCGTGTCCGGGCACGATTGTACTTGACAAAAAAGCCGCGTCGCTGATCTTGGTGCAAATGATTCTCATTAAGGATTACTCATGCAAGAACACGAAAATCAGTTCCGGGACTTTCTCAAGCAAAAGGGCCTGAAACTTACTAAAAGCCGAAACTTGGTGTTGGAAGCGGCATTCAAGTTGCACGAGCATTTTGATGCCGAAACTCTTTACAGCCACATCCGCGCTGCCAATGTATCATTGGCAACGGTGTATCGCACCCTTCCCTTATTGGTGGAAGCAGGTTTGATTCAGCTGGCGGTACGCAGTGAGGGCAGAGACCGTTTTGAGCACATCCTGGGGCATCCCAAGCACGTGCATTGGATTTGCGAAAGATGCAAACAGGTTGCGGAAACCGACCTGTCATCATTGCAAGAGGCGTTGGATGCTGAAGCGAAAAGCATCAAATTCCAAATCGGACAGATAACCATAAATATTACCGGACTTTGCAGGAATTGCAGCATCGATGAATATGAACAAGATTAAAACCCCTATCATTGCCCTTGCCGGCAATCCAAACGTTGGCAAAACCACTCTGTTCAATGCTTTAACCGGCTCCCGGCAGAGCGTGGGAAACTGGCCCGGTGTAACCGTCGAGCACAAGAGCGGAAGCTATAGCCACAACGGCCACAAATATGAAGTGATCGACCTGCCCGGCATCTACTCCCTCTCCGGGGGAACTCCGGATGAGCTGGTGGCGCGGAACTTTATTCTGAACGAAAAGCCGGATCTGATTGTAAACATCGTGGATGCCTCGAATCTGGAGCGCAATCTCTATCTCACGGTGCAGCTCATGGAGCTGGGCGCGCCGATCCTGATGTGTCTTTCCATGGCAGATATCGCCGAGCGCAACGGACTCCAGATCGAACTGGAGCACCTCAGCAGTCACCTGGGCTTCAAGGTGATGTATCTGACGCTAAACAAACGCTTCAACCCCAAAGACCTGCTGGATGAAATCGAAGCCGGCCTGCAAAACCCGCCGATTCCCGCACACATAAACTATGACCCGATCGTGGAACAACATCTGGATAACATCTGGCATGGCGTTTTGAGCTCCGAAAAGCTGAGCGACTCAACGCTGGATAAGCCCCTGGCACAAGACATCTATTGGGCAGTGCAAAAGACACGCTGGCAAGCTCTTAAGCTTATCGAGGGCGACCCGGAGTATGTGCTGCAACTGGCAGAAGACGACCGCTTGGCATTGGAAAAAGAAGTGAGAGCGATCGAAAAGCATCGCGGTCAGCAAGCCTCAAACGTGATTGCCGACGACCGCTATGGCTTTATCCGTGGCTTGGTGAAGGATGTGGTCAAGCGCCGCCGCCCGGGTAACTGGACATTTTCGGACAGTGTGGACAAGGTCCTGCTTTCAGGCATCTTTGGCCTCCCCTTCTTCTTCGTGGTGATGTATCTGGTATTCCTGATCGCCGTGAGAGCCAGCGAACCCTTCATCGGCCTCATCGAAGGTGGATTATCCTGGCTGTTTATGGATCAGCTGGGTGGTTTGATGGAGATCCTGAAAGCACCCTATTGGCTGAAATATCTGTTTAGCGATGCCCTGGGTGGTGGAGTCGTCACCATCGGCACCTTCATCCCGCCGATCTTCTTCATCTACATCAGTTTATCCGTGTTGGAAGATAGCGGCTATATGGCGCGGGCGGCATTTATCGCGGATAAGTTTATGCGCAAGATCGGCCTGCCGGGCAAGGCATTCATCCCGCTTCTGGTAGGTTTTGGCTGCACGGTGCCGGCGATCATGGCCACCAGGACGCTTGAGAACCCCCGAGATCGACTTTTTGCCTCGCTCCTGACTCCCTTCATGAGTTGTGGCGCGAAACTGCCTGTTTACACCTTTTTGGCGATGATCTTCTTCCCCGGACGGGCGGATATCGTGATCTTCGGGCTATATTTCTTTGGCATTGTGATGGCGCTCTTAACCGGGCTGCTGCTTAAAAGCACTGTGTTCAAAGAAGAACCCGGAAACTTCGTGATGGAGCTGCCGCCCTATCATGTGCCCACTTTCAATGGGATCATGCTGCATACCTGGTTCCGGCTAAAAGATTTTATCCTGCGCGCCGGCAAAACGATCCTGATTGTGATCATCGCGATCAATATCCTCAGCGTGATCATGGTGCCCAATGTCTTTAGCCCCGCGCGGGAAAGGGTCAGCGTGCTGCAAGTAGGAGGACATCTCATCACCCCGGTACTGCAACCGATGGGCATCACCAGCGACAATTGGGAAGCCTCCGTGGCGATCATCACCGGACTCTTTGCCAAAGAAGCAATTGTGGGTACGATGCAGAGCCTGTATTCCGGCGCGGAACTCAGTATGGAAATGGCAGAGGAAGAGGCAGCGGATAACAGCCTTTCCGAGAATCTGCAAGCGAAATTCGGCAACTGGCAGGCAGCCCTGGCATACCTGCTCTTTGTGGTGCTCTATTCGCCCTGCATGGCGGCACTGGCAATGCTTTTCAAAGAACATGGCGGAGCCTGGACCTTTTTTACTTTCGTCTATCTGAATATATTGGCCTGGCTGGTGGCAATGCTGTTTTATCAGATCACCGCGTTCAGCGCCGCATCGGTCTATTGGATCATCACCGGCATAGTGATTATCAGCTTGATCTACATCAATCTCAAACATATAGGAAGGAACAATGTACGCACGGCGTAGGATGAGACAATGGGGGCGCAGGTTCTTTCAGAGCCGGCGTGTGTGTGAGTGTCAAAGAGGAGACTGCCTGCCGATGAGTGAACTCACCGAAGGCGTGACCGGCACGGTGTTTTGCAACAATGACCTCCGGACAATCGAGCGTGGCATCTATGTGGGCGCAAAAATCCTGATCTTCCGTAACGAAACCGAGGAACCGAATATCATCGTGAGCGTGGGCGATGCCCGCTATGTGCTGGACCGCAGGATCGCCATGAATATCCGGATCCGGGTGGACGAGCTGCAGGCAAGATAGCGCGCTGCGGCAAGGTTTGCCAGGCTGGGGCTCAGCTTCGGCTATGCACAGGATGCTAAAGGGGCGGAATCTCTTCCGCCCCATATCAGTATCAGTGTGCTTGTTATTCGTTTACCGCTTTTTTCAGCTGCATGCTGTCTTCCTTGAGCAGCGGGGTGTCCGGCGTCATGATCACGGTCAGCCGGTTTGTATCAAAGGTCAGATACTTCCTTGCGGTTTGGGTGATCAGCTGCTTATCGATCTTCTCGTAGAGAGCGGGATAAGTGAGGAAAGAATCCAGCTTCAAGCCCCGGTTGTGGTTACTCTGCATATTGTTCAGCCAAAAGCTGTTTCTGGCAACGTTGTCTTCAAAGCGTTTTTGCAAAACCGCTTTGGCGGAGGACACATATTTATCGTCATAAAGCCCGTTTCTCAGGCTATCCACGGTGGCCAGAACCGCTTTGTTCAGTTCATCAACCCGCCCGGGATCACAAGCCAGATAGATGGCGATGCTGTATGTCTGTTTGCTGGGGTGTTCATTGTAGTCCTGCCAGGCTTGCACCACATACACTCCGCTCATCTCTTCGCGGATGTTTTCGCGCAGCTTCTCGTTCAACACCAGATTCAGCGCGGAGATCGCGGCAGAGGTGCTTTCATTGAGTTTGATGCTGCCATTGGTCACATGCGCGGCGTGGGCACTTTCGCTGCTGCCCATGCGGAAGCGAACTTCTTTGAGACCTTTGAGCAGCGGGATATCCATATCCACGATCTTATCCTTGCGACGCGCCACAGGCAGGGTGGCAAGATATGTGCAGACATACTCTTCCAGAGCCGCTTTGTCGAAGTTTCCCACTACAAAGAAGCTAAAATCAGAGAAATCCGCAAAGCGGTCGCGATGGATCATTTCCATGCTCTCGAGGGTCAACAGATCAAGATCCTGCACATTGGGCGGGGAAGCCATCGGATGATGCCCGGAGATGTTTGAGCTCAGGGAGTCAAAAAACACTCTTTCGGGGTTGCTTGCCATGTTTTCCAGAAACGGCCTCATCCTCGCGATAAAGCTATTCAGGCTTTTGCTATCGAGGCGGGGGTTCACGCTGCGCTGGTGGATCAGCTGAAACAGCACTTCCATATCCCGGGGCGAAGCATTTCCGCTGATCCCCTCATGATAAGGAGACACGGATAGCTCTGCCGAGGCGATCTTCCCGGTTAGTAAACGGCTGAGATCGTTGTTGTCAAACTCACCGATGCCGCTGCTTCCCAGATAATCGCCAAACCAGTTGCCATTGCGGGCTACGGGGACATCATAACGCGAGAAACCGCCGATGCTCTTTGCCGAAATCAAGATCTCATCGGCTTTAAACTCTGTCTTTTTGCTATATACTTTCACGCCGTTGGAAAGGGTCCATTCTTCGATCCCGCTTTGGGACATCTTTTTGCGCTTGGTGATCTTTCCGGGTTTGGGAATCTCTGCCATCAGAGGCTCGGTGATTTCGTTATCTTCATAGGCTTCAATGTCTGAATCCATAACTTCCCGATACACCGCCAGCAGTTGCTCTTCGGTGGGATGCGCAAGGCCTGGTTTCTGAGTTCCGGTATAGCTCACAGTGAGGTTATCCTCCGTGATAAGACCGTCAATGACCCGGTTGACTGCCCCGACATCAATCATCGGCAACAGCTGAGTAGCCATATCAAGCTCTTGCTGAGCGCTCATATAGGTGTTACCATGCATCAGGGTTCCAAACAGAGACCAGACGATCGCGCCAGATTCTCTGGTGCTGCTTTGCTCCACTCTGCTTTCAAGGCGGCGAAGCAAGCGGGCTTTGGCTCTGCCCAATTCTGATTCCTGAAATCCGTGGCGGCGCACGCGTTCCGCTTCGGTAAGCAGAACCCGCAGCCCTTCCCGGTTTTTACCTTCTCCGGTGTATGCCATCAGGCTTGTGCTGCTCAGCCCCTTGAGCATGGTGCCGCTGCTGGCGCTGGCATAGCTGAAGGGAGGATCTTCCTGCTGCGTGAGCTCTTCCAGCCGGGCATTGAGGATGTCGAAGAACAAGCGCTCGTGCAGCATCCGGTAATAATCTCCCAAAGTACTGAAGGTCTGAAGATCTCTGGTCCAGGAGGCAGTGACGGAAGAGTAAGGAAATTCCGGATCGATCGCCACGACTGCTCTGGGTTCCGGGTGGTCCGGTACCATAAAAGTCTCGCGGGGGCGGGGATTCTCTTTGACTGGGATATCGGCAAAATACTGTTCTACCAAAGCCAAAGCATCTTCCTTGGGTAGATCTCCGATCACCAATACGCTCTGCAGATCGGGACGGTACCAGTCTTCATAAAAGCGCACGATTTCGTCTCTGCCAAAAGTAGTCAGCACATCATAAGTACCGATCGGAGTACGCTCTGCATAGCGGCTGCCGGCAAACATGACCTGCGAGACCGCGTTTGAGATGCGCTCCTGCGCGCCTTGCCCCATGCGCCATTCTTCGATGATGATCCCACGTTCTTTCTCCAGTTCTTCAGGAGTGAAGCTAACCTGATGCGCCATATCGGAAAGGATCAGAAAACCCTGTTCCAGCTGCTCCCGGTTATCGGTGGGAATCTTGAGCTGATACATGGTGAAATCAAAGCTCGTCATGGCATTCAGGCCATTGGCAAAGCCCATGCCGATTGACGCCAGATACTCCACAATCTCGGATCTGCCGAAGTTCGTGGAGCCGTTAAAAGCCATATGCTCCGTGAAATGCGCAAGACCTTTTTGGTCATCATCTTCCAGCACACTGCCGGCATCGACAAACAAGCGCAATTCGGCTCGATTGGCCGGCTTAGCATTTTGGATTATGTAATAGCGAATGCCGTTGTCCAAGGTCCCGGTAAGCACGTCCGGATCACTGGGTAGCGGGATTTGAGCTATTTGTTCAGGCATCTGGGCAAAAGCCAGACAAAAGGCCAGACTTAGAATCGAAAGCCATACAACCTTCATATTTATCTCCTTTATTCCTCAGGGGGGCTAACTCTTGCCACAAACTGCTCATCCACGTAGATGATGCTTGTCAGGTTGCCATATTCCAGAGGATTGTATTCATCGCCTTGAATATACACTTTTACAGTATAGTAAAATGGATCGCTTTGCCCGCAGGGGCGCACCCGCAGCCACTGTTCGGTGCCGGCCTCAATATCCATGAACGTAGCAATCCTGGTTTCGGAAAGATAGTTCACCTTGTTCATCCAGATCTCCGCGCGGGCAATGGCGGTATCCAGTTCGTTGATGACCTTCACGCTGGCTCTGTTCGCGTGCAGGAACGCGTTCAGGGTTTTACCCGCTTGCAGGGTTACTTCGGTGGTATCCTGTTGAGGCCGGTTGATGTCGTCGATCAGACTGTAAGTCTCGCCATAAACGCGCACCGGGACTTTGCGCTTCACCTTGCCGGTGAGGAAACTCTGGGTGTCTGTATCCACTTCGAAAACCCGCTCTTCACCCCCGGGAATGATAGTCATGGGCTTGTTGTCCACATACGCATACACCGGGTAGGCGGTACGGTTGATCATCCGGAAACTCGCTCCGGAATCGCAGGCGCTAAGCAGTAGCAGCACGATGGGCAGCAAATAGCCGATAGTTCGCAGCTTCATGGTAATCCCCCTTAATCTATAGTTTTTCAAGTTCACGCTCCCCAAGAAACATGCTGGTGTCAAGCAAAAAGACAAAACCAAATGCCACAGTGAGCTTTGCAGGCCTGCTGTGAAAGGGATAAACCCTAATTGCAGAGAATGTTGCGGGAGCCAAACCCAATGCCAATAAATCGAGTAGGGTGATGCTGGATG
>DHVK01000032.1:0-11911 GCA_002412625.1 Cloacimonetes bacterium UBA5210
CGTAACGCAGCTTTCCGAAGCTGCGCCCAACCAATCAACCAATCAACCAAGAACTTAGAACTACGAACTTATATCTCCCCGGATTTATTATCTCTGGTTTCAGCTGAGATAAAGCCCTTATTAAGCTGTGGGTATAGCACGAAGACAGCTTGATATCAGCTTTAACACGACGCGGTGAATCATGTGTCCGACTACCGCAATCATGGAACTCAGATCAACATGATCCCCATGATCTGTAGGATCTTTGGGGCTAATAAGTTGTGTTACGTGGGTTTTCTGCGATACTGCAGTACAGTAGCACTGATCAACCAATAACTAAGAACTAAGATTTGCGATACCGCAGAACTGCATCACCAACTTAGAACTCCGAACTCACCACCTCACATAAAAAAACCCCCGGCATGATAACCGGGGGTATGTATTTTTTGTACGCGGATTATCCGCGGAGATCGTTATTACTGTCTGCTACGTGCAGCTCTATCCATTTCGTCTTGGAGCAGTTGTTGTTCAAGGCTAAGAGGTTGAGCGATAATGAAGCGGGTAGCACCAGCTTTGGCGATTACATGGAAGAACTTCTTGGTAGCAGAGGCCGTGCTGTAGGTCGGAGCAGTCACGGTTGCTGCCAGGGTCCATGGTCCTTCAGGGGCATCAGCTGCCATTACTTCATAGGAAGTGGCGTAGGGAATTGCTGCCCAGTTAAGAACGACGTTTGCACCCACTGTGCTGATAGTTACTTCAGGAGTAGCCAGAGTGCTGGGGGTGAATATGGGAGGTCCTACGAAGTCATCAACGTAGAGATACCAGTCGTAGGCGCCCATGTAGCGAATTGCCAGATAGATGATGGCATTGCCATAGCTATCCAGGTTGTAGCTCTTTTGGACGTAATTACCCATGTATCCGTCACCTTCATCAATCATGGTGAAGGATGCGGGATTGGTATCCGTGGTGGAGATCAGTACCTGCCAAGGGTCAGCGTAGGTAGCTCCGTAACTTCTCATCCAGAAGCTGATGTTATCGGTGGTGGAGGATGTTACTTGCAAGGGAGGTGTGATCAGCCAATCGTCGTTGGCTGAGGCTGAGGTTTGATATTGAACTCTTGCGGCATAACTACCGGTGCGCGGATTAACAGTAGAGGCTTGCCATACTTGAGTTCCGCCGTCAGCATTTAGTACCGTCCAGTTAGCGGGGATTACTCCACCTTCGAAGCTTTCAAAGAGGATTCCTTCCTGATATACGTCGAAGGTCATGGTATCCGATTCGTTGTTCTCAGCCACGGCATCATCAGCTACAAACACTTCACCGTAGATATCCATTGAACCGAGCATAGTGGGGGTCCAGGTGAATTCCACAGGATTGGTGGCATCAGCAGCCAGCGGATCCGTGAAGGTCTCTTGGCCGAGAATGGCGCGTGTTCCCACGCTCTTCAGATATACGGTGTAGTTGCTCACGGGTTCTGTGCCGTTGTTTTTAACCGTTACGGTGTGAGTCACGGCAGTGTTTTGGAAGCCGTAAGGCATTCCGGTTAATGACACTACACCAATGTCGGTATCTACCAGTTCTTCCATGTACACATCATCGATGTAGATGCTGCGATAGGTTCCGCCACCGCTATGTTTGAAGCAGATGTTGGTGTCGGTTCCTGTGTAGCCTGCGAAGGATACACTGTACACGGTGTGAGTGGTAGTCATGGGGATGGAAGCGATTTCATTGAAGGTTCCGGTTCCGTCCAGAGCGTCCACGGTTCCAACCAGGAGGTTGTATCCGGTGCCACCACCACGGGCAGAGAAGCTGAGCTTAATCGTGTTCATCGGCACCAGGATATCCGGAGTGATGAGTCTCAGATCGGCATTGGCATCTGCACTGGTAGTCATATACATGCTGTTGGGAGCACTAACCGGGTATGTGGTGATAGTGCGCACATAAGCAGTAGTGGAAGTGGAACTTACATATCCTGTCCAAGCTTCGGGCATGCTGGCAGTGGGTACGCCATCGAAGTTTTGGCTATAGGGCAGGCTCAGAATGCGAGGATCGTCCATGATGGTGAAGCTAAAGGCAGCAGCCAGTTCGGCATCACCATCGCCATTTTTCGCCATCACTGTCCAATACCAGGTTTCGCTGTAGTTATAGGTGATGGGATCAATCTCAGCCTGAGTGGGATCAAAGCTGGTGCCGGTGAGACCGTACCATCCATAATCTGCGGTATCTGCGGTGGTTCCCATAAAGACGTCATATTCAGAGGGAGTTCCACCGGTGAGGGCAGCTGCCCAGCTGAGGTTGAATCCGCCAATCGGCATATCGGTTGCACCATCAGCAGGGCTGATGAGAGTTACGGGATCCGGAGGACCTGTGGGGGTTTGGCGGATCAATACGTTATCGACCATGAGGTCATTGTCGCCACCGCTAGCAGAGGATTCACCGTAGAAGGCGAAGTACTTCGTTCCGGAAATACCTGTAAGGGGAATACTCACAGGTGTGCCTGTGTGAGAGATTGCGTCAAACACATAGGGTGAGTCGTCGTTGTTCCATTCACGCAGAATGACGGGGTTGGTCATGGTGGGAGTATCGCTCATCACCACGATGAACTTGTCATCAGCTTGTTCTCCGGCAACAGGTGGAACAGTTCCATTCCAATCAAGCAGAGCTACATCGAACTTCAGTTCATAGCCAACCGAGGGAATGGCAATGGGAGGAGTTACCAGCCAGCCATTACGATCGGTTCCATAGATATTGATCTTGGCAGCTTTGTTGGCAGGAGTAGTAACGTTTAACCAATCATCCTGGACCCACTGAGCTGAAGTGCCGTCAGGTGTGGGGTAGAAGCCACTGAGCTGGGTCCAGCCCGCTACCGGCCAATCACCGGCCACGGTACCGAAATCAACGCTGTAGGGCAGGTCGTAGATGGTGGGATCACTCATCACGGTGAAGCTGCGAGCGGCAGGGGCATCGCCGGTGCCGGCAGCATTGAAGGCTTTCACTGTCCAGAAGTAAGTTTCATCCCAATCCAGAGCAGTTGTAACGGTATAAGGAGAAGTAACGTTGCTGGCAAATAAGGTGCTGCCGTCAACGGTATCCAGATATACGTTATAGCCGGTAGGAATGCCGCCGGTGCTGGGAGCAGTCCAGGTTAAGTTGGGATAGCGGCTTTGGTTTATCGCTGCATCAGCCGGAGCGGTGAGGGTAGGTGCTCCGGGACGAACTGGAGTGATATCCGGGCCGATTACGTGGTCAACATAAATAGATCCTGTAGCCGTGGGCAGTCCGGTTTGGAATGCCAGATAGTAGTTGTTTCCGGCTAGGGCGGAGAGATCTATGCTTTGCTGGTACCATACACCGGTAGCGGCGTAGGTAATATTCGCGTCTATCTGAGTCCAGTTTATTCTGTCATCAGAATAGGCTACTTGCAGAATCTGAGCAGTTGTAGTGGCACGAGTCCAGAATTCCAGTCTATCGCCATTGCTGATGGTCAACAATGGGGTGGAAAGCTGGTACTGAACTGTAGTTGAAGAGAGTTTGTAGGCATGCCCGGTGCCATGGAACAGAGGAGTAGCGGTGCTACGTGTCCAGTTGCCGCTGGTACCATTTGCCCAACCGGCAGGCGGGAAGGCAGTGGCGTCAAAGCTTTCTGCCAATTGGACTGCGCCGGGAGTACTGAAGCTCCAGGTAGGGCAGGTGGGATCTGAGCCATAGTTATTGGTGGGCAACACTTTCCAGTAGTAAGTACGATCAGCGGAGATTCCGGTAGTCTGGAACTGCAAAGCGGTGCCTTCATAAACCAAATCGCCTTCGGTGAAGGTTCCGGTCTGGTTCAGATAGACTTTGTAACTGAGTGCCGGTTCGCCGGTGGTGGAGGGAGTCCATTTCAGCAGCGGATCCACAAAGGTGGTCATGCCGTTCAGAGGCCAAGCAACTGTTGCCGGTTCCGGAGCAATCGGAGCAGGCACTTCGAAGATCACATCATCGATGTAGATGCTGCGATAGGTGCCGCCCAGTCCGTGTCTGTAGGCAAGCCTGTTGTCGGCACCAGCATAGCTGCTGAAGTCAACTGAATATTGAGCGTAGGCTGTGGTAAGCGGTACACTTTGGAACATTGTGAATACGCTACCATTCCAAGTTCCTACTTCCAAGGGAGTGCCCGAAGTTCCGGATTTTGCGTAGAACTTTGTGCGCAATGTGTTGATCGGCACATCGATGGGAGGGCCAATCACGATCAGGTGTCCTCCGCTATTTTCGGCAGAGTTGTACATATACACATGGTTGGGGTTTGAGTTGGGGGTACCTGATGTTCTCACATCGACAGTGGGGGTTGAAGTTGAGGCTATGTATTTCTCCCAGCCCAGAGGGAAATTCGGAATTGGGGCGGTATCGAAGTTCTCCAGGTAGGGCAGATCAGCAGCATAGATGGTGGCATCAAGAGCTTCACCCGATAGCGTGATGTTCGTAACGGCGCGGTTGTCATTAATCGCGATGTTTCCGCTGTAAGTAGTTGCCGTTGTGGGAGCGAAGTTCACGGTGAAGCTGGTGCTTTCATTGGTCAGCAATGACACCGGGCTGAAGGCTTCAGCCAGGGCAAAGCCGGTTCCGGTAACGTTGATGCTGCTTATGTTCAGAGATCCGACACCGACATTGGAAATGGTGAATTCTTTGGGAGTAGTGGTGTTGATCAGTTTAGTGCCAAAATCCCAGGCATCGGGGCTAACCTGGATGATCGGAGCAAGGGGGGTCTCGCGCACGGTAACGTTGTCGATATGCATATCGTTGTCACCGCCGGAAAGCGTAGATTCGCCATAGAAGGCTATGTAATAAGTTCCAACATAACTATCCACATCCAGAATCACAGTGGTTCCGGTATGCGGGATTTGGTTATAAACAAATTCGCTTCCGCTATTGTTCCATTCCCGGAGGATGGTAGGACTACTCATATCCGGGCTGCTACTGATGGCAACGATGAGTTTGTCGTCCAATTGAGATTCAAAATCTTCAATGGGGTTGCCATTGGCATAATCTGTAAGAGCTATATCGAACTTAAGCTCGTACCCGGTGGCAGGAATGGCAATCGGAGGGGTGATCAGCCAGGCATAACGGTCTGTGCTATAGATATTCATCTTGGCGGCGTTGTTGCCGACAGCTCCATTCAGCCAGTTTCCTCTGCCCCACAGCGAGCTGGATCCGCTGGCACTGGGATACTGTCCGCCCATGCGGTTCCAGTTCAGAGGCGGGAAGGCATCGCTGGTGGAAGTGCCAAAACCCTCAACCCAAGGGAAGGTGCTGATGATGGGATTCTCCAGGGTGGTAAAGCTCCACACCGGGCAACCCGCTGCATCGCCTTCAGCGTTGTAAGGGATTACTTTCCAATAGTAAGTGCGGCTGTAGTCGAGTGTTCCCGGATTGTAGGTGAAAACATCGCCAAGATCGCCAATATAGGCGGGAGGATTGGTGTCTCCGAAATACAGCTTGTATCCGGTGGGTAATCCACTGCCGGGAGACCAATTGAGAGTTTGGCTCAAAGCGATACCGGTTGCGGCATCTGCCGGAGATCCGATGGCGGCGGGACTGGGCGGATCGGTAATGGTCACGGCAGTCATATTGAACATGAGGTTGGCACGGTTTACGGAAGTGGCGCCGGTTGTAGCAATTCCGGCATCTAAAGTATCATTCTGATATCTCAGAGATGTGTTAGTTCCGGTGGTTGCAGTGTAATATACCGAGGCATTCTGGGTATAAGAACCTGGAATTAAAGTGGTTACAATCTCAACCAACAGGTTTGATGTGCCATTCCAGGTAAAGGGAGTGCTGAAAGTGTGAGTGTTCCATCCTGCAACGGGCAGGAAGTCGTTCTCAAAAAACACCTGAGTGTAAGTTCCAGTTTCGAAGGTGGTGGTCAGAGCCGATTGGCTGGTTTCCTTGATCCGAATTGTGAAGTTCGGCATAGGGGAGCAGTTGTTGACACTGGCAACGTTGAAGGCAAGGGAGTTAATCGGCCCTGCTCCTCCGCCTGCTGCTTCAATCTCGGCAGCGGTATAGAGATACTGCTGGCGGAAGTTTTTGTAATATGTACCATAAGGACTGGGGGCACCGGTGGTTCCGTTGGTTGCGGTTCCTGCCCCGATGGTAATATTGACCTGGGCATATAGCGCTGTTCCCAGTAAGAGACAAAGGAACAGGCTGAGTACTAATAATTTCTTCATATCGATTTCTCCATGTTTGGGTGTTTGAAGAAAGGTTTGAGCTTACCGGAGCCAGACGGAAGAGGCGTGACTTCTCCCATCCGGCTCATTAAGATTTTGAATGGTGAAGTTTGGGGCGAAAGCTCATCTTCCGGCAGGATCCATGGTTTTGGCGATAATGTGCGACGATTATTCATGCAAGAGTGGATCTTTGGGGAGGATAGAGTTTTCGTGAAGTGCGATTTAGATTTGCTAATTTCTTGGGGGATTTGGGTGTACTGGTGGTGAAAGCCGTTTCCGGCTGGGTCGATTGAGTGGGCAATCTTATGAGCGGTTGCCTGAACCGAGAGCACGCGGTGCTCTGCAAATTTCATGATCACTCCCCCAGCATCACGCTGACCAGCTTTAAAGATTAAAAAAACGAGACCGCCGGAACAGGACAAAACACAATCCCGGACGCTATAAAAAACCTATTAATAACTGCTTAGCTTTCTATCAGTGGGTCTTTTTAGCTTGCTATGTCAATAATGCGACATCCAAAAAACATGTCAAGCATTTAATTAACAAAAAAGCTGAAAAAAGGAATCTCCGGCTTGATGCAGGGGGGCATAAGCGATTACATGCAAGATAGATGATTATGCTTGTGAAATGAATTTAGTTCATCAGTTTTGGGAGGTGGTGAGGTGGGGAGATGGATCCCCTGGAGCTCGCCCCTCCCGGGGCGTTTTTCTGTGGGTTAGCACCCTGTTGAGCATGCGGATAGTGGGTTTACCTATACCCAATCATCGTGCTGCCCCTGTCTGGGCTGACAAGCTCCGCTTGGCAGTGCCAAGCAGAGCTTGCCACCCCATCCTCTCATATAACTTCCGAGTGCGCGGCACATATATCCGCATTTATAACCAGATCCAAAATGCAGTTCCTTCGGAACTCACAGCATGCCATTAGTCCATTACCCAGAAATTTCCGGAAAAATTGCAGATTCGCCCACATTTCAAACTCTTAATCAAGTTATCATCCCCTCTTAATCAAGCCTTAATAGTTAAGGCTTGATTAAGAGGGGATAAAGATGTGATTAACGCTTTCAAAAGAGGAAGAAACTTGTGGAAAACTGGGGGGAATCATCGTGCTGCGTGAAGTCCAAAACTCTGTATAGTAGGGATATAAATGTATAGTTTGTCAATGCGTTTTGAACTCCACGGGGGATTGCGGATCTCGCCGTTTGGAGCTCGCCGCTCCTGGGGCGTTTTTCTGTCGGTTAGCACCAAGTTAAGCAAGCGGATATTTGGTTTGCCTTTACCCAATCATCGTGCTGCGTGCATAAAAAAAGCGTTCATAAAAAATGCTGTTTATTGATCGGGGATAATTTGGCAGATCGGGGATAATTGGCAGAAAAACGCCCCGGGAGCGGCGTGTTCCGGGAACCACCTCCCTACCCCACCCTCAAGATCAGGATGTCGTTCACATTGCAGCCGGTGTATGTGCCGGGGATGATGCCATCTGCCAGTTTCAGGATGCTGAAGGAATCGTAATCGGCCAGGGCTTGGGATGGTTTGCCGAGCTTTTGCAAAACGCGATAAGTATCTTGATTCACCCGCGCTCCGGCGCTATCGGGCAAGTTGTCGTTGCCATCCGTGGCAAAAGCGCAAAGCTGCACGTGCCGTGTCGTGAATAGTTCCCGGGCGAAGCGGAGTGCCAGATGGCTCAGTCTGCCGCCCCGGCCCCGGCCTTGCACTTTCAGGGAGCATTCTCCGCCAAACAGATAGATTCCCGGCTGGGCAGTATGGGCATAGCCGGCCAGAGCCTTGGCAAATGCGTCGGCGTCTTCTTGCACAAAGCGCGGGGATACACGGAGCGGAAGGCTTGGGTACTCGGATTTCAGGCGTTTAGCCAAAAGCCGCAGGAAGGACTGATTGTCACCGATGATCAAATGGTCAGATGGCGCGCCGGGAAGTGAGTGAGTTCCGCCACGATAAAAGGGGCCGCTGCCGATGATGGCGGGGTCGTTTCCGGGCACATCACTGAGCAGGAAGACACGCAGATCCTTCCCTTGGAAGGCTTCAGCGGCTTTTCCGGCTTTCACCATGGAGTATTCTTTGCGTTTGGCATTGATCAGCGCGATGTCCAGGCCACTCTTCAAAAGCAGGGAATTAAGGGCGATGAGCTCTGCCAATGAATGGCCCGGGGCGGGGACTTCAAAGAGCGCGGAACTGCCGCCGGAGAGCAGCACGATTAGCTCCTCATCGGCGGGTATCTGCGCCAGCCAATCCAGGATATAGCGGCTGTTCTGGATGGAATTGGCATCCGGGATGGGGTGTCCGGCTTCCAGAAGCAGGGGTTTGAAGCATGGCTGGGCTTCTGCAGGGAAGAAGCCGTATTTGGTGAGCACAATGCAACTTTTCAGGCGTCTCGAGGTGATGCTCTGCGCGGCAATCAGTGCCATCTGATACGCCGCTTTACCGATGGCGAGGAGGTGAACAGGGGCATCGGGTGCTTGCTCAATCAAGGCTTTGCGCAGCAGCGGATAGCGGGTATATTCTGTCAGCGCGCTCTGGACGGCTGTGCTGATCTCCCGCGGATCTTCACTGGCAACTACATTTGGCTGCATCACTGAAAGCCAAAGGCGCTGCGTACAATCCGGCAGTGAAAGAGTTCGTGTTTGGGAATCTGCAGAATCTGAGGCAGCACATCATAGAGCGAGGGGCTTTGCAGGCTTTTATGCAGCTGGAGTTGGTCATCAATTAGCCGCATGGAAAGCACAATCTGTTTCAGATCGTAGGTCTTGGAGCGCTTTTCCGTGCTTTTGGTGTAGATCAGTGACCCGGCTTGGGCAAAAGCCTGGATTTTGTCCGGAATTTCCGCCAAATAGTGGCGGGGTAAGTTGATGCTCAGATATTCCGTAGTGGACAGCGCGGCCTTGCCATGAATGGCGTCACACGATGTGAGCGCGAAATCCGGAATGCAGGTGCGGCTGAATTCGCTAAGGATGCTTTCCTCAGAAATGGCTGTATAAAAGGAGATATCGAAGAACTCGGCAAAGCTCTCTACTCCTACCGGCAAGGGTGGTGAAAGGCTCACCTTGGGATGCGGGGAAAAGCCCATGGTAAAGACGGTGGGCAGGTCCAGCACCGCCACCCGGCGAAAAAGCATGCGCATCCAATCCAGATGCGAGATGAAGCGCAGCAACCCGGTTTTGTGGTAATGTACCCGATAGCGAAATTGGATCTGCGGATTGTATTCCTGCGGGCTTTCGGTAGCGGTTGCCACGGGGGTCAAAGGCTCCGGAAGGGTAGCGTTTACGGTGGAGACCGTGTCGTCACAGACCCCGCAGAGGGCGCAGAGTTCCCGGCAATCCGGGCTTAGCTCTTCTCTTAGAGATTTTTGATACTCGCTTTTCAGGAAGCTGCTGCAGACTCCGATATCCACAAAGTCCCAGGGCAGAGGATCGTCGATGCTTCTTTGGCCGCAGAAGTCTGCCGGGCTAAGCTGATGCGCGGCAAAGGCGTTCTGCCAGATGCTCCAATCCCAGCTTTCGTTCCAGCCGTCGAACAGCGCGCCGTTTTGCCATGCTGTATGCAGCACTTTGGCCATGCGCAGGTCACCGCGGGTGAGGCAGGCTTCCAGCAGTGAGTTTTCGATGGTGTGGTACTTCACCTTGATATTGCGGTTTTTGAAGAAAGCGGCTTTGACGCGTTGCGCGCGCTTCAATAAGGTATCCGAATCCAGCATTGGTGACCACTGGAAGGGGGTGAAGGGTTTGGGGGTGAAAGGCGAGATGGTCACGCTGAGGTTCATGCGCTTGTTTGAGCTGAGGTTGATCTTGCCGATAAGCTCGATGATAGCGTCGATATCTTGTTCGGTCTCGGTGGGCAGGCCGATCATGAAATAAAGCTTGATCTTCTGCCAGCCCAGTTGTTTAGCGATATCCACGCCGCGCAGGATTTCTGCCTCACTGAGGTTTTTGTTGATCACATCGCGCATGCGCTGCGAGCCGGCTTCCGGAGCGATGGTCAGCCCTTCCCGGCCCAGGCTTTGCATCAGGCTCACCAGGCTGTCATCCAGGCTATCCACCCGCAGGGAAGGCAGCGAGATATGCGTTTTGCCGGTGTTCACGGCATTCAGCAGGGCTAAAAGCAGTTCGCGGATGCAGGAGTAGTCGCTGCTGGAAAGCGAGATCAGCCCCGCTTCGTCCCAGCCGCTGGCATTTACTTCTTTCAGCAGCTCATGCAGGATTTCTTTGGGATCGCGCTCGCGCACCGGACGGTAGAAGTATCCGGCATGACAGAAGCGGCAGCCGCGGGAACATCCGCGCATGATCTCTGCCACATAGCGGTTGTGGGTGGCAAGCTGCCAGCTCAGGAGCTGCGGCGAGTGCAGGTTTTCGCTGTGTGAAAAGTCCGCGTACTTGCGGCTGTGGATGGCTTCGCTGGGGGTAGCGACAGCATAGGGAGAATCTCCGGAGAATTGCGGTACCCAGCAGCTTTCCAGCTTTGCCAGACACTGCAGGCGGGCATCCCGGTCCGGGTTGTCCCGCAAAATCTCGGCGATCTGCACAATGCTTTCCTCTGCTTCGCCAAAGAAGAAGACATCGATGAAAGGCGCCAGCGGCAAGGGATTGGTGGCGCAGGGTCCGCCGGCCATCACGATGGGGTCGTTTGCTCCCCGTTCGATGTTGAAAACCGGAATATTGCTGCTTCTGATCGTTTCCAGGACGCCGCTGAAGGTGAGCTCGCTCTGCAGGGTGATGCCCAGAAGGTCGAAGTCTTTGGCGGATTCCCGGCTTTCCAGGCCAAAGAGGGGAAGCCCCTCTTTACGCATTTGCTCCAGCAGGTCCTTCCAGGGCAGATACATGCGGTCGGCCATGGCGTAGGGCAGGCGGTTCACGATGCTGTATAGAATCTTGAGTCCCAGATGCGAGATGCCCAGTTCATAGAGATCGGGAAAGGCAAAGAGCATGCGCACCGGATGTTCGGAGAAGCTCTTGCGGCAGGCGTTGATCTCGTGGTCAATATAGCGGGAAGGTTTTTCTACCAGAGGCAGAAGGTGTTCGATGTTTATCATAGTTTATTCCTTTTTAGGGAGGTGGGGAGATGGCCAGTTGGGGAGGTGGGGAGATGGGGAGATGGGGAGGTGGCCAGCTGGGGAGATGGGGAGGTGGGGAGATGGCCAGGTAGTGCGTAGCACGACATGCGAATGCCTTAGCTCGGCACGTGAGTGCTGTGAAAGGTACGTGAGTGCCGTGGATAAATGCCATACCAGGAGATAGTCCGGAGCGTAGCGGAGGACGACACAGGTGTTGCCGGGTGGTGAGAAGAGGAGGAAGGGAGAGGTCATTTTTTTGAAAGGCTGATTAGTAAGGCGCGAAACTGCTTACTCAATATGGTGATTTCTTCCAGTAACGGGTTTACCAGGGCAGAATCTGCCAAACCACAACGCTGTGAGAGGATCAGATGTGTCTCCAATTCTCTTAGGCTACCTTGTGCAACCCGGATAAAGTACATGTATTCCTTTAACTGTTGTCGAGCCCAACCTTCAGCTATGTTTGCCGGAATGGAATTTGCGGATCTCCTCATCTGGCTGACTATACCGAATCTCTCCTCAGCAGGAAAGGCTGCAGTCAGGTGATAGATGCATACTGCCAGATCCATGCCCCGCTGCCATACATCCAAGTCCTGATAACTTTTGATACTCATATCTTTCCTCTGATCTTATAGTATAATCCAATTCTCCCCAACTGTCCAACTCTGTGT
>DHVK01000032.1:12017-106664 GCA_002412625.1 Cloacimonetes bacterium UBA5210
TCCTTCGCTACGCTCCGGACTATCTCCTGGTATGGCATTTATCCACGGCACTCACGTACCTTTCACGGCACTCACGTGCCGAGCTAAGGCATCCGCATGTCGTGCTACGCACTATCTCCCCACCTGGCCATCTCCCCATCTGGCCATCTCCCCACTTTGCCATCTCCCCACTTCGCCATCTCCCCACCTGGCCACCTCGCTATCTCCCCGCCTCTCCGCGGATTGCAATTCTCACCCGATGGTGTTTTGCCCAGTCTTTCAACTGGCGATATTCAGGATTGTCGCTCATGTTCGTTGCGGGCAGTTCATGGGCTTGGAGGTCTTCCAGAGTGGTAGCGTAGCGGCAGGGCTGGATGTAATAGCGATCGCCTTCTTTCAGCAGAGTGCGGATATCGTAGAGATCATCGCCAAAGAGGATGTCCGGCGCCACGGTTGTGCGGAATTCATACTCTACACCGCTAAGGCGGATCAGTTCCATGCTGCGCGGGATGTTTTGCGGGTTCACTTCACTGCGGGTAAGCTGCCGGTAGAGCGGTAAGGGTGCCTTCAGATCCATGGCGATATAATCCACGGCTTTAGCATAGATCACTTTTGCCAGCACGTCCGGCAGAGCGCCGTTGGTATCCAGCTTCACCTTGAAGCGCATGGCTTTGAGGATTTTCAGGAAGGGGATGATGTCTTCTTGCAGAGTGGGTTCACCGCCGGTAACCACCACCGCGCTCAGCTTGCGCCTCCTTTTATAGAGGAAGCGCAACACCTTTTCCGTATTCAGCGGCGGGTGATAGATCTGGGGCAGCACCAATTCCGGATTGTGGCAATAGGGGCAGCGGAAATTGCAGCCTTGGGTGAAGACGATGGCGCTCAGTTCACCGGGATAATCCAGCAACGAGAACTTTTGCAGACCGCCGATTTTCATGCCAGACGAGGATCCTGCTTGAGTTCCGGTTCGGAGTGCTTCACCGTATCGAAGGTAGTACGCAGTTTGAACTCCGCCTTCTTGCCATCGTTCCATTGGGAAACCGGGCGCAGGTAGCCCACGATGCGGGAGAACACTTCGCAGGTTGCTCCACAGCGGGGGCATTGTTTGGTTTCGCCCACCAGGTAGCCGTGTTCGGGACAGATGCTAAAGGTGGGAGAGAAGGTAAAATAGGGCAGACGATAGTTGTTGCAGATGCTTTTCACCAGGTTTTTCACGCTGGCCGCGTGTTCCAGGCGCTCTCCGCCAAAGACATGCAGCACGGTGCCGCCGGTATATTTGGTCTGCAGTTCATCTTGCAGATCCAGCACTTCAAAGACATCGTCCGAAAAGTTCACCGGCAGTTGGGTGCTATTTGTATAAAAGGGTGTAGTGCTATCGGGATTGGCGCTTTTAATGCCGGGGAAGCTCTGTTTATCCAAGATCGCCAGACGGTAGCTGGTACCTTCCGCGGGCGTTGCTTCCAGGTTGTAGTTATTCCCGGTTAGTTCCTGAAACTCGATCAGGCGCTCGCGCAGATAATCCATCACCTGCAGCGCGAAGTCCCTGCCCCGGGTTGTGCCGATACCTTCGCCCAGGAAGTTGACGCAAGCTTCGTTCATGCCGATCACGCCGATTGTGGAGAAGTGGTTTTTCCAATATTGCTCAAAGCGTTCACGGATGCTTTTCAGGTAAAAGCGGGTGTAAGGATACAATCCGCTATTGGTGTATGTCTCCAATATTTTGCGTTTGATTTCCAGGGAGGACATCGCCAGGTTCAGGACGCGCTGGAGCCGGGCAAAGAAATCCTCCTCGCTCTCGGCTTCATGGCCGATGCGGGGCAGGTTCAGGGTCACCACCCCGATGGAACCGGTAAGGGGGTTCGCGCCAAAGAGTCCGCCCCCGCGCGCTTCCAGCTTGCGGGTATCCAGACGCAGGCGGCAACACATACTGCGGGCATCGTTGGGATCCATGTCGCTATTGATGAAGTTCGAGAAATAGGGGATCCCGTATTTAGCGGTTGCTTCCCAGAGATGCTCGATGGCGGGGTTTTCCCAGCTAAAATTCTTGGTGATGTTGTAGGTGGGAATCGGGAAGGTGAAGACGCGGCCTTTGGCATCGCCTTCCACCATCACTTCCAGGAAGGCGCGGTTGATGGTATCCATTTCGGCTTGAAAGTCTCCATAACTACGGTCCTGAGGAACGCCACCGATAATGACTGCCTGGTCTTTGTAGCTATCAGGAGGGAAAAGATCCATGGTGATATTGGTAAAGGGGGTCTGGAACCCTACTCTGGTGGGCACATTTACGTTGAACACAAACTCCTGCAAGGCCTGTTTTACTTCGGCATAGCTGAGCTGGTCATAATGAATGAAGGGTGCCAGCAGGGTGTCGAAACTGCTGAAGGCCTGAGCCCCGGCAGCTTCGCCCTGGAGGGTATAAAAGAAATTCACGATCTGCCCCAGGGCACTGCGGAAATGCTTTGCCGGACTGCTCTCCACCTTGCCTTCCGCGCCTTTGAAGCCGGTGAGCAGCAGATCCATCAGATCCCAGCCCACGCAATAGACCGAGAGCTGGCCCAGATCGTGGAGGTGCAGATCTCCGCTCACGTGTGCTTCGCGGATTTCCGGGGGATAGATCTTATTCAGCCAATAGGTTTTGCTTACTTCGCTGGCGATGTAATTGTTTAGCCCTTGCAGGGAGTAAGCCATGTTCGAGTTTTCATTCACCTGCCAATCGAGTTTCTCCAGATACTGATCGATCAGTCTCACTCCGGCAGTGGATACCATATCGCGGATGCGGGCATGCTGATCGCGATAGATTATATAGGCCTTGGCTGTTTTTTTGTATGGTGAGGAGAGCAGAACTTCTTCCACGATATCCTGGATCTTTTCCACATCCGGGACGTCGTCGGTCAGGCTTTGTTGAGCCAGGTTCAGGACTCTGAGGCTTAGTTTGTCTGCCATATCAGCGTCGAATTCAGAACTGGCTTCTCCGGCTCTGAAGAGGGCGCGGCTAATCTTGGCTTTATCAAAATCTACGATATGTCCGTTCCGCTTGCGGATTTTTGTAAACATGTGCAACTCCTTGCTGGGTTAAAATCGGTAACTATATATATAAGAATAAACTGCGAAGATAATCGCAATTTACGAGAAAAGGCTTTTGGACTTCGAAATACACAAATAAGGTCACTTAGCAATCTGTCAAGTTGATGTTTTTCCACCGGATCATTGAACATGGGCTAAGAATCCTGTGGATAAGTCTTCAGGGTGTTTTAACTTTTTTTTGAGGAGGATTTTTGGCCATCTCGCAATCTCGCCACCTCGCCACCTCCCCATCTCGCCACCTGGCCACCTCCCNNCGCCACCTGGCCACCTCCCCATCTCGCCCCATCTGTGTCGTCCTTCGCTACGCTCCGGACTCTGTCCCGGTATGGGATCTATCCACGGCACTTCCGTGCCGAGCTAAGGCATTCGCATATCATGCTACGCACTATCTCCCCATCTCCCCACCTGGCCATCTCGCCACCTCCCCACCTGGCCATCTCGCCACCTCCCCACCTGGCCATCTCGCCATCTCGCCACCTGGCCACCTCCCCATCTGGCCACATCTGTGTCGTCCTTCGCTACGCTCCGGACTCTTTCCCGGTATGGGATCTAACCACGGCACTCCCGTGCCTTTCACGGCACTTCCGTGCCTATCACGGCACTCCCGTGCCGAGCTAAGGCATTCGCATATCGTGCTACGCACTTCCTCGCCACCTGGCCACCTCCCCATCTCCCCATCTCCCCACCTGGCTACCTCCCCACCTCCCCATCTCGCCACCTCCCCATCTCGCCACCTCCCCACCAGGCCACTCTCCCCATCTCCCCATCTGGCCACCTCCCCACCCTCGTCCTGATTTTAAGCCCTCATTCTGCTATGGGCATGGGAGAATAACAGCTTTATAACAGATCAAACCAGGCACAAGGCTTTATGGCAGAGATTAGTAAAGCGGGGGAGAGCTGCGCTTTTTCCGAGATTCGGCATGAAAATTGTATGTTAAAAAGAAAAAACCCCACTCTTTGGAGACAATAGTGAATTATAAAATTCGTGTTATTCTGCTGTTTACAGTGCTGTTATCAGCTATTATCCCGATGTTTGCAGAACCAGTGTTTAAACAAAACATGCCTTATGCCTGGGAGCAACGCTTTTCCCAGACGCCTCCGCCGGTTAGCCCGGTGCGCCCGATCGCGGAGTTCGAGCCCGCTTCCCATGTGATGATCCGTTATCCTTTGGGGATTCCCCTGGCAATGGTGGTGCAGCTTGCGAACACTGCCGATGTGATCTGTCTGGTGAGCAGCAGTAGCCAGCAAAACAGCGCCATCAGCTCCTTCACCAATGCCGGAGTGAATATGGACAGGGTCAGCTTTTTAACCGCCAGCACGGAATCCTATTGGACGCGAGACTACGCCCCTTGGTTTGTTTTTGACGGTAACGGCGAATATGGCGTAATGGATTTTCAGTACAACCGTCCGCGCCCTGGTGACAACTTGGTCCCACAGGTCTATGCCAACTCCCTGGGTTTACCTTATTATGGCATGAACTTGCAACAAACCGGCGGTAACTTCATGACCGACGGGATCAATACCGCGGCTCAGACTCAGATTGCCTACACCGAAAACGGGAATAATCAAGCCAATGTGAACTCTCTGATGGAACAATATCTGGGGATTACCAGCTACCATGTGGTTCAAGACCCCAATAATACCTATATTGACCACATCGATTGTTGGGGGAAATTCCTGGCTCCGGATAAAGTGCTGATCCGCAGCGTTCCCAGCAGCCACGCGCAGTACCACGCAATCGAAGCCACCGCGCAATACTTTGCCGGGCTGACTTCTGCCTGGGGTTACCCCTACCGGGTTTACCGGGTGAATACTCCGCAAAACCAACCTTATACCAATTCTTTGATATTAAATAATCGGGTGTTTGTGCCGATCATGAACAGCAGCCACGATGCCGCAGCTTTGCAGGTCTATGCTGATGCCATGCCGGGTTATGAGATTGTGGGAGTAGTGGGCAGCCCATATACCCCCTGGGAAAGTACAGACGCGCTGCATTGCCGGACACATGAGATACCGGACGCCCAGATGCTGTATATCGGGCACACACCTTATCACGGAGTGGTGGACTACGCCGAGGACTATGACTTTGACGTGACTTTGATCCCCCACAGTGGAACAGCATTGGTGCCAAACCAGATCAATGTGGTGTATCAAATCAATAGTGGTGAATGGCACAACGCGCCGCTGGTTCAGGATCTGGCATATAGCTACAGAGCCAGTGTATCCGGCCATGCCCCGGGAGATACCATCCGCTATTTTATTCATGCGGAAGATCAAAGCTCAAGGGTCAGCAATCATCCCGTATTTGCCGCTCTGGATCCGCATGTCTTTGTGATCTATGGCGATAACAGCGCCCCAATCTTGGTTCACGATCCCCCCTGCAGCATCGGAGAAGTGGAAACAACCTTTGTGGCAAGCGTTAGCGATGAATCCGGCATCAAAGATGTGTGGATTCAATATACTATCGATTCCGGGGAAATGCTGGAAGCAAAAATGGTGGATGCCGGCAATGGCCTGTATCTATTCACTTTCACGCCGGATTTCAATTCTCAGCAGCAATTCTTTATGTATCGCCTCGCCGCCATGGATCTCGCTGAAAACACTGCCTGGCTGCCCGGGGAGACACACTGGTACAGCATCCCGATCACTTACCTGAGCAATGCAGACGATGCTTTGGCGCCCGGACTGGCAAAGCTGATGATTTATCCCAATCCTTACAAAACAGGTTCCGATCTGGTAGCCCGGGTTTCCGGGAAAGCACCCGCCGGCATGAAAGCGCAGATCTACAACGTGAAAGGACAGCTGGTGTTTGAAGACAATTTTAGCTCCGGGACGAACGAACTGCGCTGGAATGGAAGAGACAAATGGGGTAAAAATGCCGGTAGCGGGATTTATTTTCTGAGAATAACCGGGGCTGATGTATCCCTGAAACGCAAGTTTATTATAGCGAACTGAGATCATGTGGAAGGATTTCAACAAAATAATCGAAAAAAATCCGCATATATTTCTTGACATGAAACAGGGTCTTGATTATCTTGTCTTCAGCCTACAGACCCTACATAGAATGCCCTCCGAGCAGTGGGGATGCCACCCGGCATTCCCCACTGTATTTTTTTGTCCAAAAATCAGTAATCTTATTTAGGGAGTGTGCCGTATGAAAAAAGCCTTATTGCTTTTTTTACTTATCTTTACGAGTTTCCTGTTTGCTCACCGTGTGGTAATCCGGGTAAATGATCCGGGATATATTGAGTATCATCGGCTCATCGAAGCTGGCGCGGATGTAGCGCTGTATCACTCCGGAGCCTTCCTCGATCTGATCGTAGCTGTGGAAGAACTTCAACAATACCGGCTCCTGTATCCGGAGCTGCTCGTTACCCAAAGCGAGGCCGAACAAACAGAGCATATGCGCCGTGACGCCAGAGACATTCCGGGCTATCGCAACTATCAAGAGCTGGTCGATGAGCTGTATTTTCTGGAAGCCATGCATCCCTCACTTTTGAAAGTGGAAGTAATCGGCGACAGCTGGGGTAAGATCTACAATCTTCAAGGCATTCCCGCCTATCAGAACTACGGTCATGAGATCTTCGCGGTGAAGCTTTCGGCGAATGTAACGGTGGAAGAGGATGAGCCGCAATTTCTGTTTATCGGGGGCCATCACGCCCGCGAGCCGCTATCGGTGGAAGTGTGCATGGGGATCATCAATCATATGCTGGATGGCTATGGCGTGGATCCCCAGGTAACAGCGATCATGGCCGGCACGGAGATTTGGCTGCTGCCCCTGCTTAATCCGAACGGGCATAAGATTGTGACCGATCAGATTCAAACCTGGTGGCGGAAAAACCTGAATGATAACAACGGCAATATGCAGATCGACGTTACCTCCGGTGCCGGATATGACGGGGTGGATCTGAACCGGAATTATTCCTACCGCTGGGGAAATGTGGGCTCAAGCGATAACCAGGCAGAGGATGTGTATCATGGAGCATTTCCCTTTTCCGAGCCCGAGACTAGTGCGCTGAGAGACTTTGTGTTGAGTAAACACTTCTTGGGTAGCATCAGCTATCACACATACGGACAATATGTGCTCTATCCCTTCGGTTTTGGCTTTGATCTCAGCAGTCCCGATGCCGCGGAACTGGCATATCTGGCAGAGGCAATGGCGCTTGCGCTGCCCTCTTTGGGTGGAGGCACCTACAATCCGATGCCCTCATATGAACTGTATCCGGTTAGCGGCAGCGCGGAAGACTGGTTGCATGGAGCCGCGGGGAGTTTCGCTTTTACCATCGAAATGGCCACGCAATTCATCCCCCCGGCAAGCCAGGTGGGCACGATGGTGCAAGACCAGCTAAATGCGGCGCAGATCTTGCTGCAAAGACCGACATATAAAACTGTGCATGGGCACATCACAGATGCTGTAACCGGAATGCCGCTGAAGGCCAAGGTCAATATCGACGGCTTGGATAACCATATCCCGGAGCGCGCTCAGGTATTTTCCCGAGAAGATTTTGGCTCCTATTACCGCTTCCTGCCGGCGGGCAGCTTTGAACTGGTGGTAAGCGCGCCGGGTTATCTGCCTCAAAGCCGCAATGTGACGATATCTCTAAACAGTGCCACGCTGGAGAATTTCAATTTGGTGCCGGCATCGCTGATCGATGTGCAATTCAGGATTACGGATTTGAGTGGCCTGCCCTTGACGGGGGCTTTGCTGGAACTGGATGATATTCAGGGCATAGCTGACGACCAGGGTTACATGACCTTTTCTAATCTGCTGAACGGAATGTATCCGGTGAGAGCCAGCCATCCGGGTTATTCCACCTATTCCCGGGAGTGGGAAATTCTGCCCGGAGTGAATGTGATCAAGCTGAGTGATCAGGCAGTACTTAACGAAGATTTTGAGCAAACCGCGAATGCCTGGATCTTGACCGGGAGTTGGGCTGTCGCGCAAGGTGACGCGCCCCAGGGCAGCTCTTACCTGGGGGATAACCCCAATGCCCAAACTGCCACGCAGCAATATACTTATGCCCAATATTCTGAAGCCTTGAATCTGGAGGGCGCGCAAAGCATCAATCTGCAGTTTTGGGCAAAGACCAATCTGGTGCAATTCAACCTCTATGTAGCCTTGCAATACCGGGACGTCTTTGCCACGGACTGGCAAACGTTGCAGACCTTTATGGGGATTACGGACTGGCTGCACTATGATGTGGATATATCGTTTTTGGCAGGCCGCGAGATTGAGCTGCGGTTTCTGCGATTCACGCAATATACAATGAATTTCAATAGTTTTTGCCTGGATGATCTGCGCCTGTACACGGACAGCAGTTATAGCGACAGCGCGGATTTGATCCGGACTCCGCTATCGCTGAACCTTGCTCCCAATCCGTTCAAAAGTGAATTGAGCATTCGCGTGGAAGGATCGGCAAAAGCGCCGGTAAGGCTGGATATCTTCAATATCAAAGGCCAAAAAGTGCAGAGTCTGCAAACTAAACACTTGACGGGTGAGGCTGCCCACTTAATCTGGAATGGCACTGATGCCGGAGGACGGCGGCTGGCTGCGGGGATCTATTTCCTGCGCGCATCCGGCGGAAATAAGGCTCCGGTAACGCGTAAAATACTAAAGCTAAACTGAGGACTAATTGGAAGACATCATACTGGAAAACCTGAGTAAGGATTTCGGCAGTTTTCGCGCGGTTGACAATGTGAATCTAACCATCAAGAGCGGAGAGCTATTCAGCTTTTTGGGCCCCAGCGGATGCGGAAAAACCACGCTTCTGCGCATGATTGCCGGGTTCGAACTGCCCAGCGCCGGACGCGTGCGGCTGGGTACTGCCGATATCTCTGATCTGCCGCCCTATAAACGGGAAGTGAACACCATTTTCCAGAACTATTCGCTGTTTCCGCATATGACGCTGTTCGATAACGTGGCCTTCGGCTTGCGCATCAAACGCCGCCCCAAAGCCGAGATCAAAGAAAGAGTGCGGGAAATGCTGAATCTGGTGAAAATGGAAGATCAGGCAAGCAAATATCCGAACCAGATCTCAGGCGGACAGAAGCAACGCATCGCCATCGCCCGGGCATTGATCAATAAGCCCAGAGTGTTGCTGCTGGACGAGCCTCTGGCAGCGCTGGATCTGAAACTGCGGCAACACATGCTGATCGAGCTGATGAATATTCACGATGCCGTGGGCATCACCTTCATCTATGTAACTCACGACCAAAGCGAGGCGATGAGTATCTCGGACCGCCTGGCGGTGATGAACCTGGGCAAGATCGTGCAAAGCGGACCTCCGGATGATATCTATGAGCGCCCGGCGAGCATCTTTTCGGCATACTTCATCGGTGAAACCAACTTGATCACCGGGACTGTGCAAGCGGTGTATGAAGACTATCTGGAGCTGGATTGTCCGGATGGCAGCGGGAAGAGCTTTCAGATCGACAGTAGCTTTCAAAAAGCCCCGGAACCGGGGAGCAAGATCACTCTTTCACTGAGGCCGGAGAAAATCGCCATCGCCCGCGGTAAGCCCCGCCATCAGGACGATATCAACATCCTGAAAGGGCAGATCGAGGACATCCTGTATCTGGGAACGCATACTCAATACATCGTGCGCGTGGGCATGCTGAGATTCCGCGTATTTTCCCAGCATAAACGCGTCTATTTTGATGACAAAGCGCTGGATTGGGAAGAGAATGTGTGGCTGTTTTGGCATGATACCGATACCTGGGTGGTGGAAACTCACGATGCCGACGAGCTTCCGCAGACGGAGATCAACGATAACGGCACCCTGCAGCGCTATGTGAAGCGGGGCAAAAGCTGATGCAAGACAACTTGCAGAGCAAGCAGGACAAGCGCAAAAACCTGAGCAGCTGGCTGCTCTCGTTGCCTACCTTGTTGTGGCTCACCTGTTTCTTTCTGGTTCCGTATCTGATCGTAATTTTCTACAGTTTTCTGAGCCCCGATATCTACGATGTGAAGTTTGAAGTATCTCTGGATGCTTACCGCCAGATCTTCGCTGGGGACTATCTGCGCCCCTTCCTGCTATCCTTCAAGCTGGCAGCCTACACGACCCTGATCTGCATCTTACTGGGCTTCCCGGTGGCATACTTCATCGCCAGGGCAAAAGAAAAGACCAAGAATCTGCTTTTGATCTTCATAATAATCCCGTTTTGGACAAACCTGATCATCCGCATCTTCAGCTGGCGGATCTTTCTGGCATACAACGGAGTGATGAACGACACTCTGATGAACATGGGGCTGATATCAGCTCCCCTGGAGGTCTTGCGTACGGATCTGGCGGTAATTATGGTGATGGTCTATGTGTATCTGCCATATATGATCCTCCCGCTTTACAGTGTGCTGGAGAAGCTGGATTTCACCCTGCTGCAAGCCGCGATGGATCTGGGCGCGAACGAGGTGAAAGCATTCTTTCGCATCACCTTGCCGTTGGCAGTGGAAGGAATCTTTGCCGGAACGCTGCTGGTCTTTATCCCGGCGTTGGGGGCATACCTGATTCCGCAGTTGGTGGGAAATCAGCAGTCTCTGTACATCGGGCAGATCATCACCTATAAAATCAAGAATATCCCCCGTAACTGGCCGATGGCTTCTGCATTGTCGCTCACGCTGCTGGTGTTGGTGGCATTTCTGCTACTCTTGATGTATGGCCTGTATCGGCGATATCAAAAACGGAAGGTATGGCAATGAGGTTGTCCCCTGCAAAACTGTATCAGGGCTTGAATCTCACCGTGTTTAGCCTGGTGATGGTCTTCCTCTATATCCCGATTTTGATCCTGATCATCTTCAGTTTCAACGATGCCCGCATCATCACCGGGTGGCAGGGCTTTACTACCAAATACTATGTGCAGCTGTTCAACAACCCCACCATCGGGGAGGCGTTTCGGAACACGATGCTGATCGCCGGACTTAGCACTCTGGTTTCTACCACACTGGGTATCCTGACCGCTCTGGCATTGGAGAATAAGCGGTTTAGCGGCAGAAAAGGGCTGATCGGACTGATCTATATTCCGCTGATGATTCCGGATATCCTGATGGGTGTGTCCCTGGCGCTGCTCTTCAACTTCACCCGGGTAAACACGGGGATGTTCACGGTGCTGATTGCGCATATCACATTCTGTATATCATATACCGTGATCGTGATCCAAAGCCGCCTGGAAGGCTTCGATTACTCTCTGGTAGAAGCGGCTCAGGATCTGGGGGCAAAACCCTCCTACATCTTTTGGAAGATCAAGTTTCCCCTGATGATGCCGGGGATCATCGCTGCCGCGCTATTGGCGTTCACGCTTTCGATAGACGATTTTATCATCACCTTCTTCACTTCCGGGCGTGGTTTCGACACCCTGCCCATCTATGTGGAAGGGACCATCCGCCGGGGCACGATCACCACCATCAATTCGCTCTCGACTTTGATGATTGCCTTCACGCTATTCTTGGTGATTATCACCAAGCGCATCCGGAAGATCATCATCTCGGCACTTTGACAGTGGTTTAATCATTTCAACAGCAGGGAACGAGAGCTTTTTCACAGCAGCTTGCGGCAAAATTGGGTTGACACAAATTGCAGGGTTGAAAGACTGTCCGTATGATTAGTACAAGTATTGCTAAAGATGATATAAAACAATGGGATAAGCTGCCCAAAGGCTGGTCTTTTTACGCGCTTAAAAACCACAAGGATTATCTCTATTGCGGCGTAAGCGCGCGACTGGGAGCCCGCATGAAAGTGATGTGGCAAAAAGCGGAAGAAGACAGGCTGTACCGGGAGCTCACGGAAGCGGCAACGGTGCTGGAATACCAGCCGATGCCGGATTCCATGGCAGCGCTGATCATGCAGAAAACCATGCTGATGGAACAGCACCCGCAGTTTCAATATCTTCTGCGCCCCTGGGAGGACTATGTTTACCTGGCGCTTGATAGCCACCGCTTCCCCTTTGTGAGCATTCAATCCCACAGCAATGACGATTGGCAATACCTTGGTCCCTTCCGCAGCCGTTTCTTTCTGGCAGATTTGATCGACAGCGTTTCCCGCATCGTGAAACTACCTGCCTGCGAGACCGGGACTTATCCTTGCCGGAAGTTCGATCAAGAAATCTGCAGGGGATGGTGTCTGGCACTGGCACCGGCAGCAGAAACCCCTCTGGAACAAGACCTGGATAAGCTGCATGCGCTCCTGCAAGAAAGCTTTGTGCATCCCAACAACGGGATCTTGGAGCTGGTGCAGAAAGAGCGTGAAGCATATTTCAACGATCTTGAGTTTGCCAAGGCGGATCTTCTAGACGATGAAATCCGCATCCTGCAAGACTATCGGGATTGGCTGAACTTTCTCTATGTGGCAAAGGAGATCAGCTTCGAGAGCCCACAGATCGTGATTGAACACGGTCAGTTGGCAAGAACAGAGTTAAACGGAAAAACTTACCGATTCCCCACAGATAACCCGCCATACCGGGAGAACGAGCTTCTTGCTCTGCCCTTGGCTGCTGTGGATGAAATGAAGATAATCTACGACTATATTAGGGAGCGAGCTCATGCATGATGAACTGAAACAACTGCCTTTGGTACACAAATCCAGCCAGGGTAAAGTACGCGATATCTATGATCTGGGAGATACTTTACTGATCGTTACCAGCGATCGCATCTCCGCCTTTGATGTGGTGTTTCCAAATCTGATTCCGGATAAAGGGCGCATCCTGAACGGGATTTCCGCGCATTTCTTCCGGACCACCGGCGAGATCCTGCCTAATCACTTCATCACCGATGTGGTGGAAGAATATCCTGCCGAACTGCAGGCGTTCAAAGTGTATCTGGAAGGCCGATCAATGCTGGTGCGCAAGACCCGGGTGATTCCCTTTGAGTGTATCGTCCGCGGCTATATCAGCGGTTCTGCCTGGAGTGAGTACAAACGCACCAATACCGTAGGCGGCATGATGATTGCCGAAGATATGCAGGAGAGCCAGAAGTTCAGCAAAGCCCTGTTTACCCCATCCACCAAGGCCAGTGAAGGTCACGACGTCAATATCTCCTACCGCGAGATGATGGCTCATATGGATGAATGGATCGCCCGTTATCTGAAAGATAAATCCCTGGAGCTGTTCCACTATGCCCATGAACTTCTGAAGAAAGAAGGCATCCTGCTGGCGGATACCAAGTTCGAATTTGGCTCCATCGGGAATCAGATCATCCTGATCGATGAGTGTCTTACTCCGGATTCCTCACGCTTCTGGGAACTGGAGAGCTATCAGATCGGCACCAGCCCCAAAAGCTTTGACAAGCAATACATCCGCGATTATCTGATTGAAATCGGTTGGGATAAGCAGTCTGAGCCCCCGGAATTGCCCGAAGAGGTGATCATGAAGACCCGGGAAAAATACCTAAATGTTTATAAGATCATAACAGGAAAAGAACTTACATGACACGAGTAATATGCATCGTTGACGACGAAGAAGAACTGGTTAAAAACCTGAAGATAGAGATTCAATCCCTGCGCCCGGAATGGGAGTTACATACCTTTTCCGACGGCCTTAAGGCCCTGCAGATGATCATGGGCGGCAAAGTAGATCTTGTCCTGACCGATATCGCCATGCCGGACATGGATGGCTATGAGCTCTTCTGGAGAGTGAAAGATTACGACGAGAAGATCCCCGTCATCATGATGACCGGTTTTGGCTATGATCCCAATCACGTCTTGGTGCGTGCCAAGGTCGATGGCCTGAAGGACGTGATCTTCAAACCCTTTGATGTGGAAAAGCTGGTCGCGTTGATCGACCGTAAAATAAACGTGAAGTGAATCGCGCGGATTTTGCCGAAAAGCACCTTCTAAACCGTTCATTCATCAGCTATTTGCTCTACCCGGTGTCGCTCTGCTACGCCGGGTTGATGCTTTTTAGGCGAAAACTATGGCAGGGGAGGGGATACCGTGCGCCGTTCAAGGTAATCAGCGTGGGCAACCTGAGTAGCGGGGGCAGCGGGAAAAGCCCGATTGCCATCGCTTTGTGCAAAGAACTCCAGAAACGCGGGCTAAACGTGGCCTATGCCTCCCGAGGCTACAAAAGCAAGCTGGAACACACCGCCAATCTGGTTTCAGATGGGCAAAGCCTGTTCTTTCCGGCTTCAGCGGCAGGAGATGAGGCGGTAATGGCGGCAGGAATGCTGCCCGGGATCCCGGTGTTCTCCGGCAGAAAACGCAAGGAAGTGCTGGAACTTGCAGCTAAAGCATTCCCGGAACTGCAAGTGATGGTGCTGGATGATGCCATGCAACACCTGAAAGTTGCCCGGGATCTGGATATCGTGGTCTTTGATACCCACAGCGCCTTGGGGAACGGCTTTGTGATCCCCGCCGGCTACCTGCGGGAAGGCCTCCGCGCGCTATCCATCAAGAGCCTCTGCGTGATCCATCAAAAACCGGGAGCTCTGCCCAATTTAAAGCTGGAACAAGCTTTGGCCAAGACCGGGGCAAGCCTGGCAAGGGTGCAAAGCCGTGCTGGAGATATCCTTCACCAAGGCAAGCCAATCCCACCACAAACCCTGAAGGAGAAAGGCATTGTGCTGATCTCCGCGATCGCTCATCCCGCTTCGTTTGAGAAAAGCGTGAAGAAGCTGGGCATCAGCTATCAGCGTCACCTCGTGTTTCCGGATCACTTCAGCTTCGAGGACCCCATCATCCGGCAGCAGTTACTGCATGATCCTGCCAAGCATTTTCTCTGCACGGCAAAGGACGCCGCCAAGCTGGAAGAGTTTATCGGAGAGCGCTTGATGGTGTTGCGCATGGAAACAGATATCCCTGAAGCTCTGGTCAGGCGCGTCATAACGTCTTTGGCAATTCATCAATAACCCAAAAGTAAGCCAGCCATAACAATAGGCTCCCCAGCAGCGAAGCAAGTTGGCTTATCCGGCAGAATTACGCCACAAGTGGAGGGTTCACCGAGTTATGAGGAAGCAAATCCTTCATTCCCCGCCGCATTTATCAAGCTCAGATAATGCTGATCTTAAGCTGTAATTATCCTATGCTCACCCGAAGATAACAGCTTTAGTACTGCTTTAGAATGAGTCAACAAATCCGGTGTCGGGTCTGATTCCGTGCTGCTTATCGCATCCTCTTCAGCAAGTCCGAAATTGCTGGACCACGCTTAACCAAAACCCAAAAAGCGAAAGGCGCAGAGTTTATCTCTGCGCCTTTATGCCTGTAGTTAAGTAATTTACAGAAATTCGTTCTCTGGTTTATCGTCATCCTCATCGATGGGGAAATCGCTGTGCTGGCTATAGATGAACTTATGGCTGCCGGCTTTCACCAGATTCTTCAGTTTATCCGCGATCACTTCCACCTGATCCAGATAGTCGATGGTGTTCAATCCACCTGCGGCATCGCATTCACCATTTTGGATTTTGCCCAGGATGTTGTTGCGCAGATTCCAGTGCTGTTCGTTGATTCTGCCTTCCATCTCGATGATTTTGTAGCTGTAGTCATCTCTCATATCCAGCAAGTAATCCACGCAGAGATCCAGCATAAACATCACTTTGGCGTGCAGATCATCGATCATGGCAGCAAACTCCGGGCAGAGCGGCAGTTTCTGGGTGGTGATCTGATAGTTCAGGATGCGATTGACCTCTTCCGTATAATCCCCGATCTTCTCGATATCGTTCACAGTATGCAGCAGTGCCGGGATTTTCTGGATGATGTCATCCGCGTTGGTGCGTTCATTCACCGCCACCAGATATAGCGTTACCTCGCGTTGCAGGCTGTCGATGGCGGCTTCGATCTTGCTCACGCGAATCTGCTTTTTATAATTCTTGTCCTTGAAGGCTTCGTAACTTACCACCAGTCCCAGCCGTACCAGCCGCAGCATCTCACGCATCTCTTTCAAGGATTGGTTGATCGCCAGTTCACTATTGGCAATCACGTGATAATTCAGGTGTTTAGGCTCGCCCAGGCTGATCGTATCGATTTTATCCTTGGGAATGATGCGAATGGCGGCTTTGGCAAACAATCCGGCAAAAGGCAGGCAGATCAGGGTGTTGAAGATATTGAAGAAAGTGTGTCCGTTGGCGATATGCCGCGCCAGATTCTCTCCTAAATAGACATCACCGGGAGTGATGCGGTTGATGATGATCGTGTATAAGCCGAAGTAGGTGAGCAACCCGAAGAGAATCGTTCCAAAAGCATTGAACAGAGTGTGAACCAAGGCCACACGGCGTGCGGTATAGTTTGTGCCAATGCCGGCCAGCCAGGCGGTGATAGTGGTGCCGATGTTGTCGCCAAACACCAGATACAGGGCACCTTCAAAGGGGATTAGCCCACTGCTTGCCAGAACGATAACGATGCCCACTGATGCTGAAGAACTTTGGATCAGCATGGTGAAGATGGTGCCGGTCAGGATGCCCAAAAGCGGATTGCTGGCGATGTTTACCATGAAGTCCCGCGCCATTTGGGATTCCCGCAGCGGCAGGATGGCGGAAGACATCACATTCAGTCCGATGAAGAGCAGGCCGAACCCGATGATAATCAGGCTCCAGCGTTCCATCATTCTGCTCTTGCGGATGAGCAGCAAGCTTACTCCGGCAATGATGAAGGCGAAGGCATAATGCCCGATGTTGAAAGCGATGAGTTGGGCGGTGATCGTGGTTCCGATGTTTGCGCCCATCACTACGCCGACTGCCTGATTCAGCGTCATCACCCCGGTATTCACCAAGCCGATCATCATCACCGTGGTGGCAGAAGAGCTCTGCACCAAAGCGGTTACGGAAAGACCCACAATCACGCCTTTCAGCGGTGTGTTGGTAAGCATTTTCAAGATTCTGCGCATCTCGTTTCCGGCCACTGCGTGGAGGTTGTCGCTCATTTTGTTCATGCCGAAGATAAACAGTGCCAGGCCCCCGAAGAAATTGATCAACTGTAATATGGTCATATCTTTATGGCTTCCCCTTGCTGTAATGGTTTAATTTTTACAGATGCCTGATGCGGTCAAGCGAATTCTTGATAAGCAAGCCTCAAAATGGTGCTGCGGTTATCCAAACACTGTTTGATCATGAAGATCATGGAGATCCCGTCGATCAGAGTTCTATTCCATTAATTCAGTTCCATCTGCGTTCTATTCTGCATCACAGCGTAAGCACAAAAAAAGCCGGACTCATCACAAGCCCGGCGAATACTTAATGCTCAACTGGCATCCGGTTTCATCTGAGGAAACAGAATAATTTCTTTGATGGAGTCATTCTCCGTCAGCAGCATCACCAGACGGTCGATGCCGATACCTTGTCCGCCCATTGGGGGCATGCCATATTCCAGGGCTTCCAGAAAGTCTTCATCCACCACGTTGGCTTCATCGTCGCCCAGATCACGCAGTTTGGCTTGTGCTTCCAGGCGCTCGCGTTGATCCAGGGGATCGTTGAGTTCGCTGAAGGCATTGGCAAATTCACCACCGGCGATGATCAGCTCAAAGCGGTCAGCCAAGAGCGCGTTTCCGGGTTTGGCTTTGGCCAGAGGCGAGATCTCTTTGGGGAAGTCGCAGACAAAGGTAGGTTCGATCAGCTTTTCTTCTACAAAGCGCTCATAGATCAGCGCGATCAATTTGCCTTTGGCGCTGCCGGGAGGTACGTCCAGCTCGTGCTTTTTGCAAAACGCCAGCAGGCTTTCTTCGCTGTCAGTCAGCACATCCAGTCCGGTAGCTTCGTTCACCAAAGCCGGCATTGATGCTCTGCGCCACTTTTCGCCCAGATGCACGGTGTGGCCCTGATACACAAAAGTATCTTTGCCCACCACATCCAGCGCGAGGTGCTGAATCAGGCCTTCAACGAGGTCCATCATGCCGTTCAGGTCCGAATAGGCTTCGTAACTTTCCATCATGGTGAATTCCGGATTATGAGTGCGGTCCATCCCTTCGTTACGGAAGTTCTTGCCGATCTCATAGACACGCTCAAAGCCACCCACGATCAAGCGCTTCAAATAAAGCTCCACAGCTATGCGCAGATAGAGATCCATATCCAAAGTGTTGTGATGCGTGATGAATGGCCGGGCATTAGCGCCGCCGTAGAGCGGTTGCAGGATCGGGGTTTCCACCTCGATATAGCCTCGGCTGTCCATGTATCTGCGGGTTGCGGAAACGATGCGGCTGCGCAACTCGAACACCTTACGATGCGTGGGATTGAGCAGCAGATCCAGATAGCGTTTACGATAGCGCAGTTCAATATCGGCGAATTCATCAAAGCGCACGCTTTTTCCTTCCACCACTTTTTCCTTTACGGCGGGCAGGGGACGGATGTTTTTGCTAAGCAGCTTGATGGAAGCGCATTTCAGGGAATACTCTCCGGCCTGGGTGAAGAACAGGGTTCCGGTGGCCTGCACAAAATCGCCGGCATCACAGAGCTTGAAGAGGCTGTAGTTTTCTTCTCCGAGTTCTGCCTGGGATACATAGAGCTGGATCTTTGCGCTGTCGTCTTCCAGGTTTCCGAAACCGATCTTACCCTGGCGGCGCATCGCCACGAGGCGACCCGCCAGGGTAACGGTTTCTTCACCGGCGATCCTGGAATCTTTGTCTTCCAGGATCTCGGCAATTTTATGGCTGCGGCTACTTTCCACGGGGTAGGGGTCGATCCCCATCGCGCGTATCTTCGCCAGCTTCTCTTTACGAAGCTTTATAAATTGGTTTTCTGCCATGTTTTATAAGTCTTTGAAGGGGTTGTCTTCCACCACGGCGGTCTTCTGACTGGCGTATTTGCGCCATTCATCGTTCTCACGACCTCTGCCACCACCACGGCGTCCGCCACCAAAGTCACGGTCTCCACGGTAACCGCCGCTATCGCGGGAATCTCTGCCACCACCACTTCCACCACCACGGTCTTCATTGCGGGGGCGGCTGGCTGCGGCGATCTCTTCCGGAGTGCGGTCGGTATAATCAAGAGTGATTCTGTGATTATCGCGGTCGATGGCGGTTACCATCAGTTCCAGCTCATCGCCACTCTTGAAGTTATCGGTTTTGCGCACTCTGGAGCGGGGCAGCAAGCCGGTGATGCCGTCGCTGATGCTGACGAACACGCCGAAGTTGGTTGAGCTTTCCACCACGCCGGTGAAGGGTTTCTCGATGGCCACGATCTCTTCGATCTTGTCCCACGGATCTGGCTGCAAAGCCTTCAGTGAGAGGGAAATCTTCTGGGTATCGGGATCAACTCTCAGGATCTGCACCTGCACAAAATCTCCTTCTTTGAGGATTTCACGCGGGTGGGCTACGTTGCGGTTGCGGCTCATCTCGGATACCGGGATCAGGCCTTCCACACCGGGTTTCAGTTCGGCAAATGCGCCAAAGTTGTGCAAACGCAAGACGCGGCAGTTCACTTCGTCACCTTCTTTCAATTCGCTGAGGGCTTGGGTGAAGGGGTTGTCCTGCAAGGCTTTCAGTGAAAGAGCCACTTTGTCGCCCTTGATGGAGAGGATCTTCACATCGATTTCCTGACCGCTTTTAAGCACGTCTTGCGGCTTAATTACATGTTGCCAGGCGATCTCGGAAACGTGCATCAAACCTTCGATGCCGCCGATATCAACAAAGGCGCCAAAGGTGGCCATGCGCATCACTTTGCCGGCAACCACATCGCCTTCGGAAATCTTTGCCAAGGCTTCTGCCTTCTTCTCGTTTGCTTCCTGTTCTGCCAATTGACGGTGGGAAACCACAATCCTGCGACAGTTTTCCGAGCACTCAATCACCATAAAGTCCAAGCTTTGACCGATGAATGCGGTTGTATCATCCACAGGGCGCCCCGAGATCTGCGATACCGGACAAAAAGCTCTGGCACCAAGGATGTCAACATTGAATCCACCTTTGGTTACGGAATACACTTTGCCCTGAACCGGGATCTTCTTTTCGTAAGCGTCGCGGATTGATTGCTTATCCACATACTGTTTGGTGAGGCTTTTGCCAACTACGTAGCCTTGATCGGTTTGATCCACCACGTAACCTTTGAGTGTATCTCCCACCTGAAGTGTGAGATTGCCTTTTTCATCGGAATAATCGCTGATCTCAGCATACGCGTCGAATTTCCCGCCTAAGTTTACGATCAGGAATGTATCCGTGATGGTAACTATCGGGGCCTCGACCACATCGCCTTTTTTGATTTCATTTGTGTTTTGAAAGGAATCTTCGAGCATCCGAAGATAGTCTTCTTTCAGTTCCTTTAAAGCAGCCTTGCTGCTGGTTTCACGCACCTTGTCTGACATACTGTAACTCCTAACGACATTTGAGAATACCATAATTTTCGCTGTGCCGTTTTTGTAAAGTCTTTTATTTCCAGGGAACGCAGATCGGGCGGATTGAGTGGATTTGGACAGATTATGGAACGCAGATGGAACTGAATAAATGGAATAGAACTCTGATCGACGGGATCACCATGATCTTCATGATCAAACAGGATTTGGATAAGCGCAGCACCAATCAACTGCAAAACTAGTCAACCGCAGCACTGCAGCACCAATCAACCGCATCACCAATCAACCGGTAGTTCACATACTCCTGCATTTATTCCATTGGGGGATAACTGGCACTGGAACTCGCCGCTCCCGGGGCGTTTTTCTGCAAAATAACACCCAAGCCACTGCAAGCCACCCCACCACCCCACCAACAGGCACTTCAACTACTCCGGCAATACGAGCACTGGTGGAAGGCTGGCAGAAAAACGCCCCGGGAGGGACGAGCTCCAACCACTAACCGCAGCACGATCTCAGAACAACGAACTAATAACTAAGCAAAAACCCCCACCACAAATCAGGCAGGGGTTTGGTTTAATCGATTACTGGGTTGCTTAGATATCAACATCCATATCCAGGGTGTTGAAGAAGATCTGCAGCAAGATCCCCACGATCAGCTCAAAAAAGATCTGTTCGTTATCTTCATTGATCAAGGGAATGTTCACCATTTCGTTGATGCGGGTGGCAAGGACGCGGACGAGGCTAGTGTTTTCCATTGTTTCCTCCGTTTTACATTGCGCTGTCGAGCAGCTCGTAGTTGCTTACTTTGGGCAGATAGCCGGCCTCAATCGAGGAGGCGAGATCTGTCAGATCCACGAACAGGGTCTGGATATCGTTATAGGTGATGCTGGCCAGGTCCACGCTCTCACCGCTGATCTCGGCAAAGCCGTACATCATCTTTACAAAGAGGCTGTAGGCATTGGGATTCAGGCGCTTGCGCGGGCTCTTCTCTTTACCGTAGATATCCGCGTAGGTGCGGAGGTCGGATTTGTAGCCCTCGCTGCAATCGGCATACAGGGCACTCAGGTTCTTGGCAATATCGCCCATCCGCGTATTGTGCTCGGTGAGGGTGGGCACCACATACTTGCGGGCGATGCAAACTGCCCCGTTTTTGTAACTGGCGAAGGTGATCTCGTCGATGGTTCCGCTGTAAGCGGCGATACCGTATTTGAGTTGTGCTTTCATTGTGATCTCCTTTAAGATCATTTTTTTTGGCTTTCCGGATTGCCTACTTTATATGTAGTGGACAGCGACTGGACAAATCCGGAAATTCCCGGAGAACGAGCAGCGTAAGTGGCTATGATGCATTGCGATATGAAAGCAATAATTCTTATGCGGCAGGGGATTGAACGCAGATCGAGCGCATCGGGGGGATGCTTTGGATCTGTGGATGGAACGCAGATTGAGCAAATTGGGACGATCGGGGGCTTTTGATGGAACTATGATCTACAGGATCCCCATGATCTCCATGATTCAGATTATGGAGGACGGTGTTATAATGCAGCAGTTGATTTGTGTTGCGGTGAGTTCCCATTCATCATTCTCGTTAATCGTTAAATGTTCATCGTTCACCATTCACCGGATCCGTGGATGGAACGCAGATTGAACTGATTAAACTGATTTCCACAGATTATGGAACGCAGATTGAACTGATTAAACTGATTGTAACGATTTTTTATCTGAGTTACGGTCGGCAACAATAACCAACTGCAAAACTAACCAACCGCAGCACTGCAGCACCAACCAACCGCAGCACTGCAGCACCAACCAACAGCAGCACCAATTCCTCATTCATCATTCATCATTCCTCATTCATTGTTCATTGTTCATTTCCTTCCACAGCCCCAAAGCCCATGATAACAGACACTCCTCCGCTTTGTTGCTTACAAGCAGCAGGCCTTGCCACAGATTGTTAAGAAAAAAACACTTGCCAGATTTCCGCTCCGCAGGACAGTCGCACCAAAGTGATAGAAATATATCATAAACATAGAACAAACCTATAATTCTGGGAGGAATTATGAAGAAATTACTTTTCGTATTTATGCTCAGCCTGCTGATGATCGGCATGGCGTGGGGACAAGGCAGTGAGAATTTTGATAATTGCGCTGCCACAGCAATTTATCTTGACGGCTCATTTGTTGGTAATGGTGGCATAACTTGGACATACGGCCATGCCAGAAATGTAGATACATATCCTATTGATGGTAATGGACTGATGTTAAGAAGAGCCTCAGACAGCTACCTCCAAGCTACAATACCAAATGGAGTAGGAAGTTTTTCCTTCCAGTACAGAAAAGCCTACACGGGAACAAGTGCCCGGGAACTGGAACTTATTGTTAACGGCGTACAAAAAGGTACGACTGGTTCATTTGGTACAGCTGAGCCCGACCCAACAGTATACACTTTCACCCTGGACAATATTAACGAAACAGGGAATGTAACCGTAAAGATTAAGAACGTGGGAACGACTACAACAAACAGACAGGCGATTCTTGATAACATTACTTGGACCGGATTTGCTTCATTGGATCCCACCATCACTGTATCCCCAACTACCCTCTCCGACTTCTCTTATGCCATTGGCAATGGCCCTTCAGCAGAACAGAGTTTTACCGTTAGTGGCTCTAACCTTACGGCAAACATTAGTATTAGCGCTCCCACGAATTATGAGATTTCTACCGGTACCGGTGGAAGCTTTGCCGCTACCAGCCCCATCACCCTCACTCAATCCGGTGGAACTGTCAGCGAAACCACGATCTACGCTCGCCTTAAAGCTGGTCTTAGTGCTGGTGATTACAACAACGAAAATATTACAGTCTCTTCTTCAGGCGCTACAAACAAAACCGTTACCTGTAGCGGGAGTGTAGCAGCTCCATTAACCACTACCATTCCTTATGCTGAAAGCTTTACTTCAAACTTAAACGGAGTTTATACCTTCTCAGTTTCAGGAACTAAACCATGGTATCAATCGAGTGGAACCGCCATCTGTAATGGATATAATGGAAGCGGTAATGAAGAGCACTGGTTAGTTTTACCGGGCATCAATTTTAATAACTACTCCGCGGAGCGGATGACGTTTACCACGAGAGCTAACTATGGTACGATTAACGCTACTAACTATCTAAAACTCATGTATTCAACCAATTATTCCGGCTTGGGCAACCCCACTTCTGCAACATGGACAGAGCTTAGCTTTGCCAATGGTGGGACAAACAATACAACTACACCTTCCGGTGTTATCAATTTGTCCGATATCAACGGAACACAAGTCTTTCTTGCTTTCAAATATGTGAGCACAGATAGTCCCACTTCGTGGGTAGTGGATGATATCAGCATTTATCTCTCCACTCCGGTAGTGTCTGTGGGTTCCAGCCTCAATAGTTTTACTTATGAGCATAATGCGGGACCATCCGCGGAGCAAAGCTTCACTGTTAGTGGCGCTGACCTTACTGCTAATATCACCGTTACTCCCCCAAGCAATTATGAAATCTCTACCGGAACAGGTGTGACTTTTGTTGCCACTAATCCGATAGTTCTTACTCAGTCAGGTGGGTCGGTTAGTGAAACGACTATTTATGTGAGGCTCAAAGAGAACTTAGCCATTGGGACATATGATCAAGATATAACAATTGCTTCAACTGATGCTGTGACGCAAACCGTAACCTGCAGCGGGTCGGTGACATCTCCGCCAGCTCCAACTGCTCCGATTGCTACCGCTGCCACAGTTGTTGGTTCGGACAGCTTTACCGCAAACTGGAACTCAGTTTCCGGAGCTACCGGATATCGCCTTGATGTTTATGAAAAAGAAGTTGGAGCAACGGCTACCGATTTGTTTATATCTGAGTATGTAGAAGGAAGTGGTTCAGGTAACAAGTATATTGAGATATTCAATGGCACCGGATCTAGTGTCAATCTATCCAATTATACTCTAAGACTATACTCTAATGGATCTTCAACTGTGTCTTATAGTGTGGTTCTCGACGGAACACTTGTTGATGGTGCGACATATGTTATTGGTCGTACAGATGGCACAATATATACTTCTTCAGACCTAACGAGCAATTCTGTCATTAACTTTAACGGAGATGATGCAATAGAGTTGTATAGAACGGATACATCTACTTCCGTTGACATATTTGGTCGGATAGGCGACGATCCCGGATCTGCTTGGACTGGGAACGATGGCTATACAACTGTGGATAAAACCCTTGTTCGTAAAGCTGAAGTATCTCAGGGAATAACTGCTAACCCCACTGGCACAGGCCCCACTGCATTCACCACACTCACAACTGAATGGGACATGTATCCGCAAGACACAGCCACCTACCTCGGTTCCCACACCTTCGCGGGTGGTAGCACATTGACCTACTTTGCCGGATTCGATAACAGAGACGTCAGCAATGTGACCAGCTATGAAGTTACCGGTCTTGATCCTGAAACAACATATTACTATGTGGTTCGTGCTTATGATGCGTATTCGCAGACCAGCACAAGCTCCAACGAGATTGAAGTTACGACAGATGCTGCCAGCACCTACGAATACCCCGAAGGCACAGAAATTGATGCTGGCGTCGTTTTGATCGAAATCAGCGGTGGCAACGGTATCATCGTTACCGGTGAACCTACTCCTGTTCCCAATCCCGGTTTTACTGCTACTTTTGAACAAAGAATTGAACTTACCGGAGATGGTCCTTGGCTCGTTACCGTATTCTCGCTGGATGAATGGGTGGCGTGCCTATTTGACGGCAGTTGGATAGTTGAAGAAGTTGATGGAACCGGTTATGTTTCCTTCTGGCTAGAATTTGCCAAGAGCAAAAACACCGTGATCGAGCTCAAATCCGGCAACGGTGGCAATCCCACCCTGCCCGTGGAGCTTTCCACCTTCACCGCGACCATCAGCTCCATCCACAGTGCCGTACTCACTTGGGTTACCGAGACCGAGACCAATGTGAACGGATTCTACATTTATCGTAACATGGAAAGCAATCTGGATACTGCCATCTTGGTCAGCAACCTGATCCCTGCCACAAACACCTCTACCCAGCAGGTTTATCAGTTTACCGATAGTGAGCTTGGACAGATCGGCACCTATTACTACTGGTTAATGGTTTCCGATATCGATGGCAGCGAAAGCGTCCACGGTCCCATCAGCGTGATCTACGAACAGGGCGGAAACACCACACCGAATATCCCCCAGATCACCGAGCTGAAGAATGTGTATCCGAATCCCTTCAACCCCAGTACCACGATCAATTACGCGCTTGCTAACATGCAGAACGTAAGCTTCTCGATCTTCAACAGCCGTGGTCAATTGGTACGTAGCTACCAAATGGGCACCAAAGCTGCCGGCAACCACAATTTCGTGTGGAACGGCACCGACGAAAATGGCCAAACTGTGAGCACCGGTGTGTATTTCATCCGCATGCAGGCAGGCCGTGACAGCTTCAGCAAAAAAGCTGTATTGATGAAATAAGCAATAGATAAGAAGAGAACTACATAATGACTCCCACCCCGGGCTTTTGTTAGCCCGGGGTTTTCTATATGCGAGGGGAGATAGGAACACGCCGCTCCCGGGGCGTTTTTCTGTGGGTAAGCACCCAAGTAAAGCATGTGGACAGTAGGTTTGCCTATACCCAATTATCATGCTGCGGACATAATCATCGTGCAGCGGACATAATCATCGTGCTGCTTGAAATCCAAAACGCCGAATAGTATGGATGTATATGTATAGATTGTCAATGCGTTTTGAACTCCACGAGGGGAGATAGGAACACGCCGCTCCCGGGGCCTGGGCTGTGCCCGGGGAAACATATTCCCCCCACCATTTATCAATGTGAGTTTATCCTGATTTCAAGTTGTTATTGTGCTGTGTACATGGGATAATAACAGCTTGATCTCGGTTTTACTATAGCCGACCGGAACGCGCCCCTCCCGGGGCGCTTTTCTGCCAAGTAGCACCGATGCTGGTTTTGAGGGTATTTGTTTGGATAAGACCCCAAAACATAGATCGGAGACGGTCTTGCAGAAAAACGTCCCGGGAGGGACGTAGCTCCGGGCACCAAAACATAGATCGGAGACAGTCTTGCAGAAAAACGCCCCGGGAGGGACGTAGCTCCATTCAAGAGCGGGGGATACCAAGCAATTATTCAAACGCGGAAATTCAAACATTGTGCTTGACAGGATATTGCCGCAGGATATCTTGTCACAAATGGTAGAATCCGCTAGAAGTGGCGGTTAAGTTGTTATGGTTCCCGCTCTTGCGGTTTTGATAGCTACAGTGGTTAGCTATTTTTTTTGATGCGAAACGGGTGTGCGCCACCGCCCAAGGGCGGATATCAGGTGCACCCAGATATATTCTTTAGAACCACATTACGAACAAGATAGACAAATGGCGGCCAAGCCGCAAAGATTAGAGGTTAAAGTGCAATATTACCGAACTCAGATTGAAGACATAGCCAAGAAGATTTGTGCCGAGATGCATCTTGCGTTGTATGACGTCGATGAAAAGATGAGTGGCAAGGGTCGGATCATCATTGTGTATCTCACCAAGATAGGTGGCGTACCGTTGGATGAGTGTGCCCGTTTCAGCCGGGCTCTGAGTGAGGAACTGGAAACTTTCGACCTGATTCCCGAGCGCTATTTTCTGGAAGTATCATCTCCGGGATTGGAGCGTCCGCTGAAGCTAAAGAGCCATTGGGTGAGCGCGATCAACGAAAAGGTCGCGGTGCAGTTCAATGAAGAAGAGCAGAAGCGCTCTGTGATGGGAACTCTGGTGGAAGTAAATCAGGACACGGTGGTTTTGGACGATCGTGGAGAGCCGATCGAGATCTCCCTGAAATCCATCTCCAGAGCCAAAACAGTATATTTGGGAATAGCCCGGAGAGAAGAAGAAGATGAACGCTAATATTCTTGAGGCAGTAATCAAGCTTGCCGCGATCAAGCAACTGGACGGTGAGTTGATCCAGCAGATCATCGTGGATTCCATCGTCAATACCTTGGCAAAGAAGCTTGAGCCGGAAAACGAACTTGAAGTATATATCGACGAGTTGTCGCGCGGGATCAAGGTGCGTTACAAATGCCTCGTGGTCGAGCTGGAAAGCTCATTGGGCGAGATTTCGCTAGCCGAAGCGCGCCTGGAGCACGATTCCGATGCGCACTTGGGTGATTACATCCAAAAAGAGATGGGTCTGCACGAATTTGAGCCGAAGCTGGTGAAGACCGCGCAAAAGATCATTCAGGACCGCATCCGTGATCTGGAAGATCAGAAGATCCAGAACGATTTTGACAAACAAAAGCACACGATTGTTTCCGGAAAGATCAAATCCATCGACGAAAACAACGGCGGCTACCGCATCGACCTCAATTATACGGACGCACTCCTGCCGCTGGACGAACAGATTGAAAACGAATTTTACCGCGTGGGCGACAATATCAAAGCCTACGTAACCAATATCCGCAGCGGAAACAAAGGCGTGACCGTGATCCTTTCGCGCACGAATCCGGAATTTGTGAAGAAACTCTTTGAAGCGGAGATCCCCTCCATCTTCAACGGGAAAATGCACATCCGCAAGATCGTCCGTGAACCCGGGATCCGCACCAAAGTGGAGCTGGAAGCGCTGGATGAAAATCTGAACCCGATCAACGAATGCATCGGTCCCAAAGGCACCAGAATCGATAGCATCCGCAAGGAATTGCACGGTGAACAGATCGACATCGTGGTGCATAGCGAGGATCTGGAACAGATGGTGGAAAACGCGCTCGGCATCAGCAATGTAAAGCGCGTGGTAATCGAACGCAACCGCTCTGCCTGCGTCATCGTTGATGCGGCAGACAAAGTGATCGCGATCGGCAAGCAAGGCAAGAATGTGCGCCTTGCTGCCAAACTGACCGGGATGAAGATCGACATCTTTACTTCTGAAGAATTTGAGGAAAAGATGTCCAAGGAACGCCGCACCGTGAGCCACGTGAGCGAGCTGGACGGAGTTACCCCGAAGATCGCCGATGTATTGCGTAATGCCGGTTATACCAGCGTGCAGGACGTGTTCCAGGCCTCGATCAGCGAGCTTGCCTCGTTAGAAGGCATGGGCCAAAAAACAGCGGAAAAACTAAAGGAAGCAGCGAAGTATTTCTAATGCCAAACAAAAATAGCAAGGCCGGACACATCCCGATTCGCACATGCGTGGCATGTCGAGCGAAGCGCGCGCAGCAAGAGCTGTTCAGCTTCATACTGTTGCCCTCCGGGATCGTGTATGACCTTGCCCAAAAGCTTTCAACCCGCAAATACTATGTGTGCCCAACTCCGGAATGCGTGGAAAGCCTAAGCAAATGGCGCAAAAAGCGTGCCAAAGGAAGAGCTTCCAAATGACAGAACTGGACCCCAGAATACTGAATCTGATGCAATTTGCCCGCAAAGCCGGGAAACTGGTGGGAGGCGTCGAAGCCTGCCTCCGGGGGATGCATCACAAACATATACATCTTATAGTGATTACCGCGGACACATCCGAACGCACCGTCAGCCGTGTGCGCTACGAGATTCAGGAAAACGGTAACAAGTTGCAGATGATCCAAGCCGGAAGCCAGGCGGAGCTAAGCGCTGCCCTGGGCTTGCCCCTCACCGGGGTGTTTGGCATCAGCGACAAGAATTTTGCTGCCAAGATCACAGAATATTGGCAGGCGTGAGTGGAGGAACCTTGCAGATACGCGTACATGAATTAGCCAAGGAACTCAAGATCAGTACAATGGCTCTAAAAAAGCATCTTACAGATCTGGGTGTGATTACCAAAAGCCACATGAGCTTCATCGAAGGAGAAGTGGCGGATAAGATCCGGGAAAAATATAACGAACAGGTTGATGCCGAAAAAAGAGCAGAAAAAGACCGCAAGAAACTGATCGAACTGCGCCAGCAAGCCAAAAAAGACGAGGTCAAAGCCAGCGAGAAAGCGGAAGAAAAGCGTCATGAAGAACGTCATGAAGAGCCCAAAGCCAAGGTGGAAGAAGCTGAACCCAAACCTGCCAGAAAGCCCAAAACGGCAGAAAAAGTAAGCGAACCAGCGGAAGAGAAAGCCAAAGAAAGCAAAGCTGAAGAGACTCCTGCCGAGAGCGCCAAAGCGCCGGTAGCTCCGGTCCCGGAATCCAAACCGGAACCCAAGACGAGTACCAAGCCGCCTTCATTTTTGGAGCTTCAGGAACAAAAAGCTCGCGAAGAAGCCAAGAAACATCGCGAAACCCTGGATATCCGCGTGCCCTATAAACAGGCAACTCCGCCTCCGCGCGCCAAAGAAGCTCCCCGGCCGAAAAGCCCGGAGCGTCCGCGCCGCCAAACTCCGCGCACCAGCACTTCTCAGGCCGCGCCACCACCTCAACCCGTGATCCCGATTCCCGAAAAGAAGGAAATCGACAAGAAATTCGGCAAAGCCAAGCCGGTGCATGATGAACTGGGCGAGAAAAGCAAACACAAAAAAGCGCTGATCTCCGGCACCAAAAAAGGCAAAGCCAAAGTGGCGGAACCCGCTGAAGTGGACGAAGCTGCCATCTCCAGAAACATCAAGAAAGTGATGCAGAAGACCTCCAAGCGCAAGAAATATCACCGTGAAGCGCAGGTCGTGGAAGAAAACGGAAACGAAATCGTCATCCGCGAGTTCACTTCCGTATCCGAACTTGCCAAGATCATGGATGTTTCTGCCAGCGAGATCATCACCAAGTTCTTCATGATGGGCCAATTGGTCACCATGAATCAACGCCTGGACCGCGATTCTTTGGAAATGATCTGTGACGAATTCAAGGTGGAATTCCGTTTTGAAGATGAATTTGGCACAGACCTCATCGAACTGGAACAAGACAAATATGCCGAAATCCCGGAAGTCTCCAGACCCCCTGTGGTAACCATCATGGGCCACGTGGATCATGGTAAAACCTCCATCCTGGATTATATCCGTAACGAGAACATCGTGGCGGGGGAATCCGGCGGCATCACACAACACATCGGCGCTTATCAGATCGAAATCAATAAACATAAAATCACCTTCCTGGATACCCCGGGTCACGAAGCCTTCACGGCAATGCGTGCTCGCGGGGCAAATGTCACCGATATCGCGGTGATCGTGGTTGCCGCTACTGAAGGCGTGAAACCGCAAACCCGGGAAGCCATCGACCACGCCAGAGCCGCGGGAGTATCCCTGATCATCGCCCTCAACAAGGTGGATCTGCCGGAAGCGAATGTGGAAAAGACCATTTCCGAACTGCTGGAACTGGGTGTGTATCTGGAACAATATGGTGGGGAAGTGCCCTGGTGCAGAACCTCGACCGTATCCGGAGAAGGCATCCTGAACCTGATCGAAATCATTCTGCTGACCGCGGAAATGATGGAACTGAAAGCCAAGCAGGACGTTCCCGGCGAGGCAATCGTGGTGGAATCTCAAAAAGACCCGCGCATGGGCTCGGTCGCTACCGTGCTGATGCAACAAGGCACGCTGAAACGCGGCGATATCATCGTCTGCGGCGCAGTGAGCGGAAGAGTCCGCCGCATGGAAAATGAACGTGGATTGGAGATCAAGTTGCTGGGCCCCAGCGATGTGGCCCGGATCTACGGCCTCTCCGATACTCCCAAAGCGGGAGACGTGATGAACCAGGTGGATAGCGAAAGAACCGCCCGGGCGATCTCTACCGAGCGCCAGCAAATCCGTCTGGAACGCGAGAAGTATCAGAACAAATCCAGCCTGCAAAACATCTTTGCCCGCATCAAAGAAGATAAAGTGAACAATCTGAACGTGATCTTGAAGACCGATACAGACGGTTCTGCCGAAGCAATCGCGGATAGCTTACAAAAACTTGCCAACGAGGAAGTTTCGGTTAATATAATACATAAGAGTGTGGGCGGAATCACCGAGACTGACGTTTCTCTGGCCTCAGCATCGGATGCCATTATCATGGGCTTCCACGTGCGTGCCGGTCAGCAAGCCCGCCGCCTTGCCGAAGATGAAGGAGTGGAAATCAAGCTCTATCAGGTGATCTACGATGCCATTGACGACATCCGTGCTGCCCTGGAAGGGATGCTGAAGCCCACGATCGAAGAACAAAGCATCGGCTCGGCCACAGTGAAACAGGTGTTCAAAATCAAGAAGCTTGGCACTATCGCCGGTTGCCAGGTGGACCGCGGTGTAATCCAAAGTAACTGCCTGGTGCGCCTGTATCGTAACGATGTGCTGATCACTGAAGATAAACTGAGTTCATTGAAACACTATAGTAACGATGTCAAAGAAGTACGCGCCGGAACAGACTGCGGACTGTCTTTGAAGAACTATATCGACATCAAAGAAGGCGACGTGATCGAAGCCTACATCGAACAAGAGGTAGCTAAAAAGCTCTGATGAAGAATTATCGCATACCCAGATTGCAGGAAGAACTGAAGAAGATCTTCAATATCACCCTGAGCCAGAAACTGGGAGATCCCACCCTGGCTTGGGTGAATATCACAAACGTGGTGATCTCCAAAGATCTGCGCTATGCAAAACTATACTTCTCGCATTATAATAATCCGGCCTCGCATGAAGAGGTTAGGGAGCAGTTGATCAAGACCAGCGGATTCTTTAAGAAACAAATTGCAGGAGCACAAATTATGAGGACTATTCCGGAACTTTCTTTCCACTACGACGACACTGAAGATCGCGCAGAAAAGGTGGAAGCCCTTCTGGCCAGCATCAAAGATGATTATGAAGACGACGACTATGATCCGGACATCGATATCGATGACTATCTGGATGATGACGAGTATTATGACTACGATGATGATGAAGAAGAGGACGACTACGACGACTTCGATGACGACGATGAGGATGATTGAAACAATTTGAACCGGAAATGAAAGACATTACAAAAGAGCTCTTTGCCTTGGTTGACAGGGCAAAGAGCATTGCTCTTACTACCCATATGAATTCGGACGGCGACGGCATGGTGGCGTGCTTCGCGCTTCAGGAAATCCTGAAACAAAGGGGCTTTGCCAGCACCATCATCACCGATGGGGAAGACCTGCAACGCTACGGTTTCCTGATGCAAGACCCGCTTGTCCTGCCCTTCAATGAAGACATGCGCTTTGACCTGTGCATCGTCTTGGATTGCAATAGCTACGACCGTCTGGGCAAGCGCGCAATGCTGGTGGAGCGGGCAAACACGGTGGTGGTGCTGGATCATCATGTGGTCGAGCATAACCCGATCCCGGCTCATCTGCAGCTCATCGAGCCAGGCTATGCTTCGGTGGGTGCGCTTTTGTGGCGATCTCTGGCATCCGCGATCGCGGAGCTGGAGCCGGCAGCGCGCAGATATATCGCGGATTGCGTGTATGTGACCATCCTGAACGATAGCAACAACTTCAGCAATGCCAATACCAATGCCGCGATGTTCGACATGGCGGCGGACCTGGCGCGGGAAGGCATTCAAGCCCATCAGCTGTACATGGCGTATATGCAAAACCATAGCGCTTTGGAGATGCTCTATGTGGGCAGAAGCTTGGCCACAATCCGCCTCTTTGCAGAGGGTAAATTTCTGTTTCTGCATTCCGATTACGCGCTTGCGCAGGAGCTGGGGGTGAATCCCTCGGACTACATGAGCGTGACTCGCTGGGTGCAGGGAGTTTCCGGACTGAAGGCTATTGCCTACTTCCGGGAAGACGCACCGGGGCAGTGGAAGGTGTCGCTCAGATCCCTGGAGCTGAATGTTCAGGAAGTAGCAGCGCTTCACGGCGGGGGCGGACACCGCAAAGCTTCCGGGCTTAGCTTGCAGGGCAGTCTGGAAGAAGTTCAACATACAGTATTGCAAGATCTTTTATCCGCATCGCGGATTCTATGAACGCTTTTATCCCCATCGACAAGGAAGCCGGCAGCTCTTCCTTCGGTGTCATCAGTGCCCTCAGAAAGATTCTGAAGATGCGCAAGATCGGCCATTGCGGCACCCTTGATCCCTTTGCCACCGGGCTATTGATCTGCGCAACCGGGCAATATACCAGGCTGCTGCGCTTTGGCGAGGCCAAAGACAAATGCTATGAGGCAGAGTTGCTTTTGGGCAGACAAAGCAGCACCGGCGATCCCGAAGGCGAGATTATCGCCGAAGCCCCGGTGAATATCGATCCTGCCTGCTGGGCGAGCCTGAAGCAGAAAGTGCTGGCTTTGCAGGAACTGCCCATCCCCCAATACTCCGCGGTAAAGATAGCCGGCAAACGCGCCTATCGCTACGCCCGGGAGGGACAGGCTTTGCAGATGCCCATGCGCGCTGTGCAGATCCTGGAGTTCGAAGTCCTGAGTGACCCCGTTCAGGATCGCTTCCGCTATCACGCAAAGGTCTCCAAAGGGACATATATCCGCGCTCTCAGTGAATACATCGCGCAAGAACTGGGCACCGTGGGGATGACCATCGCGCTCCGGCGCACCGCAATCGCCGGCATCAGCGTGGATCGCGCGCACAGCTTGACCGAGCTTGCTGAGAACCCGCTGGCAACGCAGATATCGCCACAAGAGCTGTTGGGACATCTACCCTCGGTGGATTTGGCTGCAGACCGCGTCAAGGCCTTCAGAAATGGCAATGGTAGCCACATAGAAGCGCCGGATGCGGCTGAAGTAGCGGTATTTACGCCCGATAAGCAGCTTCTGGGCATTGCCCACATCAGTGCGGGAGAGCTTCTGCCCGATATCGTGATCAATGGAGACGAAGCTTGAGCGTAATCAGCATCGGCACTTTCGACGGTCTGCATCTGGGGCACCGCAAACTGCTTTATCGCGTGCGGGACATAGCCAAAGAGCAGCAGCTTGAATCCGTAATCATTACCTATCGCGACCACCCGGCGTTTGTGCTGAACAAGGCCGCGTTGCCGAAACTGCTCTGCCCTTCCGAGATCAAAGAGCAGGAACTGAAGAAGATCGGGATCGACCGCGTCGAGATGCTGGACTTCAGCCCGGAGCTGGCGCGGACAAGCGCGGAAGACTTTTTGGCCAATATCCTGATCCCGCGCTGGAAGCCCAAAGTGATAGTTGTGGGCTACGACAGCCATTTTGGCAAAGATCGGCAAGGAAATCGCGGCTTTCTGGAAGCCAACTCCCCGCGCTATGGCTACCGGGTGGAATACATTGAACCGGAGCTCTTTGAAGGGCGTCCGGTGAGCAGCACCACAATCCGGGAGCTTCTCTCAAAAGGGCAGATCGAGCAGGCAAATAGTCTTTTGGGCCGCAATTACCGGCTCTCCGGAAGCGTGGGCAAGGGTTTGGCGCGTGGCCGTGAATTCGGTTTTCCCACAGCAAACCTTGTACTCAGCAATCCGCATCAGCTCTTACCCGCGGAGGGCTTGTATCTCAGCAAGACCTGCATCGCTGATATTGAATATTTTGGCTTGACGAATATCGGGAAATCTCCCACAGTGAGACACAATGGAATTGTGGAGATCGAGACCTTTCTCATCGACTTTTCCAAAGACCTTTATGGCGACAACCTGCAAGTAGAATTGCTACGCTATCTCAGGGAGGAAAAGATGTTTGCCGATGCCAATGAACTGGTCCTGGCCATGCACCGGGATCTTGCCCAAGCTCGCGCGATGATCGCGGAGACGCTCTCATGAAGCGCCTGATACTGCTGCTCCCAATGTTGTTTGCCCTTTTGCACGGCATAGTATGTATCGCCGGCGACGGCACCGTGATACCCCAAGATCGCCAATTTCACTATTCTTATCACAATTCCACAAACGACTATAACATCTATGGCTCAAACAAATGGGCAGTGAAGTTCAATTTCCGCAATGCCTATCCCTCTGTGGCGCAAGTAGCCTTCAATGTTAGCGGAGCCCGCTTGTGGTTCCCAAATGTAGGGGATTCGGTCACTGTGGAGTTATTCACGGATCTTGCCGGGCAGCCGGGCACTATGATCAGCTCCAAACGAGTGGCAGTCTCCCAAAACCAGGTGGACGTGCTCTTTGATGAGGCCAGCACTCACGAACTGGTGTGGCTGGTGGTGGGCTATAACACCAATATGAACAACCGTTTTGTCTCCGCCAGTGCCGGCGGCGGAACCCGCAGCTATTTCATGAATCAGGTGGGAGACCAGCAGTATCTGTCGTCTCTGGCTTTGGCGGGCTTTGATTGCGAGCTCCTCTTCGGCGTTTTGGGCGATTTTGTCCTGGCCGAGGCAGATCTGCAGTTGCTCAGCTTTAACCTTCTGGGCAATCTTGAACCCGGAAGCAGGGCCTATCCTTCGTTTTCGATATACAACCACAGCGATGTGGCGGTGAATTCCGCAAGCTTGAGAATTTATCTGAGTAAACCCGGTTTTGCCCAATATGATACGCTTTACATCGATATCCCGCAAGCCGTTGCAGCCCACAGCCAGTATGATTTTGACGCTGAAGGCTTGTTCCTCGATCTTCCCGAACAGCCCACCCAGTTCAGGCTGGATATGCGCTTAGAAAGCGAGTTCGCGGAAAACGACACACTTTTTGCCAACAACAGCCTTTCCCAAACCTACAACCTGTTCACGGAACCGATGTCCGTGAAAGTGGTGGAAAACTTCATCCGGGAAGCCGAAACAGCTCCCTTAGCCGCGCTTCAGGCCCCGCATCTCACCGCTGACACTCATGTGTTCCAATATTTTCCCGTACTCTCTGATTCGCTCTCCAATCTGGCATCAATCCGCCGCTTCAACTGGTATGGCTTCAACTCCATCCCGCGCACGGTGGGTAACGGCGAGCTACGCATCATCGGCCTTACCCCCGCGTATGAAGAGAGTTTTGGCGATCTGATGGAGAGCATGGCTGAACACCGCACCTTCATCTCTTCCTCGAGCTGTAGGTTGGATTCCATTCCGCAGTCCGAAAACGTGGCTCTGACGGTCTCCCTCACCAATCAGCAGACCGCGATGTACACTGGCCTGACGCAAAGCCTGATGAGCAATTCCTGCTTCTTTGCCGGGCTCTTTGCCCAAAGCGCGGGTGAGGAAACCGAGCGCTTTGTGCTCCAGCGCTGGATCACTTTCGCGGATACCATCAACACCGCCATCGGATTGGGCAGCACCGTGGAAAAGCGGTATGTGATAAGTGCCAGCGGTCTCTTCGATGAAAGCCAGAACTTGCGCTACAGGGTTTATTACTGGATTCAGGGCAACAATGGCAGCAGAATCCATTATGCCGGATATCAGGGTTTCGAGCCCGGGACATACAGCAACAATGCTGATGCCCATGCCCCCCGTGTGGAGTTCGGATTGCACCCCAATCCTCTGCGTAAGGGCAACACACTGAAGGTCACGCTGGACGACACCCGGCTTCCTTCCCGCATCAAGATATACAACATCAGAGGTCAGCTGGTTCATGCTCAATCCGATATCCGCAAGGAAGCGGAACTGGATGTCAGCATCTTTCCCGGTTCCGGCATCTACTTCATCCGGGTAGAGCAAGGCGGAAAGCCGGCGCAGACCAAAAAATTTAGCATTATAAAGTGAATGATTATGGAAGAACATATTTATATCAGTGACATGCATCAGCATGAAAACAAAGAGATTTCGGGCTTTTATCTGGCGCAGGAGAAAGAACTGCGCGAGGGTAAAGGCGGAATGTATATGCGCCTCAAGCTTAGAGACCGCAGTGGCGCCGCAACCGCGAACGTCTGGAAGGACGCTCAGAAAGTAAGCGAGCTTTTCGAAGCCGGCGACATCGTCCACGTCAGAGCCCAGGTGGTGAACTATAAGGGCCAGATCCAGCTCACGGTGCAGCAACTCCGCTACGCGGATAAAAGCGAATTCGATATGGGGAACTTCATTGCGAAAAGCCGCTTTGAGGCAGATTTCCTGGCGCAACGCTTCTGGGATTTTGTGGATAAGGTGGAGAATGAACACTTAAACCGCCTGCTCCATGTTATCTTCGATGACAAAGAATTCTTCATGCGCTTCATCGAAGCTCCCGCCGCCAAGGGCTGGCACCACAACTATATGCACGGGCTCGTAGAGCATTGCGTGGCTGTTGCCGCCCTTTGTGAGTTCGTTAGCACCCAATATCCGGTCTCGATGGATCTCTTGATCGCCGGTGCTCTGTTGCACGATGCTGCCAAAACCATGGAATACACTGGTCAGGCTTCGATCGAGTTTACCGATGCGGGCAGATTGCTGGGGCACCTCAGCATGGGAGATCAGATGGTCGTGCTTGCCGCAGCCCAGATTCCCGGTTTTCCGGATGAATTGCTCCTGAACCTGCGTCACCTGATCCTTTCGCATCACGGCGAATACGAAAAGGCCTCTGTGCGCTTGCCGCAAACCCTGGAAGCGGTCATTCTGCACCATTGCGACAATCTGGATGCCCAGGCCGCTGGAGTCTCTCAGCTGGTGGATGCTGCAGCTCCGGAAGCTGTCTGGAGCGAGTTTGACCGGCTGAACAACCGCTATTACAGACTTGTAAGAATCTAAGCCATATATGTTTCAAACCTCCATCCTTGCCAGCGGCAGCAAAGGCAATTCGATCCTTGTGCGGAGCCGGGACACCGGCATAATCCTGGATGCGGGCATCAGCATGAAGCGCATCTGGGAAGCCTTCGATGCCCTTGAACTCCCCAGAAGCCTGGTGAAAGCGGTGATCGTTTCCCACGAACACTCGGATCACACCCGCAGTGCCGGAGCGCTTTGCCGCAGCCTGAAAGTTCCGCTCTTCATCTCGCCGGATACCTATGCTTATTGCTCTCACCGGATGGGCAGAGTGGATGAGCGCTTGGTTTACTTTGAAGCTGGAGTGGATTTTATGGTGGGCGATATCCTGGTGCAACCCTTCCGTTCATCCCATGACGCGGTGGATAGCTGCAATTTCACCTTTGCCCACGACGACCGTAAACTGGGAGTTGCCATCGATCTTGGTTACTTCACCAAACTCACTTTGCTGAAATTGAGCGAGGTGAATACTCTGGTGCTGGAAAGCAATCATGATCTGCAAATGCTGATGGACGGTCCTTACGACTGGAACCTGAAGAAACGCGTGAAAAGCGAGCATGGGCACCTCTCAAACGAACAGGCGGTGGGGCTGCTTTCCCAGGTTCTCCATCCGGGCTTGCAAAACCTGATTCTGGCACATCTCTCCGAGACCAACAATCATCCGGATCTGGCGCGCAATGTGATGTCAAACTATCTGCAGAGCATCCGCAGCGACATTCGGCTATTGCTGGCAGACCAGTATTGCCACACCCCGCTGATCGATATTTAGATCCCCAAACAGAGCACTCACGGCAATGCGCTTTCCTTTGTCCAAAGCCGGTTTCAGGCTGATATCAAGGCATTATCATCGTGTGGGCATAGCAAAATAAGGGCTTGATATCAGCTGGAAACAAGCTGCACAAATCGAGGGCCGCATCCGGGCGGCGCGGTCACAAGGAAATCACATCAGCATCGTGGGATCGATGTCAATCTGCGGATAGAGCTTGGTCTTGAATCCGCTAATGATGCCTTGGATGGCATCCTTCAGCACCGCCGGGTTCTTCGCCTTCAAAATCACATGATAACGATATAGCTGATTGATCTTGGCAAATGGCGCGGGACTGGGTCCCAGAATCAACAAGCTTTCAGAAGGGCGGGGCAGATGATCGTTTTGCAGGCGTGTCATTTCTTTCCGGAGCTCCTGCAGATCAACGCTCTGATACAAGATTCTGCCCAATCTGTAATAGGGCGGATAGAACAATCGCTTGCGGAAGGCCAGCTCAGAACGGGCAAAGCCTTCAAAATCCTGCTTGCCGGCATACTGTATGGCGTAGTGCTCCGGGTTATAGGTTTGGATGATCACTTCACCGCATATATCCGCTCTACCACTGCGTCCGGCGACCTGGGTGAGGAGCTGGAAGGTGCGCTCCGCGGAGCGGAAATCCGGGATGTTCAGGCTGATATCGGCATTGATGATACCCACCAGAGTAACACTAGGAAAATCCAGGCCTTTGGTGATCATCTGCGTGCCCAGCAGGATGTCCACCTCGCGGTTCTTCATGCGGTGATACATGGTCTTTTGGTTTGTGTGGCTGCTATCGCTATCCAGACGCAGCATCTTTGCCATGGGGAAGAGGATCCTCAGGTTTTGCTCCACCTTCTGGGTGCCGGGCGAGCCGTAGGCAAAGCTGAAAGACTGGCAAGAAGGACAACGCCGGGGGATGGGGTAGAAGAGCCCGCAATAGTGGCATTGCATCTCTTCGCGGTCACGATGGTAATACATGCTGATCTCGCAATTTGGGCAGGTGATCAGCTTGCCGCATTTCAGGCATTGCACAAAAGAAGAGTAGCCGCGTCTGTTTTGGAACAAAATCACCTGTTCCTTGCGATCCAGTCTGTCCGCGATGGCTTGCGCGAGTTCATCGGAGATCAGGTCTGTAGCTTGATAATCGCAGAGATTCAGGATCTTAACCGTGGGCAGAGTGTAGTTTAGCGGGCGATTGAGCAGACGGTGAAGCTTGAATTTGCCGCTTTGGCAATTGCTCCAGCTTTCCAGGGAAGGTGTCGCGGAGCCCAAGATCACCTGTGCGCCTTGCTGTTTTGCCCGCACGATGGCCACATCCCGTCCGTTATAGCGGGGCAGGTTGTCCTGTTTATAGCTCTGCTCGTGCTCTTCATCCACGATGATCAAACCCAGGTTCTGCACCGGGGCAAAGATGGCACTGCGGGCACCAAGGGCGATGCGGCATTCCCCTCTCTGCAGCTTCTGCCATTGCGCAAAGCGTTGCGCGTCGGTGAGCTGACTGTGCAGAATCGCGAGGTTTTCACCAAAACTGGAATCGAAGCGATCCAACATCTGAGGGGTGAGCGCTATTTCCGGAATCAGGAAGATCACAGATTTTCCGTCATTGATGTATTTGCGGATGATCTCGATGTAAACCTCGGTTTTTCCGCTGCCGGTGATGCCGTAGAGCAGATGACACTGGAACTTGCCGTAGGCCTCCAAGATCTCGGTGATGGCTAGGTTCTGCTCGTCGTTGAGCACGATGTTCTTGGCTTTGGAACCGGTGTCTCTCAGCAGTTCAGCGCTTTGCACTTCCTTGGGGAAGATCTCGATGAGCCCCTTTTTAACCAGGGCTTTGATGCTGCTGTAGGATACTTCATTGCTGATATCTGCCATGGGGAAGGGTTTGGGTTCTTTACTGATGCGCTCCCAAGCTTCCCGCTGCTTAAGTGGCAGGCTGTCTGCCTCATATTCCGAACTGATGATCCGGATGTAGTTCAGGATTTTTGGTTTGTCCTTGTGTTTCAGCTTCTGCGCCACCTTCAGCAAACCGGCATCAGCCGCGGATTCACAGAGTTTATAAACGGGCAGGCTCGGGAAACGTTTGCGCAGTTGGGAGATGGTGATGCTGCCCTCTTCTTTCAGGGTTTCAAAGATCAAAGCGAAGTCTTCAGGAATGTCCGTATGAGAGCCGATCCAGCTCAGCTCCGCGTCAACCGTGCTTTGCAGCTTGGCGGGAAGCATGGCAAAGATGGCCTTGCCGACGCTGGAATGGTAGTATTCTGCCATCCATTGGGCCAGCTGGATGAGGTATGCGGGAATCACGGGGTGGTCGTCCAGGATTTCGGCGATTTCCTTGTAGCGATGCTCTCCCCGGGCTTGTTCTTGCAAACAAATTCCCATCATCAGTTTACCGTTCAGGGGCACCAAAACGCGGGCACCGACAGCCACCGGGACCGAGCTTGTATAGCTGAAGTCCCGGGATATGGATATGGGCAAGGCGACGATGTAATAATGCATGGTCGTAGGCTGCGGAGCATGGCAAATCTGTCAAGAGGCAAAAAAAAGACCCTGCTAAAAAAAAGCAGGGTCATGTATGATTTTGTGTTATTTACTTATTGTGCTCGTAAACGGATTGAGAAGGTGTATTGAGTTTCTCCCGGAACGTTGAATTTCCAGGCGTCTACGATGCTCTTTACCCGGGCTACAAAACTTTCCGGATAACTGCCAGCAGGTACGACGATGGATTCACGAACTACTCCACTGGGACTGATAAACAGAGTGATCGAGAAGCTTACGTTTGTCCGCAGGTTTGCTTGGCGGTAGGCTTGGTCGATCTGGTTCTTTCTGTTATCAACCTGTTCACGCAGAGTTGTTTGCAGAGCTCTTCCGGCTTCGTCCAAACCAGCCACGCTGCCTTCCTTGAAGGCGACAACATTTCTGGCTGCATAGTCCCGGGCGATCTGCTGCTGTTTAACAACGTCTCCCCAGGCTTTTCCGCTGGGTGCAAGTGTGGAAGCATCACCTGTGATGTGCGCGCCAACTGCACCTTCAGGACGAGTGTCATAACCGCCACCGCTGGGTGCTCGTTGCGCTACTGCTCCAACATCACCAAACTGTGGTACAGCGGAGGCGCTGAAGGTCGAACCGGCACCGGGGCCTGAGCCGCCGGGACCATCGCCTGTACCGCCGCCACCAGCACCACCAGGACGGCGGGCGGAGAAGCCTTGCATTACGGTAACGATGTTCATATCAGGAGCTACACCGGTGGCATTGGGGTCAAATCCCCCCGCAAAAGCGCTAAATGCAGACGAACCGCGGGGTGTTCCGGTAGCACCGGGAGTCCCTTGTTGAGCGGTTTCGCCAGTTTCTGCAGCTTCCACCGGGGCCGGTTGTTCGAAGCTACCGGTGGTGGGTAAATCCGGTGTTACACGCTGCGCTACTGCCTGGATGTTTTGCAGGCGCTGCGCGATTGTTTCTTCCACAATGTACTCTTTCTTCAGAAACAGATCAAAGATGATCAGGAATGCAATCGAGAGCAGGATTACGAGCCACAACACCATTCGGTTGAAACGGCTGACCGCATCTGGTTTTTCTCTGCGGGCATATTGCGCCACGATCTGCATCTCTTCCGCGGTTAGGATCGCTACCCACGGTTCTCTGTATTCGAACTCCACATCCCAATTCGGGGCCAGAGTCAGAGTACCTTTGATGTCTTGTTTCAGAACCAGCTCATTGCCTGAGAGCAGGTTGTTTTGCTTTAGATAGTTACTATCCACAGAGTTGCCACCCTTTTCGCAGCTCAATTGAGCACCGGGCAACAACTGCATTACATACTCGCCTCCTTTCTGCTGGATAAACATGTGCTTATCCGGAAACGAGGGATCCAGAATCTGCCATTGCAGAAACTTGTTTGAACCGATGGTGAAGCTCTTCTTGATCTCTTTGCCTTCTTTGGCATAATCAAGAAACTTCCCTTTGTAGTTCAACCTGAGACTTAGAATCTTAGCCATAAGACCTCCAGTTATTCGTTAGACGCAGATCTGTATGTCCTCAGCCAGTCTGCATCTTCTATGGTTGCAAAATACACATTTCCATAACCCACGGAGGTGCCTACGCTCACGATCTGGGTTATGAAAGAACAAGGTATAGCGGCGTCAGCTTGTACTACTAGACAAGCTTCTTCCCATTTATCTTCTGGAATCTGACTCATTTCTGCGAGTAAGTATGCTTCCATTGTCGCGCGAGTCTCTACGTTTTCCACTAAGTCCTGCGGTGTGCCGAGAAACTGATTATCCACGCCCATTAGAACTTCGTGAAGGTACAATTTGACGGGAGTCACCATGGCGTTATCCATCAGTTTCTCTGTAGTAATGGTAGTCGGGTATTGCATGTTCGGGAGCTGGTCCAGCTTAACCGCGTCCATGGATACGTTTTTGATGAGGAACACCAGGATGATGGTTAATACGTCAAGAAGGGATGTGATTGAGAGACCTTTAACGTCCTCAGTTTTGCGACGAACTTGCCGCGTTCCCTTCCGCTTTCTTGTGTTTCGATCATATGTACTCATAATTTCCTCCCCAAACCTTAATAAATATATACGTTTTTGGGGCTACGATAATGAACTGTTACGAAGCCATTTGCTTTGCATAGGTCAATAGTGCGGATCAGGGTATCATACAGCACTTCCGGATGGACGACTACGGCAATCTCTGAGCTCTCGCTATACTTTTCTTTCAGGCTGATAAGTTGATCATTCAGCTTGTCAAAATCGTACATATTCTCAGCGAGCCAAGGAATCTTGGTGTAGTTTGTAGATCCGGGTTCGCGTATTTCCATCCCGGGGAACAAGCCAGTGTGATGTTCTTTCAGCATTAGGTGGACTTGCACAATTTCTTCTTTGTCGGCTCCACCGCCGCTACTGCCTGCTCCGCCTCCGCCTTCATCGCCGGCAAAGTTAAGTGCCAATAGAGCTACCTGCGAAATCGATATCATCAGGATCAAAAACGGAATGATCGAGACAAATAGATTCATGATCGGAACCAAGTTTGGTTCTTGAGGTGCTGTTTGGCCCTTCTGTTGCCTCGCCTGAGAAGGACGATACACTGCCATAATCTTATTCCTTGATCTGGTTGTTGATGTGGTTTACCAGTTTCACACTATATTCGTCGATGTTGCTGATGAGGGTCTGAGCGCGGGTAAAGAGTCCACCCTTGATCAGAGTTAGAGGAATAGCACCGATCAAACCGAGAGCGGTGGTTCCGATAGCGACATAGATACCTTCGGTAAGCTTGTTCTGAGCTGCAATACCGGTAAGGAAACGCAGTGCGCTAAATGCTGTGATAAGGCCGAAAATGGTTCCAAGAAGTCCGAGATAGGTGGAGATCTGAGCCAAAGTATCGAACCAGAACAGACCACCGTCAAGCTTGTGCACTTTCTGAAGTACTGCTTCGTCAAAGGCATTTTGTACAGCAATACGAGCTTCTTCACCTTTCTTGCCGGATTTGCGGATATCCTTGAACACAGACAAACCGCTCCAGAAAATGAAGCCCATTGTAGTACCCTTGAATTGGTCAGCAATCTTGGTTGCTTCATCAATCTGGTCGTTCTTCACAAAGTTCTTCAGTTTCAGGAAGAATTTCTCGGCGTCGATCTTCTCACGCACATAAAGCTGAATATAACGAACTACACCCAATGCCAGACCGATCAGTAGGTTGATCAGAATCAGATATCCAAATGCTCCACTGGTGGTGAACATTTCGATCAGGTTGACTCGGCCGGCGGCGTTTGCGGCAGCATCAGTGGCTACTTCTCCAGCTTCTTGCGCAAAGAGGAAACCTACACTCATTAACAGGGCGATCACAACGAGTATGATATGCTTGCTTTTCATTTTGACTCCTTAAGCCATTTATTTAATAGTTCTTCACTGTGTTGTTGTACGATTCTGTCATTTAGGACAAAGCGGTATTTTCCGGTAACAAAGAATGTATCGGATTTGGATTTGTATATCCCGGATATCGGTGCCAGGGCATCAACACGAATCTCAATTGCTTCAGTCTCCACTATTACGGTGGGAGTGGTGCCCGCGGGTCGAGGGGCGGGTTGAGGATTCGCCTGCTGAGCCAGTAACGCTGAGCTAAGCAAGCTCAGGACAATTAGCAGAAACAGGGTCTGCTTCATCGGATCTCCTCCTTTCCAGCTTGTGAATAGGTGATTTTTGCCAAAAAGCCCCGGAAGACCGAGCTATTGGATACTTCGAAACGCAAGACGTTCCGGCCGGTAACGACATTCGCTGCGGGGATAAGGATCTCGCCCTTGTAAATCGTGAGGGGATCCGCATCATAATCGAACATTGTGCTGCCAATTTCTGAACCATTCAGATATACCGTTGCAGATTCAGGTGCGATTAACTCTATCATACCTTCTTTGAACTCCGTGTCCAGCATGAAATCTGTTTCAAATACCAGATTCTCTGCAGGACCGTCTATTTCGGAAACCCAAATCGGGCGGGCTGCATTTTGCGTCAGATCAGCCAGGTTGTCTTGAGTGATGTTCCATTTAGTGGCATCCGCGGCATAGCTGCTGCGCTCTTCTCCGGTATCCGGATCGGTGCTGATGATGCGCCAGCCCTGGTTTGTGAACAGGGTTCTAACCACAGGCGGGATGTTCTCGCGAATGCGCTGCAGCGTGGTCATGGTCTGTAAAGCCAGCGCAGCCTGCAGAGACGAAGCTGATGTGTTTGCCAGCTCCACCTCAAGCACATTTGTGCCCTTGCTAAACAGCGTACCGGCTATCAGGAAGCTGTATCTGGTGGTAGAGGGTTTCCCCGTCTCCAGAGTATCCACAGCAACAAAGGATGAATTCACCAGGCTGCCGTTCAGCTTTACTTCGATATCCTGCGGGAACACCACGTGCAGGTAGGCGAAGTTTGGCTCCAGATCCAGATTGAACTGACGGGTGAGACGCAGAGTGTTGTTAGCAGGAATCTGCGTGCTGCCGAGGTTCACTCCCTTGGGAGTTTTGATCTGGTTGAAGTTCAAACTAATCCCGGATGGTTCCAGGTTCCGTTCCCACTGGTTGTTCAGCGCATACTCCGTTCCGCGATACTCGATACTCTGATTGTATTCAACCAATGCTGCCTTAGCTGCTTCCGTGGCAGCTGTTTGGTAGCCGGCGAGATGGAACTGGGTATATATCTGATTGTTCCATGTAAGGTTTTGTGTGATGTAATCCATGGTGTTGTTAAGCACAAAGCCATCTACCAGGTTATCAAATTCCGCACCATATTGCGCTTTTATCCCTTCGCCTTCCTCTGTGATCCGGAAGTAAGTGCGAATCTGGGTGTCCACGACCTCTTTGCCGCGGGCATAAAGCTTAGCTATCAAAGCCAAGGAACGAATCTGGCGGTCGTTATCGATGGCGTAACCACTTTCGTTGGCAGAGCGTATAACCGTCTGAACTTTGTTTACTTCGGCAGTGATGGTATCCATATACTTTGGTATGCGACGGTCACCTCCAATCATATTGGAGTCCAACTTGGTTACCCTAACCACTCTGATTTGTTGAGCCGGGGTTTGGGTAAAGACGTTGGAGCGTTCCAGGGCGGAGAGCCGGGAATCGTAGTTCGCCAAGAAAGCCTCGCGCTTTTGGATGTCGTCATATTCTGCTTTTACTCTGGCAAAGATGGCGTAGACGCCCTCGTTAAAGCTTAGCCCTTCACGCTTGTAAGTGGCTTCCAAAGCTAGGTAGCGATCTCTGGCAGCAAAGGCAGCTTCAAAATTGTTGTTCAGATAAGCAGCATCGAACTCTTGAGCGATCAGCGCCAATTCGGATTCAGCAACACCCTGATAGTAAGAGCTCTTGCTGGGATCTTTACGGTAAATCTCGCGAGCAATCCGGTTGTACTCTGCGGTTTCCTTGCGATCGTAATATCCCTTTGCCATGTATTCCATATAGGGAACAGTATCATTATGATTGGGGTAGGAGGCAATGAAGCGGTTCATCAGCTCATAGCCTTTTGGCACGTTGCCATCTTGGTTATAAAGGGCGATGGCAAAGGCCATGATAGTGCTAACGGGAACGTCGCCGTTATCAATGGTTCCGGCTACAGCTTCTTCATAAAGCGCGAGATAGCGTTCAGCGGCAGTCGATCTGGTTGCAGCGTTGTCTGCCAGAGGGGCAATTGCTGCCATGCGCAGACGGAATGTGTAGTTGCTGGCGGGATATTTATCTATGAAATCCTGTTCCAGTTGTTTTGCCAGGGCAGGGTTGTTCATCATGCTATCCGCTTCTGCGATCTGGAAAGCCTGGCTATAGCGGGCATAGATTGCTTCCAGGTTGTTATCCGTGGCGGCAAGCTCCATCAGGAGGTCGATTGCTTCCTGATAAGCCCCGGCTTTCTTATAAGCTTCTACTGCTTGGTTTTTATGCCCCAAGATATCCGTGCTAAGCGAGGGATTCAGTTGACTGGCAAGACGCAAGCGCTCGGAGGCTTCGGTGAGGAAATCTCCGCTTTCGGCAGCTTTTTCAAAGTTGCTCTGAATCTGCACAAGGATGTCTTGATTGATGCTTGCACGATCATCAGCGTTAAGCGCTAGCGGTAATGCCTGTCGGAACCAAGCTTCGGCATCAGTATAGCGTTCTTGACGGATATTGATATCCGCCAGCTTCAGGTATGTTTCCCGTTTATCGGTGTTGCTCATCATATCGGCTTGTTCCAAGGCCTTGCTATACAAAGCAGAGGCTTCGGGATACAGTTCTTTGCCGAGCTGGATATCGCCTAAAAGCAAGATAATATTGAGCGCATTGGCGATCCGGGTGGGATTGCGGAAACGTTCTTGATTGGAAACGTCAATAAAGCGATCTGCACTACGCTGTAAGATGGCAAAACCCTGTGCTTCGTCAGCAGGAGCTCCACTTTGTGGCGTATAACCCTCGGTTGTGATTGCCGCATAGATGTTCCGGGCATGGTTCATCGCCAGTTCTTCGTTTTCAAAGAACATGGAGTTTGTAGGATATGTATCGTTATAAGTATAAAGCTTTTGGATCGCGTCGATTAGATCCGGCACTTCGCCTGTTTGTTCAGCAAGAACGGAATAGGCATTTACCACCAGGCTGTCAGTTTCCATGCGGAATGCGGGGTAGTTTTCTTTGTGAATCCGGGCAAAAGAATCATAGCGATTCATATGTGCTTCGTAGTTGGTGAGATTCTCTTTGTTGATGGAACCAGCAAAGTTATTGAACAGGCGATAGCCCCTTTCGGTGTAGGCGTTATCCACGATCTGCATCTGCTTGGAGATATCCCGGTCTTTATTCACTTCGTACCAACGGGAATCTTGGTTATAGTTATCGATCTGACGCTGATAGATTGCCTGAGTTATCTCATCCAGGTTTTCACCCTCGCGCAACTGCTGTGACGAATTGTGGTATAGCACCAGAATTGAATCCAACAGAACAGGGTTCTCCAAAGCCAGAGGAACTGTATTGATCTTGAATTCCAAGAAGTCCACTGTTTGCAGAGATGCACCCATATCACGCTTCAGTTTCGCGGATTGATTGATCACTTGTTGCACAATCTGCTGATCGTTATAACCTTCAAACACGCGTTGTAGCTCGGCCACACCTCTGGAAAGCGAGGCAAAGTCGGTTCCATCAAGCGCGATCAGGCAATAGGCGATGTTATCGACAGCGTCTTTGCGATAGTCCTGAGCAACCTGAGCATCAGAGATCAATCCGGAATCGGTGGCGATCAAGATCTCCATGAAGTCTGTCATGGCGAGGCGCAGGTCATTTTCATCGAAGCTGTTTAAACGCACCCAACCTCTTTGGTAGAGGGCATCATAATACAGCGGACTGCGGCGGTTAGCCACGATTGTATCAAAGTGTTCAATGGCTTTTGCGCGATAGGGGACGGGGTCTTCTGAGTCCGTTGAGTAGCTGAAATTCAAGAGTCCAAGGCGGTAAACTGACTCTTCATATACTTTTGAATCCGGGTAATTATCCACGATTTCCTGCAAAGCGCTCTGGGTTTCCCTGAAGTTTGCTTCACTATACAGAGCATTTGCCGGCGGAGAATCGTTGATCCGGGCAGTTTCGCGATAAGCGATCTTGTTGTTGCTGATTTCCGTGCGTTTGAGTTCGCTGGTAATAAAGGCGACGTTGTACAGCGCAAGATCGCGATCCGGAAGGTTGGGATCCAAAGCCAAAGCTCTCTTGTAACTTGCAAGAGCAGGATTCAGATCTTCAGATATCGCGTAATACTGCAGCTCAGCAAGATTGTAATAGATATCCGCAGCGCCTACCAGAGTGCCGCCACCGGGTTGCTCGATGGAGCTGAAACCGGGGTTGGCTGCCAAAAACGCATTGTATTCCGCGATCAGCTGCAGTTGTTTATTGCGCCAGATTTCCCGCTGAATGTCAAGTTCTTCAGAGCTAAGGTTTACCTGGTTGTTCAGAAACTCGTTATATTCGGCCATAGTGGTTCTATAAGCCATTTGCAGGGTGATAAAATCGATACCGGTCAGTGCAATGCCAAAGCCGCTTCTGAACACCTGATCACGGTCTCCCGAGTAAGCTATGCTGCCTATCTGTGAGGCAATCCGGGGGCGAATCTGGCTTCTGAGGTCTTCATTGATGATGGTGCGAGCCTCGGTGATCACGTAGTTTTCCATATCTTTTGCGGTTGCTGCCAGCAGTTGATTGTCTGCTACCAGAGAGTCGTATTCCGCCAAGATTTCCTGCATATAAGCTCTTTCACTGGCGTCAGTGGATTCAAGGTCGGCCAAGTATTTTTGGTGTAAAACTTCAGCTTCAGCTTTCCCGGTTACGGCTTGCTGGCGTTCACGAACCATCCGTTCGGTATGCTGAGGGAATTCTCCGCTTGCCAGCAGTTCATCGAGATCTGTGATTATCTCGTCGTAAGAGGCAATGGTCTTGCGTGTCTGAATTATGCGATCCAGATAAAGATCCCCGGCATAGACATCAGCGCCGGCTGGATCTGCCATGCTCAGGCGCAGGAAGTTCTGTTGCAAAAGGTTATCGAAGCTATTCAGGAGGCGGTCATAAAACGCCAGGTTCTGCTTCACGGAGTCAATTAAAATCAGAGCCGGCTTCAGCTGTTCCTGAGTGGTTTGGCTGGTATTGGCATAATCCGCCAATAGCTGCTTAAGCTCCTCTAACTCTCTAACTTCGGATTTGTGAGCATCTACGATGGCATCAACAAAGAGCATGCCTTCCAAGCCGATCATCACATTGTAGATAGCCGTTAGGTCCACCTGAATCTGATTGATCTGAGCATTCATCTGATTGAACTTAGTCTGATCCGGATTCTCGTAAAAGGAAGCAATGTCCAAACCATTGATCCGCCCCAAAACTTGCTCTTTGAGCGGCAAAAGCATATTCAGAACGGTGTCGCGGTTGCTGTTGTAAGATTCAATCAGGGTCAGAACTTCTTTGTAGTTCCCGCTATCGGCACTGAGATCCGAGTAGATGTACAAATATGCAGGGAAAGACTGCTCTGTATTGTAGTTTTCAAAAACGATCACACGCAGATAATCTCTGGCAGATTGACGGTCTCCGGCTTGCAGGAGAGAAATCAATTCTCGGTAGAGCACAAGATTCAGCATCTTACGTGCTCCCTGGTTAAATTCAGTTCTGAGTAGTGTGTCGAAAATCGTTATAGCCTTGGTATTTTCACCAACTCTGGCATACATGTGGCCTAAAAGATATAAAACTTCATTTTCGCCCAAATACCGTAGGACACTACTAAATTTCTGCAGCTCCAGATCTGCCCGCGCCGGGTCGACCTCTAACAGGCTTGGCAGTTCGTCCACGAGGAAGAATTTGGCTGCCTCCCTGAGCTCTTGTTTCTGGATGCGGATCTCTTCCCGAAGCTGCTCAGCCGTCATTTGCATACCATATTCGTCCTCTGTTTGGGCAAATATGGATGATATGCAAGCCAGCGCAAAGACAACGAGCAAAAACACTTTATAATACTTTTTCATAACCCCGCTCACTTTAGACTCTCATTAGAATTAATAGCCGTTTTATTAGGTAGGACGCCAGGATACAGAAGTCCGCATCCTGGCACTCTACATGTATATAGGAAGTATGAATCCTACATTTCACTACTATGGTTTAAACATTAGTTTCGCTGAGCTTTCAGCTCCTGAATCCAGGAACGAAGGTCATCGAGAGATTTTTGGGCTTTTTCACGTTCTGCGCGAAGCTGCTTGAGCTCTGCCAAGAGATCGCGCACTTCGGGAGAAAGCTGAGAGTAATTTGTGGTTCCGCCTGATCCGGTAAGACCGGGAGTTTCCAGAGTGGTTCCGGGAGTGATCACGGTTACATCACCAGGAGTGCTGGTGCCGGTCGGAGGAACTACAACCACTTCACCGGTTCCAGGAATAACACTGCCGGTGGGCGGAATGATCACGCCTTCTTCCGGAGGGATAGTGCCCAGATCTACGATGTAGGGATCTTCCAGATCGCTGCCAGTGGCGTAGCGGCTGAGGTCGGGACGACGCTGAGCTTCGGCATATTTGTCAAAGAGATAGGATACGGCAAAGGCGACACGAAGGTTTTCTTCGTAACCATTGTCCTTGGCCAGATCTTCGACGGCAGATGCGCCAACCTTGAAGCCCCAATTCTTCCAGCTATACTTCACGCCGGTGTTGAAATCGTGTCCACTATACTCAAACTGAAGGGCCAGGTTACGGACGGGGGACATCTCGGCAGACATAAAGAGACCGTTGAACACGCGGGAACGACTAACCTGACCGATGAAACGGTTGGAGCCGGCACCCAGGTTGAACATCCACGGCATGCCAAAGACTACAGCCTGTTTAGAGGCCACAGCATAAGGTGAATAGTATTCGTAGGCCGCTTTGTCCGGGTGTTCGAAGAAATCATCCCCGGCGACCAAGCCACCATCTACCACAGAGTGAGTAGTTACTGGTGAAAAGATGTTATCCATACCAATGGCAAGCTGCGGGAAACGCGGGGTTTCTTGCAAGACTTTAAACTTTACATTCAAAAAATACATTAACGGTTCATCTTCGATTTTGTCGCCGACGAACATTCCCAGTTCGACGCGATCAAAGAGACCGACGCCAGCCATCATGTAGGGGACAAAACCGCTGTATTCAACAGGCTTTGCCACGTCTCTATAATATCCGGCTAACATAAATTCGGCAGCTCTATGCGGTAAGACATAGGCATCCGGTGTGCGCAACATGCCGAGCGTCTGAAAAGGCACTGCCTGGAGCAGGCTAAACATTGCTGCGATAACAATTACACTCAATATAACTTTTTTCATACTTCCCTCCACCTTTCGGTGTTGATTTCTATTCATGATTCCTTAATATCGTTGACAATTTATCCGTCAAGGTTTTTCTCGATCACATGAAGAACATTTCCAAGCAAGAACTCGCTCAAACTGGCGAATCACTGGCCGCAGACTTCCTTGTAACAAACGGCTATAAGGTGCTTTGCAGAAACTTTCGTGTGAAACAAGGAGAGATCGATCTCATCGTGGAAAAAGATCAACAGCTCATTTTTGTCGAAGTAAAAACTCGATCATATCACTCTATACAAAGCGCACTGGAGAATGTATCTCACAAAAAGCAGACACATATCTCTAATGTCGCACAAGTATATTGTAAGCAAAACCCGGAGTTTGGCAAATACAATACTCGCTTTGATGTGATTGTTGTCCTATTTGATGCAGCCACAGGCAGCTACAATATTTCCCACTATCCTGACGCGTTTTTGCCGGTGTTTGAGTAGAGCAAGATTGTTTGATCCAGGGTCGCAGGCCTTGCCTTGCGCAGAAGCGTTGCTTCGGCGGTCTAGCATGACCAGCCGCTGATTCATGAGGCTGCAGCCGAGCCGATATCAAGCTGTAATATAGCTATGGACACAGCTTGATAATGGCTTGAAATCAGCTCAAACTCTGCTGCAGACCAGGAGCAGGCAGAGATGCTTGCGTAAAGGCTGGCGGGATATAATCTGCCTCAGGGAAAGGCGGCTCAAAGGGAGCGGCTCGGATAGACTAATTTCGCAGCAAACTGGTATCGAAATCTGAGCCCAAAAACCGCAACCAATCAGGATTGGAAAGCTCCATGTCGTCTCCGGACACGTAGATCAGCCGATAGTTATTGTTCATCTGAATGTCCATGAACACATACACAGCCCGGTTACCGGAGCCGTATTTCCAGATCTGATAGTCCTTGCGGACAAAGCGGCTTTCGTCTGAACTGGTTCCTTTTTCGATGTCTGCGGGAGCGCCATTGCGGATGTAGATTCTGCCCATATCAGTAGTCCACCCGGGTTTGAGCGAAGAGAAGTAGCGATTGCTATGGTCCACTCTATCTTTCACCATATCCAGGATTCTCTGTTCGGACATCCCAGTGCTAAGCGCCATGCTTTTCCAGAAGTTTGTGATGTGCCGTCTTTTGGCCTCTTCGTTCATACTGGTCCAGTTCGAGGGAGCGCGGCTGGCCAAAAAATAGCGCATCAGGTTGAACTCGTCATCGGGGTTGGGGAACAAGTTTAGCATGGTTTCCACTTCCTCAGAAAGCACAAATGCGAAATTCCGGCTTTCCAGATTTTCACCTACTAACAGGCTGATGGAGCCGTAATATTTGCCTGCAGCAAGGCCCTGAAGGGGGAGCTTGAGGCTAATGCTTTCATTGGTATTCATCGGAGTGGTGTCCAGATATTCGTCCATCACGATCTCGCCGTCTTGTTCCAGACTCAGCATCAGCAGCTGGGATTGCCCCAATTCTTCTTCCGGGGTATACAATTCCAGATAAAGATGGGCAAACTCGTGATACTCGCGGTTCAGGATGATGGAGGGCTGGGCTTCATAGATCTTGCCCTTGCGTTGAAATTTTGCCAGATAGGAGCTGCTGTCCGCATAGACCCGGCTATTCAGCTCCACATCGCTGATGCGTGCTGTCGGAGGCAGCGCTTCCAGTTCACGGCTCCAGTTGAACACTCTTCCGCTGTTAATGTCGGTAGCACGATACTGCACAATGTGGGTCTGAGGAGCAAGCTGGAAACTCATGCGGTTCAGATATGCTTTTTGGTTCGATAAGGCGTCGTGTTTACTGCGAATCCCAATGTTGTCCGTAATGCTTTGTTCGAAGAGCAGGGAGTCCCGGCTGGAAATCTGGACTTGTACAGCGACTTGGGCAAAGTAAGCTCCATCTCGCGCCACAAAGATCAGGGAGCGATACGGGATCTGATAATCCAGGAGCAGAACGGTATCCTTGTTTGGTGCCAGGAAGCGGGTATAATCCAGGTGTAGATTCAGGCGCTCTTGCGCGCAGAGGCTAATGCCCGTCCAAAACAGGGCAAGGGTCAGGATCAGTCTTCTAATAATCCATGTATTCTTCATCTTTGTTCCTCAGAGTGTATTGCCCAAACCCGCGTTCGTCGGTAAAAACAAAGCGACGGTTCAGGCGAAAATAGTGCCAGGTGATACTGGGTGGGCGGCCGATGGGGAAGGTGTCGTTCACTACCTGATCCGGCTCGCCGAATTTGATGTATATTCTGCCGCGATCCGATTTCCAGCCCTTCATCCGGCTATGGATGGTAAACTGATCGTCGGCATGCAGGACGCGTTGATAAAAGAATTCTCTGTTTTCGTTGCGCACGGTTCCGGGGCTGGGGTCATTTGCTTGCCAAAAGCTTTCGATGGCATCAGTGTGCTTGTTTTTCGGCACTCTGCGTAAAACCCGCCATTCGTTCTGATTGGCGATATAGCGGAGTTGCTCCAGCTGTTCTTGCAGAGAATAGCGCAGGTTGAAAGAGAACCAGGGTTTGTAGAGCAAGGGTTCCAGTTGATAGCGGATATTCATCTCATCCAGGCTTAGCACCAGAGACGAGATGCTGTCGGAGCCGACAATCTCTGTCAGTTCCAGCTCAAACGGGCTCTCCGGGTTTTCATAGATAAATGTTTCACCGTCCAGATCCAGGCGGAGCTGGCTTGCTCCGATCGCGAAGTTGTGTTTGATTTGCAGGCTGTCCAGCGCACTGAGTTCCATGCTGTCCGGAATGAAAGAAAATCCCTCTCGTTGGGCGATCAGATAGACCTGCCCCAGTTCCGTGGCCTGGCTGCCCACGGAGAATGCCCGGCTGAAACTCTGTTTGTCGCCCAGCTTGCGGTTTCTAATGCTGAGATTCAGGGTATGGCTGCCTGTTGAGAGCTGATAGCTTTTCCGGATCGGGATGGCGGTTCCTCTCAGCCAATCACGGTTGGGGATAGTTATCTGGTTTTCTTCCACTGCCACCTGGTTGCCTCGAGAGTTTTTGATCTGGGTGGATATTTGATACTCCGCGCTGGTCTCATCTTTGCCAAAGCGGAAGACTTCATAGGGCAGGATGATCCAGACATCTGTCCCACTTTCATATACTTCAATCATGATCTCCTGGGCGAAAACCGGCAGGAGGCAGCCGAGGAGAAACAGACTAATCAGTATTCTGCGAAACATTTCTGATCTCCAGTCTATAGTAAATCTTTTGAGCTTCCAGCCAGGCCAGCACGGAGTTGTCCGAAAAAATGCCGTGTTTAGTCTCCAGCACGTAGATTTCGTGATCCTTGGTTTCCACTTCCACCTGCACAGAGATCTGGCCGGGTTTGTGTTTAATCCAGTTCACCGCTTCGACCAGAGCGCCTTTGCGGATTTGCTCCATGCTCAATTTCAGGCGTAAAGTACCTCGCAGCAAAGAGGGCAGATCATCGAAGGCGATCAGATCGGAGGGCAAGACCCTCAGGATCCCGTCATCGTTGCCATTGAATCCGCTTTTGCTTCCGATCACATAATATACTTTGCCGATCTGAATGACATCGATGTATTTGCCGAAGTCTTTGTTGAAGAGGGGAACCTCGAAGCGTCCGTTGAGGTCTTCCATCTCTACAAAGGCGATGGGATTGCCCCGGTTGTCCTTCTTGCGCGTGATATTCGACACGATTCCTACCAATTGCAGGTCTCCGCTCTTCGCTTTCCCGCTGATGGAATTGGCATTGCACAGCTTTTGCACCAGAATCCGGTATTCAAACAGCGGATGTCCGCTCATATAAAAACCTAATACGGATTTTTCCATATCCAGCTGATGCAGATATGTCCAAGCTTCGATGCTGGGCAGAGGGGGGTAGTAGTCATCATCGTTGTCGTCAGCGGCGATCAGGTCAAAGAGAGTAGTCTGACCTTTCTTTCGATCTTTCTGTTCTCCGGAAGAAAATGCCAGAGCTTGCTCGATCACTGCCCACTTCTGCGCCCGGCTGCCTTCCAACTCGTCCATTGCTCCGGAGGCGATCAGGCTCTCGAGCACTGTCTTATTCACGGAAGAGCTATCCAGTCTGGAGCAGAAATTGAATACATTGGAATAGGTTCCGTTTTGTTCTCTATCTTCAATGATGGCCCTCATCGCTGCCTCACCCAGGTTTTTGATCGCTCTGAGGCCGAAAAGAACATCGCGGTCGTGCACGCTAAATTCCGCGTTGCTACGGTTGATATTGGGCGGGATGATGTTGATGCCCATGTTTTTGCAGACTTCGATCTTGATCGGAACATCTGCCGGGTTGTCTTCCAGCGAAAGCAGGGCAGCCATAAACTCTACCGGATAATGGGCTTTTAGCCAGGCGGTCTGGTATGCCACCAGGGCGTAACAGGTTGCGTGGCTCTTGTTGAAAGCATATTCGGCAAAGCGCAGCCAATCCTGCCAGATCTTTTCGATAGTGGAAGCTGGGACGGCGTTTTTACCGGCTCCGGCGATGATCTTCTCCCGAAACTTCATCATCAGCTCGGAGTTCTTCTTTCCCATCGCCTTGCGCAGGGTGTCGGCTTCTCCGCCGGAGAGCCCGCCCAGTTCCCGGGATATCTGCATCACCTGCTCTTGATAGATGGTCACGCCATAGGTGCCTTTCAATGCGTTTTCCACCAACGGGTGGTCGTAGCTGACCTTCTCCTTGCCGTGTTTACGGGCGATGTAGCTATCGATGAACTGCATCGGACCCGGGCGGTAGAGCGCAACCATCGCGATGAGGTCTTCAAACATGTTTGGCTTCAGTTCGGTGAGGTATTTGCGCATGCCATCGCTTTCAAACTGGAACACTCCGTCGGTCTCGCCTTTGCTCAGCATGGCAAAAACTCTCTTGTCATCCAGAGGGAGGGCGTCGATATCGATCTCCGCACCATGGCTCTCTCGCACCAGATCGATGGTCTTCTTGATCAGAGTAAGGGTTTTCAGGCCCAAAATATCCATCTTCAGCATCCGCAGTTCATCCAGCCATTTGCCTTCATATTGAACCAGGATCACCTTCTCGCCGTCTTTCTGAATACTGCAGGCGAGGGGCACATAATCCGTGAGGTCTCCGGGTGCGATCACCACTCCCGCGGCGTGGATGCCCGTCTGCCGGATCAATCCTTCCAAGACGATGGAGTGCTTCAGGATGCTCTGATACAGTTCATTTTGGTTGATCAGGCTTACAAATTCCGGGAATTGCTTTAGCGCTTCTTCCAGGTTTTTCACCACTCCGGGGATAGTCTTGGTGATGATATTGGCGTCCGCGGCAGGCACGGACAGCACCCGGGCTACATCTTTGATCACGCTCTTGGCTCCCAGGGTGCCAAAGGTGATGATCTGGGTAACGCTCTCGCGGTTGTATTTTTGGACAATGAAGTCGATCACTTTGCCGCGGCCCTGAGCACAAAAGTCGATATCGATATCCGGCATGCTGATGCGGTCCGGATTCAGGAACCGCTCGAAGAGGAGGCCGTATTTGATGGGGTCGATCTTGGTGATGTCCAACAGATAGGCGATGATGCTGCCGGCGGCGGAACCGCGGCCGGGGCCCACCGGGACATCCCGCAGGCGAGCGCTATCGATGATATCCTTCACCACCAGGAAGTAGCCTTCAAAACCCATGCGCTTGATTACACCAAGTTCGTAGTCGATGCGCTCTTCCACTTCTGTGGTCATTCGGGGATATTTCTTTTGAGCTGCCTCAAAGCAGAGGTGCTTCAAGTAATCTCCCATTTCCGGGAATTCTTGCGGGGTTTCCACTTTGGGCAGCAGAAACTTATCATACTGGAGTTCGAGATCGATGCGGGCGGCGATGTTCAGGGTGTTTTCATAGGCTTCGGGGACTTCCGGAAAGATCTCGCGCATCTCGGCAGGAGTCTTGAAATAGAGCTGAGTGGTATTGTAGCGCATGCGGGCGGGATCATTCAAGAGCTTGCCGGTCTGGATGCAGAGCAGGATGTCGTGCGCCTCGTGATCTTCCTGGTGCAGATAGTGACAATCGTTGGTGAGCACCAGCGGGATGTCGCAGGCTTTGGCCAAAGCGATCATCTTCGGCATCACACTCTTTTCCTGGTCCAGCTGGTGATTCTGAATCTCCAGATAATAGCGGTCACCAAAGAGATTCTTGTACCACAGCGCGCTTTCTTTGGCTTCTTGCTCTCTGCCGTTCAGCAGCAAAGAAGCGATCTCTCCCTTGATGCAGGCGGATAAACAGATGAGGCCTTCGCTGTATTGCTCAAGCAAGCTTTTGGATATTCTCGGTTTATAGTAGAAGCCCTTTATGTAGGACAGGGATGAAAGCTTCATCAGGTTGTTGTAGCCGGTGTGGTTCATTGCCAAGAGGACGAGGTGATAGCGTAGATCGTTCTTGCTGGTGTCCTGTTCCAGCTCTCCATTTATAATGTAGGCCTCAATGCCGATGATGGGCTTGATTCCTGCCTTCTTGGCGGTGTTGTAAAAGTCGATAACTCCGAACAAATTGCCGTGGTCTGTAATAGCGACCGCCGGCATCTCCAGTTCCTTGGCGAGCTTCACCATGCGGTCCACCCGGCAGGCACCGTCCAGTAAGCTGTATTGGCTATGATTGTGTAAATGTACAAAGGACATGATCTACTCCATCTATCTCGATTAAGTTCATTCTTTGAAACGGGGGAATATGTGTCAATTGAAATCCATGGTATGCAGCCGTCACGGGCATCGACCTTGATCGGGACTAAAAAAGGGGTAGCCTTGCGGATACCCCACTAGATGGTTGATTTGGCAATTACTTGATCTTGATCAGTTTGCGTTGAGCGCGGTTGCCATTCTCGGAAACCTGCAGGAAGTACACTCCGCTGCCCACGCTTTGGCCTTTGCCATCACGTCCGTCCCAATTGTAATTCCCGGATTTGCTGCCGGCAAGTTCGCGCACAAGCTGTCCGCGGAGATTGAAGATCTTCAGTGCGGGTGCTTCGGTTCCGGTGCTGCCCTTGATCTGGATATTGGTGCTTTCCCGGAAGGGGTTTGGGTAACTTGGCAAGATCCGCAATGCAGCCAGAGCAGGGATCAAAGCATCTTCGTTGCTGGTCGTCTCACCCCACTTTGTGTGAAGAATATCATATAGCATCTGGCTTGCCTGCGCCTGATCGATGACATATAAGGGGAAAGTCAGCAACAGGCTCTTGCCCTGCTGAAACTCGGAGTATATCCCCACCGGATATCCCTGCATCGATGAATACGGACTTTCCGAATCGTACCCGGAACCATAAGTGTACCAGATATCGCCATTTTCAGCCGGAAACAATCCTTCTACCTTTAAAATGTGATAATTGAAGGCAGGCATGCTGGCGTGTTCACCAACCTGCAGGCTTTGCAATCCGTCTTCGATGCTGAAAGCCAGGTTCATTCTGGCTTGAGAGGAATAATCTGCATTCATTACTCCGAGAACCCGGTTGATCATGGTGTTTGGATTGAATGAAGCGGGATAACCGGCATTGCCTTCCAGGGCCTTGCTGGGGAAGTAGCCATTGTAGATCAGCTTTCCGCCCAGGGCAAGATAGTCCTCGAGCGCAACGCGGATTTCAGGAGCCAAAACATCGGTGGTGGAATCCGCATCATGCCAGATGATGGTGGAGTATATGCAGATGTCATAGAGCCTGAGGTCTCTGCTGGTTTGAGCAATGTCCATGTGCTGCACCGGGAAGCCGGAAAGTACGGAAGCGTAGTAGTCATTCACTTGCTGATCGGTGGGTACCAGAGGACTTGCTCCGCTGCCTCCGGTGGTGCCGTCGATCACCAGGATTCCGTTATCCAGCGTCGCGGGGCGGGCCGGGCTCAGATCGCTAAAGTCGCTGGAGTTGCCGTCCGTATCCACTGCCTGAATCTGATACATATAAAGCTGTTCCGGAGCACCCAAAACATCATTATCGATGAAGCTGGTCTGGGTAAGCAGTCCTTCATGAATCGCGAGCAAGTCAGGATTCGGGAATTCTGCGCGCCACACTCTGTAACCGGCCAGATCCAGTTCAGTATTCGCTTGCCAGGAAAGCCGGATGGCATCCGCAATCGGAAGGGCACTGAAGTTCTGCGGGATTCTGGGAATGGCAAGAGGTGATCCGGATATATACGCCATATAGCTTTCGTTACCCAATGCGTCCACCGCGCTCACGGCAAAGTTATAGGTTTGGCCCTGGATGAGGCCATCTGCCAGATACCAGTTTGCGTCATAGACCGCTACCGGTTCCGCCGTGGCAGGGTCCCCGGTGCTCATATACACTTTCACATGATTCACGTCCGGATCAGTGGTCGTTTGCCAGGAAAGCCTCAAAGCATTGCCGTCGCCGATATCTGTCAGGCTCAGGTTTTCGATCGCGCCGGGCATATTGGCAAAGCTCACCGCGCATGCCAAAGAACCGCGGATCACTTCCGCGCAATACCCGGGGTCGATATTAGCCACAGTGTCGTTATCACTATGATACACCTGGCTAAAATCCAGCTCGAAGAAATAGATCACCGGGTAGCCGCGGCTCCAGTAGGCATAGCTGTCACTACTGCCGCTATTCATGCTTCCGTAAACGGTGGACAGATCGGTGTAGTTGCTCACCAGATATGAGGCGTGTTCGCTGTGCTCGAGGCTGCCGGCATAGGGCATCAGCCGCACGACGGGTGTGTTGTTGGGGTTGTTGGCGATCATATCGTGGTTAATCATCAGGCGGATATTGGTATCGTTATTCACCGCTTGTTGGGCATTATAATGAGAGCCGTGAAGGCCGAATTCTTCCGCGGCGAAGGTCACGAAGCGGATACTGCATTTGGGCTGATAGTTTGCCGCCATCAGGACACGCGCCACTTCCAGCGCTGCCACAGTCCCGGAAGCGTTGTCGTCCGCCCCCGGAGCCCATTGGTAAGGGGTGGTGTAGGTAATGGAATCATGATGTCCGCCCACCACGATATACTCATTCGGGTTCAGCGAGCCTTCGATGGTTGCCACCACATTGTACTGTTGAGTTCCGTTCCAGGTGAATTCTTCCAGATGCGCGTTTGCAATCCCGAAGCGCTGAAAAGTATCTTTGATCCAGCTTGCGACCTCGAAGCGGTTGCTGGCAAGGGCGTAGCGGGTCTGCATATCCTGCAAAGCCTGGATGAAGAACTCCACGCTATCCGCGGAAACCTGGCTTACCAGCTGCGTGATATCCTGATTTGTCTGCCTTAGCGCATCGGTTTTGAATCCCGAGCGCGCTTTTTGGACCGGATTGGCAAGCAGCTCCACAAAAGAGCCTTTGGTAAGAGCACGCAACTCCACATCACTTAGCGCTGAGATCAGCAAGAAGTCTCCGCCCGGAAGGGCATACAAGCTGCCGTTATTCTGCAGTTTCGCAGCTTCGCTGGCCGGCATTGCGGAAATCAGATAAAGCCGTTCGTTCCCGCGGGGGTTTTGCAGATACTGATATCCGGGATACTCCTCCGGGTCGAGGGCGGCGATAGTGTAATTCAGATTATAATAATAAACAGTATCGCCCTTTTCCAGGAGCTTGTTTGCCAGTCGGACTTGATTGCCGGAGTGTTCCGGTAATATCAGGGCCAGTCTTTTCGGGGTCGCAAACAGCAGTACCAAGCTGCTCAGGAGAGCCAACAGAATTAGGCTTCGCTTCATGATGCACGTCCTTTGATCTTTCTAATGAGGGCATTGAATGCAATAATCATTCCGTTCCCTGCGAATCTTGAGAGCTGAATGCAGTCCTCAATTCGGCTCATTGCCGCCGGACCGCTACTCAGCAATCCGGCAGATATGATATAGCAGGTATATCAGCATGATATATCTCAACCAATGCAGAGCCTGAGCGGAAACCACATCCTGCTGCACTGCTTTAAGTTACAAAGACATCCGGAATTGGCGCGGCAATTGCTTCTATAGTAGCATAAACGCGCAACAAGGAGAGAACGATGAAAAAGCTTATAATCTCACTGCTACTGATCATGTCACTTGGTCTGACGCTATTGGCTCAGACAGAAGATGAAGAAAAGGAAGTAATTGAATCCCGCAGATACATTATGGAACTGAAGGGATTGGACGACATCAACACCACGATGTCTATTAAAATGGACGGTGGCAAGGAAGCTGCAGACGCCGCGTATTTTGGTTTATACCTTGAAGACCTCACCTTTCCCAAAGCCCAGGCACTGAACTATAAGGGTTTCACCGGGGTTCTGATCACCGGTGTGGTGCAGGATTCCCCAGCTTGGCATTATCGTCTGAGAGAAGACGATATCATCCTGAAAGTGAACAATCAGGATGTAACTAACTATGCTACTTTTGAAAAGATCCGCAAGTCTCTGAGAGCCGGGGATCAGATCAGCGTCGTATTTTTCCGCGCCGGAGCCACCGAATCGATGGACATGACCGTGGGCAGTCGCCATAAAGATGGTGGTCAGGTTTCCCAACCCAAAGTTCCCGGCAAGAAGAAACTGAGCGCGGGCTACGGCGGTGGTACCTGGATTCCCATGTGGATCAATCTGGATATGGCCGATATCAACGAAGTTGTGACAGATCCCAACCTCGGGTTCAATGAGTTTCGCGAAGATGGCTTACTGCAACAGGGCTTGGGCGGAAAGTTCAACATCGGTAAAGGCTATTTTTTGGGCGGACAGATAACTTGGTTTGAAGACACCAAAAAAACCAAAAACAACAATCCTGATGTGGATGGATATCAGATATACATGAGATACGAGAACATGCTGGGCGGTGTGACCCTCGACAAGAGAATCCCCCTCAGTCAAAACCTGATTACCAGCATCGGTCTGATGATCGGGGGCTCCAGCCACGAAATGGAGTTTATCAATACAGACTCCAATTACAACTGGGCTGATCTGCCGGAAACGATCACCGGATCAAACAACACCCATTTTCTGCTCCACAAGAGCTACATGACTGTCCAACCCCGGGTGGAAGTGATGTATCGCTTGCTTTCCTGGTTGGGTCTGCGTGCCGAAGTTGGCTACGCGTACGGATATTCCCTCACCAAAGACTGGCGGGTACGCGGTCTTGCCGGCGAGACTTTTGAAGTGAGCGGTTCTCCGGATACCACCTTCCAGGGCATGACCGTCACCATCGGTCCTTGGTTCGGCTTTTAAAACTTTATAAACAAAAAGCACTCCCTAAACATCCGGGCCCCTTCCATCGCGGAGGGGCCTTTTTCCGTTATCACAGAATTTGCTGCACAAAAATCACTCACGATATACATTAAAGATCAATCGGGAAGTGTTCCCTCTATATATAGTGTGGACAGCGACTGGACAAATCTGCAGAGTGCTCTGCTAACTGGTTGCGAAGCAACCTAATTGCGATCCTTCAGAAGAGTTGAGACCCACCTCGGCAACCTCACAAACTCAATGAATTTTCTCCTCACACAAAGAAAAACCCAGATACAGAATCCCCAAATCCGTGATTTCTACACTATATGGACAGAGCCATGCCTTACGCATACCGGGATAGGTGTAGTAACAAAATGGAACAAATCGAATCCCGGAAAGCAATCCGGCAAGGCTCATTGTATCGCGGACGACAAACTACATATATAGGCTATCCTACTACCATAGGAGGGCATGTTTCGGAGGGCTTTTTGGGTCAGGCGGGGGCGGATTCACTTCCTGCAGAAAAGTACCATTCTAATATGGATTGAGTTCCTCTTCGCGTATATCTCCATAGAAGATCACATAGCTGCTTTCGTCTTCTCCCACCGCCGCATTCAGGAAGTGGAATTCATCCAGTTTCCACCATGCTTCCCGCATCTCCTGGTCATAATCAAAATCATCACCATGAAAGCCGGAGAGCATCTGCAATGCCGTGTCTTCCAATTCATCCGCGTCCTTGCCTTTGATTGTGATTGACACACACTTCAAGCGCGGTTTCTGCCCTGTAAATGCCAATTCCACCCGGGAATCCCCAGCCTTATCCAGAAAGACCATGCTACCGGGAGCTTTGCAAATAAAGCCGCGGGACAACAAGGTATCTCTGGCTGCACTGTATTCCATCTCAAAACTAAGGCCGATCACCATATCATGAGCCATCAGGGTGATCGGCATCAGCATCCAGAACAGGGCTATGCCGAGTCCCGCAAATATTCTTAATCTATCTGCTTTTCTAAAATGGCACATTCTCTGCTTTGTCTTTTGGCATCCGCAGCTCCAAAGCCAAATATAGCATGGCCATACCCAGCAAGAAACTGAAGAGCATCATCATTATCGATGGCAGCGAGGCAAACAAAGCGATCTGGGTGCCCAGTTGCAGCTTGCTATACATCAAAAAGCTACTCGTGCCCACATAGATTTCATAAGCCGCAAAGGCAAACCAGAGCAGCGCCAAAAACCAATACTCAAAGGTCGGAACCGCACGCTGCGGGTTTTTGGGATCTTTGTGGTTCGCCAGCAAGCGTATCCCGGAGATCAGATAACTGAGGGTTACCAGTAGCGCCACCATGGCGTAGACCATAATCCGAAGCGATTGCTCAATCTCGCCAAAACCGGCTTGCACTTTCAAGAAAAATGCCGCGCCCAAAACTCCCAACAGCAGAGCCGCCAAGTTCCAGATGCGGGTGCCCCCGATGCTATAGCGCAGTGTGGGGATTGCCAGCGCAGGAACCTCTTCGATGATTTCGGGGCCTTCTTCAGCAAAGTTGTAGCCCCGGCGCGAAAGCTCGGCCATGATGGCAGAATACGCTTCACTATCGGTTTCGGCATTTTCAAACATACACTCCAGCTCTGCACTCTCGTACGCGCTATAATCCTGACTATCGGGATCAAAGCTTTTGTTTTCTTCTCTGTAATCCATTTTTGTTTCCTTTAATATGATTATGGCAAGATAATCCGGACATGTTTGCTGTCAAGCTCCGTTGTGCCTGCCGCGCTTTAGCGGGATCATGTGCAGGATTCCCTTTCACAAGTTCCGCGGCCATTCGGGAAAGCGCCACATCGGGTTGATATGGCGCTTCAATCTCCCCCAAGCCGAGAATCAAATAAACAGATTCAGATTACTCTGTTCTGCTTCTTCCAGATAACTTGCCACTCCACCGATGGTCACACCGTCGATCAGTTCACTGGCATCCACGCCCATGATATCCATGCTCATCTGGCAGGCGATCATTTGCACTCCGGCGCGTTTGGCTTGCATGATCATCATCTCCAGGCTATCCACGTTCTTATCCTTCATGCGTTTGCGCATCAGCATGGGGCCAATGCCGGCAAAGTTTATCTTGGAAAGCCCCAATCCGCTGGAACTGTTGGGCATCATCATGCCAAACATCTTGCCCATCACGTCTTTTTCAGTTTTTGGTGCTCCGGGTTTTTTGATCACATTTAGTCCCCAGAAGGTGAAGAACATGGTTACTTTCTTGCCGGTGGAAGCGGCGCCATTGGCGATCACAAATGATGCCAGCGCGCGGTCCATGTCGTCGCTGAACACGATGATGGTCTTGTTTTTCCCGCCCCCGGTTCCGGCTTCAAGGGCTTTTCCACCGCCTTTCTGAACCAGTGCCACGATTTTTTTGCCGACGGTTTCCACTTTCAATAGCTTGTTGCCGGTCATGTTGCACCAGGCGGGTACGTCCTTGGCAAAGCCGGGATCGCTGGCAGTGATCTTTAGCACATCGCCATCGGACAGGCGATCCACTTCATTTTTCAGCCTCATGATCGGTCCCGGACATTGCAAGCCGCTGGCGTCCACCTCATGAATCTTGCCTTCGGTCTTTGCTGCCGGTGCTTCTTTTCCCTGATAGATTTGGTCGTCCTTGCCGATGTATTCCCCGCTGAAGATGTCTTCGTTACTCTGTTTCTGTGTGGCGTGTTCATAGGTGATATAGCCTCCGCTGAGGTTATAGACTTCCTTGAAGCCGTTCTGCATCAGGATTCTGGCAGCGAAGTAAGACCTATGCCCGGTGCCGCAGAAGACGATCACTTTTTTGTCCTTGGGAATCTTGCTCAGGCTTCCGCGCATGTCATCCACCGCGATGTTGATGCTTCCTTCGATCGTGCCCAGAGCGTATTCTTCATCAGTGCGGACGTCGATTAAAGTGATGTCTTTCAGGTTCAGGTTGCGGATTTCATCCCAATGGACGATCTTCACCATTCCTTTCACGATGTTTTCCGCCACCAGCCCGGCCATGTTCACCGGATCCTTGGCGCTGGAGAAGGGCGGGGCATAGGCGTGCTCGATCTCCTGCATGTCATAAATCGTCTCACCATGTTTGAGGATGTGCGCCAGCATGTCCGTGCGTTTGTCCACTCCGTCGAAGCCCACGATTTGCCCACCTAAGAGCTTGCCGTTTTCCGGGTTGAACACGATCTTGATCGTCATCGGCAGTGCATCGGGATAGTAGCCCGCGTGACTGCTGGCATGGATGATTGAGGACACATAGGGGATGGAGGATTTCTTCAATACTTTTTCGGAAACGCCCGTGGCACCCACGGTGAGGTCGAAGACTTTCGCGATGGCGGTGGAGATGCTACCCTGATATTTGCGGACATTGCCGTTTACGATGTTATCTGCCACCATTCGCCCTTGCTTGTTGGCAGGTCCCGCCAAATAGGTGTGGCTTTCGATGCCGGTAATCGGGTTGGGATACACGATGGCATCGCCCAAAGCGTAGATTTCGGGATCACTGGTCTGCAGGTATTCATTTACCCTGATGCCCTTGTTGATCCCCAGTTCCAGGCCGGCTTCCTCGGCAAGTTTACTGTCCGGGCGCACTCCGATGGAGAGGATCACCATATCAGTGCTCAGGCTGCGTCCGCTTTTCAGCCGCACCTGCAAGCCGCTTTTTTCACGCACAAAGGAATTCACCGCGTCCTTGAGATAAAACTCCACATTCTTGGTCTTCAAATGCTGATGCACCGCGGCTGCCATCTCATAATCAAGAGGCGTCATCACCTGCTCCGCCATCTCCACGATTGTGACTTTGATACCCTTGAGGTGAAGGTTTTCCGCCATTTCCAGACCGATAAAGCCGGCACCGACGATTACCGCGTGCTGAACCTGATGGCTCTGGATGAATGTGGCGATCTTGTCCGTATCCGGAACATTGCGCATGGTGAAGATCACTTCGTCCTGAATCCCCGGGATCGGCGGCCGCAGAGGCTCCGCACCGGGAGAAAGCACCAGTTTGTCGTAATTTTCGTTGTATTCACTGCCGTCTTTGCGGCGGATCGTTACGCTTTTTGCTTGTCTATCGATGGCGATCACTTCTTGTTCGATGCGAACGTCAACATTCAGCCGCGCTCTAAAACTTTCCGGGCTTTGCACAAACAAACGATCACGCTCGGAGATCACTCCCCCCACATAATAGGGTAAACCGCAATTGGCATAGGAGATATAGCTCCCCCGTTCAAACATGATGATCTCAGCGTGCTCATCCAGACGTCTGAGGCGCGCGGCGGTGGTGGCTCCACCGGCTACTCCGCCAACGATAAGATATTTAGGCATGGGTATCCTCCAGATACATTAATAGTCTTTGCTAAAAGGATAACCGAAATGGAATGTTTGGCAAGTATCAAATAATGGCTATTGAATATTATGATGGACTGCTTTGTCTGCCTCCGGAACACGGCTCTCTGAGCCGTTTTTCTGTCAAATAGCACACATTTCGCAACAAAACCACGACCATGCTCTCAAAACATCATTATTATGAATCTTCAGCAAAATGACCTGTGGCGGGTTACAGATTAACCAAGCGGCTCGGAGAGACGAGCTCCGGGGCTCGAAATCCACAGATCCCAAACACACGTTTCCTTAAACCAATTTTCTGTCAAATATCCGGTTCTGCAAATCTGCCCACCAACTTATAATTCAAATCGCTCTCATCCGGCAGCAAGCCTCATCCATGCTCGCGGGATTAGCCTGATATTAAGCCTTATTTCTGCTATGTCCATTCGAGCATCACAGCTTTATCTCAGCCTGATCCAAGCACAATATCAAAAGCGGGGCAGAGGAGAATAATTAGGCACGTGTGGAAAACTATCAACAGCAAGAACTGTCTTCTACCAGAAAAAATCCTGCCGCATTCACGCTGTTCAATTATCCTATATCTATGCTCTGCAAGATGTCGTATATTCATGAAAGAGTGATAACTAACCTGATAGCAAGGCTCTTCAGCAATTTTACGGGTCTCTGAAAGCAGAATGGTGCAAGATCAGCATTGCTTACTGCTTAGGCAAAATCAATCTTTCATCTCAGAATATAAACACTTACTAAATCGTGCTTAAGTACCAATAAAAAAAGAACTTGACACAATGCGGGTAAATAGCATTTTTGATCAGCGACATTGTTCTGCAATGCTGGATTTTGTCGGATTGCGAATATAAGTGATATATAACCCCCCCAAAGAATTGGGGGATGGTGAGTTAATTTTTATATAAAAAATAGGAGCGTAATATGAAAAAGATCTTTTTCGTATTTGTAATTCTCATGAGTGTTATGCTCTTGAGAGGGCAGCCACTTGATGTGCGACAGCTTTCGGAGAAAGATTTTACTCCGGAGATGATTGAGGTCATCAGGCAACAAAACAGCTCGACCCGAACCGGGTGGAGCTTCAATTATAGCGATATCCCTCATGTGATGCCGGTGAATGCTGATGATTTCGTGCAGGGAAATACGCCGTGGATCAAGGATTTTGCAGCGGATATCAATAACTACACCGCTGGAGATGCCATTCATTTTTACTGGTCAAATAGTGAGAGGTTTGAGATTGAAACGGTTCCCGGTAATCCTTCGCAGCTGAAGTTTACTACGATCAATCAGTTGTGGTGGGGAGAAGAGACTATTGCTATCACAATTAATGATGAACCTTTGTCACCCGGAGAAATGGGGGCAGCGACCTGGCTGTTCTCTGTCAGAGTAAAGAATGTTCTGGATGCTCCGATATTTAACTTCCCCAATGTGGAAGCCGATATCCCCGATGGCTATATCTTTACAACGCCTGAGGATACTCCCTTTACCGTGAACTTCATCGGCACCATGCCAGGTTCCACACTCCCTTACATCGAATCTGTGGATAACCTTAATTCTCCCACAGCAATCCAGTTGTTCATAACCCCCACCAGCCCCACAGTGAGCTATACTCAAGCTAACAGTGGCGCCGGTCTGGGCACCTCGGTTACCTTTATTCCCCCGAGTAACGTATGGGGAGCCCATGAAGACTACACCTTCCTGCTTACTGCGAAGGACAGAAGTTATGGCTTAATATCCAGCCGCACGATCAAAGTTCGTGTAACTCAGGTGAACGACCCGCCGGAGATTCAATCCGTGAAAGTCGATACACTTGAAGTTATTGCGATGAGCGAGATTGGCCCCTTTGGTCAGGGGCAAAACGTTGCCTTCGAAGCTGTCGGTTTCGACATGGATGGAGATACCGTGTTTTACAGTTGGATTCTGGATGGTGAGTTTGGATCCACCGAAATCGGCACTAGCGCCGCGTTCAACTACACCTTCAACACTCCCGGTTACTATACGTTGACTCTGAAAGTAAGAGACCGTGCCGACAACAGCGGCTTTGAAGTAAGCCAAAGCTGGGATGTCACTGTAAGCCCCTTGGGTCCGCAGTTTGACCCCTGGGCAGATCAAGGTCCCTTTTCCCAGGATATCAACGTGGTTATTACCGCGCCTGGCACCGAAGTGGAAGGGATTTATTATAGCCTGGATGGTCCCACCGGACCCTGGACTTTGTATCAAACACCGGTTCATATTCCCCTGCAGACCAACCCGCCAGCGGCATACAGTCAGACCCTATGGGCATATTATGTCCCATTGAGCGGGCCTGATTCTGTAGTTAATCATCAGACCTATCAGATGACAGGCACGGTGCAAACCCCCGTGTTCAGCCATGCCAGCGGCAGATATCTGCCCAATAACCCGGATGCAAGCATAGGTAGCAATTTCAGACTTCAGCTTAGCACCGTTCCGGCAGATGCGACAATCGAGTACTCTGCAGATGGTGGCGCAACCTGGCTTCCTTACGACGCCAGTGCCGGCATCCAGATACCCACGCAAAGCGCAGCGAGCTTCGTGGCAAGAGCAGCAAAAGCAGGTTGGGTGAGCAGTTCGACTACTGCGGTTCACAATTATGTGATCAACGACAAAGTAGTGTTTGCCAATCCCATGAATACCACTGTTCCGGTTGTCGATGCGGATGGCAACTACTGCGTCTGCTTTGGCGATAGCGTGCAAGTGAATTTCGCGGGAATCATCTCTACTCCTGCGGATGCAATCATCCGTTATTCCATAGAGCCGCTGGGCTTGCCCGGCATGGCGCAGGTTTACACTTACGACCCCGCCTTGGGTGAACCTTTTACCCTGTACATTCTCGCTTCCAGCACAATCAGGTGGTGGGCAGAATATACCGATCCGGCTTTGGATGCCACAGTTGCGGAGTGGTTTGATAGCAATGTCTATAGTTTTGATTATCCTGTCCTAAACCGGACCCGCATGCTTTTCTGGGAAAACGGCACCGTGTTTGATCCCATTCCCAAAAGCTTGCCGACCGATTTGTACGACAATGCGATCGATATCGCGATCAACACTGCGGTGGAACCGAACGTTTATCCCTCCGCGGAGATCTGGTATCAGTATCAAACCGACGATATGGCACCGGCTTTTTCGGATTCTTTGCTTTACACCGGTCCTATCCACGCAGATCGCGACATCATTATTCGCGCTTGGGCTACTGCATTGCCGCCCTTCACCACGCTTCCGAGCATTATCCATGAAGGCGTATACAGTATCACCGGCACCTTGCCGGTTCCCCTGGTGGCACACACCAGCCCTCCCGGAGACGTCTATACCAGCCCCTGGGCAGCCATCGGTGGTGAGCATACTTACGAAGAAAACGTGGTACTCAGTCTGCAAATGCCCCCTGGTGACAGATGGGCTAACGCCGAAATTTACTATACTTTGGATGGCGGAGATTCCTATGTCCCGTACACTGCTCCCTTCGAGCTTAATATGGGGCATTATCAATTCAATGCTTATGCCACCTTGGATAACTGGATAACCAGCCCGATCAGTGATCCCGCGGATTATTTCGTTAAGTTCCTGCCTCCGGTAACATTCACTACAAACGACGGTCCGCTGCAGATTCCGGATCCTGCCATTGCTCTTTCAGAGCACTATCAACAGATCCAGGTATCGCTGTTTACCTACGATGCGGCTGAGATTCGCTATACTCTGGATGGCAGCGTGCCTACTCCTGCTTCACCATTGTACTCGGGACCCATTACTTTTGGTTCGGATCCTCTGATTGCAGCTGAAGAGTATGTCCTGAAAGCGATTGCCGTCAAACCCGGTTGGGTTGATAGCGAGCCCATCACGTGGACCTTCAAATTAGTACCGACTCTGTTCAACCCTGTGTTTGAGCCGGCAGCAACCAATCACCCGCTTCCTATCATGGTTAGCATCGTGGCAGATCTCAACCTTGCCCCGTATCAAATCTACTATCTGGAAGATCCCACCGGAACAGATATTCCCGGTCCCGACAACGGTACCCTCTATACCGGAGCATTCCCTGTGGATACTTCCCGGGTGATTGCTGCGCGGGTTTACAAAGACGGTTTCCGCCCCTCCGAGGTTGTCTATAAAGCTTACCAGATCGCCAACACCATCGGCGACATCGTGTTTAATCCCGCCGAGGGAACCTACACCTCTGCAATCAGCGTTGGCTTGAGCTCGGTGCCGCCGGAAGCAATTATATCTTATAGTTTCGACAACCTGAACTGGGAGCCTTATAGCGGATTGATCAACTTGCCGTTGGGAACAGAGCAGACCATCTATGCCAAAGCGGAGATGGGCGGATCTGAGACCAAGTTTGGGCAAGCAGATTACACTATCCTGCAGATTCCGGAGATTTCTCCCCTGCAGACCGAGTATGCAGCAGGTGAAAGCATCGACATCACCATCAGCGCTCCGGTCGGCAATCTGTATTACAGCATCGATGGCGCTCCGGCAGTTCTGGGTATCAGCCCGGTCGTGCTTAGCGATATCTCCACGAATACTACCGTGGAAGCCTGGGCAGAAAACGATGGTGTGGAAACCGCGCGTATTACTCGCACCTACATCTTTAACTCTGCTCTTGTGCCGCCGGTTGCCAATGTGGTTAGCGGGACCTACTATGAAACCTTCAACGTAGTACTCAGTCATCCACAGAATGCTGATATATACTTCAGTGAAGACAATATTTCCTTCAGCCTTTACGCTGGCCAGGAGCTAAGCATCACCGAAAACCAAAATCTATGGGCTTATGCCGTTCGCGATAACTATCCAAACTCCATAGTCCGAGAATGGAACTATCTGCTGAAGGTGAGAAACCCACAGGCTACCCTCGCTTCCGGTGAATATGCCGGAGCCCGGGAAGTGAGTTTCTCGGTAAACACACCCGGCGCTGAGCTGATCTATAACACAAGCTCGGCACTATTGCCCATCGAAGAATGGCTAGAGTATGACGGAAGCCCAATCCCAATCACTGAAAGCACAACTTTCTGGGTGTTGGGGACAAAGAACAACTGGCTTTCCTCTGAGCCAATGACTTTTAATTACATCATAAATGGAGCTGTAGCACAGGTAGCGTTTACCCCCGCCGCAGGCACCCGCTTTGCAGAGCATACGGTATCCCTGAGCACTGTCACGCCAGATGCTACAATCTATTACAGCACAGATGACAGCGTTCCTACAATGGTTTATGGCGCGCCCATCCCAGTGGACGAAAACACATTGATCCGCGCTTTTGCCACCAAGACCAATTGGCTGGCTTCAACCGAAAGTTCTGCGCAGTATTATCTGAAAGTATCACCGATCAACGATGGCGGAATCGCCTCGATTCACTACGATTCTTTCTCGGTGAGCCTCTCTACACCTACTCCCGGAACCGAGATCTATTATACTCTTGGCGGTGGGACTCCGGACATCCTATACACTGACTCGATATTGATCACGGAATCCTCAACCTTGAGGGCTGTGGCAAGGCGCATCGGTATGGATTGGCTGGATTCCGATCTCTATGAACGCGGCTTTGTGATCAATCAAAGAGTTGCGGCGCCTACCTTCGATCCCGATGGTGGCTTGTTCATGGTTTCCCCGGTTGAGGTGGAGATCAACACTAGCACTGCAGATGCACAGATTTTCTACCGTACTTCTGTAAATGGTGCCTGGTTGCCTTATGACGCAGTGCTTGAGATCACCGAAACCACATTGATCCAGGCTAAAGCAGTTAAAGATGGTTGGGTTGATTCCGAGATTAGCAGCACCTGGTTTATCATCGAACTGCCGGTAACCCCGCAAGTTGCGACTCCTGAGTTTAGCCCTGTTCCCGGAACATATAACGTTCCTCAGAGTGTAGTCATAACCAGCACTGCCGGCGCAACAATCTATTATACCACCGATGGTAATGATCCTACGGTTGACTCATCTGTGTATGATGATGAGCCGATTTTGGTAAATGAGAACACTACCATCAAGGCGTTTGCCCGTTTGGATGGCCATACCGATTCCGAGCTTGCTACTGGTGAATATATCATCGCCCCGGATCAAGTTCTCAATCCGATCGTATTCCCCGCCAGCGGTACCTTCACTGAGCCCTTTACTGTGGCTATCTTCAATACCACTGCCGGCGCGACCCTTCAATACCAATTGAATGATGAAACAGTGCTCTGGACTGATTACGATCCAGCGGAGCCTATCTACATCACAGAAAGCACCACCCTGAGAGTAAGAGCGATCAAAGACCTGATGTTTGATAGTGAAGTGGTGGAGCGGATATATACTGTCACCGGCTCCATCGCCATGGGCGCGGCCGACATGCCCAGCGGCATCTACCACAACGGCATCATGGTCAGCTTCGGCGCGACCAACCCTGTGGCTGCCGAAATCCGCTATACCCTGGACGGCACGGAACCGACTCTCAGCTCCATGCTCTATACAGCTCCGATTGCGATCGACGCGATGGAGACCTCCGAGGTCATGCTGAAAGCCAGAGCTTTCCTGGATGACTGGAACCCATCACAGACCCTCACTTATACTTATAACTTCCACGTGGCACCGATTGTCTTCAGTCCTGCCGGTGGAAACTATAGCACGCCTCAGACTGTGGTGCTCAGTTCACTTACCGACGATGCCGTAATCTACTTCACAGTGGATGGCAGCGTACCGGATGCTGAGACCGGAACCCTGTATACTGAGGCTATCGCCATCAGCGGAAACACCACGCTGAGAGCCAGAGGCTACAACGATCCTTATGTGCCGACCCCTGTGGCTTCCGCGACCTATGCCTTCGATTATCCGCAAGTGGCCAGCCCCGTGTTTACCCCCGGCTCCACCACTTCTACCACTCCTCTGGAGATAGAGATCAGTACATCCACCCCGGATGCCGTGATCTACTATACTACCGATGGCAGTGATCCCACTCAGGCTTCAACGCAATACAGCGCGGCCATCACCGTTCCTCTGAACAGCACCATGTTCCTCAGAGCCCGTGCTTACAGAACCGACTGGCTGCCCAGCAGCATCGTATCGGCGACCTACACGGTTACCGGTCAGGTTGCCGGAGTTACCTTCAACCCTGCGGGCGGAACCTATACTAATGCTCAGTTGGTAGTGCTTAGTAGCACCACCACCGGCGCCAGCATCCGCTATACCACCGATGGCAGCGAACCCAGCGAGACCGAAGGCACGATCTACACTACTCCGATCTCCGTGAATGCCAGCATGACCATCAAAGCGATTGCCTACAGAAGCGATTGGGATAGCTCTTCGGTCAACTCCGAAGACTACATCATCACCGGCTCCATCGCCATGGGCGCGGCCGACATGCCCAGCGGCATCTACCACAATGGCATCATGGTCAGCTTCGGCGCGACCAACCCTGTGGCTGCCGAAATCCGCTATACCCTGGACGGCACGGAACCGACTCTCGGCTCCATGCTCTATACAGCTCCGATTGCGATCGACGCGATGGAGACCTCCGAGGTCATGCTGAAAGCCAAAGCCTTCCTGGATGGCTGGAATGCTTCACAAACAGTCACTTATAATTACACCTTCCGTGCGGCCTCAGTCCAGTTCGACCCAGCCGGCGGAACCTATACCGCGGTACAGCAAGTCGGTTTGATTTCTGACACCATAGGCGCTTCAATCTATTACACTCTGGACGGATCAGCCCCGACTGAAGACTCCACGCCATATACCGGACCCATCACGGTTGCAACCAACACCGTGATCCGTGCCCGGGCTTACAATGGCGTGTACTTGGCTTCACCGATCACATCTGCGACCTACGCGATTGATCTTAGCCAGTTTGTAGTTGCCAACCCGATCTTCAGTCCGGCTTCCACAAATTCCTTCACCCCGCTCTCCGTTACCATCGCTACCGATACCGAGGGCGCTTCGATCCGTTACACCACCAATGGCATGGATCCCAGCTCCGATTACGGTACAGTATACACCGGAGTGATCAACGTTCCGCTGAACACAACAATGTTCATCAAGGCGATAGCCTATATGGAAGGTTGGACTTCGAGCGCGGTCGTGGCGGCTTATTATAACGTGACCGGTACTGTGGCTGAAGTTACATTCAACCACGATAGCGGCATCTACACCGGTGCCTTGGATGTGGAGCTCAGCTCTGCCACCGAAGGCGCCACCATTCGCTATACCACAGATGGCAGCGATCCGACTGCCCTCTCCAATGTCTACAACCGTCCGATCTCACTCAGTTCCGGCACCACCACCATCAAAGCCATGGCTTTCCGCAGTGGCTGGCAGGCTTCCGGAATCACGAGCGAAACCTACACCATCACCGGTTCAGTTGCCTTCAACCAACCCATATTCAGTCCTGCCGGTGGAACCTACGGCAATGGCCAATCTGTGACGATTGCCAACCCTGTTCCCGCCTCAGCCCTGGTTTATTACACGCTAGACGGCAGTGTTCCGGATCCGATGAACCCGAACACCTATCTCTACACAGCCGGGGATGTGATCAACATCACTGGTGATACCACCATCAACGCGATTGCCGTGCTTGACGGTTGGAATACTTCAGAGATGGTGAGTGCTACGTATGCCTTCCGTGCCGATGCTCCGCTGTTCAGCGTTGCCGGTGGGTGGTATGAGACAGCCCAGACGGTTGCCCTCAGCACCCCCACAGTGGGCGCATCAATCCGCTATACCCTGGATGGCAGCACACCAAGCGCCACCAACGGTATGGATTACAGCGGCCCTATCTACATAAACGTAAACCGCAGCATCAAAGCCTACGCATACAAGGTGGGTTACCAGAATTCGGCAGTTATCACCCAAACCTACGCTATCGGTGAATACGTGCCTGTGGTCGCCACCCCTGTATTCAACGTAGAAAGCGGAATCTATCAGAGTCCGCAGACCGTTACGATCGACGTAGCAACCTCCGGCGCCACCATCCGCTACACTACTGATGGCAGCGACCCCAGCGAAACCTACGGCAGCATCTACACCGGTTCGATCTCTGTGAGCAGCAACATGAGCCTGAAGGCCATCGCTTACAGAACGGATTGGCAGACCAGCCAGATTGCCGTGGCAAACTACGTGATCACCGGCACCGTGGCCGCAGTCCAGTTCAACCCCGGTTCGGGAACATATACCACTGCCCAGACCGTGGTGCTGACTTCTGCCACAGAAGGTGCCTACTTCTACTACACCACTGATGGAAGCGATCCCAGTCCCGTGAATGGTACGCTCTACACCACCGGAATCTATGTTCCGTTGAATAGCAGCGTGACCATTCGTGCCAGAGCCTACAAAGAGAACTGGACACCCAGCGTGATTGGCTCTGCCAGCTACACCATCACCGGTCAGGTCTTCATCGCGGATCCCGTGTTTAGCCTGATTCCCGGCACCTACACCAGCGCACAGACCTTGTCTCTGGGAACTGCGGATCCTTCTGATGCCGAGATTCGCTACACCACTGATGGCAGCGATCCTTCGCTCGCCACCAGCGCGTATCTGGTCTACAACCCCGCCAACCCCATCAACCTGGAACTTGGCGCGGTGCGCACAATCCGCGTGAGCGCTCATAAAGCCAACTGGGTCACCAGTCCGGTTTACACCGCGATCTACAACATGACCGGAACCGTTGTGCTGCCAAGTGACATGTTTACTCCTGTCGCAGGCACTTATCCGAATCCGCAGACTGTGACTCTGGATACCAACACCTATCCTGCCGGCGCGATGCTGAGATACACCCTGAACGGTGGCGAACCCACTGAAGCCTCTCCGGCATACAATCCTCAAACCGGTATTGCCATCAACGGCTCTGCCACTCTTAGAGTGAAGGGCTTCATGCCCGGTTGGGAAGCTAGCGCCACCAGCGAAGCGAGCTACAACATCACCGGAACCGTAGTGATCAACAGCCCCGTATTCACTCCTCCTGCCGGAACTTATACCTCTGCGCAGAACGTCGTGATCGGAACCACCAATCCTGCCGATGCCACCATCCGCTACACCCTGGATGGCAGCGAACCGCATGAAGGCTCCCCGCTCTACACGGCAGCGATTTCGCTTCCGCAAAACAGCACAACCACCATTCGCGTGAAAGCCTTTATGAATGAGTGGACCGAATCCACTACCTATCAAGCTACATACACCATCACCGGTCAGGTGACGATGACCACACCGGTCTTCAGTCCTGCTCCGGATACATATACCTCGCCCATCGCGGTTACTCTGAACACCACCACAATACCAAGTGGTGCCGAAATCTACTACACCACCGATGGTAGCGATCCCAATGAAGGCTCGATGCTATACAGCGGCGTTCCGATCCAGATCAACGCAAACGAGGCGATGACCATTCGCGCTCGCGCGTTCTATCAAGATTGGGTGCCCAGCATTATCCACTCCGGAAACTACTCTGTAACCGGAACCGCCGGCATTGTTGGCAACGTATTCACACCCGAACCCGGATTGTACAATACAGCTCAGACTGTGGTGATCTCCACCAACACATATCCGCTCGGCGCAATAGTACGCTATACCACCGATGGCAGCGAACCCGGCGCAGAATCTCCGATCTACGCCCCCAATACCCCGATCCAGCTTGGCTTGAACACCATAACGACCATCAATGCCAAGGTCTTTGCTCCCGGTTGGATCAGCAGCCCCACCTACACCGGAATCTACAATATCACCGGTGCAGTAAGTGTTGCCGGCGTAACCCTCACACCCGCTCCCGGCGTGTATGCCACAGTGCAGAACGTGTTCTACAGCGGATTACCGCTGCCCAACGACGCAGTGCTGAGATACACCACAAACGGAGTTGATCCCATCGAGACCGACCCTGTGTTTAGTGCAGCCCTCACTCCTCCTTTGAACAGCACCCTGAACCTCAAGGTTCGTGCCTTCAAGGATGGCTGGATCCCCAGCGCAGTGATCGCCGGAACTTACACCTTCACTGGCCAGGTAGCCCTTCCCGCAGCCATGTTCACTCCCGTTGCCGGAACCTACCAGACCGCTCAGACGATTACTCTGAACACAGCTACGGTTCCCACCGGTGCAACTCTGCGTTACACCACAAACGGCACCGAACCCACCCTGCAATCCCCGGCTTACACCGGACCGATCTCACTGCCTCTGGGCAGCGGAATCACCCAGATTCGCGTTCGCGGATTCCTGGAAGGATGGACCCCCAGTGCCACTGTGAGTGCCACGTACAACATCACCGGCATGGTAACATTCAATACACCGGTATTTACCCCCGCCGCCGGAACCTATGCCACCGCGCTTCAGATTTCGGTGAACGCAACCAGTCCGGCTGATGCCGTAACCCGCTATACCACTGATGGAAGCGAGCCTACGGCAAGTTCCCCTGTGCTCAGCGGAACGATCAACCTGAATACCCTGAATACCACACATACCGTCAAGGTGAAGGCCTTCAAGGCAGATTGGACGGCAAGTGCCACCCAAACCGCGGTCTATGTACTCACCGGACAGGCAGCAATTGCCGCTCCGCAGTTCAGCCCCGCTCCCGGCACTTATACCACTGCCCAAACTGTTAGCATCAATGCCACAGTCACTCCGTCCAACGCCACCATCCGTTACACCCTGGATGGTAGCGATCCCACTGCCTCTTCACCCATCTATAGCGCTCCGATCGAGATTGCGCTAAACAGCAATGTAACCATTCGTGCCCGTGCCTTCGCGGCAAACTGGACCCCGAGTGATGTGTATGTAGGCAACTACAAGGTTACCGGTCAGGTGGCATTTGATGCCAGCCCGATCTTCAGCCCTGCAGCAGGTACCTACACCAGCGCTCAGGTTATCACCATCAGCCAGCCCAATCCCGCCGGCGCCACTGTCCGCTATACTCTTGACGGTAGCGATCCGGATGAAGATTCCGCCATCTACAGCTCCGGAATCTCTCTGCCGCTGGATAGCATGACCACGATCAAAATCAAAGCCTGGGCAAGCGATTGGATCGCCAGCGATGTTCACGAAGCCGCTTATACCATCACCGGTCAGGTAAGCCTCAGTGGAACCCTGTTCAGCCCGGAACCCGGTCTGTACACCGAGGCTCAGGATGTAATGGTGAGCGCGGACATCTATCCCACAACCGCTACCATTCACTACACCATTGATGGCAGCACACCCACCCAAGATTCCCCGGTTTATACTGCCGGCATGACCATCAACATACCGTTGAACACCCAAAACTTCAGTCTGAAGATCAGGGCATTTGCGGATGATTGGCTTGCCAGCCCCATATACACCGCCGATTACAGAGTGACCGGAACTGTTCAACTGGCTGATGCTATATTCAGTCCTGTTCCGGGAACTTACACCACGGCTCAAAATATCACTCTGGCAGCACCTGTCTTGCCTACCGATGCCATGCTTCGCTACACCACTGATGGCAGCGATCCCACGGCCCAATCCCCGGCATACACTGCTCCCATTGCGATCCCCACAAACTCCGAAAACTTCGTGTTGAAAGTGAAAGGCTTCAGTGATGGTTGGATATCCTCCGCTGTGATTACCGGAATCTACAAGGTGACCGGAACCCTCAGTGAACCGGAATTCAATTATCCTTCCGCCATGTACGCGGCACCGCTGGAAGTAACCATATCCTCAAATCCCGGAATTGCCAACGTCAGCATTTACTACACCACTGACGGCAGCGAACCTACCCAGGCTTCCATGCTCTATACTGAAGCCATCGAAGTTCCCGCCTTTGCGCAGAACTTCACCATCCGGGCCAGAGCCTACAGACAGGATTGGATCACCAGCGGCATCAGCCAAGCTGTTTACTCCGTGTTGCTGCTGCCCATGAATGTGCGCACCATTGCCTACGAAGGTTATGTAAGAGTATTGTGGAACAACCCGTCCGTCCGTGCCCTGGAAGGCTTCAATGTGTACCGCCAGGCTTCGAACGAAACCTCATTCCGCAAACTTAACGATACGCTTATCCCCGTTACGCAGATGATTGGCAACGATCACTACTACGATGATTACGAGGTAAGCAACAATATGAGCTATCAATACTACGTAAAAGCTGTTTATAACGGCGTTGAGAGTAATGCCAGCGATATCACGATTGCCGAATATCAGAGCGCGGAACTGGTGGTTACCGAAAACACCAGAGCATACCCGAACCCAGCTGAAACCGGCACCACGATTCAGATCCGGCTCTCTCGCAACGACAACGTTCAAATTACTGTCAGCATCTTCGATTTTGCCGGCAAGAAGGTCCGCACCCTTACGGGGGCAAACCTGAATACCAACCTCGTAGAGATCCCCTGGGATCTGAAAAACGACAGCGGTACAAAGGTTGCCCGCGGTACCTACTTTGCCCGCATCCAGGCTACTGACAGTGCCAAACGATCCGAAAAAGTCATCAAAATCTCGGTGAAGTAAGGAGGCTAAGATGAAAACCATGAACAACAATATCCTGCTGAAACTTGTGGCACTCTCCTGCCTCATGATCCTGGCACTCCCGATTTTTGCCGGGGATGTAAATAACGCCGCCGCCGCCTATATCCGTATGGGTATAGGCGCGCGGGTGATTGCAATGGGTGAAGCCGGAACCGCTACTGCCAAGGACGTAACCGCGGCATATTGGAACCCGGCAGGGCTCACATATCTGAAAGATATCGAGTTTGCTACCACCTACGCCCTCGGTATGGGCTACGACCGCACCTACCAACATGCCGCGATCGCCAAACGCTTCGGCTTTGGTGTGATGGCGTTCAGTTGGGTAAACGCGGGAGTTACCGATATCATCGGCACAGATGTGAACAACAACGATACCGGAGTGTTTAACGACAGCGAAAACAACCTCGCGATCAGCTATGCAAACCGTCACAAACAGCTCAGCTACGGCCTGACCCCCAAGCTCTACACCTCGTCTATTGCAGGCGATACAGAGATTGGGTTTGGCCTTGATCTGGGTGCTAAGTACGACATCAATCAATATCTGGAAGCCGGGATAATGCTGCGGGACATCTACGGAACTCTCGCGGACGACAGGATCCCTTACCAGGTGCAGGCCGGCGTGACCGCCTACCCCTTCCTTGGGGTGACCATCGCTGCCGATCTGCATTATGAACAGTCCGAAAACCCCTACCTGATCTTCGGTGCCGAATACTGGACTACAGTGGGCAGAGATCCTGAAGCTGATTCCAAACTCTCGGTGATCGACGTTCAAGAACGCAATGCCTGGGCTGATTTGTTCTCGAACTTCCAGACCGGTTTGCGCGTTGGGTTCAACGACAATCGTTTCTCCGCCGGAGCGGGTATCCGTTTCCGCAATTTCCAGATCGATTATGCATACCGCGTCGGTAATCACGATATCTTTGGCGATGATCATCTGCTTGGCCTGATCCTCAGATTCTGAGGAGGTTGAAGATGACTAATCTACACAACGCCATAAGACTGCTGATCCTGATTGCAATGCTTTCAGGAATAGGGATGCTCTGTGCTATTGGCCTGCAGGGCGAACGCTATGCGATCAGCGGAATCGAATATTACCACCGGGGAGATTATGATACTGCGATTCGGGATTTTATTGCAGCGGACCGTGCTGCTAACTCCAGGGTGCCGAAGTATCACTTCTGGTTGGGACGCCTGCACATTGCAAAAAATGACATCCCCAATGCCACCGCCTGGCTGAATCGCTACCTTGATAGCGGTGATGCAGAGTATCGCCAAGAAACTAAGGATTATCTGAAAATCCTGGGTCGCCAAAGCCGGATCTTCGATATGGTCCACATGCGAAACATGCCCCGATACTTGCAAAGCCGAAATTCAGACTACAGTGCCATTGTCAGCCCGGATGGAAAACATCTGTACTACACTTCGCTTAGCCCTGCCCGCACAGAAAAGGAAAACATCTGGCGCAGCGAACGCCTGGCAACCGGATGGGGCAGAGCCTACGAAGTGACCGAACTGAATACGGATAAGAATGAAGCAATCGGCTCTTTTTCCAAAGACGGCCAGATTGCATATCTATCAGGAAACTACAAGCGTGGACAGATAGATGGTGATATCTATCAATCGGTTTGGACCGGAAACAGATGGGGATCTCCGCAGGCTATTGAGGAAGTAAACTCTCCCGCAGTGGAAGCCCACCCCTATGTGTTCAACGATGAACTGATGTTCTTCACTTCTTCCAGAGAAGGCGGGTATGGCGGAACAGACATCTGGGTCAGCGAAAAACAATTTGGCACCTGGAGCGAACCAGTAAACTTGGGTCCCAATGTGAATAGCCCCGGAAACGAACAAACTCCATTCCTGTCTTATGATGGCAGAACCCTGTTCTTTGCCTCGAACCATCATCCCGGATTCGGAGGATACGATCTCTTCAAAGTGGTGAGAATCGGCTCCGGATTGCAGAACTGGTCGATTCCCGAAAACCTCGGCTTGCCGATCAATTCGATCCGCAACGACCGGGCTTTCTTCCACATCCCCGCCACAAACGAAGCTATGTTCAGCACAGATCGTGAAGCGGATGGCTTCGAAAAACTGGCCATACTGAATCTCGTCTATACTTCTCCTTCATCCTATGTGATTCTTGATAAAGATGGAAACGAAGTGGTTGTGATTATCACTCCCGATGGCGATATCCCCGAAGGCCAGGAACCTGTTGTAGAAGTGGTAAAACCCCTCTATGCCAAGGTCATGGGCAGACTCACCGATCAGGATGGCAATCCGCTATCCGGAGAAATCGAATTCACCACTCGGATCAACGACGGGGTATATCGTGATGTAGCTTTTGCCGATGCAGATGGCTATTACGAGATCGAACTCCCGGTTTCTGATACCTTCACCGTGATCGTGAACAAAGAGGCCTATATGCTCTACACGGAAGATTTCACCTTCAGCAGTGGCGAGGATATGAAACTCAACATCATCCTGCAGGAATTGGAATTGGATAAGGTCTTTGTATTCCGAAACATCCTCTTCGAGTTTGATAAAGCCGTGTTAAGAACCGAGAGCTTTGCCGTGCTGGACGAAATCGTGCTTACTATGCTGAACAACAGTTGGCTGAAGCTTGATATCGCCGGACACACCTGCAACATGGGCAGCAATGCCTATAACCTGAAACTCTCCAAAGCGCGCGCTGCAGCGGTAAATGAATATCTGGTGTCCAAAGGCATCGAAGCTGATCGCCTGACCCATACCGGATTGGGCGAAGAACATCCGTTGAACGACAACGCTACGATCGCGAAACGTCAGCAGAACCGCCGTGTGGAATTCACAGTAACAAAATAAACCATAGTTAGATACCAAATACAGGCCGGAACAGATTTTCGCTGCTCCGGCCTTTTTGCGATCCCGGATTGAAGCATGCAGATGCCAGGTCTAAACTCACCAGCGGATCGGAATCCTCCGCTACGATATCCCGTAACATAGCTTTCCGAAGCTACGATATCCTGTAACGTAGCTTTCCGAAGCTACGATTCTACCATTCGGAGGATCGGAATCCTCCGCTACGATATCCTGTAACGTAGCTTTCCGAAGCTACGAGCCCCTGTAACGTAGCTTTCTGAAGCTACGATTCCACCATTCGGAGGATCGGAATCCTCCGCTACGGGGGAAAGCTCCGCTACTGTGGGTCAGTGCTGCCTCAAGATACTACCCATTTCTGAACCTGAGCTCAAGCTGTAATCAAGGAGTAATGATAGCAGGAAAACGGCATAAAATCAGCATAAATCAGGTTTATGCATTTGGAGTTCATCTGAGCTTGCGTATCTTTATGATTAACAATATTATATACGGTCAAATGGAATCAAAAAACAGGGGTGGAAACCATGCCTTGCCTGATTCCAAACCACCATTTAAATACTTACAACAGAAATAGATACAATAGGTGGCTTCAATTCCAGTGCATGATTTGGGTTTAAGTTCTTTCGAAAGTAATAGATACAATAGGTGGCTTGAACTCCAGTGCATGATTTTGGATAAAATGTCGGGGTACCCGCAGGGCAGAAAATAAGAGCAAAATTACGCCACTTAGAGTGGTACTTCATAACACGATGCTATACAAGCAATTACAGCCGCAAAATTTATCTCGAAAGTTCTTGACAAATACGGCATATCATTTTATCTGACAACAATATAAGGATGTTTGCACATACAATGTTTTCAGGTGCTCTCAAACATGGTACTAAATACGATGTAAACATATAGGAGACAATAGATTATGTCAGAAAAAACTTACACTGCGAGTAACATCAAAGTGCTCAAAGGTTTGGAAGCCGTCCGCAAACGCCCCGCCATGTATATCGGCGGGACCGGAGAACGCGGCTTGCATCACCTTGTCTACGAAGTGGTTGACAACTCCATTGACGAGGCCTTGGGCGGTTATTGCGATCTCATCAAGGTCACTATAACCAGTTCCGGAAACATCGAAGTAGACGACAACGGACGCGGTATTCCGGTGGATATTCAGGAAGATATGGGCGTCCCCGCCTTGCAGGTGGTGCTTACTGTGCTGCATGCCGGCGGTAAATTCGACCAGAATTCTTACAAAGTGTCCGGTGGCTTGCACGGCGTCGGTGTGTCCGTGGTAAACGCGCTATCCGAATGGCTGGAAGCCAGGGTTCACATCAACGGCAAAGAATACAGCATGCGCTTCGAACGCGGTAAACCGGTTACAGAGCTGCGGATCATGGGTCCCACCAATCGCAAGGGGACCATCATTCGCTTCCGCCCGGATGCTGAGATCTTTGAGACCACCGAATTCAGCTTCGATTACCTTACCACCCGCCTCAGAGAGCTTGCTTTCCTGAACCGCGGAGTGCGCATCATCCTGAAGGATGAACGTACCGACCGCATGCACGATTTCAAATACGATGGCGGTATCAACAGCTTTGTGGAATATCTGAACCAGAATAAAAAGCCGCTGTTTCCCAAGCCAATCCATATTGAATCTGCCAGAGAAGGGATGGAATTTGAAGTAGCCATTCAGTACAACGAAGGCTATCAGGAAAACATCTTCAGCTTTGCCAATAATATCAACACCATCGAGGGGGGAACTCACCTCTCCGGCTTCAAACGCGGCCTTACCACGGCAGTCAATGCATACATCAAGAACCACGATCTGCTGAAAAACGAGAAAGTGAGCCCCAGTGGCGAAGATATCCGCGAAGGATTGACCGCTGTGGTTTCCGTGAAGATCACCAATCCCCAGTTTGAGGGACAGACCAAGACCAAACTGCAGAACACTGATGTGGAAGGCATCGTGGGCTCGGCCGTCTATGAAAAACTGATGATCTATTTCGAAGAGCATCCCGGTGAAGCCAAAAACATCACTTTGAAGAGTGTGATGGCAGCCCGCAGCCGCGAAGCAGCCCGTAAAGCCAGGGAACTCACCCGCCGCAAGTCTGTGCTGGAAAGCGGATCCTTGCCCGGAAAACTGGCTGACTGCACGATCAATGACCCCGCGCAGACTGAGCTCTTCCTGGTAGAGGGAGACTCCGCCGGCGGTTCCGCGAAACAAGGCAGAGACCGAGCCTATCAGGCCATCCTTGCGCTTTGGGGAAAGATGCTGAATACCGAAAAAGCCCGGATGGACAAGGTGCTGAACAACGATAAGATTCAGCCCATCATCCTTGCCCTGGGCGCCGGCATCGGACAGGATTTTGACGTCACCAAGCTGCGCTACCACAAGATCATCATTATGGCAGACGCGGACGTGGACGGCGCGCACATCGCGACCCTGCTGATGACCTTCTTCTATCGCTATATGCGCCCGGTGATCGAACACGGACATCTGTATATCGCCATGCCACCGCTGTTCCTGGTGCGCAAAGGCAAACAAAAGCGCTATGTTTACACCGAAGAAGCGCGTGATCAGGCATTGGCCGAATTCGGCGACAAGGGTGTCTTTATTCAGCGCTACAAAGGCCTTGGTGAAATGAACGCGGAACAGCTTTGGGAAACCACCATGGATCCCCAGTATCGCAGCATGATATCGGTGAAGATGGACGACGCGATCGAAGCTGACCGGATGTTTACCATCCTGATGGGTGACGAAGTAGAACCACGGCGGGAGTTCATCCAAGCCAACGCCCGTTACGTGAAAAACCTTGATATTTAATGGAGATATAGATGTCTGATAATAGCAGAATTATCCCTACTCAGATAGAAGAGTACCTCAAGCAAGCCTATCTGGATTATTCGATGAGCGTGATCGTAGCTCGCGCTTTGCCGGATATCCGGGATGGACTGAAACCTTCTCAGCGGCGCATCATCTTTGCCATGCACGAGCTGAACCTTAGCCCCGGCGGACACTTCCGTAAGTGCGCCAAGATCGCCGGCGATACCTCCGGTAACTATCACCCCCACGGTGAACAAGTGGTGTATCCCACTTTGGTGCGTATGGCACAGCCCTGGAACATGCGCTATCAACTGATCGATGGCCAGGGAAACTACGGCTCCATCGATGGCGACCCGCCTGCGGCCATGCGTTATACCGAGGCTCGCATGCAGAAGATCACCATCGAACTTCTGGCCGAGCTGGAAAAGGATACAGTAGATTTTAAAAGCAACTACGACGAAACCAGAAAAGAACCGGTAGTATTTCCCAGCCGCGTGCCAAACCTCTTGGTCAACGGCTCTTCCGGAATCGCGGTCGGTATGGCTACAAACATGCCCCCGCACAATGTGGGAGAGATCTGCGACGCAATCGTCGCCATGATCGATAACCCGGATTTGGAACCGCTGGAACTGCTGCAATACATCAAAGGACCGGATTTCCCCATGGGCGGCATCATCCTGGGCAGCGAGGGCATTCGGGACTACTTCGAAACCGGGCGCGGCAGACTGCTGGTGCGCGGGGAAATCGAGGTGGAGACCCTGCCGAACGACAGCGAGCGCTTGATTATTCGCTCGATCCCGTATCAGGTGACCACTTCGCTCTTGATCGATCGCATGGTGGAACTGGTGAAGGACAAAAAGATCGAAGGCATCAGCGATATTCGCGATGAATCCGGCAGAGACGGGATGCGCGTGATTATTCAGGTGAAGCGCAATCATGATGCCAATGTCGTAAAAAACCTGCTTTACAAATACTCTCAGTTGCAAAGCACCTTTGGGGTGATCAATCTCTGCCTCATCGATGGAGTTCCGAAAGTGGTGAATATGAAAGACATGATCGCCAATTTCATCGAGTTCCGTCATGATGTGGTGTTACGCAGAACCCAATTTGAATTGCGCAACGCTGAAGCCCGGATGCACATCCTGGAAGGCTTCCGCATTGCTCTGGATAATCTGGATGAAGTGATCGCCACTATCCGCGGATCCAAGACTCCGCCCGAAGCCAGCATATCCCTGCAAGAGAAGTTCGGGCTTTCCGAGATTCAGGCCAAGGCCATCTTGGAAATGCGCTTGCAACGCCTCACCGGTATGGAACTGGAAAAGATCGAAGAAGAGTATCGTGAACTGATGAAAACCATCGAGCGCCTTCGCGAGTTAGTCGCGAATCGCGAATCACGGATGGAAGTGGTTAAACAAGAGACCAGTGATCTGGGCGAGAAATATGGCGATGCCCGCCGCACCTCAATCATCGAAGGCCACGGTGGCAGCTTCAATATGGAAGATCTGATCGCGGACGAGATGATGGTGGTTACCATTACTCACGACGGCTATGTAAAACGCCTGCCGGTGGATACCTACAAGGTTCAGGGCAGAGGCGGCAAAGGCCTGAGTGCTTCCAACCTGAAGGAGAAGGACTTTATCCAATATCTCTTTGTAGCCAGCGCTCATTCCTACATCCTGCTCTTTACCGACCATGGCAGATGTCACTGGATCAAGGTTTACGAGATTCCGGAAGCCAGCCGCACGGCGCGAGGCAAAGCGATCGTGAACCTGGTGAAGTTCTCTGAAGATGAAAAGATCAAAGCCTTCGTAACGCTGAAGAACTTCCACCCCAAACAAAGCATCGTGATGTGCACCCGCAATGGTCTGGTTAAAAAGACTTCGCTGGTGGCGTATTCTCACCCGCGTGCCAATGGCATCAGAGCCATCAAACTGATGGACGGTGACGAACTGATCGATGCCAGAATCTCCGAAGCCGGCGACGACATCCTGCTCGCTACCCGCAATGGCTATTGCAACCGCTTCTGCGAGACTGATATTCGCTCAATGGGCAGAGTAACCAAGGGCGTGCGCGGTATTCGCCTGAGAGATGATGACTATGTGATCTCCATGACCTTGGTGAGCATGCAACAAAAGCAGGAAAATGGGGATTCAAGTGCCACAATCCTGACCGTGAGCGAAAACGGCTATGGCAAACGGACGGATGCCTCCAGCTATCCTGTCACCAAACGCGGCTCCAAGGGCGTAATCACCCTGAAAACCACGACTCGCAACGGACACCTGGCTGCGCTGATGATGGTCAGCGACATCGATGAGCTGATGATCATCACTCACGATGGTATGATCATTCGCCAGACAGTCAAAGAAATCTCAACCATCGGTAGAAATACCCAGGGTGTAAGACTGATCAACCTCACCAAAGGCGATAAAGTGCGCGATATCACTTGCGTACCGCCGGAAGAAGCTGATGAGATTGTGGATAAAGAAGTGGAAGAGCTGAAAAACGCTCCCAAAATAGACCTAAAGGATTTAGCTGCTCAGGATGTGGATGATGGTTCCGATAACTATGATACCGATCTTGAAGAAGATATGGATGAACCGGATACTGAGATCGATTCCGAAGATACTGACGAGTAGTTTCCTGCTCCTGTTACTGGCCGGATGCGCTATTGGCGGATATCGGCCGGTACCCGGAGACTACACGGTGGAAGACGGTTTTGCCATTTTCAGGTCGGACAGCCTGTTGGTCGCGGTGCGGCCTCAGGCCTATCGGGGATCCTCGAGAGATGTTTCTTCCAATTTCTTCTCTTTGTATGTAATGGTGCGCAATATCTCTGGCGTGACAGTGAAACTGCCCTCATCAGGCTTCAGCATAGTGGCTTCCGGCAGACAGTTCGACTATGTCCCGCTGGATTTGATTTTGGGCAGCTATCAGCAAAACCTGGCTCTGGAGCAGTGGCAAGATCCCTTTAATTCGGATCCATTGCTTGCAGAAATCAGGGATAAGAATATAGATGCCTATTATGAATTGATGGCTTCTTACTTCTCGTTTGGGGATTTGCAACCCGGAGCATCCAAAGATGGCTATCTGTTCTATGATAGAGCGGTTGGCCGGGCGCAGGGTTTCGTGTTCGATGCCTTGGGGCAGCCCATAGCATTTACAAAAGGCAAATGATATAAAAAAAAACGGGATCCCAATGTGGATCCCGTTAATTTATCGTTCGACTACCTGATACTACGGTCTGCCGATGCCGTAATAGCTGAAGCCCATATCTCTTAGAGCCTGCGGATCATACTGGTTGCGGCCGTCAAAGATCACCGGTTCTTTCATCTCGCCTTTGATGCGCTTAAAATCCGGGTAGCGGAATTGGCGCCACTCTGTGATCAACAGCATGCCGTCGGCATCCTTCAGCGCTTCATACTCATCATTGCAGAGCGATATTCCCGGTGTATCACCAAAGATTCTTCCGGCTTCATGCATTGCCACCGGGTCATAGGCTTTTACCCGGGCACCGAGTTCCAGCAGGGCATTGATGATAACGATCGAGGGGGCTTCGCGCATGTCGTCCGTTTGGGGTTTGAAGGCCAATCCCCAGATCGCGAAGGTCTTTCCGGCAAGGTCGGTGCCAAAGTGCTTGATCACTTTCTGTACTAGCAAGCGCTTTTGATCCTTGTTGACCTCTTCCACTGCCTGCAGAATGCGGCTGTCGCAGCTCACTTCAGTGCTCATGTGGATCAAAGCTTTGATGTCCTTGGGAAAACAGCTTCCACCATAGCCCACGCCGGGGTAGATAAACTTGTAGCCGATGCGGCTGTCGCTGCCGATCCCGTTGCGTACTTCTTCCACGTCCGCGCCATAGGCGTCACAGAGTCTGGAGATCTCGTTGATGAAGGAAATCTTTGTGGCCAGCAGCGCGTTGGCGGCATACTTGGTCATTTCCGCGGAGCGAATGCTCATCACAATCACGCGGTCGTGAGTACGGCAAAAGGGGGCATATAGCGTGCGCATGATCTGCGCTGCTTTCTCGCTGTCTGTGCCGATGACCACCCTGTCCGGCTTCATGAAGTCGTCCAATGCCGCGCCTTCTTTGAGGAATTCGGGGTTTGAGACCACGTCAAACTTATGCTGTACTCCGCGCTTGTTCAGGACTTCCTGAATCCTGGCTTGCACACGGTCTGCCGTGCCGACCGGGACGGTGGATTTGTCCACGATGATCTTGTAATCATCAATGTATTCTGCGATTTCAGCAGCGGCATCAAGTACGTGGGAGAGATCCGCGCTGCCGTCTTCTTCAGGAGGAGTGCCTACGGCGATAAACAGTACTTGGGATTCTTTTACTGCTTGTTCAATCACGGTGCTAAAGCTAAGCCGTCCTGCCGCGACATTACGGTGAACCATGTTCTCCAAGCCGGGTTCAAAGATAGGGATTTCACCATTCAGCAACATATCTACTTTGCGTGCGTCTTTATCCACACAGATCACATGGTTGCCCATATCGGCAAAACATGCACCACTGGTAAGCCCCACATAGCCAGAGCCAATCACGGCAAGTTTCATATTTGGTCTCCTAAAAAATCCTTGTAGTATTCAATCACTTGGGCAATACCCTGTTTCAGGGAGTAAGAAGGTTGCCAACCCAATCCGGCTTTGGCTTTTTCGATGTTTAGCATAGAGCGGCGCAAATCTCCTTCCCGGGCTTCACCTTTCAGCGGTTCCCGGCTAATGCCCAACTGGGCAGAGATCTCATCATAAAGCCTCCGGGTGGTCGTGGGGATGCAGGTGCCGATGTTGAATGCTTCACCGTTGCCGGTTGAAAAAGCGAGCAGATTTGCCTGCACAACGTCCTTCACAAACACATAGTCGCGGATCATTCCGTCCGGTTCATCCGGGTAAGCGTTTAGCGTGGGGGTTTTACCTTGCAGCAGCATTTCCGTGAAGATCGAGACCACACCGGCTTCACCATGGGAAACCTGACGTGGGCCGTAAACATTGGCATAACGCAAAACGGTGTAATCCAAGCCGTATTGCTGTTGGTAAAAATAGAGGTAATCTTCGCCGGCCATCTTGTTGATGCCATATACCGAGAGCGGGCGGGGGTTACAGGTTTCGGTAGTGGGATACTCTTCGGCTTCGCCATACATTGCTCCCCCCGAAGAGATGTAAACCACCTTCTTCACCCGGTTCTGAGCGCAGGCTTCCAGCAGGTTAATCAGCCCTTTCACGTTGATCTCGGCATCGGTGAGAGGATCTTTGATCGAGAGCGGGACAGAGATCTGAGCGGCGTGGTGATCCACGATGTCCGGCTGTTCTTCCGCGATCAGGTTGCGAAGCTCAGGGGCACAAATATCCATCTTCACAAATCGCGCGTTCGGGTTCAGATTGCGCTCGTAACCCGTGCGCAGGTTGTCCACAATAATCACTTCATGACCCTCACGGATGCAGGCATCTGCTACGTGAGAGCCGATGAATCCGGCACCGCCGGTAATCAGTATCTTCATTCCTCTACCTCTTCGATCTCATAATTGCCGATGATCTTGATGTTTTCCGGTTCGATTTTTACCATTACTGCTTGCCGCAGGATCTCTACTTGCAGGCGGATTTCGGTAATCTTGTCGTGGCTTTCCACTACCCCGCGCATGCCCTTCAAAGCTCCCTTCGTGATCTCCACTTCCAGGCCCTTGGAAAGCCACAGAGTCTTCTGCATCGGAACATCCTTGCTGGTGGCGAAGCACAAGCGGGTAAGATCATCCAGAAGCTCCTGCTGATTCACCACGCGGATGAAGTTCACGACCAGGCCGGATAGCGCGATGGTCTCCCGCTCTATGAGGGATAGCACCATGAAGATGTATCCGGAAAACATGGGGGATGTGGTTACCACCTTGCGGCGTTGATAAACGCGCTTGGTTTTTAGCTGGGGAAGGTAATATTGGATCAGGTTTTTGCCGGCATAATCCGCCACGCGTTTCTCGCAGCGTGGTTTGGTATAAACGACGGTCCAGCGTTGGTGTTCCGGCGGGACAACCAGTTCGCCAAAGAGTTCGTTGATGATTACCGGTCTGTGGGTTGCCATATGGAGCGCTTAATAGCGGTAATGATCCGGTTTGAAGGGTCCTTCAATGGGAACCCCGATGTATTCAGCCTGTTTCACGCTCAGGTGAGTGAGCTTCACGCCCAGTTTGTCCAGATGCAATCTTGCCACTTCTTCATCCAGGTGCTTGGGCAGGGTGTAAACTCCGATCTCGTGGGGGTTTTGCCACAGCTCCAGCTGAGCCAGAACCTGGTTTGAGAAGGAGCAGCTCATCACGAAGGAGGGATGTCCGGTAGCATTACCCAGGTTCACCAGGCGGCCTTCGGAAAGCAGGATGATGGCCTTGTCGTTGGGCAAACGGATCAGATCCACCTGGGGTTTGATGTTCTCGCGCGCCACTCCGTCCAGTTCGTAGAGTTTGTTCACCTGGATCTCGTTGTCAAAATGCCCGATGTTGCAAACTATAGCGTTGTTCTTCATCTTCAGGATGTGGTCCACGCGGATCACGTCGCAATTTCCGGTGGCGGTTACAAAGATGTCCGCTGTTTCGACCATGTCGTCCAGGGGGCATACTTCATAGCCTTCCATGGCGGCTTGCAGGGCGCAGATGGGGTCGATCTCGCTGATTACTACCCGGGCGCCGAAGCCACGCATGCTCTGGGCACAGCCTTTGCCCACATCACCGTATCCGCAGACCATGACGGTCTTGCCGGCCACCATGATGTCTGTTCCGCGCTTGATGCCGTCTGCCAGGCTCTCACGGCAGCCATAAAGGTTGTCAAACTTGCTCTTGGTCACACTGTCGTTCACATTGATAGCGGGGAAGAGCAGTTCTTGCTGTTGAAGCATTTGGTAGAGCCGATGTACGCCGGTGGTGGTTTCTTCGCTGACGCCTTTCAGGTTTTTTGCGGCTCTGTGCCAGCGTGTGGGGTCTTCCTCCAGGTGCCCGATCAGAAGCTCCTGAACCAGGCGGAATTCATGGTTGTCACTATCCGCTTTGGGTAATACTGCGGTGCGGGAATATAGCTCTTCAAGGCGGAATCCTTCGTGGATCATCAAGGTGGCATCACCACCGTCGTCCACGATCAGATCGCAATCCGCACCGGGCCAATTGAGCGCTTGAAATGTACACCACCAATAGTCTTCCAGGCTTTCGCCTTTCCAGGCAAACACCGGGATGCCGCTTTTGGCGATAGCCGCCGCGGCGTGGTCCTGGGTGCTGAAGANNGGATGGTCATGTGCAGGCTTCCGGTGATTCTTGCGCCCTTCAGGGGCTTATCCGCTCCGAAACGCTCGCGCAGGGCGATCAGCCCCGGCATCTCGATCTCGGCCAGGGAGATCTCTTTTCGGCCATATTCGGCCAGATTTATATCGGCGATCTTGAAATCCATGTATACCTCTCTGAAATCAAAGGATGGGCGCGATACTCTTTGTCCAAGCCTCGCGCCCGATGGTTTAGGTTATATTGTTTTGATTATCTGCGGTTTCTGTCTCTGAAACCACCACCACTGCCACCACGACGGTCTCTGTCACCACCACGGGAGCGACTGTCGTCGCGTCTCGGAGGAGCAGGTCTGTCTGTAGGTGCGTTGGGGTCAGGTTCCGGATTCCCTTCAACACCTTTCATGGTTAGGGAGAGTTTGCCCTTTTCCATACCAAGCGCCTTCACGTGCACGATGTCGCCCAGCTTCACCATGTCTTCAGGGTGTCCGATGCGTGAAGTGTGCATCTGAGAAACATGCACCATGCCTTCTTTGGCACCGCCCATGATCTTCACAAATACTCCGTAGGGCTCGATGCGGGTTACGGGGCCTTCATATTCATCACCGGGTTCGGGATCGATGGCGATGCCTTTGATGATGGCCTTGGCTTTCTCGATGGAAGCTTTGTCCGGAGAAAGGATTCTCACGGTGCCGTCATCTTGGATGTCGATGCCCACCTGGCAGCTTTCGATGATGGATTTGATCATCTTGCCGGCTGGCCCGATGATCTCGCCGATCTTATCGGTGGGAACCTTGAAGCTTTCGATTCTCGGTGCGGTGGGGCTGAGGTCTTCTCTGGGCTCAGCGATGCAGGCCGCCATGATGTCCAGGATGTAAAGCCGGGCATTTTTGGCTTTATCAAGCGCGATGCGCATGATGTCTTTGGTGATGCCTTCGATTTTGATATCCATCTGCATGGCGGTGATGCCTTCACGGGTTCCGGCGCACTTGAAATCCATGTCGCCCAGATGATCTTCCA
>DHVK01000040.1 GCA_002412625.1 Cloacimonetes bacterium UBA5210
CGGCAACCTGCCCACCACCCCGTACTGCAAGCGTGAAGACGGGCGTGGCCCGGCTTGGTCCAACTCCCTGTTCGAGGACAACGCCGAGCATGGCCTTGGTATGCGACAGGCCGTTGACAAACTGGCCAGCCAAGCACTTGAGTTGTTGGCAGCCGCAGTCAAGGACGGCGTGGTCACCAAAAAACTTGCCGATGCGATCACCAGTGCTCCTCAGGCCACCCAGGGCGAGATCGAAGCGCAGCGTGGGCGGATCGCCGAACTGAAAGCAGTGTTGGAAGGCAAAGGCATTATTGCCAAACGCCTCATCCATGTGGCCGACTACCTGGTGAAAAAGTCAGTATGGATCATCGGTGGCGACGGCTGGGCTTATGACATCGGTTACGGCGGATTGGACCACGTGATGGCCTCAAACCAGAACATCAAGATCTTCGTGCTGGATACCGAAGTGTATTCCAATACCGGCGGTCAGGCCTCAAAATCCACCCCGATGGGCTCCATCGCCCGCTTCGCGGAATCCGGCAAAGCCACAAACAAGAAAGACCTCGGCATGATGATGATAAACTACGGCTATGTCTATGTGGCCTCAATCGCCATGGGCGCAAACAAAAACCAGGCCCTGCAAGCCATCAAGGAAGCCGAGGAATATCCCGGCCCCGCGATCGTGATTGCCTACGCCCCTTGCATCAACCACGGCATCGACATGAGCATGTCCCTGAAACACGAGAAAGCCGCGGTGGAAGCCGGTTACTGGCTGCTTTACCGCTACAACCCGCAGAACCGCCTGCAAGGCAAGAACCCGCTCACTTTGGACAGCAAAGAGCCCACCATGAGCATTGCCGATTTCATCAAAACCGAACAGCGTTACAACCGCTTGAATACGATCTTCCCGGAACGCGCCGAGCAGTTCAAGGAATGCAGCGAGCTCTTCTTCAAAGAACGCTACGAACAGTACAAAAAGCTTAGCGAATAAACACTCAATATAAACTTAATACACCCAAGGGGAAGCTGAAACACGCCTCCCCTTTTTGTTTTTGGGCATTTAGGCTTAGCTTGTCTTTATAAACATTAGCAAAGGAACAAGATCATGGAAACAAAACTCGCACTTCTCTTCATCGTGCTACTAGGCGCCACCATGCTCTCCGCGGTGCAGACCGTGGACAAGGTGGATCTCAATCGCTACCTCGGCAGATGGTACCAATATGCCTATTACCCAAACAGCTTCCAGCCCAAGGACGCCGCACTCTCCGCCGCGGACTACTCTCTGGACAGCAAAGGCAAGATCGTAGTGGTAAACACCAGTTACAAGGACAAAGCCGGTACTCAGGTGCTGAAACAGGTCTCCGGAAAAGCCACCGTGGTGGACAACACCTTCTCCAAGCTCCGCGTCAGTTTCTTCTGGCCTTTCTATGGCGATTACTGGATCGTGAAACTGGATAAAGACTACCAATACAGCGTAGTGAGCGACCGCAAGCAGAAATATCTGTGGGTTCTCTCCCGCAATCCCAAGCTGGATCAGGCAAGCTATACCGAGATCCTCCGGTTTCTGGAAAAAGGCGGTTGGGATACGAGCCGGATTGAGGTAACAGGTATCGAATAAGATATTTGCGCTTGACAAAAGCCCTTGCATCAAACTCTTTGCAAGCTCTAGGAAAATAACGATGTAGCGGCTTGCCCGCGTGGAGAAGACAATGGATTACCCCTTTAGCATGATTGAACAAAAGTGGCAGCAAACCTGGCAGAAGCGCCGGATCGCAAACGCGCCGGACAATGCGGACAAAACCAAGTACTATGTGCTTTCAATGTTCCCCTACCCCTCCGGAGTTCTCCACATCGGCCATGCCTCAAACTACGCCATCGGCGACGCCATTTCCCGTCTGAAGCTGATGGAAGGCTACAACGTGATGCAGCCCATGGGCTACGATTCCTTCGGCATGCCCGCGGAAAACTACGCCATCACCCACAATTCACACCCCCGCATCACCACCGAAGAGCACATCGCCAGCATGCGCAAGCAGTTCGACGGCATGGGCTTCTTCCTGGATTGGGAACGTGAAGTCAGCACCTGCCGCCCGGATTACTATCGCTGGGGTCAATATATCTTCAAAAAGATGTATGAACAGGGCCTGGTTTACCGCAAAAAGAGCTTCCAAAACTGGTGTGAACCCTGCAACACCGTATTGGCAAATGAACAGGTGGAAGACGGTGCCTGCTGGCGCTGTGGCAGTGAAGTAATCCAAAAAGAACTGGAACAGTGGTATTTCCGCATCACCAAATACGCGGAAGAGCTGCTGGATTTCTCGGACGTTATAGAATGGCCCGAACGCGTGATGACCATGCAGAAACACTGGATCGGCAAGAGTGAAGGCGCTCGCATAGAATTCACTCTGGAGCATAGCGACACCAAAATCCCGATCTTCACCACCCGTCCGGACACCATCTACGGTGTCACCTTTATGGCGCTGCCCCCGGAGCACCCTTTGGTGCAACAGTGGCTGGCAGAAGAGCCGGATAACCGCGAATTGCAGGATTTCTGCAAGAAAGTGATCAATGAAGACAAAGTGTTGCGCCAAAGTGCCGAAACCGAGAAGGAAGGCGTATTCAGCGGCCGCTACTGCGTCAATCCGCTCAATGGCGCGCAGGTGCAAATCTGGATCACCAACTATGTGCTGATGGACTATGGCACCGGCGCCGTGATGGCAGTTCCGGCTCACGATCAGCGCGATTTTGATTTCTCCAAAAAATACGATATCCCCATGAAGATCGTGATCCAAAACCCTGCCGGCAATCTGGACATCAGCACCATGAGCGAAGCTTACATCGAGCCGGGGATCATGGCCGCTTCCGCGCATTTCGACGGCATGCCCAGTGATGCAGCCAAAAGCGCCATCACGGAGTGGATTGCCAAAAACGGCTGGGGCGAAAAGACCGTTACCTACCGCCTGCGCGATTGGGGAATCTCCCGTCAGCGCTATTGGGGCAACCCCATCCCCATCATCCACTGTCCCAAATGCGGAATCGTGCTGGTGCCGGATGAAGATCTGCCGGTGCTCTTGCCGGATAACGTGCAAGTGGGTAAAACCACTTCCAATCCGCTGCTCAGTGTGCCCGAATGGCTGAACGTGACCTGCCCGCAATGTGGTGCGGACGCCACCCGCGAGACCGATACCATGGATACTTTCGTGGATTCCTCCTGGTACTACGCCCGCTATGCCGATGCCCACAACACCGCGCTGCCCTTTGACCAGGATAAATCCGACTATTGGCTGCCCGTGGATCAATACATCGGCGGCATCGAACACGCCTGTATGCACCTGCTCTACGCCCGCTTCATCTATAAGTTTATGCGCGATCTGGGCTGGGTGAAGGGCAACGAACCCTTCCTGCGCTTGCTCACCCAAGGGATGGTGCTGAAAGACGGCGCCAAGATGAGCAAATCCAAGGGCAACACCGTGGACCCGCAATACATCGTGGACCGCTTCGGTTCGGATACACTGCGCGTTTACCTGCTCTTCGCTTCCCCGCCGGAAAAGGATGTGGAATGGAACGACGAAGCGCTGATGGGCTCTTTCAGGTTCCTGAACCGCATCTACCGCCTCATCGACGGCAATCTGGACGCGATCAAAAAGGGCATGCAGTTTGAAGCGGATGTCGCCAAACTCTCCCCGGAGATGAAGCAATTGCTGTTCAGCTCGCACTATTGCACCAAGAAATGGCGGGAAGACAGCCTGCAGAGAATGCAATACAACACCGCCATCGCCGCCATCATGGAACACCTGAACCACTGCATCGCGATCAAGGATGCCGCAAACCTGGATGATGACGCTCTGGCAGTATATGCCGAGGCCTGCGGCATCATCCCGCAGCTTCTCTATCCCTTTGCTCCGCATATCGCTGAAGAGCTATGGCAGATGATAGGTTGCGAGAGCCTCTTGCACGAAAGCGGCTTGCCTGGCTATGAAGAGAAATATCTGCTTCAGGATACCATCACTTTGGTCGTCCAGGTGAACGGCAAGATCCGCGGCAAGCTGGAAGTGGCACCGGATACCGCGCACGACCTGTTGCAAGAAGAGGCCATGAAGATCGAGAACGTGCAACGCGCCCTGGATGGCTTTGAGGTGGTGAAGGTGATAGTTGTACCCGGAAAGATGATCAGCATCGCAGCCAAGCCCAAGAAGTAGGGAACCCTTTTAGCAGAGCCCCCTGAATCGGTTTTTGAGCAGGATAGATAGCTGCCTGCAAACATTAACGCCTCTTGCGAGGCGTTTTTTTTGCCGCATAATGGTCGCAGTGGAGTTTACATGAAAGCTCATAGGATTCGACACGTCCTCGTGTCGATTATGGAACACCGTATCGCAGATAAGTGCAGACGAGACGTCTGCAATCCTATCCCCTCGGCTTTCATCCACGGTGGCGAGAGCTGGCTTTCTGTTGAGATCAAAGCGCTTTGACAATCTATGCACTTATTTACCATCTGGACAGCGCTTTGGACTTCACACAGCACAGATGGGATATATCTGACAGAAAAACGCTTCGGGAACACGTCTCTCTGAGCCGTTTTTCTGTCGATTACCCGCAATCAGCATTTTGCTGAAAAGCTCAAGATAACGGAGAATTCGATTTGGTGATTTTTTGCTGTGAGATATGTGGGTTATTCAAGCTTGGTGGTGGTGTTTTGCTGTGAGATATGTGCTATATTCATTTTGGTGTGTTTTTTGGTAAAACTGGGTGCTCACTGACAGAAAAACGCTTCGGGAGAAACGAGTTCCTATACAAAGCTGGGTGCTATCTGACAGAAAAACGCTTCGGGAGAAACGTGTTCCGGGGATTGGCGAGCCAGCCGGCACCCGCCTCTTCTCAGAGCTTTACCAAGCTGATATAAAGCCCTTATCAAGCTATGCCCACACGATGATAACAGCTTAACAACAGCTTGAAACCAGGCTGATAAACTGAGCAAGCAATAGTCTATCATGTTGCTTCGGCAGGGCAGAATCTTAGTCAGGCGACTCAGTGCTTCCATTATCGCGGCACCGTTGCGGTGAATTGATGAAAAGGGGCACACAGTCCGGTGATAGCTTCCGGCATTATATCTGAGCGCAATTCGATCTAAGCGTCTTTGTTTCGTCGGTGATGGCTCCGAAAAATTCTGGTATTGGGGAAATGAGAAGTGAAAATAGCAGTTGACAAAAAAGCCTCATTGAATTCCTTGGAAAGCCATAGTGATAGGGGCCTATAGCTCAGCTGGTAGAGCTTCCGGCTCATAACCGGATGGTTGGGGGTTCGACTCCCTCTGGGCCCACCACTTTTTTTTTGCTTTACTTCTTTGGCACAATCGTTATCTTGTCCCAATAAAGGAATCGCTATGAGATACATCCATTTATTGCTAGTGCTGCTGACGCTAATCGGGCCGTTGGGAGCTACCAAATACGCTGGAGAGATCTTCAGCTTCAGCCCGGGTGTGATGAACCAGGCTATGGGTAATACCGGGCTTACATACGCGGAGTCACACGCTGCCGGATGGTGGAATCCTGCCCTTCTGGCCTATAGCAATCACCGCGGTCTGGAATTGATGCGCAGTGACCACTTTGAGGGACTGCTCACCCAAAACCAGATCTCCCTGCGCCCCGGAAGTGAAACCTCCATCAGCATCAACCACCTGGCGATCGACAAAGTGAAACTCACCAAACTGGAAGATGAAGATGGCGAACTGAGCAACGAAAACCGCCCCTATGTGTGGAAAACAGTTACCAATCAGGACATCATCATCTATACCGGATATGGTCGAACCCTGAAGCCAAAACTGCATCTGGGCATATCCCCAAAACTGGCATATCGCAGCTTGGCAGAGCACAATGGCTATGGCATCGGCGCGGATCTGGGAGCATTATGGAACCCGGCGGGAAACCTTCTTTTAGCTGTCAATCTCAGAGATTTCTTCGGTACCCAGATCCTGTGGGAATCCGGTGAACACGAAATCGCCATGCCCAACCTGGATCTGGAACTTGGCTATGGCCTGCAGATCCCCAAATACAACATCCCAATGCATCTGGCAGTGCGGACGCAGGCTTTCATCGAAGAACGCGGCGAGGCTTCCAGCTTCAGCAGTTCGTCCCTGAGCGCGGATCTTCATGCCGGGATGATGGTGCAGCCGATCCCCGCGCTGAAGATTCTTGCCGGTTATGACGTGGATAGTTTTACCGCTGGCTTGGGGCTAAACATCCGCTCCGTCGGGGTCAATTATGCTTTCAAGACCAATGCTCCGGACGGCTTGGGCTACACCCAAAAGATAGCTTTAACATATTCATGGTAAAGAAGATCGCGCTGCTTGGCGCTACCGGCTCCATCGGCACATCTTTCTTCAAAGTGCTTTCCGAACAGTCCTCTCGGCTCAGCGTGACTCTGGCCGCGGCGCATAGTAACTATCAGAAGCTCTGCCCCCTCGCCCTGAAATTCCGCATCCCCAAAGTGGTCTTTACCGGCGTGCACGACCCCGCTCTGCAAGCATTAATCCGCAGTCTATACACCACGCTGCAGATCTATTTCGGTGCTCCGGAGCTGCTCCTCCTTCTGGCAGAAGAGGATTACGACATCGGGTTGAACGCCATTGGCGGTTCTGCCGGAATCGAGGCCACTTTCGCCATCCTGAAACGGGGCAAAGACCTCGCTTTGGCAAACAAGGAATCCCTGGTGATGGGCGGGCATCTGGTCAAGAAGATCAAAGCTGATGCCCTTATCCTGCCGGTGGACAGCGAGCATTCCGCCATCTTTCAGGCTCTGGGCAAGCACCCTCTGCGTGAGGTGCAAAAGCTGATTATCACCGCCTCCGGTGGAGCCTTCCGCACTTTACCCTTAAACGATTTTGCCAAGATCACCCCGCAGATGGCGCTGAAACATCCCAATTGGGATATGGGCGCCAAGGTCACTCTGGACAGCGCTACGATGTTCAACAAAGCCCTGGAGGTGATGGAAGCGCATTGGCTGTTCGACATGCCCTATGCCGGGATCGAGGCCATCATCCACCCCCAATCCATCATCCACTCGCTGGTGCAATATACCGACGGCTCGCTGTTGGCGCAAATGAGTGCTCCGGATATGTGTCTGCCGATCCTCTATGCCCTCAGCTATCCGCAGCGCTGGGCATCCGGCATCGTGCAGACCGACCTCTTGAGTAAGCCGGAGCTCAGTTTTGAAGCCATCTGCCCCCTGCGCTATCCGCTGTATTACCTGGGACTGGAAGTGGCCAAAGCGGGCGGCATCCTGCCCACCGTGATGAACGCCGCCGTGGAAGCCGCAATGCAGCTCTTCCTGGATGAAGAGATCGGCTTCACACAGATCCACCCCTTGGTGGAACAGACCGTCTCTGCGGCTACGCAGATCCCGGATCCGGAATTGGACGCCATCATCAGCGCGAATACCGAATACTTTCACAAATGCTTGGAATCAGGCTCTCAATACAAATAAACAAACCTGGAGAATAGATGACTTATAGCGATTACGCGATTCAGCAAATCCTCGCCCTCTGCAAGACCCCCAGCCCCAGCGGCTTCACGAAGCTTGCCACCAAGTATCTGGTGGACGAGCTCATCAGCATGGGCTTCGAGCCCACAATGTCCCGCAAGGGCTCGGTGCTCTGTACCCTGGGCGGAGAAGGCCGGCCTTTGGTGCTCGCCGCGCACGTGGATACCCTCGGGGCGATGGTTCGTGCCATCAAAGGCAACGGCAGATTGCGCTTCACCAAGATCGGCGGCTATCCGGAAAACAACATCGAAAACGAGAATGTTGTCATCCACACCCGCGACGGCAAAACCTACACCGGCACAGTATATATCAACGGCCCCGCCGCTCATGTGTACAGCGATTCCGGCTCTGCTAAACGGGATGACAGCAGCGTGGAAATCGTGCTGGATGAAATCGTGAAATGCAAGGCAGATACCGAGAAACTGGGTGTGTCCCCGGGAGATTTCATCTCTCTGGATCCCCGCACCATCCTCACGGATTCAGGCTTCATCAAAAGCCGCCATCTGGACGATAAAGCCAGTGCCGGAGTGCTGCTGGCGCTTGCCAAAGAAGTGAAGGAAGGCAGCCTGACCCTCGCCCGCAAGACCAGCATCCTCTTCACGACCTACGAAGAAGTGGGGCACGGCGCAGCCTCTGGCTTCCCGGAAGATACCGAGGAGATGATCTCGGTGGATATGGGCGCTGTGGGTGATGACCTGGGTACCGATGAGTACAAGGTCTCCATCTGCGCCAAAGATTCCGGCGGACCCTATGATTATGATGTTACCGACAGCCTGGTCAAGCTCGCCAAGAAGCTGGAACTGCAATACGCGGTGGATATTTATCCCTTCTATGGCTCCGATGTGGAAGGCGCTCTACGTGCCGGGCATGATATCCGCCATGGCCTGATCGGACCCGGCGTCTTTGCCTCGCACGGCTATGAGCGCACCCACTCTCAGGCGATAGAGAACACGCTGAAACTGCTGGAAGCCTATCTGCAAGAGGGAAATTAGTGCTGCAGTTGATTAGTGCTGTGGTTGCTTGGTTCTGCGGTTGCTTGGTTCTGCGGTGGAGCCATATCCTTCATCTTTTGGATCAGGAATTGCATATCAATACACTATAAGTACTATTTTTACGGAGAATATTAATGCGCATATCCTTGCTTTGCTTGCTGATAACTATCTTGCCGCTGTTCGCTTTTGCGACCTTGCCGGAATGTTATCATACTTATGACGAGATCACATCGATGCTCTTCCAGATGGAAGCCGCCAATCCCGACATCGCCAAAGTGCACCTAATCGGCTACTCTCAGGAAGAATCCCTACCTATCTATGCACTGCAGATCTCGGACGAGGTGGAAGGAACCTGGGAACGCCCCGCCATGCTCTTTGTGGGGCAGGTACATGCCGAAGAAGTCCTGGGCGTGGAGATCACCCTCAGCAACATCCAGAACATCCTGGAGAACCGCGATATGTCGCCTTATGCGCAGTGGATTTATCAGCTTGACAGCTGGTGGATTCCCACCCTTAACCCCGAAGGGCACAACGTGGTGACCTCAAACATGGATACTTCTTACCGCAAAAACAAGCGGGACAACAACGGCAACGGGATCTTCGATTTCTCCCCCTTGGTGGGCTACGATATCGACGGCGTGGACATCAACCGTAATTTCGATTTCAACTGGGTGCATGGCGATACCCTGATGCAGCCCGGTGGCACCGAAGTGTATGACTACTATCGCGGTCCCTACCCCATGAGTGAGAGCGAAATCACTGCCATCAAACAACTTTCGGACGAGAAGAAGTTTGTCTTCAGTATTTGTTGGCACTCCTCCCGCTCCGGCAACTTCTCCGAAAAAGTCTATTATTCCTTCAACTGGAAAGATGTGCGCCCCTCACCGGATCTTGCCTTCGCTCAGAGCATCGCTCAAGGCGTGGCGAATCAGATCCAAAAGGAATCCGGCGGCTACTATGAGTATTACCCCAATGCCAGCCGGCGCGGCGCGTTCCACGACTGGATGTACAAAGAATACGGCACCATCCAGCTGCTCATTGAAGTGGGTACTCGCAACCTGCAACCGGAAGAGCCTTTGATGCTGAACACTATCCAGCGCGCCTCCAACGGCGTGTGGTGGCTGATGAACCGGGCATTGATGTTTTCCACAGCCGTGCCTTCCAGTTCAATGCTAACCGGGCATATCACCGACAGCGTGACAGGATCCCCCCTCGATGCCGAAATCATTATTCCCCAACGCCATGCGCCGTGGTTTACGCCCCGCACCAGTTTCGCTGAAACCGGCAGATTTTTCAAGCCCCTGCCCCAGGGCAGCGTCAGTCTTCACGCCCGCAAAAAGGGCTATTGGGACCGCATCCTGGACAACGTGACCATAAACAACAGCAGCTGGACCACCCGCAACATCGCGCTGGATCCCAAATCCCCCGCCATCATGCACGGCTATGTGACCGCCGGCGGCACCGGCATCCCTGCTCAGATCATTATCAAAGACTTTGTGCCGGATACTCTTGCCATCGATGGCCACTATGTGTATCACGGTTTTGAGGGCGAATACCCCGTCGAGATCTATTCTGAAGGCTATTACCCCTATCTGGGCGAGGTCAGCCTCCCCGCCGGAAACACGCAGCATAGCTTCAACCTGAGCCCTGCCACCACGCTCTTCAGTGAAAACTGGGAAGCCGGAACTTCTGCCTGGGAACTGCAAGGTCCGTGGGTGCTGCAGGACGAACTTTCCG
>DHVK01000021.1 GCA_002412625.1 Cloacimonetes bacterium UBA5210
AAATCTTCGAACAAGAGTGTGGTTCTGGAGGCGCCGGCATAGGGAAGGGTATTCCCTTGAGCGCTCAGGGAAGAGATAGCTCCTAAGATAAGTGTCAGAAGCAAGACTATCAGTACAGTTTGTTTCATCGCTGTGACTCCTATGGGTGTTTGATGTTTGGTTTTGTGCCGCAGCGTTTGCACGCCCGACGTTTCCATATTTCTATATAATCAAATAACCTTGGAACTAGCTGGTTGCTATATTGTGAAAAGCACTCTAACTTGTAAAGCAAAATCTTTCTCTTTAATCCCGAAGGGTTTTGCTGCAATAAAGTGAATATGGCTCTTGGCTTGTTTGACAGCAGGATGAACACCGGATAGTTTCGCTAGATAGACACTTCATACCCTAGCTCCCGGCTCCTTTTATTACTTTGTGGTAAAGCTGATATTATGCTGTTATACTCGGATGCCCACAGCATGATCTTAGCTTGATATCTAGTCAAAACCGGAACAATAATTCGCGGTTGACAGGGGAGGAATAGATCAGGATCATACCCAAGTATGTAGTTGATCCAGACTGAACCTGACTGGCTTTGCTATTCACTAACACGTGGTTGGACTTATCTGTCAACCCACGGGTATATCAAGCGAGTACAAGGGATGGTAGTAACGCTTATTTTTCTATAAACGTCAAACTCCGAATGAATATAGGGCTATGCCAGTGACACTGATCCCGGACAAAAAAAGAGGATAGGCGGAACCTGGTTCCACCTATCCAATTGTGTGTCAAAAACGTGAAGTATTACTTTTTGACAGCGTCTTTCAGTTTTTTACCCGCTTTGAAAACAGGAACTTTACGTGCCGGAATCTTCAAAGGAGCTTTGGTTTTGGGGTTGATGCCTTTGCGAGCCTTGCGTTGAGCAACGCTGAAGGAACCGAAACCAACCAGAGAAACTTTGCCGCCCTTCTTCAGGGTTTGGGTGACTCCATCCAAGACGGCAGCTAGTGCAAGACCGGCTACTTTTTGGGAGACGCCGGCGTCGGACGCGATCTTTTTGACTAATTCATCTCTGCTCATTTTACCTCCTATTGTAGTTTGGATAAGCGTTAGAGATATTATAAAGCTAAGCGAAAGTGAATTGATAATTTCTGTCAACCAAAAAAACACGCGTAGAACCTTATTTGGCCTGCATTTATGGCTACAGCCTTCCCATAGTATGCGCTATTTGATTGACAGACAGCATATTATCGTCTGTTTAATTTGGTACACTTATTTTTATATTTTTTTTTGCATCGAAGCGTGAAAGCCTTTTTTAGGTTGACAAAATCTGCCTTCTCCAGACTATGTACATAGATTAAAAACTGGAGGATTTAATGCAAAATCACAGATATCTCGCTCTTGTCGCACTGATCGTGTTGATTGTCCTGAGCGCTTGCTCCTCAAATAAACAGATTCAAGTGGCCTCGGAGCCGGTTCGTAACCCGCTTGCTTTGGCTCTCGAGGCTGCATCTGATGGTGCCGAATTCTATGAAGACGGCATGCTGGAAATGGCAATCGAAGCGTTTGGAAACGCTGTTGTTCTCTTCACAGAAGCAGCTCCCACTGCTGCAGAAAGTGATTCTGTTTATCAAAACATCGAAAGCATGCAGCTGAACATCGCCAAAAGTCATGTGGACCTGGCCTTCGAAAACATCGAAATGAGCATGTATGGCAATGCAGTTGAACATTATGAAACCGCGCTTGCCATTTACAAGCATCACGTGCCGGTACGCATTACCCAAGCAGAACTGGACGATTATGTGAAAGGTACTTTGAACAACCTGGCCATCGCCTCCAGGAATGCAGGAAACTTCGAAGCCACTCTGGGATACTATGACCAGCTTCTGGAAATGGAACCCAATAACGCGGAACTTCTGAATCAGAAATTCTTCATTCTGAAGGACGATCTGAACGATAGCGCCCGCGCCTTTCAGGTTTTGGAAGATTACGCCACCGTCGCGAAAGACGCTTCAGCGTTTATCATGCTTGCCGAAGGCTATGCCCAATCCGGAGACTATGTAAAAGCTGAAGCCGCATATAAGAAGGCAGAAGCTTTACGTCCGGACGCTGACATGTTTACCCGCATCAGCAACTTCTACCGTGCCAACAGCAAATGGGCAGAATCCAATACTTACTTGGAAAAGCTGGCTGCCACCAACCCTTCACAAGATCTCCTTGCGATCGCGTTTACTCAGATTGGTCAGAATTATGACCAACTCAAAAACAACGCCAAGAAGATCGAATACTTCGAGAAATCCGTGGATGTGAAGCCGGATTCCAGGCTTGCCCTGGTTCTTGCGGCTCACTACAATGGAGCCAAAAACTGGAACCGGGTAATCAATTTCAGCACCATCGTCCTCAGTGAAGAGCCCAACAACTCCGACGCCCGAATGTTGCGCGGTGTAGCCTATTTCCAGCAAAAGAACAATGCTGCCGCAAAGGCCGACCTGGAACGCATCGTAAACGATCCCAGACACGGCGCGCAAGCTCAGAACATCCTTAAAAACATCAAGTAATATAGCATTTCACAGCCGGCGGGCGAAACCCTTGTTTCGTCCGCCACTTTTTAGGATGAAGAAGCTGAAGACGGACGGTTCAATCAAAGCCATCTATACTTATGTAGAAGGCAGAAAGATCGTGCATCCCCTGATCGGTGCCATCATCCCGGCTGGTTTCCCCTCCCCGGCTCAGGACTATATCGAAGGAACTCTGGATCTGTCCGAACACCTGATCCGACACCCTTCCTCTACCTTCTTCATGTATGCCGACGGATACTCCATGATCGGCGCCGGCATCCAGCCCGGAGACCTGCTGATAGTGGACCGTGCTTTGGAAGCTCAATCCAACATGGTGATAATTGCCATCGTGGATAATGAACTTACCCTGAAACGCTTGCGCATTGAAGGCGGGCAATATTGGTTGATTCCCGAGAACGAGGAGTTTGAGCCCATCCGCATCACGGAGGATATGGATTTCATCGTTTGGGGAGTAGTTACTTTTGTAATCCATTCACTTTGATGATGCGCGTGCGTAGCCTGTGGGCTATTCTGGCAATCTGCATTCTTTCCCCGCTTATGGCCTCAGACTTTGTGATTGAGGAAAGCCTGCAGCTCATCACCGGAACTTCTGAATACAAGCTAAACCACCCCAACATCGTTAACTTCTCTGAAAGCGTGCAGAGTGACACCCTCCTCTTGGTCAAGGATGTGGATTACACAATAAACTACAAAACCGGAAGCTTGAAGCTTCTGCGACCCATACAGACCACACGTCTCTTGATCAGCTATTTGGTGATCCCGCCGGAGCTAAGCGCGAAACGCCAGACATACCGGCGGATTGTGTTGACGGATACTCTCGCCGTGCTTCCCGGACCCAATGGTTCCGACTGGTTCGCGCAAAGCAGCAATCTCATCATCAGCGGAAGTAAAACCTTCTCGCTCAGTTTCTCCGAATCCGGCGAGACAGATCTGTTGCAGTCTCTGTATGTGAATCTCAGCGGAGAGCTTGCGCCAAATGTGCAGATCACGGCTCAACTCTCTGACAGTCAGAGCAAATTGAGCCCGGAAGGCGATAGTAAAGAGCTTTCCAGCCTGGATCAGGTCTTTATCAGAGTAAATGGTAAACGCTGGGAACTGGGCATGGGCGATCTCGAACTGCACTACGCGAGCAGCCGCTATCTGAACTATTTTACCAAGTTGGAAGGCATCGCGGCCTCATACACGGGGAACAACGAGTTCTCAGCCGCTTTCAGCGCCGCATCCGGCAAAAGCACTGCCATGACAATCATAATCATCGATGGCAAACAGGGACCCTACTATCTGAGCCCGAACAGCACACAGCGTAGCTTCATCGTGGTTGCCGGCACAGAACAGATCTACCTGGACGGCCAGCTTCTGGAACGCGGAACGGATTACTATATAGACTATAGTGAAGGCTCGGTGATGTTCCGCCGCATGGTGAGTTCGCTGAACTCCGTTAATGCCATCTTCCAGTACTCTGACGAAAACTACAGACAATCCTCTTACTATAGCAATTCCCGCTTGATGCTCTCTGAGCGTCTGAGCCTCAGCCACCATCTTGTTCACCAGGCGGATTCCAAAAAGCACCCGCTGCTCTTCAACTTCAGCCCCCAGGATCTGGACAGTCTGGCCCTCGCAGGGGATAACCCGGTTTACACCGATGGTGTGGTGATTACCGAACCCGGTAGCGGGAACTACACTTTACTCACAGACACCCTGGGTAACCCTTATTATGAATATGCTCCGGGAGATTCCACTGCCATCTACAATGTGGCTTTCAGTTATGTTGGCCCCGGGTCGGGAGATTACGAGCAGTTTTCCATTGGCCGCTATCGCTATGTGGGCATCCAGCAAGGGGCGTGGCATCCGGTGAAGATCATCGTTGCCCCGGCCTTGCGCAGTAATCTGGAGCTAAGCCTGGCCTACACGGGTGAACTGCTGCACAGCGGCATCGACGCGCTCTATAGTTACAACGATATGAATACCCTGTCCTCCCGGGATGATGAAGACAATGCAGCCGGAATCGTTTCAGCTTGGCTGGCGTATAAGCAAGAGGGGAAGCCACTTACCGCGCGTTTGGATGCGACCCGGCGCTTTGCCGATACCTATCGCTTTGGCAGTGATGGCGCTCCGGAACACGATTTCGCGGCACTGGCAGATACGGATTCGCTCGCGATGAGCAATCTGGATCTGAATCTTTCCTACCTGGGTTCCTTTATCAAGCCGGAATTGCTGGTGCGTTACAAGGACTGGGATGACCGTTACACCCAAAAAGCCCTGCGCTTCACATCCCAAAACCAGAACCACGGCTGGATCCCATATCTTCGGCTGAGCAACACAGTTTCACTGCAGGAAGGCACCGTCAACAGCCTCTTGATGTATCACAGCGCGGATCTGGGCTGGCAATACAGGCTCTTAGAACTGCGGATGGCAGCCCTGTATTCGGGATTGGAGAATGATGATCCCGCCATTGGGGGCACCAGACTGATCCGCTGGCAACCCGGGCTGGACCTCAAGACCCAAGGCCAGATTACTTCAATATCTTATACTGCGGACGACACCAGTGTCAAGCTGGAAGATTGGCAAAGGCTGAACTCTCAGCAAACTTATGCCATCAGACACAGCAGCAACTTTGAGAACCACAGAATGGATCTGGATTTCAGCCACAGAGTGCTGAACAATCCGCTAAGCGAGACTCAGCCAAAAAGCAACTATGACCTCTTTAACTACCGCTCCGGACACAGTATTCTGAAAGGCGCATTTAGCCTGTATGCCAATTACCAATTGAATCAAACCGAGTTTTACCCCAGAATCCGGGAATTGGTCTGGGTCGGTACGGCGCAGGGCATCTACGACAGCACCGGGGTCATGATCGACAGTGGCGAATATATCTATGAATACATCACCTCCCCCACGGGAAGCTTGTCCACAGAGCTTTCCGGCAATGCCAGCATCTACCTGAAACCGGGTCAATACTTCAGCTCGCCGATCTGGCAAAGGCTTCACAGTGATCTCAGCCTAAGCGCGAATGAACAGACAGATCAAGCGAACAAATGGCAAAGCTACATCTTTTTGCCGGATTACTCCTACAATTCGGATTCCATCTATGCCCGCCGATCCTGGCTGCAAAACTTCTGGCTGGACATCTATAAAAGCCGCATTATCGGCAATCTCAGCCTGGAACACAACCGGAATCTGGATCAACGCTACCAGATCCAGGAACGGGGCAAAGACAGCCGACAGAACTTGCAAGTGGATTTCCGGAATTTCTATGGTCTGAACACACGCTTCAGTCTGGGACAAGAAAACCAGCAGGAAAGCCGCTACAGCTCTGAGATCAGCATTGTGCGCGGCTCGGTATTGGTGGAAAAAGTGCTTAACCCGCAGAGCACGCTTCAGATCGAAAGCGGGGCTAGTTCCGAGGATGGCAAACAACAGGGAGCAGATAGTTCTTATCAGATCCGTAACATCTACCTCTCCCCCTCGCTACGCAGTGTGTTTATGCAGAAATATCGGATTTCGGCCAGAGCAAACCTCGGCTACAACTTTCGGGCCGGAGATGACTACCTGCTCTTTCTGCCGCAAAAGCGAGAAGGAATGCTGGGTGATGCCACACTGTCCGCCATCTATCGAATCAACGACTTCAGCTCGGTTAGCATGGAATATCGCTTCGGTAAATATCCCCAGGATAACGGCACACACAACCTCAAATTGGAATTTAAGGCGGAACTTTAGCATGAGCTTCATTCTGAGCCCATTGGACTACGCGATAGTATTACCCTTCATCTTTTTAGCCGGCTTCATCGATGCCATTGCAGGAGGTGGCGGACTCATCTCCCTGCCCGCCTATTGGAGCGCGGGGATCCCGCCCCACATGGCTTTGGGCACAAACAAGTTTTCGTCCTGTTGTGGCACGGTGTTTTCCACCACCCGGTTCTTCCGGGCAAAGATGATCGATCTGCCGGTGGCGCTGATCAGTGCCGCGCTAGCCCTGCTCGGTTCCTGGCTGGGCGCCAGCACCGCGCTGATCGTCTCCGCCAAGTTTCTGAATTACCTGCTGATCGTACTGATCCCGCTGATCACCGTTATCACCCTGATCCGCAAGCAAATGGGCTTTCACGATAGTGCTGATTTGTTGAAACTGGGTTATCGTTTATCTTTGGGAGCTCTTGCCGGCTTCGTTGTGGGCTTTTATGACGGCTTTTTTGGCCCGGGAACGGGGACTTTCCTGATCCTCATCTATTCCGCGCTGCTGCATTATGATTTTGTGCGGGCAAACGGGAACGCCAAGGTGGTAAATCTGGCTTCAAACGTGGCAGCATTGCTCACTTTTGCCCGCGCCGGACAGATATGGTACGCGATCGCCATTCCAGCCGCTGTTTGCGGCATAGCGGGCAATCTGCTGGGTTCCAAAATGGTAATTCTGCGTGGCAACAAGCTCATCAAACAAGTATTCATCCTGGCTTTGATCCTACTTTTGGGCAGAGTTCTGTACAATGTAATCATGTAACGGCTACAGCCACGACCAAGCGCGAGAGCAGCTTTCAGAGATTCACCAGCCCGCCTTACACTATTACTCAGCTCGAAATTAAGCTGATATAAAGCCGTTATCATCGTATGACCATAGCAGAATCAAGGCTCAAGATCAGCTTGATCCCAGCTTAGTTCACAGAGTAAGGCTTAAGCAAAGGCTTAAGAAGCTTGAGACTTTTGATCGGTCTGGCAGACTATTTAGGTGAGATTCAAACAATTTCGCTTGACTGATATCAGCGCTCCGCTGAGTGTGAACTTTAGAAAAATCACAAGGTGAAAATTGAATGACTCTAAGAGATATCGTTACTTTGCTTGAAGGCGAAGTGCTTTTCCCTGAAGCAGATCTGGATAGAGATGTACCCTGCGCGTTTGCGTCGGACATGATCTCAGATATTCTAATGTGCACCAAAGAACCCACCCTACTCCTCACCGGGCTCACAAACAACCAAGTTATCCGCCTTAGCGACATGATCGATCTTACCGGCATCATCTTTGTGCGCGGCAAACGCCCCCTTGAAGACGTTATTGACATGGCTTCCGAGCGTGGCCTACCTATTATTACCACCAAATTCACCCTCTATCGTTGCAGCGGCATTTTGTTTAATGCCGGGCTGCGCAGCTGTAAGATTTAAGCGATTATGGCAGAATATTGGTATATAGCCGAGGGCTTTGAGGAGAAAGTGCAATCCTTTCTGACTAACAACGGTGAATCAGAAGTGGATATGATGTTTACTGTCCCCGAAAAGGATTTCAATACCGCCGGCAAGGGCTCTTCCGAAGTGAAAAATCTGCTGAAACGCCTGGGTGTGGAGTCCGGCGTGTTGCGCCGCATTGCGGTTGCCTCCTATGAAGCGGAAATCAACGTGGCCGCCCATTCACAAGGCGGCGTGATGCACAGCGCGGTCTTTGATGACCTGATCCATGTCCGGTTTGAGGATGAGGGTCCCGGCATCGGAGACATCGAACAGGCGATGGTGCCCGGCTTTTCCACAGCCGATGACTTGGTCCGGGAGCTTGGTTTTGGCGCGGGCTTGGGCTTGCCAAACATCAAAAAGAACAGTGACGCGATGCACATTGTGTCCGAGAAAGGCTCTTCCACCTTAGTTGAATTTATCATTTTCTTTGCTTAGAAAACGATGAACAAGAAAGATAGCAAGTACTTCCATGCCATCCAGATTCTGGAAGACAACTGCACCGGGTGTACCGCCTGCGTGAGGGTCTGCCCCACCGAGGCGATCCGGGTGCGAGACCGCAAAGCCACCATCGACCCCAATCGTTGCGTGGATTGCGGGAACTGCGTGACGGTTTGCGAATTCCATGCCATCATCCCTTCCAGCGACCCCCTGGATATCATCAAGAACTTTAAATATCGCGTGGCGATCATCTCCTCCAGCTTCTTTGGTCAGTTCTCCGAAGACATCAGTTATGCCAATGCCAAACAGGCAGTTTTGCAGCTTGGCTTTGATGAAGTGGCAGAGGAAGCAATGGTAACGGATTTCATGATCAGCGTGATCCGCGAATACATCCGCGAAAACCGGGATAAACGCCCCATCCTGAGCAGCAATTGCCCGGCAGTGGTCCGCCTGATCCAGGTGAAGTACCCCTCCCTTTTGCCCAATCTCTTTCACCACGAAGCGCCGATGAGCATTTTGACCCGCTTTCTGCGGGATCGGATATCCAAAGAAAGCAACCTTAACGATGATGAAATCGGTATCTTTTTGATCGTGCCCTGTGTAGCCCATGTAACGGCAGTACACCAGCCGGAAGGCGCGTACAAGCATCTGCAGGATGGCGCCTTCTCTACCGGAATGATCTATGGAAAGGTGCGCGAGATCATCAAGAGCGTGCAGAACAATCCCATCGAAATCGATACTTATCCCCAGGGACTGACCTGGGCACTCTCCGGCGTTCAAGCGGAACTGGTGGATACAGATGATATCCGCGCGCTTAGCGTGAATGGCACAGACAATGTGATGGACATCCTCTCCCGCGTGGAAGATCACTATCTGGACCAATATGATTACATTGTCTTGCGCAGTTGCACCAATGGTTGCGTAGGCGGCTGCCTGAATGTGGAGAACCCATTTGTGGCGATGAGCCGCATCAAAAAGATGAGCAAAGACGCGGATAACAAGATAATCCATGTGGAGGAACTCGAACGGCTGTATGAGGCGGGTGAGTTTGCGGTGACCCCGCTGGCGCCACGCCCGATCATGGAGCTGGACAAAGATATCAAGAAAGCCATCCAAAAGATGAAGAAGATAAACGAATTTCTAACCATGCTACCCGGCCTGAACTGCAGTGCCTGCGGCAGCCCAACCTGCTATGCTCTGGCAGAGGATATCGTTTTGGGCAAGGCCTCGCTGGATGATTGTGTGGTTCTGAAGCGCAACAAACCGGGTGACGAAGACGAAGATTAAAACACTCAAGGATATAGATATGACAAAACTTAGTGAATACATTGCCAAAATCGACGGGAAAAACCATACTCCCGCGATCGACCCCGAAACCATCGAGATTTCCGGCGCTTATGTGAGCGATATGTTGAGCGATGTGATGGGCTCGGCCAAACCCGGCCAGGCTTGGATCACCATAATGCGACACCTGAATGTGATCGCCGTTGCTTCGATGACCGGGATCCCCGTGATTATCTTTTCCAAAGGCAACATCCCGGACGCGGCAGTCTGTGATAAGGCTCTGGAAGAAGGCATTTGCTTGATCAGCAGCAATCACGACACCTTCACCCTGACCGGGATTCTGTATAACACCCTGGGGCTGTAATCTACTGTCCATGCGGCTGATCAGCGCCGACCTGCATATACATAGTGTGTTGTCTCCCTGTGGCGGTTTGGAGATGAGCCCCTCTGCCCTGGTGAACAGGCTGCAAGAGCTTAAGATAGAGTGGTTTGCCATTACGGATCATAACATCATGGCAAATTGCCCCGCTTATGAAGCCGCGGCTCGTAAAGCCGGCTTGGCATTTACCTGGGGCGTGGAGATCCAAACCATGGAAGAGATCCATCTGCTGGCGTATTTTGACGACCCGGATCAGGCTCAGGCCTTTGACGCGGAACTCTATGATTCGCTTTTGCCATTGCAGAACGATCCGGATTTCTTTGGAGACCAAGTAATCATTGACGAAAATGAGAACATTTTGAGAGTGGAATCTCGTGCTCTGATAAATTCCTCGATGTGGGATATCGCCACTGCCACCGAGAAAGTGCTGGCTTTTGGCGGACTTGCCGTGCCCGCGCATGTGGATGCACAGGTAAACAGCATCCTTTCCCAATTGGGTTTTTTACCGGAGTACCCGGAATTCCCGATCCTGGGTATCACCGCTGGTTTGAACCTGGCGGATTTCCGCGCTGAACATCCGGAAATGGAACGCAAAGCCTTTCTGAGAGCCAGCGATGCCCACTATCTGGCAGATCTTCGGCCCGGAATTTGCATGCTCCGGATAGAACAAGCCAGCGCCAAAGAACTGATCCTGGCAGCCCAAGAGACAGATGGCAGATACATAGACTTTACATGAAATTGAATATAGACAAGGAGGAGTTATGGAAGCCATAGCTCAAGACACAAACAGGCTATACGATCGCCTGGCCGAAGCAATTCAGGAAAAGAAGGATCTGCGCAACCCGCTGATCGAGGTTCTGAGGATTGCGCAAGAGATTTTTGGATACCTGCCGATCGAAGTGCAGGAGTTTATCGCTGAGAAAATGGATATTCCCGCCAGCAAAATCTATGGCGTGGTAACGTTTTACAACTTCTTCTCTATGATCCCCCGCGGTAAATACACCCTGAATGTATGCACCGGAACCGCATGCTTCGTGAAGGGCGCGCCACGCTTGATTCAGATGCTTTCAGACGAGCTCGGTGTCAATATGGGCGAAACTACCAAGGACGGACGCTTCACCATGAGCGCCGTGCGTTGCGTGGGTGCATGCTCGCTGGCGCCTGTGTTTGTGATCGGAGAAGATACTTTCGGTAGAATCGACAACAAGGACAAAATCAAAGACATCCTTTCCCGTTACGAGTAAAGATAATGCAAGACATCTCTTTGCACCTGCTGGACATCATCGAGAACTCCGTGCGAGCGAAAGCCAGATGTGTCAAGGTGCGCGTGATCAACAATGTCATCAAGAATCGCTTGCGGATCATCGTTGAAGACGATGGCTCGGGAATGGATGCGCACACTTTGCAGCAAGCCCAGGATCCTTTCTATACATCCAAAGCGGAGAGGGTAAAGAAAGTCGGCTTGGGCATCCCGCTATTCAGACAAAATGCGGAACTCGTAGGCGGAACGTTTAAAATGGCCAGTGAACCCGGTTTCGGAACCGTGCTCACTGTGGATTTCCCTCTGGATCATATCGACAGAATGCCCCTGGGAAACCTGAAAGATACCCTCTTAGGAGCCATCATCGGGCATGCGGATGTGGATTTCTTCATCCACCTTTTGTACCGCGATAAATCCCAGGAACTGGGCTTTCACTTCGATACCAAAGCTATCCGGGAAGAACTGGGCGATATCCCGCTCACATACCCGGATGTTATTGAATACATAGACCAATCATTATTTGAAGGAATACAAAATACAAACATGGAGGATGTCTGATGAAGACACTGGCAGACCTTAAGAAAATCCGTGAAAAAGCCCAGGAAGATATGAAACTTCGTGGCGGAAACGTGCGCATTAAAATCGTGGTCGGGATGGGAACATCCGGTATCGCGATGGGTGCCCGTGAAGTGATGAAGACTTTCCTGGAAGAGATTGCAGCAAGAAACCTCACCGACGTTCTGGTAACTCAGACCGGCGAAAAGGGTCTCTCTTCAATGGAACCGGTGGTAGACCTCATCGAAGAGGACAAACCCAAAGTTACATACGGAAACATGAATCCGGACAAGGTTAAAAAGGTAGTAGTCGAGCACATCGTAAATGGCAGAGTCGTCTCCGATTATGTTGTCGCTACCGGCAACTAAAACAGGAGGAAGTGAATGTCTCTGAAACGTATTGACCTCTTGATCTGCTGCGGATCCGGTTGTGTATCAGCCGGCGCGCACAAGATCAAAGAACGCTTTCATGAAGTGCTCAAAGAGCACAACCTGACAACCGAAGTAAACATCATCGAAACCGGATGTATGGGTCCCTGCGACTACGGCCCCGTGATGGTTATCTATCCCGAAGGCATCTTCTACAAGAAAGTGACTCCCGAAGATGTTGCCGAAATAGTAGCCGAGCACTTTGTAAAGGGCCGCCCGGTAAACCGCCTGATGCTTCATGAAGAAGAAAAGACCATCCAGGCGCAAAAAGACGTTCCGTTCTATCAGAAACAAGTGAAAGTGGCGCTGGAAAACTGCGGTTACATCGATCCCGAAAGCCTTGATGAATACATCGCTACCGGTGGTTATGAAGCCTTGGGAACCATTCTGACCGAAATGAAACCGCAGGATGTGATCAATGTGGTCAAGGAATCCGGTCTGCGCGGACGTGGTGGCGGAGGATTCCCCACTCACATCAAATGGCAGATGGTTCATGATAACAACGCTGACCAGAAGTACGTCATCTGCAATGGTGACGAAGGTGACCCCGGCGCGTTCATGGATCGCTCCCTCTTGGAAGGTGACCCGCATCGCATTCTGGAAGGAATGATGATCGCTGCCTTCGCTATGGGCGCGACCAACGGTTTCTTCTATATCCGCGCGGAATACCCGCTGGCCATCAAACGCATTAAAATGGCGATAGAACAAGCCAAAGAAGTGGGCCTGATGGGCTCTGATATCTTTGGTTCCGGCTTCTGTTTCGATGCTGAAGTACGCACCGGTGCCGGTGCTTTTGTCTGCGGTGAAGAAACCGCGCTGATCCACTCCATCGAGGGAATGCGCGGCAACCCCACACCCAAGCCTCCATATCCTGCGGTGCAGGGTCTTTGGGGCAAGCCCACTGTGGTGAACAACGTGGAAACCTTCGGCAACATCCCCACCATATTCCGCAAAGGTGCCGCCTGGTTCTCCAGCATGGGCACCGCAACATCCAAAGGCACCAAAGTGTTCGCCCTCACCGGTGACATCAGAAACACCGGGCTGGTAGAAGTTCCCATGGGAATCACACTGCGCGAACTGATCTTTGATGTTGGCGGCGGCATGAACGGCGACCACAAGTTCAAAGCAGTGCAATTGGGCGGACCCTCCGGGGGCTGCCTCACGGTTGACCATCTGGATACTTCCGTGGATTATGAAAGCCTGAAAGAACGCGGAGCCATGATGGGATCCGGTGGCGTTATCGTGATGAATGATGAAAAGTGCATGGTAAACGTAGCCAAATTCTTCATGGAGTTTTGCGTGGAAGAATCCTGCGGCAAATGCTCACCATGCCGCATCGGACTGAAACAGATGCTGGAAATCCTGGAACGCATTTGCGCTGGTAAAGGCCGCGAGGGAGATATCGAAGAACTGCAACGCTTGGGAGAATCCATCAGCAAACTCTCGCTTTGCGGATTGGGGCAAACTGCTCCTAACCCCGTGCTCTCTACCATCCGATATTTCCGGGATGAATATGAAGCGCACATTCGGGATCATAGCTGCAGCACAAAGGTATGCCTGGATCTGATGCACTTTGATATCGACAAAGACAGATGCATCGGCTGTTCTCTGTGTGCCCGCAAATGCCCTACAACCTGCATTAGCGGTTCACGCGAGGACAAATACACAATCCATCAGATCGATTGTGTGAAATGCGGAAACTGCTTTGATGTATGTCCTGTGAAGGCCATCGATAAAGTTCCCGGGATGCATCCCGAAATAGTGGCTCACAGAGCCCAAATGGCGAAAGCCGCTCAGCATTACGAAGATTAAGGGGAACATATGTACAAAGAAATCTGCGCTAAATACGCCCCCACCAAGGATAACTTGATCTATATCCTGCACGAGATTCAGGATACTCATCCGCAGCACTACATTTCTCAAGAAGCAGTAACTGCAATATCCGAATATCTTAAGCTGCCAGAGAACCACATATATGGAGTACTGACTTTTTACTCTATGTATTCCACCACCCCCCGCGGAAAGAACATCATCCGCCTATGTGAATCACCGCCTTGTTACATCAAGGGCAGCGAGAACATCCTGCGCAAGCTGAAGACAATTCTGGGCACCGGTGTTGGCGAAACCACCAAAGACGGCAAGTTCACTCTGGAACTCTGCGCGTGTCTGGGAGTTTGCGGCAATGCGCCGGTAATGATGATCAATGACGATGTCTATGGCGATCTCTCCGAAGAGAAAGTGGAAGACATCATCGAGAAACTTAGAGGGAGGAGCTGATGAAGTACTATCGCTCTCATGTGTTGGTTGGCATCAACGAAACCTCCGTCGCAGCCGGTGTGCAAAGCTTTGTAAGAGCCCTTCGGGCAGAACTCAGCAAAGCTGGTTTAAGTGAAGAGATCAACCTGCTTGAAACAGGTCCTCTCGGCTTTTTCGGGAAAGGCATCTGCCTCACTGTATATCCCGAGAACGTCAACTACGAAAACCTGAAGGAAGAACACATCCCGGAATTGGTGCAAGAGCACTTTCTGAAAGGCCGCCCCGTAGCGAGTCTGATGCTGGAATCTGCCGGAAAGTTCAGCCCCAAGCTGAACTACAGCAAGCGCATTGTCTTGCGCAATTCCGGCATCATCGATCCTGAAAGCATTGACGACTACATCGGCACCGGTGGCTATGAAGCTTGGGAAAAGGCCCTTACCCAGATGGAGCCCAAGCAGATTATTGAAGAAGTAAAGAATTCCGGATTGCGCGGCCGTGGTGGCGCAGGGTTCCCCGCCGGCGTCAAATGGAGCTTCACGGCTCCGCTGCAAGCCGAACAGAAGTATGTGGTGGTAAACGCCGACGAAGGTGAACCGGGAACATTCAAAGACCGCTTGATCATGGAGGGCGACCCGCATCAACTGCTGGAAGGCATCATGATCTGTGCCCGTGCCATTGGTGCTACCAAATCATACATCTATATTCGTGGCGAATATAAGCTCTGCATCCACCGCTTACAAAAAGCGATTGATGATTGCCGGAACTATGGCATCATCGGCACAAACATCTTCGAAAGCGGCTTTGATCTGGATATCGAGATCAAGATCGGTGCCGGAGCCTATGTGTGCGGAGAAGAAACAGCCCTGATCGAATCCCTGGAAGGAAACCGCGGTCACCCTCGCTGGAAACCCCCGTTCCCGGGCGTCAAAGGCCTGTGGCAGGCACCCACGGTGGTAAACAACGTGGAAACTCTGGCAAACGTGCCTTTCATCATCTCCAAAGGGGCTGATGAATACAAGAAGTATGGCACTCCGGAATGCACCGGGACCAAGGTTTATACCATCCTCGGCGATGTGGCTTATCCCGGGCTTTGCGAAGTAGATATGGGAACCACGCTTAGAACCATTATCAACGACTATGCCGGCGGCATGAAGAAGGGCTTCAAGTTCAAAGCGGCTCTCGTCGGTGGCGCGGCAGGCATGATTCTCTCGGAACGTCTCCTGGATGTGAAGATGGATCTGGCCAGCCTCAACCAATACTCAGCGGTTCTTGGCAGCGGTGCCATTCTGGTTATGAACGAGCATCAGAGCATTGTGGACATGCTGTGGAGCATTCTGCGCTTCTTCCGCCATGAATCCTGCGGAAAGTGTTCTCCATGCAAAACCGGTACTCAACAGCTCTATCGTCTGATCACCAAACTCAAGAAAGGTGATGGTACGATGGACGACGTGGAACTCATGCTCACTATCGCTGATACGATGCAACAGACTTCATTCTGCGCTTTGGGTCAATCCCCCATCATGGCCATTCGCAGTGCAATAGATAACTTCCGTGATGAATTCATCGCGATAACTCAAAAATAAGACAAGAGGAATAGAATTATGGCTAAAAACGTCAACGTTTGGATTGATGGTCATCACCTGGAAGTTCCGGATAACATGACTATCATCGAAGCTGCGGACAAACACGGAATATATGTTCCCAGACTCTGCTACCATCCCGACCTTCCCCCGACTGCGAACTGCGGTGTGTGTGTTGTAGAAATCGAAGGGAACCCAATTCCCAAACGTGCCTGCTGCACACCCGTATCAGAAGGAATCAAGATTCACAGCAATAGCAAGAAGCTGCGCTCATACCGTAAAACCCTCATCGAAATGATTCTCTCCAATCACGAAGTGGTCTGCCCCTCCTGTACTGCCAACAACAAGTGCGAACTGCAAACCCTGGCCAACAACCTCGGAGTGGATCCCGAAGCTCTGCCCAACATCCTGGACAAGAAGGAAGTTGACTACAGCTCCCCCTCCATCATTCGCGACCCTAACAAGTGTATCGCTTGCGGGCGCTGCATCACCGTTTGTAACGACGTGCAGACCGTTTATGCGCTCACCAATAGCGATCGCGGCATTGGCAGTGAAGTAACCACCGCTTTTGGCATGGGCATGGCTCAGAGCCCCTGTGTGAATTGCGGACAGTGCACTGTTTATTGCCCCACAGGCGCTCTGCGTGAAAAGAGTGAAGTTGACGCGGTTTGGGATGCTATCTTGGATCCCAGCAAACACGTGATCGTTCAGGAAGCCCCATCCATTCGCGTTTCCCTTGGCGAAGAATTCGGTATGCCCTTCGGTAGTGTGACTGCCAAGAAGATGTATGCCGCCCTGCGTAAGATCGGTTTCGACAGCGTTATGGATACAAACTTCACTGCTGACCTGACCATCATGGAAGAAGGTACCGAATGCGTGACCAAGCTGAAAGCCGGCGAAAAACGCCCCTTGATCACTTCTTGCTCTCCGGGTTGGATCAAGTTCATGGAAACCTACTATCCGGATCTTGCGGATTGCGTATCCACGGCAAAATCCCCGATGAGCATGTTTGGTGTGCTTTCCAAAACTTATTATGCTGAAGAACACGGCATCGACCCTGCCACGATCGTCTCTGTGGCAATCATGCCTTGTACAGCCAAAAAGTTCGAAGCCCGCCGTCCGGAACTTAGCGATAGCGGTTATCAGGATACAGACTATGTGCTCACCACCCGTGAATTCCTGCGCATGATCAAAGAAGCCGGCATCGACTTCGCTAATATCGCCGAAGAAGAACCGGATGAAGGCATGAGTTTCTACACCGGAGCCGGAACCATCTTTGGCGCCACCGGCGGTGTGATGGAAGCGGCAATTCGTTCCGCTTACACGCTCGTTACCGGGCAAGAACTGGAGAACGTGGAAATCGAAGCCGTACGCGGATTCGAAGGCGTGAAAGAAGCTTCCGTGAACATCCCCGGTTTTGGCGATCTCAAAGTAGCCGTGGCTCACGGCCTCAGCAACGCTCGTATCGTGATGGACCAGGTTCGCGAAGGGCTGAAGACCAAAGGCGAATCTCCCTGGCACTTCATCGAAATCATGGCTTGCCCCGGCGGTTGTGTGGGTGGCGGCGGACAGCCTTATGGCAATGATATCGCTTCGCGCGCGCGCCGAGGTCTTTCCTTGTATGAAGAAGATCGCTCGCTGCCTGTGCGTAAATCGCACCAAAACCCGGAAGTTGCAAGAATCTATGAACGCTTCCTGGGTGCGCCAAACTCACCTTTGGCGCAGAAACTTCTGCATACCTATTACTTCAAGCGCTCAATCAGCACTGGTCAAGTAGTGGAAGAAGTTACTCACAAACATCACTAAACAATCTGATAAATGTAATGAACGACCGGTATTCGTGCCGGTCGTTCTGTTTGTGTGGCAATCATCACGTGAGTTCCACGTATGACTGGTTCTAAACTACAGCAAAACGCCGCGGGAGAGGCGTAACTCCAGACTAAATCTGAGCTATCTGCGTTATCTGCGTGCTATTTGTTTTTCAACCCCCGCCCCGGGAGTTGTTGTTGAGTCCCAAATGTTGGTGTA
>DHVK01000051.1 GCA_002412625.1 Cloacimonetes bacterium UBA5210
ATGTATCGCTCACAGGCGCACAATAACGTCCCGCTGGGACTTATCTCCGAATTCACGCTGCCACTCCCGAGGATGGGCGGGGTACCTGTGCGGCGAAAAAGCCGCACCCACATTTGACGAGCGAGGTTCCTAAGAACTAAACTTCCGCCGCAGCAGATTCGCGTTTGTTACCACCGTTACAGAGCTCAGCGCCATGGCGATCTCCGCGATCACCGGATGCAGCACCCCGAACGCCGCCAGGGGAATCGCCACCAGATTATAGAAGAACGCCCAAAACAGGTTTTGGCGGATCTTGGCAAAGGTCTCCACCGAGAGCTTTTGCGCCAGCGGGATCAAGTTCAGATCCCCTCTCAGGATAGTGATATCAGCCGCTTCGATGGCGATATCCGTGCCCATGCCCATCGCGATGCCGATATCCGCTTGTTTCAGCGCCGGAGCGTCGTTGATGCCGTCTCCCACCATAGCCACCACCCTGCCTTGCGCCTGCAGTTCTTTCACTTTTCCCGCCTTGTCTGCCGGCAAAACATTCGCCATCACATCGCTGATCCCGCATTTCGCGGCGATCGCATGCGCGGTGTCCAAATTATCTCCGCTCATCATGTAGGGGCGGATGCCTTTTTTGATAAAGGCTTGCACCATCCCCAGAGCTTCTTCGCGAATGGTATCTGCCACATAGAATTGCGCCAGGATATTGCCGGATTCTGCCAGATAGATCTTACCCGCATAAGCCAGCTCGGGATCTGTCTTGATCTCGCCATTCACGCCGATTTCCCGCATCCAGCCGCTACTGCCCAATTGATATGTTTTGCCGCTGATTTCTGCCGAAATTCCGCGTCCGGGGCTGGCACTGAAGTTCGTGATCGATAACTGCTGCAAGCTTTTAGCCTGCGCCGCATTCTTGATCGCCATCGCCAGAGGGTGTTCGCTGGAACTCTCCAGAGAGTAGGCAAGGGCAAGGTTTTCCTCCTCCGTGCCGCTGTAGCTTTCGATCTTCAGCAGCTCCGGTTTCCCATGCGTCAGGGTTCCGGTCTTGTCCAAAAGAATCGTATCCACATCCTTCATACGCTGCAAAGCCTCACCGCTACGGATCAGGATGCCTTTGTTGGCACCGATTCCGGAGCCCACCATCAGAGCGGTGGGAGTTGCCAGACCCAGAGCACAGGGACAAGCGATCACTAAAGTGGCGATAGTCGCCATCAGGGCTGCGGCAAGCCCGGTGCTGGGCAAGGTCAGCGGAAGCACACTGTGGATCGCGGTACCCACCATATTCATGAAGCTGGGAAACAGCATCCAGGCGCCGAACACCGCCAGGGCAAGCACCATGATCACCGGTACGAAGATGGCGGTGATCTTATCTGCCAAAAGCTGAATCGGAACCTTGGAGTGTTGGGCATCACTCACCATCTTGATTACTTGTGCCAAAAAGGTTTCGCTGCCCACTTTGGTGGCTTTGGCCTGAAAGTAGCCATCCAGATTGATGGTAGCGCCAAGCACATTTTCGCCCACGCTGCGGGTAACCGGCATCGATTCCCCGGTGGCGATCGATTCGTCCAGGGAGCTGGTTCCGCTGGTGATAACTCCATCAGTGGGAACTTTTCCACCGGGTTTCACCACATAGATATCTCCGGTTTTGATGCGGTGGATCGGCACTTCCTGTTCGTTGCCATCTACCAATAGAATCGCAGTCTTCGCGCCCAGTGAGATCAGTTTGCGGATTGCCTCGGAGGCTTTACCCCGCGCGCTGCTTTCCAGATATCTGCCGGTAAGGTGAAAAGAGAGGATCATCGCCGCGATTCCGGCAAAATCATGTGCCGAGACGTTTTTAATCACAAGTGAGAGAGGGGTCACCAACAGCGAAGAAATCGTTCCCAAAGCGATCAGTACATCCATATTGGCTGCACGATTGACGAGCGACTTGAAGGCAGAGACATACACATGACGAGCGGGGAAGAGCATCGCCCCCAGGGATAACCCAAACATCAGCCAGGCATCGATTTTGTGCCCAAAGATCATGCCCTTGAAAAACATATGCGGCACCATCAGGACGACCACGATCGCGGTGATGATCCAGCTGATCGTCATGCGGCGGCGGGCAATGTGCATCTTGCGGATCTGCTCGTCTTCACCCAAATGAACGCTATCGCGCACCTTGAAACCCAGATCGGTGATGCTCTTGAAGATGGCAGTTTTATCCACCTTGCGTTCGTCAAATTCCACCATCGCTTCTTCCAAAGCCAGGTTTACGTGCGCGGTGCTGATCCCGCTTAGGGCCTTCAGGCTTTTCTCCACATTTGCGCTGCAGGACGCGCAATGCATCCCGTCGATACCTATCTGTAATTGCATTGTTTGAACCTCTCAGTAAATCTCTATCTTGTTTATATGATATTGCGCGACAGACGAAAGCCAAACTCTTTGTTGTTATCGGAACACGCTTCTCCAGAGGCGTTTTTCTGCCAATTATCGAGATATACATCTTGCTTCCCCCACTTTACGATCTCACCCCTATTAGCTGTGGGCTAAGACAGAGTAGCACGCAGATCACACGGATTCAGCAGCCCTCCCCTTTTTACTAAACTACTGTGCTGCTGAGATCAAGCCATTATTCTCGGGTGATCACAGCTTGATTTCAGCTCGATATCAAGCTGAAGTTGTCTTTATATACGCAGATAGAATGCTGGCCCACGTTTCTTGCCACACAGGCCATACCCGCCCGTGGGTCAGGAGCCTTCATGCACAAGATACCCTGATCTCGGTTTTCCTGACCTTTGAGATCGCAGTAATCCATTCCCTTGATGGGCGCATCAATTGATCTTAATGGTTTTGATGGTAGCCTTGGCGTCAGTGCTCTCGGCTCTTAAGAAATAGATCCCCGCGGCGCAATCGCGAGAAGAGCTGTCCTTGCCATCCCAAAAAAGGTAGTTATCCCCTTTTACAGCATTATCGTGAGCGATCTTTTGCACCAGTTGTCCCCGCAGATTGTAAATCTTCAAGGTTAAGGGACCGGGATCGTTCAACTTGAGGCAGATCTGGGTTTGGCCTTTGAAGGGGTTGGGGAAGCTCTGCATGCTCAAAGATGTAGCGGGTGTTACATTGGGATCGTCATTTCCCCATGTTTGCCACTCCAGATATTGCAGATAGGCGGCATTTGTGCCATAATAGGTATTAGTGGCGGGGTTCAAAAGATACCAGGCTCCGATATCGGAGACGATTATGTCTTGGATCTTGATATCGGCTATCTCACCATACTCAGGGTATTCAATGATGCCATTTTCATCGATAAAGGCATATTGCTGAGTCAAGCCTTCGGAGTTATTGACATAGGCATTTATCAGGATCTTGTTATCTGATATTGCTCTTAGGCGATCAATCCTCCATCCGTATTCCAGGGGGATGTTCGCTTCGGGACTACCATCCAGAGGGAGGATGCCGATGTATCCATGAGTGTTATTATAGTAATAAACATTATCCTCGTGGAATAGCAGTGGGAGTGGATAAAAATCAATCGGATCACCTATAGGGCTGCCATCGGATGCTGCTTTTTGCAAAAAACTCGATCCAGTAATTTGCCAGGATCCGGGATCTGTGTGCCCTTCTTGGTAAAACTCCCAAAAGAGGTATCTCATTTCAAAGAGCATTTCATCCCCGCTTTTGTGGACATTGTTTATGTAGGCACCTACATAGGGTTCTGGAATATCCGTTGCCGCTTGCATAGCTTGATCTGGAGGATACAGGGTGCTGCCATCTGCAAAGAAGAAGTTTGTGAAACCCATTTGCGGGAAGTTGCTGTCACTTTGAGACCAAGATATCTGGTTTTCGGCGAAATAACTGAGCATGAGCGGTCCTGAGCTATAATTTGGGTTATCAGCCGCCACTTGGATCCCCTCAGGAGCCCAGACCGGATAAGCATCTACGTAACGATGCAGATAGATTCCCGAAAACGTGCACATACTCGCCAGATACAAGGAATTGTTCCAAAAGCTATAACTATGGGTTTCCTGTCCCTGTCGGAGCAATCTGCCGCCGTCTTCCCAAAGATTCCCGGCTCCCAAACTGATCAGTTGTGCGAAGGAACGCCTATTGGATCCGACAGAGCTTTGCCATGCTACGAGAACCTCAGAGTTATCGGTCTCGAAGATGCTATAGTGGTCGAATGGTTCTTCGGTGATCACCTGTGCTTGGGGAAAATAAAACCTGCCGGAAGGACTGATGATCTGGTAAACCAGTTTGCCATCTGAAAATTCGTGTTCTTGGAACCAGGATACAAACAGTGTTCCATTGCTGAGGGAGATAGCTTGAAATTGCCTTGCCGTGTCACGCGTGCCGGTAAGCAAGATCGCTCCCGGTTCCGGATAGTGGAGATTTCCCTGCTGATCTACTTTTTGCACTACAATCTTCCTCAGTTCTTCCACACCAATTATGCAAATAGCAACGAATTCATTATCATTGAGATAGCCATATAGATCACCCTGGGAACCCGTATCCAAAAGCACAGGCTCCTGCCAGTTTTGATAGGAGCTGTTATAATGTTGGACAAAGTGCTCGGGATAAACCGGTTCTTCATCCTCTTTTGCCAGTAAATACCAGCCTCCCTCTGCTGTGGGAAAGATCTGCATTTTATAGGGATTATTCATGTTTGATTCAGGTCCCGGAGTGTAACTGTGGACTGTTTCGCCCAAAGGATTGATCACTTGCAGGCAGTGGTGCCCGGTCATCTGAAACATTCCTTCTCGAGCGTGATAGTGTAGGATCAAATTACCAAGATCATCCACCGCCGCGCCTTCACAAACCTGATAGCTTCCCGAGTCCGGAGAAAGATCCTCAGTCCAAAGTTTGTCGCCATCCATATTCATTAGATTGCTAAAGACTTGGTAGCTTCTTTCCCAGACCACATAAAAACTGCTGTCATTGCGCAGATTTAGCGAGACTTTGGAAGCCCTGTGGATATCCTCAAAATCTGTAGTCCAATCCAGCTCATGATCCGAGCCAATTTTGAAGACGGTGAGCCTATCCGGGCGGGGGATGGCGACCAGTACTCCGCCATCGGGCGTTGGAAGAAAAGCGCTTGGAGCAAAATATGTTCCCTCCATTAAATCTATGCCATATTGGGGAGAATAAAGATTCCCCTGCGCATCTATGTGCATGTATCTGACCAAGCTATTTAAGCATGCAAGGAAATGCACTCCTCCCGCACTGTCTGTGGCAAAACGGCTATATTGCTGTGTGTGCGAATAGAAAGAATTGATGTTGGAAAGCTCCTCCACCGGATTTCCGGCAGGGTCGTAGGTATCCAGCACTAATCTGTAGCCATGTATGTCATCCTCCCTGAGGACGGCGATCCTGCCATCGGCATGAATGGCGACATCAAAGAGCTTGGGAATGGGCATAGCATCTTCCCAGACAGGCTCATGATCTGCAGAAAATACTTGAATATGCGGTACAAATATGTCTTGCAGGTGTTTGGAAAACCTAAGCAGGATGTTGCCATTTGGCAACACTTTGGCATCGTGAGTCAAGGAAAGATCGTGTGACTCAAACAACGGAATCGGATCGTCAAAAACGATAGCGCCCTGAAGGGTGGCAATCATCAGTGGCAAAGCGAACAAAAGCAAACAATAACGCTTCATGTTATGCTCCTTTTTGTTTCTTTGAAGTATCAATGCAATTTTGTCAAAGCTATAATGGATGTCAAGATATTATGTTAGTAGCGTCAGGATTGACAGCCTTGCCGATCCGGTGAAAAGAGTCAGTGACATCTGCAACTCCGCTCACCGAATTCTGCAAATGCCAAAACATAGACAATTCAATGCCCTAAATGCTGCCTTGCAAAATCCATATTGGTTTATTGCATATATCATATCGTTTATTTCTATCTTGATGAGAAACTGAATATAGTGACAAGCCTTGGACAATTTGGTGCCAGATTGCAGGTTTTGGTGATCAAAAGGTTCAAATCGCATAAATAAACTATACCTTTGCCGCTGACCTGTAAGAGATTGGGGATCACGCAGCACGATGACAAACTATTGCTGGAGTATGCGGGCATACCATAGCTCGTTCTGCCTGGCAGAAAAACGGTTCTGGAGAAGCGTCATTCCGGACGGCTGCCATTCGCACATATGTCCCCCTCTCTGCATTTCCCACTTGACAGGGATTGAGCATCCGCAATCATATACTTTACAGAAGGAGATATCGAAAATGTTACATTGTTGCCATATCTGTCTGCCCCTATTAATCATGCTGGGATGTGCCTTGTCTCTATTTGCCACCTCTGAAGATAATCAGCCAAGGATGGCGCAGGATGCCATCAGCGGCAATTCCGGCATGCTAACCATAGCGATTGACCCGCGTTTGGAGTTATTAGCGGTAATTCAATACCTGTCCGGCAGTAAAATGGTGTTCAGAGGCGGTCCATACGCTGAATCGATCGCCGCCTGGTTCGGTGAAAACAAGGACCATCCGCTAATGCAAAGACTGCGGGACATGGAGAAATGCGGCTATGTCTATGACCTTCCGGTAGGTTGTTTTATGCTTTTCGAAGACATCAGTCTGGAAAAGACACGCTTCAACTGGGAAGCCACTTTGGAGGAGATGAACCTGCAAAGACTGAGCTATGTAGCGCAAACGGGGTCTCTGGATGAATTCTACGATATGGTACGGCAATTTGCTCTTGAGAGCGATTTTGCTGGCTTTTTTGCGTCTCAGCGTGATTATTTCCGGAAGAGAGTGGATGACACAGTACAAGTCCTCAATCAGCAACCGGATTTGATCGCCCACATGGTGAACTGGTATGGCTACAGTCACGCCTCATACAATCTTGTCATATCGCCTTTGGTGAAGGGTGGTTACGGACCGTCATTAGTGGATAAAGATGGCGGAATCCATGCTTATTGCGTGGTCGATATTGACTGTAGCAATTATTCGGACAGTGACTTTAGACAACTATCCAACTGGTTCTTCCACGAGTTTTCTCATTCCTATGTCAACCCCCTGGTGGCTCAGCACTGGGATCTGTTTGAAAGTGGTGGAGCTAACTATGAGTTCATTAAAAACAAAATGCATCATGCTTACACTTCATGGTGGGTTGTCGTGGCAGAGCATTTGGTGCGGGTGAATGATCACCGCCTCTCAGAATTGTTCTACAAAAGCGAAAATGATGGCGTACTGCAGGGTGAGATCGATTCCGGATTCCTCTTTATCCGGGCTGCTTATGAGGCCATCCGGCAATATGAAGAGGAACACAAACTGAAGGGAACAAACTATGCCGGGTATTTCACCGACATCGCGCAGTACTTTATGGCGAGGACGGAGCTCTCCGAAGAAGATATCAGGCACCTACAGATGTTTACAGGGCCGATAAACAACGTATATGAGAATGGTGTTCTGATCATCTATCCGGATCCGGAAAGAGTAAGCGGAGTAATGGAAAACATTATGCCCACTATAGAATGGATGGTTCAAAACAGGGAAGGCTATGAAGCCGTGAGCGATCAGGCTGCGCTGAACATGGATCTGAGTAATCGGTCCCTTTGTCTGTATGGAGCTTGGGGTTCAAATCTGATCCTGGAAAAGTTCCGGCAGATCATGCCCTTTGAGATTCATCCGGACACGCTCATCGCCGACCAAAGCTACGCAGGCACGAATCTCAGGATTGCGCTGTGCCTGCCCAATCCGCTGAATCCAAAGCTGGGGATGTGCATCTACACAGCTCAAACCACTGCGGGGATGAAGAAGTCGAACGCCATTTTTCACGGACCAGAAGACTGGTACGTTTCAAACAGCGATCTGGAGGTTTTGGGCTCCGGATCCTTCAAGAACAAAGATGGACGCTGGAGATTCTAAGGAAGTACTATCGGCTATCTGCGGTCTGCCCAAGATCACATTTTCCTGATACTTACAGATTTCGCTACCGCTTGAAAAGTACCTTGATTATTGCGGTGGATTTGGCTACTCACTTTTTAGTTGACATATTGTGCGCTACACTTGTTGTGGGATATACAGGTGGAAAAATAAGATTTATGGAAATCATCAAAACCAGCTCTTTGGTCAAGGATTACGATCTCGGAAAATTGAAAGTCCGGGCGCTTAGTGGTGTGGATATCAGCATCACAGCGGGAGAGTTTGTGGCAATAATGGGACCCTCCGGATCCGGAAAAAGCACTTTGATGCACATCATCGGCTGTCTGGACCGTCCTACTACAGGCGAATACTATCTGGATTCCGAATTGGTCAGCAAGCTGCCGAAATCTGCGTTGGCAGGTATCCGCAACCGCAAGATCGGCTTTGTTTTTCAGTCCTTTAACTTGTTGCCGCATCTGAACATCCTCAAGAATGTGGAGCTACCCCTGATGTACAGCGGCATGGGCTCTCGCAAACGGCGCAGCAAAGCGATGGAGATTCTGGACAGCGTGGGTCTTTCAGACCGCTTGAAACACAAGCCCAACGAGCTTTCCGGCGGCCAGCGGCAGAGGGTGGCAATCGCCAGAGCCATCGTGAACGACCCCTCGATCCTACTGGCAGACGAGCCCACCGGGAACCTGGATTCTCAGGCGGGGGGCGACATCCTGGAGATCTTTAACAATCTTCACAAAGCCGGCAACACGGTGATCATGGTCACCCACGATCCGGTGGTGGCAAACCGCGCGAACCGCATTATCCGGTTCAAAGACGGTTTGGTGGCAGATGGCGATCTCGCTTAGAGAATCCCTGCACATCGGGATCTCGGATATCCTGATGCGCAAAATCCGCAGCGCGGTAACCATCCTGGGCATCGTGCTCGGGGTGATGTGCATCATGGTGGTTCTGGCCATCATCAGCGGCATGAACGCCAGCACCCTGAGCTGGATGGAAGAACGCGGCGGGGCAAGCAAGATCGATGTGTATCGCAATTGGGATTATGATTTCAGCAAAGGCGGTTATGCCTCCCTGAGCTTGGCGGAAGTGAGCCGGATCCGGGAATTGATCCCGGAAGCCAAGGCCATGAATCCGCAAGTGCAGATGTGGGACAAGACGCTCACATTTCGGGGCTTGAACTATGCGGACGCTGTAATGGGCGTCTTGCCGGATTTTCAGATCGCCGAAAACTGGTATCCTGCCCGGGGTAGATTCTTTGGCAACCTGGATGTGCGGGAGAGCTCAAACGTGGTGGTAATCGGCAGTTCGGTGGCCCGGGATCTATTCGGCACGCGGGATCCGCTGGGGCAAAACCTGAACATGGGCGGAATCATGATGCAGGTGATCGGGGTGATGGAAGAGAAAATTTGGAAGAATGAAGGCGGCGGACCTTGGTCCGGAAACGTCCTGGAATATCTGAACCGCCAAAGCTTCATCCCGCTTTCCACCGCGATGAACAAATTTGGCGGCGACAACAAAGTGAATTCCATGCAGATCATCGCGCAAAGCCCGGATCAGGCACTTCTGCTTCAGAAAAAGCTAAACACGATCTTGCTGAATATCAAGCAGGGCAAGGAAGTGTTTCGGGTCACCTCCGCTCAGGAACAGATGCAGCAGATGAAACAAAACGCGCAGGTTTTCAGCATGATTTTCATCCTCATCGGCGTGATCTCCTTGTTTGTGGGCGGCATCGTGATCATGAACATCATGCTGGCCTCGATCAAGGAACGCACCAGGGAGATCGGCGTACGGCTGGCAGTAGGGGCGCGGCGCTTTGACGTGTTCATCCAGTTCATGGTGCAGACGGTTTTGATAACCTCAATCGGCGGGATATTGGGCATTGTCTCGGGCTTTTCGATCCTGAATCTGGTTAGCGGATTTTTGCAGATGCCGATGAAGCCGAACCCGAACATGATTATGGTTGCGTTATTGGTTTCAGTGGGAGTTGGCCTGATCTTCGGCATTGCCCCGGCCATCAAAGCCAGCAATCTGGACCCGGTCATTGCGCTAAGGGAGGAATAAAATGGGCAAAAGAAAAGAAACGGGAGCCAATTTCTTGCAAACCCAGTATCACATGATGCTGCGTTATGTGATTTTGAGACTATATAAAATATATCTGAATCTAACCAATGCGGGCAGACGTAAAAAGCTCTTGAAAAAGGTGTTTGGCTTTGTCTCCCTGGTCATCGGTCGGGTCATCAAAGAGCGAGTCCCGCGCGAAGCAGGCAGCCTGGCATATGTAACGATTTTGGGCTTCATCCCCTTTATCACCTTTCTCGTGATGCTCGCCCCGGATCTGCCCTTTCTGAATCTGAAAGACCGAATCGGGCAAGTGGTGGCAGAAAACTTCATTCCCGGAAGCGCGGAAGCGGTGATGGAAGTAATCAACGACATGATCTCCCGCAGGATGGGCCTGAACATCATGGTGTTTGGCATTCTGTTGGTCTCCTCGTATCTGCTGTTCAACAATATCCGGGTCACCTTCGACCGCATCCTGAGCACTCATGCTCCGGAGAGCCAGGACATCCTGACCCAGTTTGTGAAGTTCTTCGGCACCCTGGTGTTTGGCTTCGTGGTCTTGGTCCTGCTGTTTTCCAGCTCATCGTTGCCGCTAATATCGCGCTTGGTCAAACTGAGGGTATTCACCTGGCTGACCTATATTTTGCCCTTCATCACGCAGTTTTTTGCATTGTATTTTCTGTATATGCTGCTGCCCTCGGTGCGCATCAAACGGCACAGTTTGATCGTGGGAACATTTTGGACCACTGTGATTTGGATATTGGTGAAGAGCTTTTTCGATTATTATATCTATAACCTCACCAGCTACCAGGCTGTGTATGGAGTTTTGGCAGCGATGCCGATCTTCCTGTTTTGGATCTACCTGAACTGGCTGATCATCCTGGGCGGAATCGTGGTGGTGAGTGTGATCGATAAAGGCGCGGGAGGTGAACAAGTGATTCAGAAAACCCCGGAGCGGGTGGTGAAGATCACTCTGGAGATGTTTAGCGACAGCAAGCTGAACCGCCGCCTGGAAAACTATATAAGCAAAAAAGATATAAAGGATTTAGTCGAGCAATTCGACGAGGACGGTAACAAATGACAAAGTACGCCCTGATCAGCGTATCCGATAAAACCGGGATCGAGACCCTGGCCATGGAACTGGAAAGCCTGGGCTATACGATTCTGAGTACATCCCGGACCGCGAAGCACCTGAGGCAGTTCTGCAAGACACTTACCGAAGTGAGCGATTACACCGGATTCCCGGAGATTTTGGATGGCAGAGTGAAAACCCTGCATCCCCGCATACACGGCGCCATTTTGGCAGATAGAAGCAAAGAGAACCATCTGCGGAACTTGCAGGAACATCAGATCGGACAAATCGACATTGTGGTGGTGAACCTCTATCCCTTTGCCGAAGTGCGCATGAAAGAAAACAGTCCGCACGATGAAATCATCGAAAACATCGATATCGGCGGACCAACCTTGATCCGCGCCGCAGCCAAAAACTATCGTCATGTGACCATTTTGACAGATCACAAGGACTATCTGCCAACCCTGGAACACCTGAAGCAAGACAACCGCATCCCGGAATGCTGGAGCAGCTATCTGGCCCAAAAGGCTTTTGCCATGGTGGCAAATTATGATGCCATCATCGCCGACTATCTGGAGGATTTTCGCAGCGAAACTGCCCCCGCGCGGGATATGCCGCCCTTCATCGACATCAGCGCCAGCATGTATCAGCCTCTGCGCTATGGCGAAAACCCCCATCAAAAAGCAGCTTTTTACACAAACCGTCCCGGCGGCTGGAGTGTCTTGCACGGCAAGGAACTATCTTTCAACAACATCCTGGATATCGATGCCTCGCTGAGGGCGATTCGCCTCTACACAGAGCCCACCGTGATCATCATCAAACATTGCAATCCCTGCGGAATCGGCAGCGGCAGCAGCCTTTCGGAGGCATACCGCCGGGCCTTCGGCACGGATACCGTTGCGCCATTTGGCGGCATCGTGGTGGTGAACCGTAGCCTGGATCTGGAAACAGCCGTGATGATCAACCGCATCTTCACCGAAATCATCATCGCGCCGGCTTACGAGGCGGGCGTGCTGGATGTCTTGATGAAAAAGAAGAGCCGCAGATTGATCTCCTATGACCCTTCATTCTTGGTCAGAACCTCCAATCCTCAAGAAATCAAGACCATGCTCTGGGGCTATTTGGCTCAGGATTGGGATTTGGTGGATGAAGAGATCGAAACCTGGAAAGTGGTGACCCGCAAACAGCCTTCTCCGGAACAGTTTAAGGCGATGATCTTTGGCTGGAAGGCGGTTTCTCTGCTAAAATCCAATGCCATAGCGCTGGCTTATCAGGACCAGGTTTTGGGCTTCGGCATCGGCCAAACCAGCCGCATCGACAGCACCTCGATCGCGATCTGGAAAGCAAAGAAATATAACCACGACCTCAGCCAGGCGATATGCGCCTCAGACGGCTTTTTCCCATACCGGGACAGCATCGACGAACTATATCAAGCCGGGGTAAAAGCGGTTATCCAACCCGGTGGCTCCAAAGGCGATGAAGAATGCATTCAAGCCTGCGACGAGCTGGATATGGCGATGGTTTTTACCGGATACAGACACTTTAGACATTAAAATGTTTGACAGAATGGCGCCCTTGAAAAGATTGGCTAATGCGCTCGCGGAGATGTGTCCGAGTTGGCTGAAGGAGCACGATTGGAAATCGTGTAAACGTGTGAGCGTTTCTAGGGTTCGAATCCCTACATCTCCGCCATTAGCTTTTATCCAAGGGTATTGTTCCAGGTCTGTTTCCCTCCAGAATGTGGTCCTGCAAAGACCACTCCCCTTTTTGATTCCCCATTTTTCGCAAAGGAGGCTCTCATGAGCACCAAAAAAGTAATTTTAATCGTTTTCATTGTGCTGGTAATCTTGCTGGCACTGTCGTTTTGGACCGGCAGGCAGATGAGCAAACTGAACTTCGGCAGCTCGCCTACCACCATCATCAGCAGCGGAAGCTGGCTTCACGTCAATCCCTCTGCATACATCCCGGAATACAGTGAAATCCTGCCCTTCAATTTCCTTGGCAGCAAGGAAATGAACAGTATGCAGGGTATGACAGAGAAGATCCGTGCGGCAAAAGATGACAAACGCATCACCGGAATCCTGCTGGAACCAAGTGGCGTGCAGCTTTCCCTGGCAACCCTGAACGAACTGGGCATCGCGCTACAGGATTTCAAGAAAAGCGGAAAACCAGTCGTCGCTTTTGGCGATATGATGATGCAGGGAGACTACCTTTTGGCCAGTTTCGCTGACGAAATCTATATGGAACCATCTGCTTCCGCGGGCCTGCTGCTGAGCGGCGCCGCAATCAATATCACCTTTTACAAAGAACTGTTCGACAAAATCGGCGTGAAAATGCACGTGATCCAATCCGGAGAGTTCAAAGGAGCGGGCGAGCCCTACAGCCAGACCTCGCTCTCGGAAGGCACCCGCGCCAACCTCGCAGAGGCAATCCTGGACCGCTTCAACTTGATCATTGCCGGCATTGCCGAACGCAGAGAGCTTACTACAGACGATGTCCTGGCAGTATTTAACAAGCGCGAAGATTTCTTCATGAATGCCACCCAGGCTGAACAACTGCGCCTGATCGACAAAGCGGAATCCCGCTCCGGCCTGCTGCAGAAGCATAATATTGACGACGACAAGCTGGTGACCATCAGCTCCTACTCCGCGCGTCAGGAAGCCTACAAGGGCGATCTGATCGCCGTTGTATATTTGGAAGGCGAGATCATGGGCGGCACCGGTTCATTCAACCAAAGCCCGATTTCCCATTCCAAAGTGAAAAGAGCGGTCAAGAACATCGAAGAAAACAGCGATGTGAAAGCGGTTGTGGTGCGGGTAAACAGCCCCGGCGGCAGCGCTTTGGAAAGTGAATACATCTATCAGGAACTCTCCCGCTTGAACCAGAAGATTCCCGTGGTGATCTCCATGGGCGGCACCGCTGCCTCCGGAGGATACTATATCTCCTGCGCCGGACAATATGTAGTGGCGGATCCCGGCACCATCACCGGCTCCATCGGCGTGATCATGATGCTCCCCGAAGCCACCGGACTCGGCAAGAAAGTGGGCTTGCGCTCGCAGACCATCAAGTACGGCAAGTTTGCCGGAGCCATCAACCCTCTGGAACCCTATCCTGCTGAACTATTGGCCTCCCTGAGCCGCAATTCCACCGGCACCTACAACGAGTTCAAGGCTCGCGTGATGACTGCCAGAGAGATCAGCCCGGATAAGATCAACAGCATCGCCGAAGGCAGAATCTTCAGCGCTGAAGACGCCCTGGCGCTGAACTTGGTGGACGAACTCGGCTCGCTGGATGTGGCGATCGCAAAAGCCGGCGAACTTGCCGGAATCACCAGCTACAGAGCCCGGAACTTCCCCCGCAAGAAAAGCATCCTGGAAATCCTGAAAGAAACTGATTTTATGAATATGCAGGTCTCGAGCCTGCTCAAAGCTGCCTCCGGAAATCCGGAAGAGCTTGCCAACTATATGTTGGAAAACCTGAAACCCTATACCTGGCTCTATCTGATGCCATTAAGAGTGGACTAATATGCGCAAAGACAGTATTAATACAGAAATCATCGTAAACGTACACCCCCTGGAGAAGCGCGTAGCCATCCTGGAAGACAACCGCCTGGTGGAACTCTTTGTAGAACGCAAAGACCACCAAAACCCGGTGGGAAACATTTATAAAGGCACAGTGAAGGACGTGCTGCCCGGCATGGGCGCTGCCTTCATCGAGATCGGCCTGGAGCGCACGGCTTTTTTGCATTACAGCGATATCGTGCTGGACTTTTTGGAAATATATGAGGACGAGAAACCCCGCAGACGCCCCAATCCCTCGGACAGCTCGCAGATCGGCAAGCTGCTGAAACCCGGGCAGGAAATCGTGGTGCAGGTTCACAAAGGGCCGATCGGCTCCAAAGGCGCGCGCCTCACCGGGCAGATCTCCATCCCCGGCAAATACCTGGTGCTCTTTCCAAATAAGAACAAGATTGCGATCTCCCGCAAGATCTACTCTCAGGGCGAACGCACCCGCATCCGCAACATCCTCACCGAAGCAAAAGACGCGGCCTATGGATTGATCGTGCGCACGGAAGCCGAAGGCGCGGATGAAGATGATATCCGCAACGAATACAAAGCCCTGGCCAAAACCTGGCGCTTGATCGAGAAACAACTGCAATTTGCCAAAGCTCCGGTCTGCGTGTTTGAAGAAAACGCCCTGGAAAACTTCCTGATCCGCGACCTCTTCGGCGAGCATGTGGACCGCCTGGTGATCGACGATAAAGGCTTTTACAAAGGCATTATCAGCCAATTGGAAGATATCTCCGCGGATCTGATCCCCAGCGTGGAACTGTATAAAGAAGACAGCCCCATCTTTGACGCCTGGGCGATCGAAAAGAAGATCGATACCATCTTCCACTCCCGCATCTATCTGCCCTCCGGCGGCAATATCAAGATCGAGCAGACCGAAGCCCTGGTGGCGATCGACATCAATACCGGAAGCTTCACCGGGAAAAGCCATTACGACGAAACAGTGCGCAAGACAAACCTCGAAGCCGCGGCGGAATCTGCCCGCCAGATCCGCCTGAGAGACCTCTCCGGTGTGATCGTGATCGATTTTATTGACATGACCGACGAAAAGTTCAAAGCCGATGTGCTGGAAGTATTACGCAAAGGGCTCCGCCGCGACCGTGCCAAAAACAAGGTCTATCCCTTCACCGATCTCGGGATGGTGGAAGTCACCCGCAAACGCATGCGCGCAACGATCCTGGCAAACTTCTCCGAACCCTGCCCCTTCTGCAACGGCAGCGGCCGCATCATCAGCAAAGACGCCGTGACCATGCGCATCTACCGCTGGCTGGTACGCAGCGAATATTTCATCCGCAACAAGCGCCTGCGCATCATGGTGCATCCGGAACTGCTGAATCATCTGAAAGTACACAACGAAGAATTTATCAGCTATCGGGATCAGATCGAATTTGCCGAAGATAGCGCCACCAGAGTGGATCAATTCAAAGTGGTCAGCCTGCCCGGCATGGAAGACATCACCTCGAAGTATTCCTAAAGCAGCATTTCACAAACGTTTATCACGAACCCGGAGCAATCCGGGTTTTTTTTCGGGAACAAAAGTCGCAGGCCTTATCCGGTAACTTATCTCTACCCCAAAGCTTCGCCAGGTCTTGGGGACATCGGTCGAGAGTGCCGTCGTTGTTACGACACTTGTTTTGACCGGCATATCTATAGCGCAACCCAGAAATGCAGGATAGACACAGATGCCGTCCCGATTGGACTCTATTAGCTTTCTATCAATACGATAGCTATCTAATATACCGTGCCTATGGCACTCAGGCATAGCTGCCGGCATTCTCTTCAGTTCAAGCTGAGATAAAGGCCTTATCAAGCTGTGCGCACACGATGATAACGGCTTCAGATCAAGCTAACACCGGCTTTGTAAAAAGAGTGTGGTACTGGGGTGGCTTACAGGCCGCTCAGCATATTCAGATATTTCCCGGTTAGCTGAAGGTTCAGTGCGGCAAAGATCTTGGTCGCCAAAATCGGGTCTCCGGCCAGCAATGTGCAGAACTCCTGATAGGGAAAGATGCCCGCTTTGACCTCGGTGAGCGCCACCACATTTGCCGTACGGCGCGTGGGGATGATGAAGTTCATTTCACCGATCAAGCTACCTTGATGGAGTCTGGTGATTTCGATGATCCCGCCGCTGGCATCCTCGATCTGCACGGACACGCTGCCTTCCACGATGCAGAGCACGTCTCTGGTGCGTTCTCCGATGCGGATCAGGCTATCCTGGGGCACGAAGCGCTGTGTGTGTCCAAACTCGCTGAGAAACGCTATTTCGGCTTCCGTGAGCAACGCGAAAAGGGGGTGAGAGTTAAGAGCTTGAATCATCATCCGCTCCCAGATGCGTGAGCCGCACCGTTTTCAGGCACAAACAGTCGTTGATCGCGGCTTGCAGTTTTGCCATAATCTCCGGCTTCAGTCCGCTATCCAGCGCGGTGTAGGGGAAGAGCAGCAAGCGGACCTCGGTGGCGGCAAGCAAGCGGTAGGGCAGGCTGAAATCACAAAAGATCCCGGCTTCCAGATCAATCTCGCCGGCAGAGAGCTCGCCCAGAGGCTTTCCTTTGTTTGATATCCGCTCCATTTTCCCCTCTTGCAGGATCACGATCGCCATGGTTTCGGCGGGATTCAGCCAATCGCCGGAAGCGAGCAGTCGGGATTCACACAAGGGCATGATCTCTGCCATCTCGCTATCATCCAGATACTTAAAAAGGTCATAATCCCGCAAACGCACATAGATATTCATCAGAAGTAATACCTCATCCTGATTAGCGTAATCAACGCCGCGAGCGCGATGATCAAGAGGCTCGCGATCAAATCCAGCCAGATGGTTTCGAATTCGCTGTTCCCAAACCGGCTTTTGTAGCTCATGAAAGTGTTGCGTCCGGTACTGCTATAGCGTCCTTGCGCCGTATTCACCAGCAGGGTGCTGTATTTGTTGCTAAAGTGTTCCGGAGGGTGCGCATCCAGATACTTGTTCAGGTCATCCGCCATCTGCATGTGTAGCGCGGCGCTAAGTTGCCCGGATTGCTTGATCTTCTGATAGCGACGATGATGCGCGTTTTGGTGAAGCAGGCGGCTGTTGTGGCGCGCGCTGCCGATCACGATGCCTTCATACAGCCAGCGGGAGGGAATCAGCTGGCAGAACTCCGGAATCTCGCGAGCGCGGTCGATCCTGAGCCCCGGATTCATCCTGGAAAACTCGATCACCGCACCGGAAAACATGATCTGGGGAATAATCACCAACGGCAGGATGTTGATTACCGCGGCGCGATCCCGGATCAGGCTGGAAAAGAGCAAACCGAGGCTGTAGCCGCACATCCCCGCCAGCAGATAGAAACTGAACTTCGGCCAAAAGAAGCCCCTCATGTTCAAAATCAGCATCGCGAACAGATAAAAGAGCGCTGCCTGCACACCGGTCATCAGGAACAGCACCAGATGTTTGGAGCTGAGCTGGCAAAATGCCCCCACCCGCATCTTCATCTCCCGCTTGATGATGCGTTTCTCGCTCAGGATATCGTCGATGCTGTTTGCCAGGCCGATGAAGATAAAGATGATGATGGCGATGAAGTCGAAGAGCATCGCGTTTTGGTTTTCATAATAGTTGTAATCCATGCCCTCGCCCACACTGCGCAAGACAAAGGCGGTGAGGAAGGCCAGCAGCGGGCTCACCAACAGGGTCATGATCAGATTCAGCTTGCTGCGGCGTTTGTTCAGGAAGTTGCGCTTGATCAACAAGCCCAGGTTTCGCACCGATAGCAACAATCCCCGCCGTTCCTGCATGTCCCGCTTGGTGGCTTCTTTGGGCGCAGAAACCGGCTCCATGGCCTTCATGAAGCTGTAATCCCGATACTTGCTGTCCCAATATTCGGGGCTGAACTTGCGGGCATTGCCCTGCCCACGATATTCGATCAGATCAAAGAAATACTCCGGCATCATCAATTGCCGTTTTTGCTTCAGAGCGCTGTCCGCCAGCATGTTCTGCTCTTCACTGAAGTAGTCGAAAGCGCTGCCGCCGGCGCCGAAGTAGATCTGCACGCCGCCCTTATCCATCAGCAGGATGTTGTCGAAACGGGCATAGATGCAGGCGTTGGGTTGATGAATGGTGCTGATGATGATCTTACCTTGGTCGCGCAGCTCCGCCAGCAGATCCACGATGCTCTCGGAATCCTTTGAAGAAAGCCCGCTGGTGGGTTCGTCCAGGATCAGGATGGCGGGGCCCATCACAAGTTCCAGGGCGATATTCAGCCGCCGCCGCTGTCCGCCGCTCAGCTTTTTGTTCATCACATCGCCCACGATCATGTTGCGTTGATCAAAGAGGTCCACGCTTTTCAGCAAGTTGTCGATGCGGCTGCGGATTTCGGCGGGGTCTTTCAGTTCCGGAAGACATAGTTTCAGTTTGTACCAGAGATTTTCATAGACGCTCAGGTTTGCAAACAGCAAGTCATCCTGGGGCACGTAGCCGATGAAGGGCTGAAAGAAGCTGAAATGCTTGGCAAAATCCATGCCATCGATCTGAATCACCGCGTGCTCTGCCTTCAGCTCGCCCAAAAGCACTTGCAGCAGAGTGGTTTTACCGCTGCCGGAGGGGCCCATGATCGCGGTAAGAGAGCCCTGGGTGAGGGTGAAGGAGATGCCCTTCAGCGCGGTATTGCCTTCTTTGAAGCGGTGGCGCAGATCGCAAACGCGCAGCTCCTCGATTTGCAGGGGAATCTCGATCAGCTCCCAATGCCGGTTCAGGATGAAGTTGCGGCCGCTGATGTTCAGTACATCGCTGTTTTGACAGAATTCTCTTGCGCTCTCCAGGGGTTGTTTGTTGATCCGACAATCGCATTCCTGCAGAATTTGGATCTGCCATAGGGATTCTTGCCTGAAAACGCGCAGCATGCTTTTGGAGCTTTTCTGCAGGCCCACAAATACGCCATTGCCGCGCGCATCGATGAAATACTCGTCCCGAATCGCTGCTTTGTGCCGGCTTTGCCGCTTTTGGGCCAGATAGTCGTCCAAGCTGTTCAGGCTCTTCAGTTCCCGGTAGATCTGCCAAATATCAGAGTAGTTGAGTTCCCAATCCGGACCCACCAAGTGTTCGTCGTCCGAAATCAAGTGGAATTCTTCACCCGCCAGTTTGCGGGTTTGGATCGGCGCTCTGATGCCCAGCGGGGTGGAGGCTTCGTTGCGCACCAGAAGCAGATTATCGATCATCAGGAAATGCAGATTGACATTTGCTTTCAGGGCTTTGGGCATGCTGTTCCACACCATGCTGTTGCGCAACATCCCGGTTTGGCTGGAACTGAGCTCCATGGGCAGGACAATGCTCTGGGATTTCCCCTCAAAGAGGTCGTAAATATGGTCCAGCAGATTCACATCAAGGCGCAGCAGGTCCGCCAGTTCCACCACTTCCACCGAGCCCAAGACATGGATCTTGCTGCGTTCATGATAGGCCAGACTCACCAGATTCAGGATGATCTTGATGCGATCCGCGGGGGAGAGCATTTCATTCAGCAAATTCGCCGCTTCGCGCACGCGCAGCACGCTCAGTCTGGCTTCTTCGATCTGATACAGGGGGATTTCGCTGCCAAACATGTTGCGCAAGAGATGGTCGATAAACGCGATCTCCCGCCCGCGGTGCCGGGCACTGCGCGCCATATAGAGATACAGCGAGACCACGCAAGACAAGAGCTCTGCTATATCTTCTTCAGAGTGTTTAACCGAGTGCTTTTTCCACAGCCTCATCTCTTACCTTACCTCCGCCTATTGAATGTACAGGCTTTGTATTGGCTCTATATTGGGTCATCACTTTGCACACGCTTGGAAAGCTCCCGAATCAGTTCTTCCAGGCTCAATTTGGCAGGATTGTATTGCAAGCAATAGCCTGCATCTTCCAGAATCTCCAGCGTGTCATCAGAGTCCTCTGCCACCACCGCATGCGCCGGTTCGGCCTGGCTGAAGCCCTTCAGGTTCATGTATATCGCTTCTGAACAGGGGATCGTGTCCTTCACCAAAGCCCAGGTGGTGTGCGAGATCAGGATCTCATCCTCCCCGGCCTGGTCCTGGATTCTGGAAGCCAGATTTACCGGGGAACCGATGATGGTATAGTCCAAGCGCTCACTGGAGCCAAAATTGCCCACGGAGACATATCCCGTGGCGATCCCCATCCTGATGTGCAGGGGATTGGCATAGCCCAATTCAAACCAATATCTGTGCATCTCCTTCAGCCGGGAGCGCATCTCCAACGCCATTCGCACACAGCGCAGAGCGTGATCTTCATCGCTGCTGAAATCCGGATCACCAAAGAAGACCATGATGGCATCCCCGATGTATTTATCCAGGGTGCCGCCATGTTTATTGATGATATTGGTCATCTCTTCCAGATACGAATTCAGGAAAGTGGAAAGCGCTTCGCCCTCCATATCACGGCTGTGCAGAGTGAAGCCCACGATGTCCGAATAGAAGATGCTTAGTTTCACGCGGCGGGTTTTGTTGATCTCCACCATTTCTTGCCCGGAGGTGATGCGCTTATAGATTGGAGGAGACACATAGCGTTTCAGCTTTAGCTTCAGCTCGTTCAGGCGGGTCAGGGTTTTGTCGCTGCGGCGGGTCAGTTTACTCAGTTCAGCCAGCAATTCGGCATAAGAATCGATCAGCTTTTGATATTCCGCAGTTGGGATGAAACCGTCCGCTTGCGCTTCCAGAAGCTGCTTCGAGCGTTCCAAAAGCTGCCTTTCCCTCCAGAAAAGTTCTTTCTCGCCCACAGTCATAACGCTTTATTCTTCGCGTTCCACGATGTGATAGGGCAGGCTGCAGTCTTCCATCAGTTCTTCCCAATCCTCCTGCATATCCTCGTCTCCGGCCTGGTAGAACCACTTCATTTCCACGCTGTGCCCTTCATCATGCGCTCTTTGCAGAAGGTTGATCAGCTCGCGGTACATGATGCGGCTGGAGGTGTTCATCAGATCCAGCATCACATCCACCTTCAGGCTTTGCCCGGGCTTCCGGAAATACGCTTCCAGCTTCTCCAGTAGGGGCATATAGATATCAAAAGCGTTTTCCGGCCAGGATTCACCTTCGATGCTCAGTGTGTAAGTGGCGGGATCATATATGATTTCCGGAGTGTATTTACTGGCAGAGATTCTCATCTTTTCCATCTTCAATCCTCCACCTTTACGTATACTTTCAGTTCAAAAAACACGTGCTCATCATCGATTGCAGAAAAGGAAAACTCGATTGGCCTGCCGCTTTTGCGCGCCACTTCATACAAACCCAGCCCGGCACTGCCGTCTGAGGATAGCTTCCCTTGTTTCAACTGAGTGCTGTAGCTTTGCTTCAATTCATCCTTGGAAAGCGTGTTGATGTGCTCCAGCCGCCTGCGGATTTCTTCTGCTTCAGTCGTGCTCACGAGGTTTCCGGAGAAGATGGCAAATTCGTTGTACAAGGTTTTACTGATGCCGATCAAGCCGATCCCGGCGCTTTTATTTTTCTCGTCCAGCTGGGTTTTCTCAGAAGAATATTTCAGGATGTTGTGCGCGGCTTCCACCAAGATCGCAAAGACCTTGCGCACAACTTTGGCGTCGCAGTCTTCCCGGTGCAGCTTTTCCTTGATGCTATCGCCCAAAGAAATGAGGATATCTTGGGTGATTGGGCCCTTATACGAAAACTGGATCTGGTTGTCCTGCATCAGTTTATAGATGGAATAGACACCGATATTGTTCATATCCATAGCACCTTCTCCTGCCTGTTTTTCTCTTTGCTTCACCTGTAACCGCCTCTCTCATTTCTGTCAAGCAATAATCCGCGTTTCCAGGCTTGAGATATCTATCCGGCATACTCTTAGCCGGAGGCAAGACAAGCGCAGTGCACAAAAGACTTGACGAAATCCCCGCCATCAGGATAGACTTATTATCTTGAATTTATACCGAATTCCGGCTATGAAATATTGGATAAGGAACGCTATGAAATACCTGAAAACCGGCCTCATTGAATACGGCTTTTGGCTTTATATGCTGGCTTGCATTGCCTGGCTGCTCTTGCGGCTGGCTTCCGCGACGATCCCGGTGGGCTTCATCCTGATCGCCCCGATCCTGCCCGCGATAGCTCTGATCTCTACCCGCGCTTCTTTGGCAGAAAAGATCCTGGGCACTCCAGATGTGCGCAAATTCTGGAGATTCGAAGCCGGATTTGCGATTTTGCTGTCGATTGTGATGGCCTGGGTGATCGTGGAAGTGCGCCCGCTGGCGTTTTTCACCCAAGTTTCAAACACCGGCTCCATCCTCAGCGGCATCTTCCGTCCCAATACAGCCAAAATGGTGCCGATGCTGGCAGCCCTGGTGGAAACCATCTACTTGGCCTTGATGGCGACCGTTTTGGCGATCCCCTTCGCTTTCGTGCTCTCGTTCTTTGCCGCCAAAAACCTGATGTTTGAGAGCATCCCCGGCAAGATCGCTTACATCGTGATCCGCACGATTTCCACCATTTTCCGCTCGATTGAAGCCATCGTCTGGGCGATCATCTTTGTAGTCTGGGTAGGCATCGGACCCTTTGCCGGCATGCTGGCGCTGTGGATTCACTCCATTTCCTCGCTGATCAAGCTCTACAGCGAACAGATCGAAAACATCGATCCAGGTCCGGTGGAGGCCATCAAAGCCACCGGCGCGTCCACCTTGCAGGTCTGGCGTTACGCGGTTGCCCCGCAGATCCTTGCGCCATATCTGGCATTCACCATCTACCGCTGGGATATCAACGTGCGCATGGCAACCATCGTCGGTTTTGTGGGCGGCGGCGGCATCGGCTTGGCGCTTTATCAGGAACAGCAGATGCTGGCCTGGCGCAATGTAGGCCTGATCATGTGGCTCGTGGCACTGGTGGTGTGGATCATGGATATGTTCAGCGGCTACATCCGCGAAAAGCTGATTTCAAACTAAAAGAAGGTATATAAATGCAATATAATCCTGTAGAACTGATTCTAAAGAAAAGAGACGGCAATATCTTGAATCCGGAAGAGATCAACTTCTTCATCAAAGCCTTTCTGAAGGGCGATATCACCGATTATCAGATGAGCGCCATGTTGATGTGCTTCTACTTTCAGGGCGCTATGCCCTCCGAAATCACCGCGCTTACCCAAAGCTATATCGATAGCGGAAAGCGCATCGACTTTGATCCCGAACTCCCCGTGGCGGATAAACACTCCACCGGCGGCGTGGGCGACAAGCTTTCCCTGATGCTCGCGCCGATCGCGGCGGCTTTGGGACTCAGCGTGCCAATGATCTCCGGACGCGGTCTGGGGCACACCGGCGGGACTCTGGACAAGCTGGAAGCCATCCCCGGCTTCAACACCCAATACAGCATGGAAGATTTCAAAGAACTGGTGCTGAAACACGGCTACGCGCTGGTCGGACAATCCGAATATCTGGTTCCGGCAGACAAACGCATCTACGCCCTGCGCGATGTGACCGGAACCGTGGAGAGCGCGGCTCTGATCACCGCCAGCATCATGAGCAAGAAGATCGCTGAAGGTAGCAAATATCTGGTGATCGATCTCAAGATCGGCAGCGGTGCCTTCATGCCGAACCTGCGCCGGGCGCGAGAACTGGCTGAACACCTGAAAAACACCGGCGAAAGCTTTGGTCAGAAAGTAGCAGTAGTCTTCTCAAACATGAATTCGCCGCTGGGAGCCGCGGTGGGCAACGCTTTGGAGACCATTGAGGCGATCGAATATCTGAAGGGCAACTATCTGCCCGATACCTACGAGATTACCACCGCGCTGGTGGCGGAAATGCTGATCATGGCAGGCAAAGCGCAAGATTTCCCGGAAGCGGAAGCGATGATCAAGCGTGTGGTGGAAGACGGCTCCGCCCTCGCCAAATTTGCCGAGATCATTGCCGCCCAGGGTGGAAACCCCAAAGTTACCGAGGATTACAGCCTCTTCGACACCGCCAAATACCAGATCCCCATCATCGCGGCAGAAAGCGGCTATGTCCACTCCATCGATTCCCGCGCCATCGGCTATGCCCTGGTGCGCATCAAAGCCGGCAGAATGAAGACTTCCGATACTCTGGATTATAGCTCCGGGGCTATTCTGAAGCCCAAGATCGGGGACCAAGTGGAAGCTGGTACTGAAATCGGCATCGTGCATGCCAACGATGAAGCACTGGGCAGGGAAGTGGCGGAGAGGATCCGCAAAGCCTACAATATCCTGCCCGCAGCGAAAGCAACAGACAAATTGATCTACGATATTATGCGCTGAGCGCGCGGCTTCACACCCAAGATCATCCGTATTGAAAACGCCTCTTGAGAGGCGTTTTTTGCCAATAAACCGATATACCGCATATTTGTGCACGAAAGGGGATATGTTTTCCCCGGGCGAGAAGGTAGCCGGACTCTCCAAAGCGCAGGCAAAAAAAACGCCCTCCGAGATTGAGGGCAAATTTTACTGGCTCCGGAAGAGGGATTCGAACCCCCGACCTAGTGGTTAACAGCCACCCGCT
>DHVK01000042.1 GCA_002412625.1 Cloacimonetes bacterium UBA5210
GTGTAAAAAATGGGACAGGGTCAGCCATTGTGAATCAAATTAGTTTGAACTGACAAAGACAAATCAAGTAAGTGACGGAATATTTCCATTGACCAGATTAGATAATTCTAGTTTCTTGAGCTAACCTCTGGTTTTCGATAGATATTATTACTGGTACAGATTATTGTAGAGTTCACATACAGCTTTACGAAGAGACAATGGTAAGTGCATACTTAACTTATTATATCAAGGATAAAGGAGAATACTCATGATACTTATTTTCAGGTTACTTCAGAATGCGCTAAAGAAGGTGATTCCCAGATTACTCGCTTCAACTGTCGTTATTTTACTGATGTTACTAGTAGGATCGTGTAGCGCTAATCCTAGCAGTAATAAAGCTACTTTAATCCCTGAAATTACTAAACAAATAATGCCTTTTTCTGAGGAACAGTTATTGGAATATTTACGAAGTAGTCAATTTCTAGATCCAATTGAGGGGGTCTGGTCTGAAAGCTCATTAGTGCAGTTAAAATATGATAACAAACTCGATATGTCACAGAGCTACAATAAGATAAATTCGACAAAAGATAAGCGTATAGTATTAGTGGTCAAAGAAGATCTCAAACAAAGTTCGTCTTTCGTAATATTATTCTATAAACAAGGCACAGTGATATCTGATCAAAGATTTGGCGAGTATTCCACAACCTTAGTCAAAGATCTGATAGATTCCTCAAAATACTATGGTTCTGCTAGTGGCCTAGTTAACGGGAAACCAATCCATATTTCTTCAGAATATATCTTGAATGGAGATAAGCTGCATACGGTAACCACTAGTGAGGCAAATGTGGGAGGCGATCCAAATCACCATTTTTTAATGAAAACTGAGTTTCTTTACCAAAGGATGGATAATTAGTAGTGAATATTAACAGCGAGGAACTAATTGACCATACCCCAATTTATAGACCAATCTGTAATGGTGAATTCGCTTTGAAATTATCGGAATAGATAAACTCGTAGGGAGCCATGTAATTCAGAGACCGATGCGGTCGTTCTTCATTGTAGTGACTAACCCAATTCATAATAAGTTCTCTTGCTTCAACTAAATTGCGGAAGATATGCCTATCAAGACATTCCTTCCTCATCTTACCATTGAAACTCTCGATAAAGCCATTCTGAGGTGGCTTACCTTTTGCTATGATACCTAACTGAACTCCAGTCTCGTCTGCCCATTTGAGCATAACTTTGCTGGCAAACTCCGGTCCGTTGTTGCATTTGATCGTTTTGAGAAGTTCGCGTAGTGGAGCTTGAGTGTTCATGTACCAGCTAAACAAAGTCTTCCATGTCTCTATCTAAACATTTTGTTCCATTCCAGGGAATATCGCCAGGGTAAGCACTCTGCCGAAACCATCCATCCAAAGTATCCGCCAGTTCTTGCCTGGTATTAGCGAATATGTCACTCAGTTTTGTATCTTCATTATGCTGCTGAGTAAACAGAGCTTGATTGATAATAGGAACCTGCAGAGCTCTTATGGTTACCTTCTTCTTACCGGCAAACTCATCTTCTATAATAATCTTAACATTCTTGTCAGCATCACTCATTATTGTACCTGGGTAAAAAAGCCATACTTGGTCAATCTCAAATCTCACCGCATAGGCAAGCATTTGATAGAGATCACTTTGCGATATTCCTTTATGTGGATCATCAGGTTTTGCATAGATAATCTTGTATTTTGCATCCGCGATCAGGCGAGTACTCTTGTAGCTAAGTATCATATCCGGCTTTATGGTAAAAGTTCTCTCTGTATCCAGAGTCTTTTCTGCATTCTGTGAGGTAACTTTAACGCCATCGATTTCTCTGTCTATAAACCCCACCAGAAAATCCTCAAACAGATAATCCATGGGGAGCAAAAAAGCAAACAATTTGAGGTCATTCTTGTATCCGTAGGCTATGCTGTTGTTTAGGAATAAATAGCAGTAATCCTTCACCGTTTGGAAATCTTCATGATATATGTTAAACCGGATGCTGGCACAATCCTCTGCCGTAGCCGTGCAATCCTCCACCTCATCCAGGATGACCAGAATTTCTTGCAATAACCTTGTGTTATCATTGTTCTTTGTAACGCAAAGCAGCATGCCGGTTACATACTTGACGATGCGGTTGAATTTATTGTCCATACACACGGGATCATGGGAACAGCTCAGTTTGTGCCATCTACCCCTGGAGAGATTCTCTGTGATGTATTGTTGCACATTCAAACGCCCCTTGATATAAGATAGTTCTTCATCCACCTCATCATATTGTTGATATATTGCATTGCTCAATAGCTCAAGGGTATATCGCGCAAACAGGTAGATCAATACTTCAAAAAAATCACTTTTATGCCCTTCCAGGCTGGTCTTGTAGCTGGGAAACTTAATCTTACGGCAATAGCTGAGCCACCATAGAATATGATACTGGATTGCCAAAACATCATCTTCGGTATAATCTCTGCCTTTATCATACAAGATCTTGGGGAGGAGGTTAATCCTGGTATTATCAAAGTGTATTACTCCCACATACTTCTGTGATCTAAGCTCGGATGTTTTATGGAGAAACTGGATAAACTGCTGTGTCTCCTCTGCTTCAGAAGCGGTTTCATCATACCATCTACCTTTCTCCCTTTTCTCCCAGATGTTTTCCAGAAATTCTTCCAAACCATCTGCAGATTCGCTTAACTGAATCTTGTTTTGGTACTCAAACAGGTTGTTCATCTTTTGCTTCTATCTTTATTGGCCACTTGTCCTCCACTATCTCAAGGCCGGCATAGTGTAATATTTCGGTAATCTCTTTCCGGTCGTTCATAAAATACTCCATTAAAAGCGGGATCACTTTGCTGTTAATCTGTTTAAAGCGGTCGTAATCTTTGCCCATAAAGTATGAATGCCCAATCTGGTAGTCACAACCCTTCTTTTTGGCTATTTTTTCGTTAATTTTCCTAAGTATCTCAACATCATGAATTTCGTGATCCGGAATGTTATATAGGGGATACATAGCCTCAAACTCAAATCTTCTGCGCAAAGCAATATCCAACAGCGCCAGTGACTTGTCTGCTGTATTCATGGTACCGATTATGTACAGATTGGATGGCACCATAAACTCATCACCGGAAGGTAATGTGCACTTCAAAGGAATTTCACCATGCGACCTCTTATCAGGTTCGATGAGTGTAATCAACTCACCAAACACTCTGGACATATTAGCCCGATTGATTTCATCAATCACAATCACGTAACGGGGGACATCTTCTGAGATAAAATGAAGGTCTTGTAGCTCTATTGTGTTCAATAGGTCTTTTTTGCTTTCATAGGTCTGATCTTCATAAACATCAGGTGCTATATCGGGAGCTACAGAATATTTATCAAAATACTTGATAAACTGATTGAGTACAGCCCAATAGCAGGTTGCGTTACACCCGCGTATAGCATTACGGATATCTTCCTGTATATTTTTAATCATTTCTATTTGGGGGAATTTCTTATATAATTCCAACAAACGCCTACGTGATACCAGATACTTTTTAGTTTTGCCAGCATGCTGCACTTCAATGTTTTTATTACTATTAGATGAGACGAAATGGACAGTAGACTGGCTTATAGTAGGCATATCCTTATCTTCGCGCTTTTCAAGCTCATCGATGAAATCGAGGTATACTTCTGCAGGATCAGGTTTGATTGTCACCTGAGAGTTTGTCTTTTTACTATGTTTGTAATACTCATAAAGTGCATTCACGCAGCAGCGCATGAAAACCCCATCACTTTTCGTAAACGACAGAGAACCTTTTTCCTGAACATCAGGTCTTAAGCCCTGGATAAAATCTTCATAGCTGTAGTTCTGATGAAAGGTTATAAACTCTATTCTATTGCCCAGCTCTCGGTTAAAAACCTCTTTTGCTTCTTCAATTCCTGTCATTGGGCGTCTCTCAATGATTTCCGCTGCCCGTATAATAGTATTGTAAGTCTTACCCGTACCGGGAGGGCCATAAAGAATAAGATTCAAGGGGTATTGACTTAGAATTGTATCAGTGCTTTGTGCTTGTGAAGGAGTAAGGTCTCTCGTTTCAGAGGTTTCATTGTCACTGCTAAGGTGATAGGCAGCGTCCAATATTTCATAAAAAGGGGCATTAGTTGTTGCTTTTATTTTGGATAACAGCTCAAGATACTTTGTGTTCTGCTTGATGCCATATTCTTTATCAAGATATGTTTTGATGTGATCATTAATGGGCAGATAACGCTCAGGAGCAATCAGATACATTGAAGCTGACAGCCTTACTAACTCCATTCCAGTGACAGCTTTGGTTCTAGCAAACAGTTCGTCAGTAACCTTATCTTCAAGGATTATGAAGAAGAAATCCCAAAGTTGATTAATCTCACTGTCATCACCGCTGCCTTGATACCCTACTAACCAAGTACTCTGCACATATGCTCTAGTATACCCGGATAGGTCTGAAGGCACGAAGATTTGTAATCTCGTGGCAATATTCTGCAAAATCTTTAAGCACTTTTCAGGACCATACTTGTAGATCATAAGGAAAAAACTGAAGGGATCTATTTTACGAATCCGTTGCCGATTATTCTGTGCATCAGTATAATCGAGCGCTGTGACTCCTACTTCAGACAGCAAGTTAATCAATTCCTCCTGCTTGTCCCGCATAGTCTTAAGGTAATCTACAAGCTCCTTATGAGTTTGAATCCAGGCATATTTTTGTTCTTCTGGCATTATCTGTTCCTCCAGCAATTTATTCATATCATTTACTTGACCGACTACTATTTAGTAATATTGAAACCTTGCAACGATGTCCCATTTTAAGCCAACTTCTCAAATCACTAATGATTTGTAAGCAGTGATCATCATAGAGCTTAACCCCGGGTGGCAAGGCACACATTATGGAATAATTCCTATGTTTCTAATAGCTTAGAGACCTCTTTTGAATATAAGTCTCTTTCCCATACAATCAGGCTGTTGTTGGAGTATTTCGAGACTTGTGTATCAGCTTTTCCAACACCGTTCATATTTATAAAACTCTCTACTCTGACCTGGTTAAGTTACTATAAAGGGCTTTATTTATATAAAAATTCGAGCGTCCGATTTTCTCTTTTTGAAGTAAACCGTCTTCTGCTAACTCATCAAGGTACTTTGTGGCGGTAATTCTGCTAATATTCAAATCCCGCATCAGAAAGTCGATCTTGGTATAGGGGTGATAAAACAGGCTGTTGATCAAATCCTGGCTATAGAACTTATGTTTAGATCGTATCCGATGCTTATATTCTAGAAGTGAAGCCCTGATAGATTGAATAACTGAGATAGTCTGACGTGATGTCGATTCCACTGCTTCCAGCATGAATAAAATCCATTCCTCCCACGCTTCTTCATCCCGTACTTTTTGGAGCAACCTGTAGTAATCACTTTTATGTCTTACAATATGCCGGCTTAAGTAGAGAACCGGAATATCAAGCAGTTGTTTATGCACTAAATACAAGACATTGATAATGCGTCCAGTACGGCCATTTCCATCATAGAAGGGGTGTATGCTCTCAAACTGGAAGTGGATGATAGCCATTTTCACCAGGATGTCAGCATCATACATGTGGTCATCATTAATGAAAAGCTCAAGATTGCTCATGAGATCGACTATGTCCTGGGGATTCTGGGGCGGGATATAAACTGTTTTGCCTGTTTGCTCATTTATCAGTTCAGTTCCTGCCAAAACCCGGAAACCTGAGCGATGATTTTCAAGCTTTGAATGAATATCGATGATGAAATTTGAGGTCAATAGGGAATTCTTTCGAACCAGGTCAAATCCTGCCTTTAGAGCGGATACGTAGTTCTTAACTTCCTTTGCCGACGCATTTACAGCGTATTCTGGGAAAAGCTCTTCTCTGTATAGGTCATCATTGGTTGTGATTATGTTCTCTATTGCAGAACTATCTTTCGCCTCTTGGAGGGAGAGTGTGTTTATCAGAATTGCTTGATTGGGGATGCTTGCGGATATTCCCTTCAATTCTGCCAGATAACGATGTGCAGATGCCGTCTTTTTTAGAATTGCTTTGGTCTCTAAATCTATTTCTGGAGGTAAAAGTTTTGGGATAGTGCTCATATACTTACTCCTGTTTGCATAAGGAATCTAGATTTTCTATACATGTCCTTAGTGATATGTATATGAAAGTGGCTTTTTCTATATATATCATAGGGGACGTGTATACGAAAGTGGCTTTTTCTATATATATCAACAGATAGCTCTTGCATGATAGCCAATCGAATCTGTGCTTTTTGGGGTTGTGATAAGGGGATGTAAGTCTTGCTGCCCATATTCTTTTTCATCTTTGCGGTTGAAGTTGGGGGGTTTTCTCACGATGTTTTCCGGTGGGTAGCCTGTGACGGAGCCCTTATAGTGGACATAATCTGCGTTTTCAAAGAAGGTCTCGCTTCTTGGCCCACAGTTGACAGTAACAAAAAGCTGCTCTGCACGAGAGCTCTCATATTGAGACAACCGAGCTGCAATTTCTTTATTCGTATAATCTCCTCTAGGGCTATCTCCGCGTCACAAAGAATTTTGCCAAAGGTCGCATCGCAACAACACTTCCATTATCAGTTAGCTGGAAACAGAGATAGAATTATTTTGCTTAGCACAAAGATCAAAGGTTGCAGCAAACTGTCAAGATCATTTTGGCAACTGTCTTCTCAGTTTCAGATGTTTCTTTGCTTTCCGCAAGCATTCAGAAGCTCTTGATATCGGGATATTAATATCTCCGTGGGCGATACTGCTTAGATCTCGTTATTTAGGCTTTCCCAGGCTGTAACTTTGCGGAGCCAGCCGCACTGCACACAAGCGCAAACGCTACGCAGGGGAGATTCAAGGTTTAGGATGGCCTCTTTGCTCACGCTGCGTAAATCCACCACAGCCGGATTTGCCTTTGCCCAGAGCCACATACACTTAATGAACAGTGCTTTGGCAGGTGGCATTTGCTTTTTTATACCCCCGCAGCGGCTTTGGTTCTCCATTGCGTTGCGCTGGGCGTATTTTTTCCAATCCTGCCGGTAAGCCTCGCTCGCCTGCATATACAATGTATTGAGATTATTGTTGATCTCCCCCATCTTTGTGTGAGTTTCGGACAGCCTTGGATAGCTGAAGATCCGGTTGTGGCATAGCCGGAAGTTATGATAGCTGCAATATACCAGATCCCCCAGTTTCCCGGAGTAGCCCCGCAGCTTGTTGTTAAGCGTTACTTTCAAGCACTACCTTCCTTTCTTTTCAATCTTCCACACAATGTGAGTGGATCAATGATCTGTTTACTCTATGTTCAGGCGCCTTATCGGTGAAACCCTTGCCGTTCGTGGCATAGATCACAAAGCTCATAGAAATATTCTTCACCCGTTCATTTCCTTATGCGTCAGCGGCACTATCGATACACTCACGAATTCCCAGTTTGATAACTGGAGTGCACTTGAACATCATTGCTTCTCGGTGTCAACAGAAAATCGGTGTTTCATAAAGAATGTGCTTTAGTTGCGGAAATATCTTGCGGCATTGGCGCAATTTGGTTGAATAATTGGCCACTAGTCAAAGCTGGGGCTAGAGACTAAGTGACGGAAATACGGCTTGGAGAGGCGGGTTCCGATTGGAGCTCGTTTCTCCCGAAACGTTTTTCTGTCAGATAGCACCCAGTTTGAGATAAAGCAGTACAAGGCATGAGACACCACCAAACTATAGCTTAGAACAGTACCCCTGCTTGAACGCTTTTGGTCGGGGAAACAGTACCAATCTTGAAGCGAAACCAGCGCTTTGGATCAAAGCAAAAGACAACACCAAATCGAGTTATCCGTTATTTTGGACTGTTCGGTAAATTGCTGATGGCGGGTAATTGACAGAAAAACGCCCCAGGAGCGGCGTGTTCCGATTGGAGCTCGTTTCTCCCNNTCTCCCGAAACGTTTTTCTGTCAGATAGCACCCAACTCAAAACAAAAACAGTACCAACTCGAAGAAAGCACCCAGCTAGTTTTTACTGCAGCGCTGAACCCCAAAACTAAATCACCCTCAAACCTCCGATAACCCTACCAAACCAAAAACACCTATACTCCAAAGACACTACCAAATCGAGTTATCCGTTATTTCGGACTTTTCGGCAAATTGCAGTTGGCGGGTAATCGACAGAAAAACGGCTCAGAGAGGCGTGTTCAGAGCCCTGCTCCCTCTCTTGACGAACCAAGGATTGTACCGGCACAACGCCGAGACCACGCCGCGAATCTGCCACAATGCGGCGTGGTCGGGGCGTGATTGTGGCAAGATTGCCTCACATTATTAGCTTGACAAAAAGAGGGAACTAAATGGAATGAAATTTGTAGAGAGTGTACAGATTGCTGTTGGCTAGTGCTGTTCTGTGAGCATAGCCAATGCGGTTGGTTGCGCTCTCCAAAACCTTGAACTGAAAAGCCATCAGGAGGATATGATGAAAGCCAGAATGCAATTTGGGATGATGCCCATCAGCGGGAAAGCGGGTGAACTGGTGTTTTGCTACAACCGGCGGACGGGGGGAATGTATGCCAGAGAGTATAAGTACCCTACTTTGACGGAGAATCATCACAAGATGGGCGGAGTGGCAAAGAATCTGTTCGCGATCAAGCCTTCGGAAGATTTTAAGTATGATTGCCGCACTTATGCCTATCTTTATGCCACTTCCCGCAAGAACCACGGGGTGAAGATATGGACCTGGAGCAATTGCTATCTGCATTTGATGTACGCGCTGGCGGCGGCACAGCCGGAGATAGAGCTTAGCACCTTGACCCGGGAAGATATTTATCAACAGGATTTGCCCTGCATCAGCATCAAACGCGCGGTGGAAGCGGGTTTGCTGGAGGTGGTGGATAACTACAGCAGGTTGGATAAGCAGATCTAAGCCAGATCAAAGCCTATGCGGTTAATCCGAAAATGTTACATTGGGAAAGAATGGGCTTGACACACCTCAGATATACTGACGAGCTATCCAGATAATGGATCTAATATGACACGCCAATTGCTCAATGTGCTTCATCAACCTGCGGAGATACTGCGCTGAGTATCTTTCGTGTTCCGGATCGTTTCTCCGGGGAAATTAGTCTTTCCCGCCAGAAAGACATTCCGGACAGATCAGTTTTGATGAGTACCCAGATGAAGAAAAAATGGTTTCTCTGAACCACCAAAAGGAGTTTTGATGCAGAAGGACAATGAGGATATAATTGTAAAGAATCTCAGCAAGAGTTTTCTGGATGTGAAAGCGGTAAAGGATATCAGCTTTGAAGTAAAGGCCGGCGAGCTGTTTGGCTTTTTGGGTCCGAATGGGGCCGGTAAGACTACCACTATCAAAATGATGACCGGGCTGGCCCGTCCGGACTTTGGATCCATCATCACCGCTGGAATAGACTGCTCCAAAAACCCCAAAGCCGCGCAGCATTTGATCGGAATAGTGCCCGATGAGAGCAATCTCTATCCGGAACTGACCGGATTTGAGAACCTGTGTTTCTGCGCTTCGCTCTATGGCATCGGCAAGGCAGAAAGAGAACAAGAAGCCCGAAAGCTGCTGGATGCCTTTGATCTCAAAGACGCAGCCAATCGCAAGTTTGCCGGTTATTCCAAAGGAATGAAACGAAAGCTCACCATAGCCGCGGGCATTATCCACAAACCCCGGGTGCTCTTTCTGGATGAACCTACCACCGGGATTGACGTTGCCAGCGCCAGGGCGTTGAGAATCATGATCGAAGAATTACACAAACAAGGTACGACGATTCTGCTGACGACCCATTATATTGAAGAGGCGCAGCGGCTTTGTGACCGCATAGCTTTTATCGTTTCCGGAAAGATCGTGGCGGTGGACTCTGTGCAGAATTTGCTCAAACACGATGAGGGGAAATACTTCCTTCATGTTACCCACAAAGGCAAAAACCCCGATATTGCAGAGAAACTGACCGCCCGGTTTGATAACATGACTTTCTCCTTCATGAAAGACAGCTCTTTCCGGCTGGAGTCGCAGGAACCCATCAACATCACCCCCATCGTTATGTTTTTGGAGGGTCTGGGCATAGACGTGATGGAGGCGAAGAGGATCATCCCCAGTCTGGAAGATGTCTTCGTCAGGATCACCGGCCTGGAAGCGGGCATAATGCGCAAAGACAAGGAGAAACAAGGGGGTGGAAAATGAAGAAGTGGATAGCTTTTTGGAATATCTTGCTGAAGGACATGCGTACATATTATCTGAAACCACCTAATATCAGCTGGGGCATCATCTTCCCTTTGGCGTGGACCGGCATGTTCCTGATTCGTTCCGGAACTGGTTTGGATAGCATCCCCGCTCTGCTGCCGGGTTTGATGGCAATCTCGATCCTGTTTGGCACAACTTCCATGCTGGCTGTAACCGTAACCTTCGAGAAAAAGAATAACTCCTTCGACCGCTTACTATTAGCGCCGATCTCATTTGATCTGTTGATGCTCGCAAAGACCAGCGGCGCGATCTTCTTTGGGATTGTGAATGCCATGATCCCGATTCTATTGGCTTCCTTCATCACCGATATCAGCGTTTCCAGCTGGCCTCTGCTTATCCTGGCTGTGTTCCTGATCGCGGTAGTTTCCACGTTTTTGGGGCTGCTGATCGCCGTGGCTGTCAGTGAGGTCTTTGAAGCGCAAACCTTCTCAAACTTTTTCCGCTTCCCGATGATATTCCTTTGCGGTTTGTTCTTGCCAATCTCAAAGCTGCCCATCTTCATCAGACCGATATCCTATGTCTTACCCTTAACCTACGGTGTGGACATCATGAAGGGCTTGGTAAAAGGCGAAAACTTCATGCCCATCCCCATCTCATTTGCCGCGTTGACCGCCTTTTGCATACTAATCTTTGGCCTAAGTAAGCACTTCATCAAGAAACGCTGGATATCTTAGAGAAAGAGCCATAATGAAAAAGAAACAAGATTACAGCAGCTATCCCAATAGTATCTGCCTGGAAGCAGAGTTATTGCACGAACCAAAGTACCCCGGTTCCGCCTTTTTGATCTTCGATTTCGATGTCGAGGCAATCTTTGGGAGCAAGGGCAGGATACCCGTGATCATGACCATCGACGGCAAACGCTTCCACCGGAATCTGGCCAAATACGCGGGGGAATACATGATGGTGTTCAACAAAGAACTGCGTGATGAGACCGGCTATAAAGCGGGAGACAAGATTCAGATCCTGCTGCATCGGGATTTCGCAGAGCGCGTGATAGAACTTCCCGGAGATATTCTGGAAATGCTACGCGCAGCGGGTGTTCTGCCGGCTTGGGAAAAGCAGAGCTATTCGCAGCAAAAGGAACATCTGGCTTGGATCCTGGAGGCCAAAAAGGACGAAACCAAACAGCGCAGGATCAACAAGATAGTCGATACTTTGAAGAGGATTTGAGCGTCAGAAACGCAAGGGAGAAGATATCACTGCCTTCGCCGCGTGCCATATCCAGAGCTGGCTGGAGACAGATCCCGGCATTTGCTGGATATCCTTAAGCTCCCGGCAAGCATGCAAAACAGGCAACAGGCCTTGCAACTGTTAGCCGCCACTGCCTCAGAACTTCAGCCCCAGCCCTGCGCTAAGGTTAGACACCACTTGAGTGTTTCCATTTACCACGGGGATCACCTCAAAGCCAAACTCCGTGGTTTGATACAGATTCCACACCGATAGGCGCAGATTGGCTCGGGCACCGTAATGAAAAGTTGTCTGCGTATCCAGATCATTCCCGAAGCGGGTTCTTTGGATCCGATTCACGGAGCCTCTTCCGATCAGGCTTGTGCATAAATGTTCCCCAAAGAGATAGCTGTAGAGGAAATGCCCTTCCAGCCCGGTAACAGTGTAAACATCATCCCGCAAATTGTTGGGATCAGCATCCCGGTACTTCCCCCGGACGAGGTACATGGAGGGCAGAACAGACCAATAGGAGTTTCCGTCCTGCTTCAGCAGATATTTGATCCCCGCCTCGTATTGTTCGCTCTCATACTTATAGCCGCCATATCTGTTACCATGCCCATTTGTCTGCCCAACATTCACGATCAGATCTGTCTTTTCGTTGATCCCGAAGCCCACTTTATAGTTTGCCATAACCGCCGTTGTGATGTCTTCATTCTCTTCAGGATCATCGATATCAATATAAGTGTCATTGAGATTGATGCCGGAGCTGAAGTAAATTGCGCCACTAACTTTTTCGGGATAAATGGGGATAGCAGTATCCTGCGCCGCGATATCCAGATACACGCATCCGCTGAGCGATGCAAGCAAAAGCATCAATGCTGTAAAACGATAGAATTTCATAAAGCTACCTCTTTGGCTCGAATATATTCAAAACCTCAGAATTGTCAATGAGATGTTTTCATTGACAGGATCGATGCGGAATTTTATCTGCTCAACTCTAAGTGTATCATCAGATGCGCAGGAATAAACTCAAGGATGGATCAAATGGAAGTTTCTTCTTGGATAATACTGATTGTGGTATTGATGTTAGCTTTTTCAGTGGCATACGCACACAAGGACTCAAAGCAGATCGTGCATGTGTTTCACAAGAATAAAGCCCCTTCTCTGAAAGCTCTGGAGCAGGTAAACGAGGTGCTGACACTCTATGCAAAGGATTATCAAGTGCTATATCATGATATTGAGGATTCAAGCAATCTCGCACTGATCGAAAGCTTCGGCTTACCGGAGACGCATTTCCCGATTGCCGTAGTAATCGACGGCAAATTTACCATGCAAAAAGATGGAAGAATCGCTTCCTTCGTGCATTTCCCGGACTTCATGCAAGGGATAGGCCGGCATGAGGGAAATTGGTCTGTTTCCGATCTCGAAGCTGCTCTGCGCGACCCTTCTCTGCTGCTGAAAACGAGCATCTTGCCTGAACTTGGCGCCGAAGAATCCGAAGGGGAATGCGAATAGAGCTTGAGCAGCGCATGCTCTTCAAAACAAAAGTCTAATGCCTTATCGTTATTAAAAATAATTAAGACCTGCTTCAGGGTGATGAAAACTGCTCTTTGCCTCTTAGAGCGGGTAATTTCCGGGCTTATCTTCGCCGGATTCTGCCGTAAAACATCATCTGGCAGCATAAGACAAGATCATAAAGCGAGGCATCAACATGCATGATGAACTGACGACTTACTTATTGAACAAAGCTAAGGCCCCGCTAGATTACATTTGGGATAGTTTTCGGGATCACGACATAGTGCTCTTGGGTGAAATGCATTACATCCGCCAACAAGCAGAGCTATACCATCGGCTGATCCCCCTTCTTCCGGAGCATGGCATCAACCTGATAGCCACAGAATTTGGGCGCCGGGAAGATCAGGCTCTCATCGATGAGTTGCTTTCCAAAGAGTACTTTGATATCCCTTTGGCAAAACGGATCATGATCCACCAGGAAGCTTTTTGGGGATATTGGGAATATCTGGAGATATACAGATTGATCTGGCAGCATAACATCCACAATCCACCGGAAACACAAATCCGCTGTATCGGCTTGAATGATCCCTACAATTGGAAGCTGTACAATAAGATATGCCGCGAACAACACAGAAAACCCAATGAAGAAGAGATCAAGCAGATCTGGCTGGATTGCGATGAAAAGAACTGGCTGGAAACGCTGAACAAATACCACATACCCGGGGAAACCAAGGTTTTGGGGATTATGGGATCGCATCACGCTTTTACCCGCTATCGCGAACCGGATTGGAAAGAAGAGGCCGGTCGCAGGGTATTTGCCGGGTTCAAGACGGTCCGCTTTGGGAACTATCTCTATGATAAGTATGGAGAAAGGGTCTGCAATATTTGTTTTTACGATCCTTGGGACAGCCGAATAATCAGTGCTCCTCAGCAAGCCCCGGGCGGGGGTATCATCGAGGAGATCATCAGTCCGCACTTCTCTGAGCTAGCTTTTGATTTGAATGGCAGCCCGGTGGGCGAATTACCTGATGATAGCTTTTATTCGCTTGGTTATGCTGATTTCAGGCTGAAACACATCGCGGATGGCATGATCTATAGCTGTAAGTTCGCAGAGTTTAAAGCCCTGACCCCGATTCCGGATTTTATCGATGAAGATAATCTGCAGGAGTTTCGGGATTATGCCCCCTTCAACTATATGACCGATAAATGCTGCGCAGAGATCAATCAGACGATCGCAAAATGGGGAGATATCTGGTAGAGATTATGGTTTGGGGGGGTCTTGTTTTGAGATGGGTGAAGGATTCGAGGTTTAGTGTGAGTTCTTGTTTCGAGTTGGGTGCTATCTGACAGAAAAACGCTTCGGGAGAAGCGTGTTCCGGAGCTCGCCGGACAACCGAGATCAAGAACAGTCATTGACTAATTCTGCCTGATTGAAATCATGGCAAAAAAATCTACCCTCATAAGGACTAACATGCAAAAGATCAAGAACATAGCCATCATCGCACACGTGGATCACGGCAAAACAACCCTCATCGACGCCATTCTCAGGCAAGCCGGAGTCTTCCGTGACAACGAAAAACTTACGGAACGCGTGATGGATTCAAACGATATAGAGAAAGAACGCGGGATTACCATATTTTCGAAGAACGCCTCCCTGCATTATCACGGATACAAGATAAACCTCGTAGATACCCCCGGGCACTCGGATTTCGGCGGAGAAGTGCAGCGCATCATGGATATGGTGGATTCGGTGTTACTATTGGTTGACGCCTTTGAGGGTCCCATGCCACAGACTAAGTATGTATTGAAGAACGCCTTGAATATGGGCTTGAAACCAATCGTGGTGATCAACAAGATCGATCGCCCCAATGCCCGCGCGCATGACGTTTTGGATATGATCTTCGAGCTCTTTTTGGAGCTGAACGCCAGCAGTGAACAGCTCGATTTCCCGGTCATCTATGCTTCCGGTAAGGACGGCTATGCCGTGAAAGAACTTGACCATGAACCAAAAGACATCTTTCCGCTCTTGGATATGGTGATCAAAGAAGTTCCCAATACCACCGGAAACCGCTCTCAGCCCTTCCAAATGCTGAGCTCTGCCATCGAATATGACAACTATCTGGGCAAACTTGCCACCGGCAAAATCCATCACGGCAGCATCAAAACCGGCGAAGAAGTGGCATTACTAAAACGTAATGGCGACAAACAAATATTCAAAGTGACCGCTCTGTTCAGCTATGAAGGACTCACCAAGAAAGAAGTGAAAAGTGCTCACGCCGGGGATATCATCACCATCGCCGGGGTTGAAAACATCGATATCGGCGAGACCATCGCGGATAAGGACAATCCGGTGGCCTTACCCTCAATCAGCATTGACGAACCCACGATCAGCATAGAATTCATCATCAACGACTCCACCTTTATGGGACGCAGCGGAAAATGGCTAACCTCCAGCAAGATCTGGGAACGCCTGCAAAAGGAACTACAAACCAACGTCTCTCTGGTAGTGGAACGCACGTCCACCGCGGATACCTTTTTGGTAAAAGGACGCGGGGAGTTGCAGCTCTCCATCCTGATGGAAAACATGCGCCGTGAAGGCTATGAGTTCCAGGTATCCAAGCCCAGGGTGCTATATAAATATGTGGACGGCAAGACTATGGAGCCCATGGAAATGGCTCTGGTGGATGTCGCCCAGGAACACGTAGGCACGGTGATTGACCTGATGGGACGCAGAAAAGGCGAAGTGGTTTACATGGCTCCGGCTGTGGATGGCTATGCCCGCCTTGAGTTCAAGATTCCATCCCGGGGCTTGATCGGCTTGAGAAACGAATTCCTCACCGAAACCAGAGGCACCGGTGTGATCAGCCAGGCTTTTCTGGGCTATGAAGAACACAAAGGCGAAATCCAGGGATCCAGTCACGGCTCTATGATCGCCATGGAGACCGGTGTGGCATTGGGTTATTCACTGAATAACTTCCAGCCGCGGGGAATCTTCTTCATCTCGCCCAATACGGAAGTTTACGCGGGTATGGTGGTAGGGCAGCACAGTAAAGATAAAGATCTGGTGATCAACGTGTGCCGCGGCAAGAAGCTAACCAACAACCGCGCGGCCGGCAAGGATGACGCGATGAAGCTGATCCCACCACGGGCATTCACTTTGGAGCAAGCGATCGAGTATATCGGCGACGATGAGCTCCTGGAGATCACTCCGGACAGCATTCGGATGCGCAAGAAAATCCTGCATCACACAAATCGAAAACGCAACGAAATAGCCGAGTAATACTTACCTTATCCAGAGCTTTCTGATTATGTGATTTTTTTACAGATCAGAAGGCTCTGTTGCTTTATCCTGCTCGTCTTCCGCGCTTTCCTTGCAGCACTCGGCAGCCTGTAGCTTTTTCTCGATCAATTTACCAAAGTATTTATAGAACTTGGGGTGTTGCTCCCTGATGAGGTCAAGAGTGCTCATGTCTTTGTCATAAACCTTCACTGTAAGGCGTTTGATGAATAAGATGGGATAATACTGGGCGATGTAATCCATGATGCTCTGGTCTATATCGGGATATTTGTCCAGGATCTCCGCGTTGAATTTGGCTGTCACACTCACGCTTATCACGAGATTTGCCTCGACTGAGCAGATCAGCTTCGGTTCTTCACCAAACTGAGTGCTTAGGTATTCTTTCAAGGGTTCTTTCATCGCCATGGCTGCTTTGGCCAGTTTGTACACTCTGAATCCCTGATAGCCAGCGGCGGCTATCCCACCGATAATCAAACCGCGCTTTAGCATTTTGTTCATAATCACCTCGCTTGTGGTTTATTTATAACAGGCTCTGGCTGAGCGTTCACGTAATCCCGGCAAGCCCCTGCGTATGGCAGCAAACTACGCAACAACGGAGCGGGCACTACAGTCCGGAGCAATATTACATACTCCAACTCATTGCTCTATGATATGATAAACTATTATTCCGCTTCAGGCAAACAAAATGGTTGAAATCATATCCAGGCTGCCAAGTATGGCAGCTTGCCCGGTATCGTGAGCGCTTAGCTAGGTGCGGCAGCAATATATATACGGAATCTATCTTTTCTTCAAAGCAGAATTCATGTCCTTGCCCAGAATCACGTTGGCTGCCATCACCCGTAGCGCGGAAAAGATCATTGCCGGGCGAATAGCTTTGCGCCGGAAGCTTTGCACAAAGAGGGGGATCAGCTTCCAACCCTTACTGAGATATACTTTCAGATATGCTTTGGGCAGATAGCGTTCCAAAGCCTGATGAGATATCCCCAATGGTTCATATACACAATGGGTTACATCGTAATCTGCCCAATTGTAGTGGCGGATTCTGCCCTCTGCTTGCAGCTTGCTGAAGAGTTCTGTGCCGGGAAATGGGGTAAGAATGGAGATCAGGACATAGCCGAAAGGCAAGGAGCTGAAAAAGCGGATGTTTTGCTCGATGTGTCTGGGCGTATCATACTCATCCCCACTGCCGAGAATCATATACCAGTTGTGGCTGATGGAGAGGCGGTTCATGATCTTGATCGCCTTCATGATCTGGCTGATGTTGATCTTTTTATGCATCCGCTCCAGCACTTCCGGGATGCCGCTTTCGATGCCGATCGAGATCAGCCGGCAGCCGGTCTCCGCCATTCTTTTAATCAAGTCCGGGTGTTTGACGATGGTATCCACCCTGCTCATGCAATTGTAGCTGATCTTCAGCTTTTCTTGCTCCAGCTTGTCACAAAAGGAACTTACCCAATTCACATCCACGGTTAGGTTATCGTCATGAAACCAAAAAGTGTCGTAGCCCCAGCTGATATAATCTTTTATATCCGCGATCACGCTTTCCACGCTGCGCTGCCGGTATTTTCCGCCATAAAACGCAGAGATTGAGCAAAACGAGCAATTGAAGGGGCAACCCCGGGATGAAACAATCTTGGGAGAAAAGCTGAATTCCGGCGCAACCAGGTCTCTGGTGATTTTAGGAATACTCTCAATATCTTCCAGAATAGCGATCCTGCCGTCGTTGTGATAGGCACCATCTTTGAAGAACACGATACCCTCAATTGCCGGATGGGGCTCTCCCTGCTCCAAGCTCTCCAGCAAAGCGGGAAATACCTGCTCCGCTTCTCCCCGGCAGACATAATCCACCCCCGTTTCCGCTATAACTTCCTTGTACATGAAGGTGGCATGATGTCCGCCGATGATGGTCTTCAGCTCCGGATACCGTGCTTTCACATAGCGCAGAAGTTCCGCGGCGATGGGATAGGTGGCACTCACGCAGGAGACACCGATAATCTGGGGGCGATATTGCTGTACATATTCATCAATACAGGATTTATCCGCGATCACAACTATGGGCTTATGCCCGGATACTTTGGCTGCTGCTGCCACATAAAGCACACCCTGCAGGATCTGATTTCCCTTGCGCAGGCTTTCCAGACCACCGGTTTGGGCTTTTGGGGATACGAGAAGTATGTTCAATTTTTTACCTCACAAGCTTACTATCACCATTTGAAAGCTCGGAGCATTGATGTCAAGAACTTTGCGGAAACTGGCAGAGACCAAGCTTCATGGGAGTGTAGCGGCACTCGCCGATTAGATTGCGGCTGCCCAAAAGTATGGCAGAAGCATCCTGTTGCGTGAAGTCCAAAGCGCTGTAATATATGCTTGTATTGTATATTTCGTCAATGCGCTTTGAACTCCACGTGAGACAGCTTTCGCCACCGAGGATGAAAGCCGAGGGGATAGGATTGCAGACGTCCCCGTCTGCACTTATTTACAATACGGTGTTCCATAATCGAAACGAGGACGTGTCGAATCCTATGGGCTTTCATGTAAACTCCACGTGATCCGGCTTCTCAAAAAAATCCCGCGTCAATTCCGCTTGATCCGCCCGATCTGCGTTCTATTTGTTTAAGCTCACGTCCCCTTAGCGCAAGCTATTCAGGTTTTGCAGAGATACCGATCCCTCTTTCCAGATGAAGCTACCCTTTGCGCAAGGGAACTCAGCGCATTCGGCGCAATTGGTCAAGCCCTTGCCCATTGCGCAAGCCCGGATTTCACATTGCTCACAAAAGGATATTCTGCGCCCGGTGGATCCACAACCATCACAGAGCAGTTCCGCGATCGCGATTTCTTTACCAAATTGCTCCTGAAAACTAGTCTGATGTCGGGTCAGAACTTCCATATCCATACTTTGAGTAGCGATATACGCTTCACAATCCCGGCAATTCATGCCACAGGGAGAATAAACAATCATACAAGCTCCTCGGCTATTTCATGCTTGATTTACAGAGCAAGTTTCAAGCCAATATAAAGGCATTATCCTGCTATGGCGATAGGACGATAAGAGCTTTATCTCAAGTTTAGTGCTGCTTTAGAGAGTCAGTGATAGCTGCAGATCCGTGCGTCATAAGCTCCTTCTTCAGTGTATTGCTATGAATTTTACCGGTTTGATATTCTTATGATTGCGTGGTTTCGCAAAATACACTCCGGCGCTTAGCGCTGCGCCTTTGTGATTACGCAAGTCCCATTCAGCAGTTCCCTCCGAGTCCAGGCTTATCGTATCCACTCTTTGGCCTTTTACGTTATAGATATCCAGTTCAAGCGCTTGTTTGAGCGAAGCCTTGAAGGTGATTACACCTTTCAAGCTAGCCGGATTGGGGTAAGCAGAAAGGGTGTGCAAGGGCGGGACAGCGGTCGCATCAGCATTGGAAACTGAGAAGTCGATCTCAAACTGATAAACCATCCCGTCGCTTACCATAAGTAGTTTGTCCTCATGGGAGAATGTACTACTGTGCAAATTGACATTTGTTACAGGAGCAGGAAAGGTAAATGGGTAGTGTCAAAAGGACATTGACCCCAACTGCCATGTTCGGAGACTGGACACAGGGGAAGTGGCGACTCAGTTCTGCCAGCTCCTCC
>DHVK01000005.1 GCA_002412625.1 Cloacimonetes bacterium UBA5210
TTTCTGTCGATTACCCGCCAAAGGAGATTTTGCCGGAGGATTCATAGAAACGGCTGTTTCGATTTGGTGGTGATTTTGTTTTCTGGTTTCATGGTGTAGTTAAAACATTTTGGTGCTGCTGTTAGCTTGACGCTGGTTTGTTTCGGGCTGGGTGCTGTCTGACAGAAAAACGCCCCAGGAGCGGCGTGTTCCTATGGCTTAGCGCTGTTCAGTTTCTGGCTTGTACTCCACAGAACTAAGCTACGGCTAAAATCCCCAAAAACGCCAGGATTTTTGCAGCAGTACTTCATGGGTGAAACCGGTATCTTTGGGAGAATAGTTCAAGGTATAACCGATCCTGAATTGGCGTGGCAGCACCAAGCGCAAACTGGTATCGTGCGAGACCAGAAGTCTGGTGCGCTGTTGGAGGTCTGTAGCTTCCTGCAAACCTAGTTCATAATCCGCAAACAAACGGTATCCCAGATACTTGCTCATCGAAAGAGAGAGGTTATTGAGCAGGATAGCCGAGGAGAACTGACTGATATCCGAGGAGAGATTGGAAAGATCAGCCATATCCGCCAATCCCGAGGGATTTGAGGAGTATTCGGTAAAGATGTTCTTGATAAAGCCGGCATTGATGCTAAACCCATCCAGCTTCAGAGTTCGGCGAATCCAGTTTTCCACCGGGTAAAAGAACGGCGTAAGCACAGTAGAGTTCAGGTTTCCGCCGATCAAGCCCAATGCTTCATCCTGAAAGAGATTTTGCTTTTCACCATTTGGAAGGCTATCCATGCTTTGGTCATAGCGAAGGCGGGAAAGAACCTGCGCGATGTTCTGATCCTGAGGATTATCGCTTGACAGACTGATCTGAAGCCTGTCAAAAAAGCCTTTGTCGTATTCGGGGCTGGATGTCACAGTAAGAGTAATCGTGCTACCATCGGGAGTGCGTTTGAAAAAATAACCGTTAGCGCTGAGGATATTCTGTTGATCTATCATCGATATTGCGATGTTATCCACTTGGAAGATAGTGCCAAAGAAATCGATTGAACCACGGTCCGAAACGATATTGGCTTCTTCCACGATGAAGCGATTACCGTCATAAATCAGGTGTAAAAATCCCCCCGGAGAGAGGTAAAGATTTGTGGGATAAGTCACATAGCGGACATTCTCGCCGATAGTCAGCTGCAAATCCAGCTTGAAGGGTAAGGGAACGGGGTCGGTATCCGGTTTTTTCCCGGTACTCCGCACGGACATGATCAAATTCAACAAGTTATCAGCCCCGGGCGGGAAAAGGATATCCAAGTTTGACACAGTAACGCGAGCCTCAATCTTCATATCGTCAAAAGGACCGCGAATGGTGGCATAGCGACTGTCGATACCCTGAATAGCGATGTTGGTTAAGGTTCTGGGAGGGGCAACTACCGGAATTGTAGCTTGAATACCCGGTTCTTCGATCAGGATCAAATAGTAACCGAGATCCAGAATACCGAGCGTGAAATGGTCACTAGGTTCAGCGTCGAACATATTGCTGATGAAGAATTTGCCATTGCCCATGGTGAAAGATCCACGTTGGATCATAAAGCGATTGTTTTCGAAAACACCGGATATCTCAATATCCCGCATGGCTTCGACCTGATCTTTGAGGTGAATATATCCTTGTTCCAGATTGATGTTCCCGGCCAATACGGTAAATTGTTCCTCAGCCGTGCCCAAAGTGAGCTTCACGTTTGAGATCCCCCGGGATTCTCGCACAAAACTTGTCATATTCTTCAACCAAGGAAAGAATTCTCCATCCACAACAAGTTCCAGACTGCGATTGCCTTCGTAGAATCTGCTTTGGAAGACATTGTAATCCAAAGAACCCTTGGCGTGCGCAGTAAACATCTCATCGGCATGAATGTAAAGAGAATCCACCACCAGCGCGGTGCTAAGTTGAGCAGCTTTGACGGCAACCATGTCTATGGAAAATTCACCAAACTGCATATCTTTGGCTATCAAATCCGCACTGACTTCCATTTCCGGATTTTCGGAGAGGATATCCTTCATGGCAAAAGCGGCTTTCCCACTGATGCTTGCCAAACCAAGATCAGCCGTCAAGACATTCTGAATCTTCAGATCGTTCATGACCAGGTCCAACGCAAGATTCATCTTTGGCAGAACAGAACTTGTACCACTTAGTAATAATAGATTGTTGTTACGATTCTTAATGCTCCCGGAAATCGCAATCTCTTCCGGGCTACCCTTTAGAAACAAATTCAGATTGATCGGTACAATACTGATCAGATCTACATTCTGAAGATTTATCCAGGCATCCAGATGCTGATCCTGATGCTGGTTGTAGGTGGCAAACAGGTTGAATACTCTGAAATCCGGAACCAGATAAGCTACATCGGGATAGTATCGGGAGATCCTGGCAGAGTCGATGTTCTTTAGCGCGATATCAAAACTGGAATTCCACAGATCAGCAAAGTCCACTTCAGCCGAGAGATTCAGGATGTCCTCAAATATAAGCGAACTGACTTTGATCTTGTTATCCGCATAGTCCATGTTCACAGTCAAATCGGCCGGCAGACCATTGAACAGCGCGTTTTGGGTCTTTATGGAAGCAGCAACCGCGGGACCGCTGATGTCCACACTACCGATCAGATCCAGATTTGCCTGATAGTCATAATCTCCAAGCAGTTTGGTGAACAAATCACCGCTATACCAAACCGTGTTTCCGGTCATGATCGCACTTAGCTTTCCCGAAACAAGCGGGTTAAGCATCCCCAGAGTTTGCTGGTGATAGAGCTTTGCTGCCTGAAACTCATCGAAGGTAGCATCCAGCGAGATGTGTCGGCTCAGGATGTCCCCCACCGCGCTGATCGTGAAACCCTCCGCGGATTTGAGGTCAACTGACGCGAGCAAAGACTCTGCCAGAGGCATCAAAGTTGCTCTGCCACTGATGCCGCGCAAATCGAGATCCTGCCACATAAAGTCCATATTGTCCATGGAAAGTGAGATCAGCGGATATGGTTTCAGAATAATCCCGTTTATTGCCAAGGATCCCTTTGCCAATAAATCCTGATCTTTGGTCTGAAGCGGAGCGGTTTCCAGCTGCGCATCAAAAGAAAGTGTTTGGGGATAGAATGCGCCTTGCAGACTAACAGCCTGATTCATCCATCGGGCAAGTGGAATACTGAGTTCGGCAACATCATCCTGATAGCTGGCACTTAACTGAATATCCTCCACAGCCCAGTCCTGATAGGCAAAGCGGAGACTGCTGGCATCCAGCTTCAGAAGAGGGTCCGCGATCGTGCCGGCGGCGCTCAGTTCTGCTTCTACCAAGCCGGATAACTCGGGCAGGATGTCTGAAGCATCCAAACTTATCTGTGCGGAAGAGCCGTTAAAACTCATCTTGTCCATAAAGTTCTGCACGGCGAGATTTGCCACGATACTGCTCTGGCCGATTCTGGATCTGGATAAACTCAATGTGGCGTCTTGACCATCGGTTTGCAGGTTGATCAGCGGAATCCGGACCTGGTAATTCTGGATGGCAAAAGCGCTTGTATTCCAGATCAGAGCTTTACCTTCAAAGCGGGCAGCGCTGGAATCCGCGGGTTCACTGTATGAACCGCTGAGGTTGATCTCGGTACGGAAATCTTGGATATCAGGATGCGCAACGTATAATGGCTTGAAATCCTCGATATCGACCTTGGCAATGTCTATGCGCCCATCATCCAATGTCCCCTCCAGGCTGAACGTGCCCCCCAGAGAGCTTACGGCAGAGAGCTTGATGTTCGTATTACCGGAGTTCAATACCCTTAGTTCAATATTGGAAAGCCCTTCTTCAATACGAAGGGGACCATCGTTCAGCATTTTCAGTTCAAAGGCCAGATCTGCCTCTATGCTGCCATTCTCCAGGGTGATTCGCTTGAAGTAGCCGGTAAGATCCGGAATCCGAAAGGGCTCGCTTTTCGGTTTTCTGGGCTTATCAGTTTTGGGACCTTGATGAAATTGAATGCGAGCTGTGGGCTTTATAATCTCTACCGAAGTGACAACGTTTTCGGGTTTGAAACCTGAAAGAATCAGCTTGTAAAGGTTGTAGCGGACCCGAACGCTGTCCACGGTTAAATTGATCAAACTATCGTTGCTGGCATAGCTGAAATCCTGCACCAGAATTTGTTTGTCGCTAAAGTGTAAATCCCCGATACTGACTTCTGCCTTGGCCGCTTTGCCAATTACCTGAGCCAGATAGTCTCGTACCCAATCTCTTCCGCCCAGTGGATACCAAATGCTGAAGAACAGCACATTGATCACCAGCAGGATCAGGATCAGGCTGAGAAACTTTCGGGGACGGCGAATGAAACTATGCATCTATCCGAAGCAGCTTTCCGTCGATCAGTTCAAAACTCTTGTTTGCCTTTTGGGCTGCTTCCACATCATGAGTGACGACCACAAAGGCTTGATTCAAATCCCGGTTTAGACTCCGGATCATCTCCCATACTTCGTTACTATGGGCAGGATCAAGATTCCCGGTGGGTTCATCTGCCAATACCAACTTGGGCTCATTTGCCAAAGCTCTAGCCAGGCTCACTCGTTGCTGCTCCCCACCGGATAGCTGGTTAGGATACCGGTTGATGCGCTCCGCGAGACCCAAAACCGCCAATAGCTGTTTTGCCCTGGCTTTGGCCTGGGCTTCAGACTTTCCGGCGATCAACATTGGTAAAGCTACGTTTTCCAGCGCACTGAGGTCTTCAATGAGGTAGTGAAACTGAAAAACAAAACCCAAATCCCGGTTGCGGATGGCAGGCGCTTCAGCGCTATTGGAATGCACCACTTTCCCACCAATATGCAATTCCCCGCTGTCCGGAGCATCCAGCAGACCCATGATGTGCAACATCGTGCTCTTTCCACAGCCGGATTTTCCGGTGATGCAGATCAGATCTCCGCGTTCAACGTCCAGAGACGCATCAATCAATACTTTGATAGTCTGATCACTATCGATATAGGTCTTGCTCAAGTGCTTGGCACTAAGTATCATATCTCCTTCCTAATGCTTGTTGCGGATGATTTCGATAATCTGCAAACGCTCGATCTGCCTCAGCGGGATCAGGATGCAAACAAAGACCAACAAACTCGCCACCAAAAAGATGATCGCCAGGTTTGGCAATGTGATCTGCGCCCCAAGAGTGTCAATGAAGTACACATCTCCCTTCAGCTGATAAAAAGTCTGCTTTTCCACAAGCCATGAAAGCAAAGCCCCAAATACTTGTCCAGCTAAAACTGCGAGAATGCCAACCAAACCGACACGAAAGATCAACATCCTGCGAATAGAGCGGGTGTTGGCTCCCAGGGTCTTCAGCACAGCTATCTCCGTTTTTTGATCGATAATGATCGTGCTGACAGTGGAGATAACGTTTATCCCGGCGATAAGCACCAAAAAACTGAAGACGATGAATATCAGCCATTTCTCCATTGCCACCAGCCTCAGCAGGCTTTCAGCGTAATAGTTCCAGGGGATGGCTACATAATCGTAACCCAGCACAGAGACTAAGTCTCGGGAGCGAAGAGCTGCCTGCTCAGGATCCTGCAAATGGATCTCGATCTTGCTATAACCACCGGTGTTCATCATCAATTCCCGGGCGTCAGCTATACTGCTGATTACGATGCTGCGGTCGTTCTCATAATATCCGGAGCGATAAACCCCGGCAATGCGGTAGTTGAACTGGGCATTGGGAATCCCCAGAGGTGTGATCTGGTCCAGGCGGGGATAATTCAGGTTGATGCTGTCTCCCAAAGCCAGGCCCAGCTCCTGCAGCAGATAATGCCCTACTATCACTTCAGATTCCCTGATATTAGGTTTTCCGGCAATGACGTAGGGGGCGTAGGATTGGTAGTTATCTTCGGGATATGCCTTCAATCCGGCAGCCCGGATTTTATCTCCGCTTTGGGCCATCAGCTGAAAATTGAGCATGGGCACGCATGAGACGACATCGTCTTTTTCGGTAGCAAGCGCTAGGATCAATGCCGTCTGCTCTTCACTGAGCAGTGAACCGGTAGAAGAGCTGATTCCGATGTGCGCAAAGCTATCCAGCAGCAGTCTCTTCAAGGTAGATTCATAACCCTGAAACAGGTGCAAGCCCGCGGAAAGAATGCCCACGGAGAGCATGATGCCCAGCACCATAAACACAAAACTAAAGCGAAACAGGTTTCGCTTTGGTGCCTTGAGATAGCGCTTCAGGAAGAAGTACTCAAGTCTTTCCATCTTGTTCCGATTCCGCGTTCAAGGTTGTTTCGATAGATAGCGGTAATCTCTGCGAGGGGTTAATCCTATTGATGATGAGTTCCGAGATCAGCCCCAACGAGATGAACTGCAAACCGCCCAGGATCAACAGAATTCCCAGGAGCAGCAGCGGTCTGTTGGAAAGCGGCATTCCCCAAAAGATCTTCATGGCGGTCAGATACAAAGTGATAATCATACCAAAGAAGCATGACAGCAGCCCTGCTCTGCCAAACAGGTACAATGGGCTTTTCACATAATGGGTAACCATCTTAACCGTTAAGAGATCAAAAAAGCCTCTGAGATAGCGTTCCATGCCGTATTTGCTTTCGCCAAACTGCCTGGCTCTGTGTTGCACCGGGATCTCTCCGATGCGAAAGCCCAGAGCATGAGCCAAAGCCGGAATGTAGCGGTGCATCTCGCCATACAGTGAAAGCTCTTTGACCAGCGGCTTGCGGTATGCTTTGAAGCCACAATTGTAATCCTTGAGTTTCAGCTTGAAGGTGCTGGCGGTAACGCTGTTGAACAATCTGGAAGGCAAGCGCTTATGCAGAGGGTCATGCCTCTTTTTCTTCCAGCCGGAGACGAGGTCAAAACCTTCATCCAGCTTTGCCAGAAACGCCGGGATCTCCACCGGATTGTCCTGAAGATCAGCATCCAGCGTAAACACAACCTCTCCCTGCGCGAGTTCAAAGCCTTTCTGCAGAGCGGCTGCTTTGCCAAAGTTGCGCCGAAACTTGATCACCTTCACATTTCGGTCGGCTTGGGCAAGCTCTGTCATGATCCTGAACCCGGCATCCACGGATCCGTCATCAATGAAGATTATTTCGTAGCTGTTGCCCGCGATATTTGCCAAGATCTCCTGATATAGTTGGTTTAGGGATTCTGCTTCATTCAAAACCGGGATTACAAAAGAGATAAGCATAAGTGCCTCACTTAGATAAATACACTTACGATGCTCATCACCAGAGCGGAGGTAAGCGGTATCTTGATGTTGTCATCCAGAGGGATCTTGCCCAATTCCGCAGCGGTGGCGGCCAAGGCACCCAGGATTGCCAGCCAGGGATTGCTCAGCCACCAAAGCCCGAATATCGCGCAGGTCACAAAGCAGGCCATACTGCCTTCCAGGCTCTTGTTGTTGCGCAGAAACTTGCGCTTGCCAAAGTTCATGCCAACCAAGGCGGCAAAGGTGTCTCCGATACTCAGAAAGGCGATGGATGCCGCCGCGATCGGTTCTTTGAAGAAGGCGATGCACAACAGGCTGGCCACCAAAAGATAAGTAGCGCCGGTAAAATCCTTTAGTTCATGCTTTCGGAGAATCATCCCAAACACACGATGAAAGGTCTTGCGAAAACTGCGTTGCCAAAAACGATGAAACTCGATCACCAGGCTGATCACCAGAGCGATCAAAACCAGGCTGAATGCCACTCTTCGGTTGTAATCCAATAAATATCTGTAGCCCAGAGGAATTACCAAAGAGCTGAGATGAATGGATTTGCGAAGTGTTTCGCTAAGCCTGCCCATGTTCACTTAGTCGAGAATCTTCAAGATGCGGAGCTGGTTTGCAGAACGCCACAATGCCAGACAATCGGCCTTCTGATCCCTCTGTAAGTGCAGACTGCCGCTATCCAGATTCCAGATTCCGGCAAGCTCCGACACCGATAAATCCTTGATGTACAAGGTCGGTTCCGGGTTTTTCTGCCCCCAGGGTAATAGCATTTCCAGCTGACCCCAGTTTTCGGAGTTCATCTCATCAAGGCTGCACTTGGTATCGAACGCGATTTCTTCGCCATTGTCCGGGGCTCTATAGTTCTCAAACAAGAACTCGTTGAAGCACTCCAGAAATCTATCATAAGAACTAGTTTTCATGGTGAATCCTGCCGCTTTGACGTGTCCGCCAAACTGAAGGAGGTGTTCCTTGCAATGGGTGAATGCTTCCACCATATTGAACCCTTCCCCGCATCTGCCTTCGCAAACCATATTGCCGTTGTGGTGTTTCAGCATGATGGTGGGGATACCCAGGCGATTCACAATATAGGTGGATGCTGTACCCAGCAAAGAATAGGGGATTACGTCGTCATCATCGTAATACACAAAGAAATTGCCGATAAAATCTTCAGAGAGCGTATCCAGAAAGCCAAACACGCGGTTCAGCTCGCTCTCCCATTTATTCTTCTGCTCTTCCAGCCCTTCAAACAAGCGGGCTTTGGCGTCAGATAGCTGCAGGATAAAGCGCATTGCGGTGTGCTGCCCGCCCTCTTCCCTGCCGTTGGCGATAATCCTTGAGACGTAGGTGACAAAATTGAACACATCAGTAGGGCTTGCTACTCTGCTGTAGTTGCGCAGCAGAAACTGCACGGTTTGATCCTGCACGGCTTCAAAGTTGTTCAGCACATGGCGTACCAGAACCCGGTTCAAACCCTGCATGGGGACTTTGTCCGCGATAGAGCCGACTGCAGCCCAGAAATAGCTAGCTGGATCGATCGGATGCTCCCACTTCTTAGCCAGATAGCGGATCAGCATCAACGCTACTCCCACTCCTGCCAGAGCTTTGAAGGGATAATTACAATAGGGCAATTGGGGATTCAGGATTGCGTAAGCATTGGGGATCATATCCGGTTGGATCAGATGATGATCCGTGATAATCACATCGCAGCCCAGCGCGTTGAGTTTGTCCACTCCATCCCGGGCCGAGATTCCGTTATCAACCGTGATAACCAGCTTGAATCCACCTTGACGGACATGCTCGATAAAACCTGCTTGAATCCCATGAGTCTCCAGATTCCGGTTGGGAAGATAATAGCTGTGGCGTTGATAACCGCAGCTATTGAGAAAGTTGTACAGGATATAAGTACTGGTCACGCCATCCGGATCGTCGTGCCCAAAGATAATCATGGGCTCGTTGTTGAAGATCGCTTCCCGGATTCGCTCCGCAACCTTGTCAATATTTGCGAACAGACTCTCATCGGGAAGGTCTTCCAGATTCGTTTCAAGCTCATTAACATCAATGTTTCGGGCAGCGATTATGCGCTGATACAAACTACCATCGCTTACCATTACTGAATATCCTCCGCCTGCGGGATCTCCCTGGGTGCGGTGCGGTCCGGAGCTCTGCTGATAATATCAAAACCGGTGAATCCGAAGAGCATCATAAAGCTTCTATCCTGAAGATTGTTTGTCTCCAGGGAACCTCTGGTCTGATACTGGAAACCGAGGTCGATTCTGTTTATATCGCCTTTCAAGGGAAAGCTAAAACCCGCACTGAAAGTGTTTTCATCCACATACTCTCCATTTTCGCTTTTGAAGGGAAGAGCTCTCAGAGAATATCCGGCCCGAAGCGGAAGCTTTTGATACCAATGCCTTTTGCGGGCAACCTCCGGTTCGTAGGCTATGCCAAATCCGGCTTTCCAGGAGTCTCTCAGGTTCTCGTCGGTTTCGGCAAAAGTTTCGTACACATAGTCTGTAGCTACTTTTATCTCCGGCGCGATCAACCCGGTGTAGCCCATGCCAATCGTAAGCGGTAGTTCGTAAGATGTATCCTCTGTATCCCCGCTGTTGATGAAACTTGTCCATTTCTTTTCGCCCTCCAGTTTCACCGGAAGCGTGGCGTAAGCGCCGAAAGCATGATCATGATAGCTCTGCACGGCACCAAAACTGAGGCTGGGGTTCTTGTAGTTCTTCTTCATACTTTCGCTGGTGGGCACGGTGTTACTGGATGAGGTTTGTTCAAACACGCGGTTGTCGTGACCCAGGAAGTAATTTCCGGAAAGCCCCAAACTCAGATTCTTGTAGCGGTAGCTATAGATGAGATCAGCCCGATACAGATACTTGTCGGTTTCCTGACGCTCGATCGTAAGGCTGTCTATCCGGGTTTGGTTCTTCACCACGCCATTGGCCTGTGAGAGAAACTGAAAGCCGAAACGGTGACGCTTTACGGGGATGGACACAGTGAAATACGGGAAATCAAGCGAGTCGTCGCGGAAACTCTGTTCCTCGTTGTTATACTTCGATTTGTAGTTTGTATAGCCAAAGATCAATCCTGTGCCAAATAGTGTCTTGTTGTCGGTGTTGCTTTGAGCCGGATTGGCATAGCCAGTATTGTAGCGAAACACATCGCTGGAGCCGGTATCGCCCATACCGAGGCTGTAAACATCGCGACCGTAATATTGAATCGGGTAGCCATCGTAAGAAAAGATGGAATTCCCGCCCCAAAGTGAGGCCGCAAACATGCAACACGTCAATATAACCAATTTCTTCATTTCTTATGTCCTGCTTTATGATGTTTTATCGGATCCGGTGGCACACGGAAGAACTTCATCGCATTGTTGAACGATGCTTCCGCTACTTCTTTGGGAGTAATCCCCTTGATTTCCGCAATCTTTTCTGCTACCAAATGTAACAGTAATGGCGAGTTACGCTGCCCTCTGTGCGGGTGAGGGGGCAGATATGGGCAATCCGTCTCGATCATGAATCTATCCATCGGCACCAAACGCACCACATCGTCCAGCTGAGAATTACTGTAGGTAATGCTGCCGGTAAAACTCATCATCCAGCCCGCATCTAGCACCTGCTGGGCAAAGACGATATCTCCGGAAAAACAATGGAACACTGCTTCTTTCACGCTTTCCTGCTTGAGGATGTTATAGCATTCCTGATGTGCCTGGCGATCATGAACCACCACCGGGAGATCATACTCCACGGCCAGATGTGCCTGATTGGCAAATACTTCTCTCTGCACCGGATAGGGCGATAGATTTCGGAAAAAATCTAAGCCGATCTCTCCGATGGCAAGCACCTTCTTTTCGCGAGCGTGCTTTTTCACCAGTTCAGCATCAAAATCCTGAGCGTCATGAGGATGAAAGCCCACTGTGGCAAAGATGTGCAAATGTTTCTTGGCGAGTTCCAGAGAAGACAGCGCCGTTTCTTTATTGTATGATACGTTGATGACATATTCGATTCCACTGGCAAAGCATTTGTTTATGAGGCCCTCCCGGTCAGAATCAAATTCCGGCAGATCCAGATGCGCATGAGTCTCAAAAAGCTTCATGGTTTGTTGTTTAACCCCTTGTTTATCGTTTGTGCCAAAGTATATCGCCTTCTCTATCTTGTCAAAGAGAATTTTGTCCCTGAGGATAGTGCAGTCGTCAAACCGTGGCAATAATTCACTACTAAGCCTGGCTTCCTTGCCGGCTCTCCCGCAAAAGCTGAAACTGGGAAGCCACACAAATTGCCGCGGTCTCAGCCCGCATGATTAGCCGGCTGATGCAGATCGAGGCGATATCCTGCATCAATACATGCTCCGCTTCACTGAATCCGCCTTCCGGGCCAATGATGAAACAGGGTCTGCCCGTGATCCGGATATTGCTCAACCACGTAAGCTGTTCTTTTTCGGAACATAGTAATGGCTGAAATCCCTGCTCCACCATTTCCGCCAAAGCCTCCGCCAGAGGGAGGACACTGTGCAGCTTGGGCAGCCAAGGATTGTCACATTGTTTAATTGCCGCCAGAGCGATTTTTTCGAAGCGCGCAACGGTATTCCGTCCCTCATCCCGAACCGTATGCTCCGTAATGATCGGGAAGAACTCGCTCACGCCCAGTTCGGTGCATTTTTCTACCACCATTTCGTCGTGGTGATTCTTCAGCAAGGCAAAAGCTATGGCAAAGTCCGGTTCCGGCATCAGGTGTTCCAGAATCTTCACCGGCTCGAGCGATGCCCTGCGTTTTCCGAGCTCCAGCACCTTGCATTCTGCCACTAGGCCGTTGCCCCCGGTGATCTTGATCATCGCGTCTGCTCCGATCCGCTTCACCCGGCTGAGGTGATGAAACTCCTCATTTTCCAAGATCAGTTCAGTGCTGTCTTTACTTAATTGGGGATAGTAGAAAGAAGGCATCTTTAGCTGAAGATATCTCTTAGTTTGCTGAAGAATCCCTTACCGGGCTTCAGCTCGCGTTTATCGTCAAATTCCTTCAGCTTGAGATATAGGTCGGATTCATCCTTGCTGATTTTGGATGGAATCACCACCACGATCCGCACAATCTCATCGCCCTTACTGTATGTATTCAGACCCTGGATTCCCTGACCCTTCAGCCTGAACAATCTGCCGCTCTGAGTACCCGCGGGAATCTTCATCTTCACTTTTCCACTCAGGGTCGGCACCAGGATTTCATCTCCCAATACCGCTTGTGATACAGACACCGGGAATTCCATCACGATATCGTTACCATGGCGTTCAAACAAGTCATCCTGCTTTTCATGAATCAAGACCAGGATGTCTCCCCGGGCTCCGCCACGGGGACCCACGTTGCCTTGACCGCGCAGACGGATATACTGGTTCTCTTCCACTCCGGCGGGGATCTTCACGCTGATTTCTTTCACTTTGCCCATGCGGCCTTCGCCATAGCATTTGCTGCATTTATTCTTGATGATCTTGCCTTCTCCCCGGCAGGAAGGACATTCAGAAACTGTCTGCATTTGCCCGAACAGGGATTGCCGCACCTGACGCACTTGTCCCGTACCCCGGCATTGAGTGCAGCTTTCGGAGTTACCGTCCGCGCTCCCGGAGCCGTCACACTTGTCGCAAGCTTCTTTGGTGCTGATCTTGATCTTTTTCTCCGCACCATCGGCGATTTCTTTCAAACTTAGGGAAAGCTCTATCTGCAGATCTTCTCCGCGGTTCGAGCTTCTGCCGGAGGATCGGGAACCGAAACCACCGCCAAACAAGCCTTCAAAGATCGAGGAAAATCCGTCACCAAAGATATCGTTCAGATCACTACGATGGGTGAAATTGTCCCAACTGAAACCACCCGCGCCAAATTGGCTCTCCACTCCGGCATGTCCATATTGGTCATAGAGCTGCCGTTTATCCTTGTCGGAAAGAACCTCATAGGCTTCGCTGGCTTCCTTGAACATCTCTTCGGCTTCCTTGTTATCAGGATTTTTATCCGGATGATATTGCATTGCCAGCTTGCGGTAGGCCTTCTTTATCGTTGCTTCGTCGGAGTGCTTATCCACACCCAGAACTTCGTAATAATCGCGTTTCGCCATCTTGTCTCCTAAAAAAATTAGTATTCCGCAGGCATTTATTGCGGAATCAATATATCAAAATCAACGATGGGGATAACCCCGCAGAGCTATCCCCACATATTGCTTTATTATTTATCGTCTACAACCTCAAAATCGGCATCAATCGGTCCGTTATCCTGCTTCTCGGCAGAACTCTGCTGATTGGCAAAATCTTCGGGATTGAAACCCTGCGCGTTGGGGTCGAAGCCCGCGCCACCGCCGCCTTGTTGCTGTTGCATATTGGCATAGATGATTTCGCCCAGGTGTTGCGCTTTTTTCGAGAGACTCTCTTTGATCTGATCCAATTGTTCTTTCTCGCTTACTTTGTCAAGCTGTTCTTTGGCACTCTTCAGTTCAGTCTCTAGTTCGCTTTTCTCTGTTTCAGACAGTTTATCGCCATATTCTGCCAGGCTTTTTTCCGTGCTGAAGATCAATGCATCCAGTTCGTTTTTGGCGCTTACAAATTCCTGACGCTTCTTATCATCCTCGGCATGCAACTCGGCATCTTTGATCATGCGGTCGATATCTTCCTTGTCGATGCTGCCGGCACGGTCGATCTTGATCGATTGCTCTTTACCGGTGCCTTTGTCTTTGGCGGATACATGCAGGATACCATTGGCATCGATGTCGAAAGTGACTTCGATCTGCGGTACTCCGCGCGGAGCGGAAGGTATGCCAACGAGGTCGAATCTGCCCAAACTCTTATTATCCGGGGCCATAGGGCGTTCACCCTGCACCACATGAATTGTCACTGCGGTTTGATTATCCGCGGCGGTCGAAAACACCTGGCTCTTCTTGGTCGGAATCGTGGTGTTGCGCGGAATCAGAGCCGTCATCATATTGCCCAAAGTCTCGATTCCCAAAGACAGCGGAGTTACATCCAACAGCAATACATCAGAAACCTTATCGTCACCGGACAGAATTGCGCCCTGGATCGAAGCACCGATAGCGACCACTTCATCAGGGTTCAAGCTCCGGTTCACTTTCTTGCCAAAGAACTTCTCCACCGCTTCGCCCACTGCCGGGATACGGGTGCTGCCACCCACCATCAATACTTCCTGAATGTCCGCAGTACTCAGCTTGGCATCTGCCAAAGCCTTTTTACATGGCCCCAGAGTGCGCTCCACCAGTTCTGAAGTAAGGCGGTTGAACTCAGCCAGACTCAGATCCAGATTCAGGTGTTTTGGTCCGGTCGCGTCTGCCGTAATAAAGGGCAGGTTGATGTTTGTGGTCTGAGTTCCGGAAAGCTCGATCTTGGCTTTTTCTGCTGCCTCACGCAGACGTTGCAAGGCCATGGCGTCTTTGGAAAGGTCGATCCCTTCCTGCTTTTTGAACTGCTCCAAGATCCAGTCGATCACCCGTTTATCAAAATCATCGCCACCCAAATGAGTGTCACCGTGGGTAGAAAGCACTTCCACCACGCCGGATGAGATATCCAATATCGAGATGTCGAAGGTGCCGCCGC
>DHVK01000039.1 GCA_002412625.1 Cloacimonetes bacterium UBA5210
TGGTTTGGTACAAATCTCAGCTCGGATCCGGGCTTCTATGCCTGGTCAGACGATAACCCCTATACCCTGGGACAGGATTCACCCTGCATTGATGCCGGAACCACAGATTTCAGCATCTTCAATATACCTGATTGGTATGAGTTTCCCCCCTATGATCTGGCGGGCAATCCCCGGATCTATGGAGATCAGGTGGATCTGGGAGCCTATGAATGGCAAGGACAGACAGATATTGAGGATCTTGTGATGGTTCCAGTCTTCAGCATGAGCAATTACCCCAATCCCTTCAATCCCGAAACCACTATCAGCTTTGATCAGGCAGAACAATGCCCTGTGACAATTGAGGTGTTCAATATCAAGGGGCAAAAGGTAAGAACCCTTGTTAGAGATAGCTATGCCCCAGGGCATCATTCAGTTGTCTGGAATGGGACCGATGCTAAAGGTAGAACAGTATCTTCAGGTGTTTATTTTTATAGGATGATCACTCCCACAAACACCTTGATACACAAGATGCTGCTGATGAAATAATGGAAACTCGCTTGGGGCGGGTTTTACCCGCCTCAAGCTATACATCAAAGGAGTACTCTTGAAAAAGTTATTTTTCTGTCTGCTATGCTTGTTGCCTGCATTTGCTGTGTGCACTACTCGAACTGTGTCGCTGGATGGCACTCAGCAATATATGAGTATCCAGTCAGCAGTAAATGCTTCAGCAAATGGAGATGTCGTTTTGGTATATCCGGGGAGATATGTTGAGAATATCAATCTGATAGGGCAGAGCATATCAATAGTCAGTCTATATTCAACTGACCCTTTGCAATCATACATCGAAGATACGGTAATAGATGGGAATCTTAGCACTTGCATCAGGATTGTAAACGGTGAGACCATTACTCTAAACGGATTTACCTTGGTCAACAATGAGAATGGGTACTACGGTAGTCCGATCAATCCGGGGGGGGGAGTGGATGTTAGAAACTATTCTAGTGCTATTGTTTCAAACTGCATTATCAGAAACTGCATTGCTCAGTCTGGAGGTGGTATTGGTGTTGGCAGTCATTCGAATCTTTCATTATCTAACGTAAAGATTTTTAACAATCAGGCCTTAAGACTGGGTGGAGGAATTGCGTTTGATGAGTCTGTGACGCTGTATTTTGATCCGGCTGCTTTGTGCTCAATTTACAACAACACTGCAACCATTGGCATGGATATCAGTCTCACCTTTCATTATGAGACACAGAATAGTTACAATGTCCACTTACTGCGAGGAAGCAGTGCTTTATCCGAACCAGATGGTTACTTTATTGGCGTGCGAAATTGTAATGTGAGCTTAGATATCCAAGAGGCTTATATAAGTCAAATAGATAACGACCTATTTGTCTCACCCAATGGGGATGATACCAATACAGGCCTATCAGCAGATTCTCCATTCAAGTCTATTGTTTACGCTATGCAGAGAATAGCTTCCAATTCAGAAAATCCAAGAACGATTCACTTGGCAGAAGGCACATATTCTAATTCCGATAACGGTCAACTCTTTCCTGCCGGAGTAAAATCGCATGTTAGGGTGATAGGTGCCGGAATGGATGATACCATTATTGATGGCGAGTTTCTACGTACAGCCTGGGGTGCCTGGTATGCAAACGATATTGAGATTGCCAATATGAAGATTGTTAACTGCAGGTCTTCCTATACTTTTCCTCTGGGAGTTTATTATGGATCGGACATCTATCTTCATGATCTAAAGTTTGAAAATAACTGGGGCGCAGGATTCAGTGGGATGGCTATTGGATACAATAATAATGTCATAATTGAAAATATCATAGCCGGATACACTATTTATGATAGTGGCTTGCTGACGATCGATGGATTTGAATGCGACAATCTGCTGATCAATAACTTTATCTCAGCTAGCAATACGATAACAGATTGGGAAAGCAATCATCTGGGTATGTACTTTAGTTCCTGCGATCTGGTTCTAAGGAATTCCATTATCGCCAATAACACAGCCCAGGATGCCTGGCCTTTTTTCTATACGAACATATATCCCGGATTTGAGGATTTCAATCTGGACATGAGCAATGTATTGATCATCAACAACACCATGTATGACTGTTGGTGGGTGGATAACCCGATCTACATGCAAAATCGTTTTCAGCGGATGCAGATCAACAACTGCACCTTTGCCAATAACAACACGGACGTAACCCTAACCAATATCCTCGCCATGGCAGATATCAGAAACCTGATCTCCTATAATCCCGGGGCTTATGCAGAAATGTATCTCACCAACTATCTAAGTTCGATTGGCAGCAGCTACGAAGTAAGCATCAGCAACAGCCTGTTTCGCACCAACACAGTACTCAGTTCCTTGCCCGATCTGGTTACCTTTACGGATAACATCATGGGTGCCGATCCCATGTTTCTGGGCACCACGGATTCCACGCTCGATGTGAGCCAGCCGGAATACTATCAGCTAAGCGCGCTTTCTCCCTGCATCGATAGTGGCACTCCGGATACCGAAGGGCTGAATCTGCCCCCCATGGACCTGGCGGGCAATTATCGCATCGCCTATGGCAGGATAGATATGGGAGTGTATGAATACGCGTCCGAGCCCTGGGTTAGCAACGACGATCCCGCCTTGCCGCCGCCGGAAGGATTTCGCGTTTCTGCCTATCCCAATCCGCTGCTAAATACCAGCCGGGCCGCGGGAGTCTTTCTCGAATTCACCTTGCCCAAGAAACCTGAGGCGTATCCTGTGCTTGAGATCTTCAACATCCGGGGACAGAAGGTGAAGACAATCCGTTTGACTGAAAGCTACAATAGCCTTGTGCACAAAGCCGGACTATCGGATGATGTGAAACAAAGCGGAGAGTTTTACTCCACGATCTGGAATGGCAGGGACGATAACAACAGAGCGCTTGCTTCAGGAACCTATATCCTAAAGGTGACAGCAGACCGAAAGGTAGCTACCACTAAGATAACGATTTTCAGATAGTGTTTCGTTAATTTACTGGCCCGGAACTGGTTTTCGGGCTAGGTTTCACTAGACAATGGCTGTTCCTGTCCGACACTTCCAATGAAAGGGCGGAAATGGAGTATGTGCTCCTGAGACACCAACCGGGTTCATCTCTGAGTCGTTTTCGATTTGATCGTCCTTGATCCTAGGCGAAATGGCGTTCCTACGGAACTCAATCTCCTGTCTGGCAATCGTTATGCTGGACACGAGAGGTGTCGAATCCGATGGCGCTTGCGGAAATGGGTTATCTAAAGCTAAGTTTGGGTGAAATTAGGTAACTCACTTAATCAATTATCCATCAAACAGATAGAACGATGAGTTACCATAGTTACCTATATTCCAATAAACTGTTTGTAGAGAGTAGATATATATATAAGGTTATAGCAAAATGGGTAACTATGGTAACTTGCTGCTCTAAGTATCTCGATATCAAGCTCTTATCCGGGTTACCATATATGGGCATTCACCCATATCATATATACGATTTTTGGGCGTTAACCACAATAGAGCCACCCTTAGTCCTCCCGAAGAGTTCCCATAGCTGGCTCAGGAGCTCTTTGGGAGGTCCATGAGAGGGCGTTCAGGGAATTAGAGGCTCAAGATACAGTGAAGCAGATTATACCCATTTCAATTTGCTTTTTACAAAGCCGAGCATTTGCTTGCGTTCCCAATTGTGCAAGCCCAAACTCCAGGTGAGAAGCATGAACACAAGCATCGATAACATGATGTAGATCATGACCATCAAGAGCCCCGCGGGATAGTACAGATGATACAACAGCAGGGCAAAACCCAGCGTGATTACGCTGATCAGCAGGGTAGGTGCTACTACAATCTTAAAATACTCGCTTTTCCTGATGTTTGCAAAGCGGCAGGCTTTGGGGATGTTGAACAGAAACGCCAGCAGGACATTGGGGATCAAAGTCCCCAGGGCAACTCCGATTATCGCGGCATCCGCGAGGTAGATACCTCGAGCTTCCAGAAGACCAGGTAGCGTGTGGATCAAGAGAATGCTCAAGCCCAGGTTCGCGATCGCCTCGATGCTTGCAATGACCGCCAAGATCTTATGTTCGTTTGCCATCAGCAAAACATAGACGGACGAGGAACGCAGAAACAGCAATATGTACATCGACAACAACAACAATACCGCGCAGATCATTCCAGCGCTGTGATCCAGACCCAGCCAGATGTTTAGCAGAGGTTTCACATAGACCAGGAGCGGAATCACCAGCATCGATGATATGATGCCCATCAGGCGGTTTGATTGCAGCATCACCTCGCTCATCTTGGATTTGTTGCCGGCGGCAAAGAGTGTGGCAGAAACCGGGCCAAGGTTATCCAGAAACTGGGCTGAAAACCTTTGATAGGTGTCTGCCAGGCGAATTGAGATCTGATATATCGCCACCATCGCCACCGAACCAAAGATCGAGATTACCAATTGGTCTGTCTTGAGGATGATCAGGTTGGTAAAGGTAATCAAATAGGCAAAGAGCGAGAAGCCCATTACCGATCGTAAGAGAGATCGGTCGTAAAAGCGGAATCTGAGCCGGAAACTGGGAATCAGCTTGTGTACTACATACATCATGGTAAAACTGGAGAGCAGATTGGTGCCCAGAGCCACAAAGACCATCCCGGTGAGATTTACCTTGAAGTGGATCATCAAAGCCATACCCACAAAATTAAGCACGATGAAGATGGTTTGGATGATGTTTCTGGTGTGCATTTTTTGCAGACCGCGCAGAATCTCGGTGAAAAAGCCAAAGGGGAAACAGATGGCAGAGCCCACCCCGAAGAGGATGGTTACTTGTTTGAAGTAATCCGTGTTTTGCTGCGAGAAGCCAAATACGTGCTGCAGGTTGAAACTCAGGACCAAAGCAAAAGCAACGATCAAGGCGGCGAACATGGCATAAGTGAAAAACACCGTGCTCACAATGCGGTTATAACGTTCCCAGTCTTTGCTCACGTTACATTCGCTGGTGTATTTCTGGATAGCGGTGCCAAAGCCGAAATCGAGCAGCAGTGAATAGCCAAAAATAGACCAGAGCAAAGCCCAAAAGCCATATTCCTCGCGGCTAAGCCCCATGAAGAGGATGCGAGTGAGAAAGATGGTGATAAAAATGCTGATCATCATCTTGGCATAATTTGAGACCGTATTGATCAGCATGCGCTTACGCAAGCCCTGCCCGGGGGATTCTCTAGTATCCACGTTCATACGCTATGCTCCAAAATAAATGCTTAAGATGATTTATTGACCCGCGGGTGCTTTTAACAAAAACAATACTTTGCGGCTTTCCTGAAGGTCCATGTCGATGCCTTCGGAGCTTACCTTGGAGACTTTGCCATGACCAAAAGCAGCCATGCGGTGTAGCGAAACCCCGCGTTGCCCCAGAAAGTCCTTCACCGAGTTCGCTCGGTTCAAAGTGAGAGTGAGATTGTACGCTTCGCTGGCGCGATGATCGGCAAAGCCGTAAATCTCCAAATTTAGCATCGGGTTTTGTTGAAGCAGATTGACCAGATCGAGCAGTTTATCCACTTCCGAAGCTTTGATGTCATATTTATCGGTGTCAAAAAAGATCGCGGGGAGCTTCAAAGTAAGCACTTCCTTGGTTTCTACATCCACATATACGGTATCAACCAAGGTTTGGACGATAACTACCGGATCCGGTTTTTTGGGCGGGACAAACTCTTTGTCCTTGTTTCTGTCGTAATCTTCAGGGAAGTGATTCATGTAAATGGTCATGGTTTTGGGTATCGGAGGGATCATCACGAAGATGTTTTGAGTATATTGATTCGGATACAGGGGCACGGCTTTGATATTGATCATGCGGCTATCTTCGTGGCTCAGCTTGTACTTGAGGGGAGTAGTCCCGATCTCACGTTCATTGATGAAGATAGTGGCTTTTGTGGGCAACGAGCGAATCTTGATGGTTTTGGAAAACATGCCACTTTCTTCGTTGATGATAGCGTGCTTGTTTTTGGAACAGGCCGCTAAGCCTAATACCGAGATAAAGATGAGGATTGTACAGAACTTGAGCGCTTTCATTTTGTTCCTCTCTGGGGTTGTTTTGCTTCTTTAATGATGTTTTCAAGGATATTTACCAGGCGCATTTTGACAAGGTTTATCTCGTACCTGGTTTCCACTGTTTCACGGGCTTGGCTGCGCATTTGCTCCAAGTGCTGGGGAATCATCTGATATACATGCAGAATAGCCGAGGCGAGGCTGGCTGAAGATCCTCTTTTGAACAGAAATCCATCGTGACTGGAACTGATGATCTCCTTTGGACCAAAGGCGTCTGTAGCGATCACGATGACTTTGGCTGCCATGGCTTCCACCACGATCCTGCCAAATGCTTCTTTGGCCATGGTGGGCATCAGCAGGACATCGTAGTTGGGTAGAATTTTGTTGATATCCAAGGTTTTGCCCAGGAAATTGAAATGCTCCTGCAAGTGCAGTTTCTTGATCAGAGCCTTGCAGCGTTCGGCATAGCTCTCATCCTCATCGCCATAGATATCCAGGCAAAAGTCCTGGTATTCGGCCAAAACTCTGCTGGCAGCCTGAATGCAGAGTTCCAGGCCTTTCATGGGCTCGATCCGTCCGGCAAAGACAAAACGGAGGGGCTTTCCGACGGGCCTGGGGTTTTCCGGCGGTAAAGCGATTCCCCGGGGGACCAGATGGATGCTTCTGCTCTTGAACTGCCTGGAAAACTCCTCTTTCATCCAGCTGGAAGGCACAATCACGGGGTCCAGGATCATTCGTCCGCCAACCGTGAATGGTATCATCTGTTTCAAGCTGCGATACACAAGGCTCTTGATTCCGGAGCGTAGATAAACTGCCGGCCAGATGTCTCCCATGTCGAACACTTTGGGGTATTTTGAGTTTTGAACCGCAAGCACGGGTGCTATCGAAATGCCCTTCATGTTGCCCAGATAGACCAGATCCGGCTCTATGGACTGCAGCGCTTGGGTGGTATGGCCATAGTTATGCTTTTCTACCCGGTGTTTATCTTTGAAAGAGGGTCGCAGATAATCGATATATCGCAATACCCTGTGGGGTTCACCGGGCTTAAGCGCTTCTTCCGCCGCTGCCTCATCCCGGGTCATGCCTTTGTTTCCGCAGAGGATAAATACGGCATGCCCCAGTCCTATGAGGAAATCCATGGTTTCTTTCACGGAGATCTCGTATCCGCCTTCAAAGAAAGGGGGATAGTAGTTTGAAATACAAAGTATTTTCATCGAGTCCTTCCCCGGATGATATCTCCCAGATGGGCGTTGGGAAAGAGGTCTATGCCCATATAGGATTTGATCAGATACATCAGATACAAGAGAAGAATCATCATCACCAGCAGCAGGATGACGTAGGTTATCAGCTTTGCTACTGAGGTTAAGGCTGTATCCATATCACCTTTATCCAGGGATTTAAACTGGTTTCTGGTATCCCTGCCAAAGATAAACACTATATACCAGTGTTTGATGAACCAAAACGAAAAGCGAATATCAATGATCCCCAGCGAAGGCACCGGAGGTAGCATGCGCTTCATGAGACTCATCAGTTCTTTGCGCTGAGCGTGAGAAAGAGTTTCTTTGATGCCCTTTCCGCCAATGGTTCGTTTGTTATCAGTGTCCTGCATGAAATCCTCTGTCCTGAGCGATACGTTGTGCTGTGCTGAGATTTCTGGGTAATGCTACTTTGTGGATACGGTAGCGCTTTTCCAGTTTTGCCATTACGGAAATCATCGCAAACATCAGCATTAGTTGATAGAAATTGTTAGTTTGTTTCAGCACCCACTCCAGCGTGGATTCCAGATATATGGCCAGCAAACCTCCTGAAAGACCAATCGCAAAATAGTGATAATCAGTACCACGATAGCGGATCATATTCAGGATGTTTTGGAAGTAAAAGTAGAAGATAAAGGCCAGAAAAATAACCAAGGTGTGCCAACCGGATTCTGCCGCGATCATCAAGAATATGGTTTCGACCAATCCGTTCTTTTCGTCCTCATCTTCCGGGTTGTGCATTTCGATGTGGCTGCTATATTGCCAGGGAGGGTTTATCTTGATCCCGAAGTTATTCAAACCTACCCCCAAGACTTTATCATTTGCCATGTTCACGGCAGCAATCGCCAGATCCCGACGTACATTCGCCGATTCCGGTGAGGCGGTGCGAAACCGCTCACTGATGGAATTCCAGGCCCGGGCCATAATCGCCAAGGAAATAATGATCAACAGAGCAGTAACCACCACTTTCTTGGTGGTCACACTACTAAAGAATGAGAGCCCCAGGACGATTGACACTGCCATAGCATAGAGCACCAACCCCGCGCGCGACAAGGTGGAAATAATGGAAACGGAAGTCATGGCAAACAATAGCAACCAGAAAGAAAACTTCAGAAAACTAATGTCCCTTTTATTCAAAAGAAAGGCAAAGATCAGAGAGCCGAGAACAATGCTGTACATCACCAGAGAATTCTGATGCGGGAATGGTCCGTAGGATTGGAATCTGCCTTCCCAATACTTCTGCTTTATTACTTCAGCAAAGATATAGATGGTGACGGCAGCAACTCCGGTCATGAAGTCGTTGAACTGCTCAAAGCTGTTCACATAGTTATACACTACATAGAAATAGAGAAACATCCGGGTCATTTTCCACAATTCAAAGTATGAGAACAGAGCCACCTGGGAGTTGATGATGGATAGCGCACTGAACAAGAAATAGAGGAAGAAAAGCCAAGATCCGGGAGGAATCTGTAGCTTGAAGCTCTTTCTGCGCTTCAGGATCAGTAAAAAGATGATCGAAGTGCAGATATCTACCAAACCGATTTCGAAGCCGCGTGAGGTTAGCCGAAAAGACTCTCGAGACACAAAGTTGATATCCTCCATACGCACGGTGAAGAACATCATCAGGAAAAAGATGACCCGCTCCACCTTGGGGTATCGAAGCGAGAGAAAATATCCCGCCGGAACTCCCACACACAAGGTGCCGAAAAATATGATGTATTTCAGGTGCGATAATGCTTCAGTCAACCAATACTCTCCAAGTCCGGTTCGCTTTGCTCATATCCGGCAGCCCATATTTAAACCAGCCTTTTGGCAGGCTAGTTGTTTCCCCGAATATCCTTGTACATTTCACGCAGCAGATATCCGGATTGAATGGCTTGCAAGCTCGGAAGCGCGTAGTTTACCACTTCGTTCCATTTCGCAATGGGGTGTTTGGGGATATAAACGATATCGTTTGGCTTTAACCGAAAATCTCGTACCTTGGCCTTCAGGATGTCTTTGGTGTTTATCTTGAACAAGCGAGGGTGGGACAGGTTTCCCCGGATCACATAGATGGTGGATTGCGCGGAGCTCTTGAAGCCCTGGGCAAAGGTGATGCTCTGCAGCAGAGTCATGTTTTCCTGGAAGAAATAGTGCCCTTCCTGGTTTACTTCACCGATTACGTAGATCTCGCGGTTGATGGCTGAGGGGATGTAGATGTAGTCCCGATCCAGAAGTGGGATGTTGTATAGCATTTTCCCGTTTTGAACCAGTTCCACAAAGTCTATGGGGAGGATTCTGTTTTCACGAATCATGAAGGTTCGCTCCAGGTCTGCCAGTTCCACAGAGTTGTTTTGAAACCAACCCAGCGCTAAGCCGCCAGCATCCGCCAGTGCATCCAGAATCCGCATCCGGCCTTGAATTTCGATGATGCCGGGATAGGTAACCTTCCCCAGGATGGTGATCGAAGAGCTACGTGCTTCAAAGGGGATTATCGATACCTTGGGGTGATGCAGATACGCCTTCAGCTTGTCTTCGATGATTACTGTGGCTTCCGGAATGGTGAGACCGGTAACGTCCACTTCTCCTACCAGGCGGAAGGACAGAGTGCCATCCTGCTTCACGATCACCGCGTCTGAATCCAATTCAGGTTCATCATATACATATATCTTCATTTTGTCGCCGGGCCCAAGAGTATAGGGCGGCAGGTCGATTTCGTTGAGCCTGTGCAGCTCTTCGATGGTTTCCTGAGTGGTCTGAGTAGCGAGATATGTCTCTTCCAGATATTCGGGCATGGCCTCCAGGTTCTCTTCGATATATGCGGTCTTGTTCGACGAACATGCTGAGAATGTAAGTAAGATCAGACATAGCGTGAGAAACGGAATAACATTAAGGAACTTCATATCAGTATCTCTCCGTGAAGAAGTCTTTGGGCACATAGTTCAACACTCCATAGATGTTGTTCAATCCGCGATCCTTGATGAAGCTGACAGCCTTACGCAGGCTGTTTCGGCTACTGCGGTCAAATCTGCCCACGAGCACGAGGGTGTCTCCGGCAGAGCAAATATCGGTAAAGAGCTGGATGTTATATTCGTATTCAAACAACTCCCAGACAACGTAGTCATAGGCATTAAAATGGCTAAGCAGGCTTCGCATCCGCTCAGGCTCCATCACGGTGCTGAAGGTGCTGTCATCCACCAGGAAGTAGGCATGATGAATCTGGCGGTCCGCAGTGTCCAGCCTGATGGTGTCTGATCTCTGATACAGCCAGTCGTTCAGCAGATATGGGCTCAAATCCGGATTAGTTTCCAGAAGTGAGTCAATATATAGAATTCGCTTGTTTTGCGTGGAAAGCATGCGGATCACTTCTTTTGCGATAAAGGACTTACCTGTTTCGCGGATATCGCTGCCAAAAAAGATAACCGGGGTTTGAGGAGATTCGGTATGGTGTAAGATGTTTTCCACCAGAACTTGCAGATTGCGATAGAAGATCTTTTCTTCCACCTGATGCTCGTCCGGCAAGACTCCGCAAAGAGGGATCTTAACCCCTTCGTGGAAATCCTTGGCGCTCTTGGTTCGGGTATCCAGAATCTCTTTGAACACGATAAACATACTTGATCCGATAAACACAAGCATCCCGACAACCACAACGATTAACTTCCGACGGCCGCTTTCGGGGAATGTCGGAGCTTTGGCGGATTCAAGGATCTCGTAATCGCTCACATTGGATTGCATGGCCATTCTGGATTCTGCCAGGCGGCTTTCTACCAAACGCAGGATGTCGCGGTTCAGCTCCAGCTGGCGCTCCACTTCAAAGAATTCTTTTTGGATCTGGGTCAGGTTCTCCAGAGAAGCCCGGATCAGGTTCACTTCCTTTTGGAATTCTTCGTTCATACGGATTGCGCCCCGGCGTTCGGCCTCAAAGCGGGATTTATCTACCGTATAGACCTCTGTGAGTCCGCTGGGACCCCAGGTTACCGCTTCCGGGAGATCACGATTGTTTGTCTGCATCGTCTTCTTCAGCTCATTGATCTCCGAGATCACTTTGCGCACCTTGGGGTTATCGTTCGTATAGCGAGATTTCAGCAGTTCCAGATCTTTCTCCAAGGCCAAAAGCTTCTTTTCGTCGGTGGCTGTGTAGGTCCAGGTTTGGATCACTTCTTCCGGAAGAACGGAAAGTTTATCTTCCATTTCACCGATTTTACTATCCATATCGCTGATCCGCAGCGAGTTCTCGATCATTTTGAGCTCAATCTCTTTTAGCTGGTCAAATTTGGTCTGGGTTTCGTGGGGAATCGAGATAACCCCATACTCAGCCCGATACTGCTCATATTGCTCTTCCAGATCCATGATGTTTGCCATGCGCTGTCTCTGCTGATCGATGTAGTATGTGTGGATCTTCATGGTGGCAGAGTTCAGGAGTTTGGTATTGTTCGCGATGAATGATTCTGCGGTGGTATTGGCAACAATGGCCGCCATTTCAGCATCATTCCAGGCCACCGAAAAGCGCAAGACATTGGACCTGTTTCCGCGCTGAACCTCAATTCGCCTAAAGAGCTGTTCAGTGCTAAGATCCAATTCCAGCTGCTGGATCACATCGTTCAGCACATCCCGGGTGCGTACGGTTTCCAGAATAGTGTTGATATCAAAGGTCTGATACAGGTATGGCATATCCACGGGCGTACTCATGTTTTTCGGGGCGCGGATGATGTAGCAATTTGCCTTCCAGGAAGGTACAACTTTCACCTTGACCCAGACTACAGCGATGAGCAACGCCACAAATGTAACTACAAGGATGTATTTCAGTTTGTTCAAATAGACCCGGAGCAATATTCGGGGATCGATGATAATCGCAGGAGTTCCAGGTGAATTATCTGCTTCGTGGGTGTTCATATCATTTAGCAAGTTCGTTCTCCATGGTTTTTCGGATATCGGTTATGGATTCAATCTCTTCCGGGATATCCCGATTCGAGAGCATCAGGCTGTATGAATGCGGAGCGTCCGGATGATAGCCATGCATTCCGGGGATTTCTGATAAGCCCATATAGCTGGGGTTGATCAAAAATCCCTCGTTCATCAGGAAATAGACATCGCCAAACTTGCGATGCGGAAAGTAAACTCTGAGGCGTTTTAGCTCTTCTGTGGATACGATATAACCGTAATCAAGCGAGCGCAGCAGATCCATAATGGCACTTTCGGCCTCCTTGTTCAACCACCAGAAGCGAGCCATTGTGGAATCGTAAAACGCCACATAATCCAGGCCATACTTGAAGCCCAATGCTTCAATATCGCGTTTCAGATCGTGAGATCCGGTCACCGGTGCCATACCGTGGTCAGAGATGACGTATAAGCTCACTTCATCATAGATGCTCGACGCAAATTGATAGAGCTTTGTGGTCTGCTCTTCCAGATACTTGAGTTTGCTCTGGGTTTCATCCGAGAAGGGACCATGATTGTGCATCACACCGTCCAGCTTGGGCAGATACACATAGATGAACTCTGCTTGCCCTTCGCTGATTATTTTCTTGTTTTCCAGCAGGATCTGTTCTTCGCTATGCCGCCAATTTGAGCAATAATATGGGATCTGGTGGTTCACGCACCAGTCGAAGATGGTATCTGTAGCGAGAATCCCACCGGGGACAAAGTAGTCTTTCTTCTCCAGATAGTCGAAGTATGGCAGATAGGCAAAAGGCACGCTGTAAAGCTGGAAGTATCCAGTATATGAATGGACACGCCGGATGATTTTGCTGAGGTTGTGGCGCACTCTCCAGCGATCGAAGATCCGGGGAGGAAGCTTGGCCAGCAATTGCATACCCCGAAACGGTGAGTTCTCCGGGTCGTAATAAAAGCTGGACCAATGCAAATGTTCATCCGGGTATCTACCGGTCAAAATAGATGGATCTGCCGCCGAAGAAAATCCAAATGTGGTTTTCAGCTTGCGGCTATTGGGTGCAAGCTTCTCCAAAAAGCCATAGCGTTGGAAGATCTCCCATCCCAGCGCGTCGATAAAAACATACATGGCCAGTTTCTTCATCTCAATCCTCAATTGTATCTTTGCCAGAGCTTAATAAAGCTGGCTTTTAACTGTTCAAATTCTGTATTCGGCCCACAGCCCAATATGTCCGTGATATCCACGGAGCCGGAGCTTTGTTGAAACAAGAAGTAGGGGAGAGCAAGATAGAGACGGTATCTGGGGTATCTGCCATAAGCAGCCACAGAAAACCGCCTTAGTCTAAAATCCCGCGCGTTCAAAAGGAAGTTCTTCACTGAAAATCGATTCGTGCTGGATTCCAAGGCGCCGGCAAGGCTATCGTAATCATGGATGGGAGTATTCAGCTCTTTGGTCCATAGCGCGTAATACACTTCTTGCAGAGAGCGTATTGCGAGTTCCAGCCTGTTCTGCAGTACTTCAAAACTGAATTCCGGGATATGGGGTTTTAGCTTGAACTCCATAGCCTTCAACATTTCTGGTAACAGGGAGCTCGAAGCACAATAACTGCTAATATCTGTATTGCGGATCAGTTCAGCCCGGACGGACACAGAACTATCGTAGTTACTTTCAGCAATCAGAATAGCCTCAGCAATAGCTTGAAAGGCTTTGTGGATATTCCGATTGATAAAGTCCAGCTCGTGCGCGGCGTCTTCGGCAGCAAGTTTTTCCTGGGCAAAATACAAGCCCATCGCGCGATTCAGGAGCAGGCGCAAAGCTTCTGTCAGCGGTAGCTCGGCCTTGGTCCAGTTTGGCAGAGCAGCAAGAATCCGGGGGTTACCCTGCACGACCCGATGCCCGTTTCGCAGATCAAAATACATCTGGCTAATCTTCATGTGGGGCAGCTTAGAGGCGCGTTGCGGTACCGAGAAATCCACATCAATCCCGTACTGCTCGCTTAGCTCCTCATGCAGGATCTGCAGTGCGTTCATCAGGGAGCGCTTCTGCAAGGGATTTATATCCTTGGTGAAGACAAAGAAATCAAGATCGTTATATGGCTTTTCCGTTTCGTTTTGCGCCAGAACTCCGCCTTCACCCCTGCCGTATCCGCCGCCCAGAACCAATGCCGAGATCAGGGATTGGGGAATTTTTTGCTCAAATGCAGCTTTGATCCCGCTAAGCATGCGGCTCAGGCTTTCTTCAAAAGCGGAGCTTCCGCTGGCACTATAACGCTGCGCTATCATTTCGCTCATTCCCTATTCAATGGTGGGACAACCATAGACAAGCCGTCTGAACAAGCTTCTCACCAGTATTTTTATGTTGTAATGCGTGGATATTCTGTCGATGTACTCCAGTTCATAAAAGAGCTCAGCTTCCATATCGTCGGCTTTGACACTCTCTGCCAAGGAAAATGCCCCAGGGTTGTACACCGGTAAGTCCATGATTACTTTGCGATGTTTCACGGTATTGGTCAGCAAGCGATTGCCTACCAGATATATCGTGCCGGTTATCGCGGCTGCAAATACCTGATCGAACTTATCGAGGGACAAGCGCAGGAGCATTCTACCCCACAGGCTGCCCCGCAGCTTCTCCGCGTCCGTAAAAGTCTTGGTCTTCATATTCCGGTTGAGCAGTCTTTCACAGCGCAGCCCGCTAATAAATATAGTGTAAGGCAAAAACAAGATCAACCACGGGACCAGCATGATTGCGCAGAGTAGTAATGCTAGAATCCTCTGCACACAACGGTTAAAATAGGTGGTTACAATGCCCAGCTCCACCTGCGAGACCAACACCCGGTCGGTGATGTGGATTAGTTCACCGTTGAGTGCGTTGATCAGGTTACTCTTATACACGATTTTGTGGTCCAGATCCAGATCTCGCCCGATGTAGGTGTTATCGTACACGATACTATCGTTCACGCAGGTGTTTTCATCGATAATGACGTTGTTGCCTATGATGCTGCAGGGACCCACCAGAGTGTTTCTTTGAAAGTGGCAATCATTGCCGATCATGATCGGTGGATGCAGTTCGGAACTATGCGGATAGATCAGGTTATAACCAAAGAAAGTATCTTTGTCGTTCGAATAGCCGGGCAGCACATACTTCTGATTGTGTTTGGCGAGGATGCTCATGGAGAGTTCATAATATTCCAGAATATTACTGATATTGTGAGAAACAAAGGAGCGGTTTTCCAACACGTCTTCGGCACTCAAATCTGCAAGCTTGAGCCCCCTGGGAAGATAGATGAAGCGTTTGTCTTTGGTATAGAACTTTCCGGTGAACTCTTTTTCCAGAGATATCTGGCCCCGGTCGTATTGCAGAAAGAAGAATCCGTTCCATAGCAACAGATCATCGTCCTTGCAGAAAGAATAGTTCTTCAGATACACTGTTTTGAGGCTATCATTGGGATATGCCAGAGAAAAGCTGGTCTTTACTCCCCACTTTGCTCCATCTCCGATGAAAGACTCGATAGCTTTTGTCGATCCGTCTGACACGATGCGTATTTCACTAACGTCCAACAGAGAAACAAAATCCATCGCGTATTCCAGCAAAGGCTTATTCACTATCTTCAGCAGATACGCCTCGACATCCGGAAAATAGTCCTTCAGCCAGGCGGTATCTTTGCTTTTGGCGTAGATCAAACAACGCATCAAATCCTCACTTTCTCGATCTGCTCAATCGTCCCAGTCTTGCCCGAAGTTCATCACGGCGGCTTCACGGTCATCAAAAATATGAAAAATCTTGTGTGCCCTGGTGATGTCAAACACCATGCGAGGTTTGCTCTGCAAGTTTGCGATATGGATATCACCCCCTCCTTGCGAAGCAGATTTCAGGCAGGCAACAATAGTTCCCAGGCCGGTGCTGTCCACAAACTCACAATTGGCCATGTCAAACACAAAGTTCACCGCTTTGTCTGCTACCTCATCATACATGGCTCTCAGTTCCGGCGCGTTATAAGCATCAAGTCTGCCGGAAACTTCGATGATTCCCACGTTATTTTCTTGTATAAAATTGAGCTGCATTCCTTATCTCCTTATCCTGAGGCATTTTCTTCTATGCTAATACGCACCCCTGCCACTAATTACTGCGGGGATGGTCTTTAGTAGTATAATGATGTCGTTTTTGATTCCCTGGGATCTGATGTATTCCAGATCAAGCTGTACTTGCTGATGAAAGGGGATCTCACTGCGTCCCTTGATTTGCCAGAGGCAAGTAATTCCCGGTTTCACATGCAGACGTTTTCGGTCTTCCAATGTATATTCCAATACTTCCCGGGGGAGGGGGGGGCGCGGACCTACCAGGCTCATATCGCCCTTTAAAACATTGATCAGCTGGGGCAGTTCATCGATGGAGAATCTACGGATAAATCTCCCGATCGGGGTCACCCGGGGGTCGTTCTTCATCTTGAAGATCACGCCATCCCCGGATTCATTTTGCTGAAGCAGCTGATCCTTCATGTTGTCCGCATTCAGAAACATAGATCTGAACTTGATGAAGCCGAAATATCTTCCGTTCAAACCCACACGGTTTGCCACGTAGAATATCGGGCCGGGGTCATTCAGATAGATGATGATAGCAGTAACGATGAACAATGGAGAAAGCACGATAAGCATTACAAAGGATACCGTAATATCGAGGAAGGATTTCAGGAATTTAGCAAAACCCACTGTCCACTCCCAGATAGATATTTTAAGCTGCATTTGGAAATGACCACGCTTTTTACCCATCTGCATCAAACGGTCAATTTCCTTTGCTCTTAAGCTCTTTACGTGTCCCTTGAGTTCCTTCATTCACTCCTCATTGATGAATATCTTTTCTTCCGCCGTTTCTCCAGCGATATACTCTGAAGATAAACAGCGGGTTTCCGATGATATAGCGTTTCCACATTCTTTGCGGCTCCTGGATAAGGCGGAAAACCCACTCCATACCGATCTGGCGCATCCAAAGCGGGGCTCGGGCAATCCGATGAGAGTAAAAATCGAACAAACCTCCCACTCCCATTTGCACCGGGGCGTCGATTTGGCCACCATACAGGCTGATAAAACGTTCCTGCATGGGCGCGCCCAAGGCAACCAGCAGAATATCCGCCCGGGAGCTGTTGATCTCTCTGATCACTTCTTGCGCCTCGGTATTCCAATCGAAATATCCACTTCGGGTTCCGCATATCTGCAAATCCGCATACTTTTCTCTTAACTTCTGTGCCATGCTTTCCGCCACTCCCGGAGCTGCGCCCAAAAAGTACATGTTGTAGCCGTTTTCCTGTGCCAGCTCACACAAACAGGGAAGCATATCGGTTCCGTTCACGTTTTCTTTGACCGCGCTCCCCAGTAACTTGGCGGCAAGATTTATCCCGCTGCCATCCGGAAACACAGTCTCGCTGCTCTTTAAAATACTGCAGTATTCCTTGTCAACAAAAACTTTGTTCAAGCAGTCAGCGTTCACAAAAAAGGCGGGAGTCTTTTCTCTTTTCTCTATCTTATTTCCTAACATGGCAATTGCTTCTGCCATGCTGATGTTCAGCATTCTGATCCCAAAGATATTCAGCTCTTTATCCGCAACCGGAGTGCTTTGATGAAACAACAGGGCTACCAGTGACTGCAGCAACAGGCTGAGATCCGTGAAAGCTCCCCGCTCGCGCAGGTACTCAAGATCGCAATCCACAGCGTGGGTATTGGAAAGCCTGGAGCTTTTCCGGATCAAATATAAACTGATGATTCCCGGAGTGTGGGGCCTCAGTATAGCAGGAGCGGCGCTTTCTGCCATTGAGCGTATGCTGATTCCCACCAGGGCAAGTTTGCCGCGTAAGACCAAGGGAAACAGCTTTGCATTACGGATATACCAAGTGTCGTGCTCAAGCAATTCTACGCTCAGTGTCGAGAAATCCTTCCCATATATCTCCAGCTCAGTAGATTGGGGCATGCGTTTGAGAACACGCAAAACTATGATGGATAAAGTACCGATGAAGCTCAATCCGCCGGCAAGAGTGTATTGCAAGCCTTTGTTCAGTGTTTCAGCGAGCAGGTAGCTGATCTGGTGTGGTATCTGCGGTCTCATGGCAGTTCCAATAGTCTGTCCAGGGGCTCAGTCAGAGTCCTTAGGTAAGCCTCTTTGTGATGCGATTGCTTTACCATTTCATAGCCTGCCATGCCATATTGTTGGCGCAGATCGGCGGAAGCCAGGAGTTTATCTAGCGCTTTGGCAAGTCTTTGGGTATCTCCGGCGCGAACCAAAAGGCCATTCTGCCCATGTTTCAGCCACTGCGTAATTCCCCCCACATCAAATGCTACAACCGGTTTCGCATGCGCAAAGGCCTCAACTCCGATCAAGCCATATGGCTCTTGCCAACGGGAGGGCACTACCACGATATCTGCGTTTACATACTCTTCACCCGGCTCTTCTGTCCAGTCAAGGAACTCCACTTTGTGCGCCAGACCGAGATGCTCAGATAGATTTCGCAGATATTCCTGGTCGTTACCGCGGCCTACAATCCTGAGCAGAGCAGGGTTTCGTAACTCACAAAAAGCCTTCAACAAAAGGTCAACACCCTTTCCCCGGATCAATTGGCCCATATAAAGCATCACCGGGATCTCACCGGAAGGTACTCCGGAAATTGCTTTTGGAGTCTGATGCGGGATCAGCAGGTTGATTTTATCGGCATTGAATCCGTTTGAAATCAGATTGTGCTTCATGAATTCGGATAGCACAAGGAACCTGTCGCATTGTTTTAAGCTGTTAAGGAGCTTGATTCTGCCCGAAAGATCTATCAATGCGGGCTTACCCTCACGTTTTTCAAGCAGCATACTGCACAAGGCGCAATACCCGGGATTAAACCGCAGGTGGCAGTTTATGCGTCTCAGGGGAAAGTATTTGTGTCTCCTGAGGCAATAATAATCATGGTCGTGAACCATCACAACCGTTTTGAAATGGGCACCAAACTCTTTGATCCACTCGGGATAACTGCATTTGTGAATGAACACTATGGAGACCCCGGAGGCTTTGTATTTCGTGATCAGAGGGGCGATATCTTCCCTGGGAGCGGTACAAAGGTTGGTGAATGCCGCTTCAAAAGCTGGGTCGGTTCGGATTGTTTGTTCAAAGAGCCCGGATACTTCCCAGCCCAGATCGCGCAGATCCGTGGCAACGCTTACCATAATGCGTTCCACTCCGCCCACAAACCCTCTGCTGCTGTTCAGCATCAAGATGTGTTTGGCAGTGCCGGGAGTAATGCTCAACTATTTCCCCAAGGCTTCATAATAGCTCTTTTGATAAAGCTCGAGCAAGTGTTCATAGGTATGTGTCTTCTGCACCTGCGCCTTTCCTGCCGCTGCCATCCGGGGCAGATCATCTTTATGCTGATAGGCAAGCAACATCTTGGCGGCACAATCCTGAATGTCTTCAGAGGCAAAGAGCCAGCCGTTTTCGCCCTCTATCACCAGATTGGGGTCCACCACATCACTTTGCAGGACAGGTGTATCGCTGCTCCAACTTTCCACTACCACCGCTCCGGAATTCATAAACCGTACCGGAATCACATGGATATCAGAATGCCTGAGCCAGGCCAGAGCCTCTTTGCGCTCCACCATCCCAGTGAAGTGAATCCGCTCTGTCAAGCCCGCATCCAGCATCACCTGCTTCATCTCTTCCAAAAATCCGGCTTCATAATCTGATCTTCCCACAAACACCAGCTTGGCATCCGGCATGTGCTCTGCCACACGGCAAAAAGCTTGCAGGGCAATGTCCTGACCCTTGATATGCGAAACTCTGCCCAAACACAAGAACACAAAATGCTGTTCCGCCCAAGTTCGCATCAAAGGCGGTTGTTCTGTGATTACACCGAATTCCGCGGTATCGATCGGTACCGGAGAGAACTCTGCATTGGGCTGGTATTTGCGCAGAAAGTCAAGCTCTTTCCCAGAGATAGCAAAAGCCTTGCTGATGTTTTTCAGAATCAGCGTCTGATACCATTTCAGCTTTGTCCGCGTAAGAATATCCTTGGGAATACTGCCATGGTCTTTGATATAAGCGGCGTAATCGATGAAGTCAAAGAAGCACATAATGTAAGGTGTCTTCTTTATAACGGAGGCAATAAATGCCAGCATATTGTTATAATTGATCGCCGGGAAGCATTGAATGATGTCGAATTTCTCGCGCAACAAATGCCAGAACAGAGTGGGGCAGAGCGTCTTGGTCCTCAAATTCGGATATTGAACCGGGCGATTCAACACATCCCACATCCGTCTCAGCCTGAATCCGTCCACATGCTCCAGACCGGGGCGCTGAATCCGCTTGGGGCAAAACACGGTGACATCGTGGTGGAGAGCCAGGGATTTCGCCTGGTAATAGATGTTGGTTTCCGCTCCGCCTACTTCCGGATAAAACCGGTTGGTCACGATTGCTATTTTCAAACGGCGCCCGGGACCATCCTTATGAGAATTCTTGATACTCTTTACAAAGCGCTCGGATATTGGCTTTGCGCCATACTTGGCACGCGCGGAGTGATATAGGTTTTTGCCCAGATCATCGCGGCTTTGATGGTCATCGACGAGGTCCAGGATGGCTGTGGCAAATTCCGCCGCGGTATCTTTTTGCAAGATTTCCCTGCTCCCGAAAGAAAAGCCTTCCATCCCGATAGCAGTAGTGATCACAGCTTTTTTCATCTGTGCTGCTTCCAGGATTCTGGTTCTGGTCCCGGATGCGATGCGCAAGGGCAGGATTACAAACTCTGAAGAGGCAATAAGTTCCTGCATGTTTTCCACTTCGCCCACGATGCGCAGGCAATCATCCTGATATCGCGCAAAATACTCCGGCGCGTTTTTCCCTGCTACCCAGACCTGCATTCCGGCTCTGCGCAGTTGGCTTTCGATGGAAGGATAGATCTCGGAAACAAAGTAGCGAAACGCATCCTGATTTGCCAACGAGCTCATCGTGCCAAAGAACAGCAAGTATCTTCCACCGGTCTGAGGGGATGGAGCGGGAGTATCCATCGGCATCATATTGGGGAACACGTGTGCCCTGTCCGCATTAAGGCCATAATCACTGACCGCCATATCGCGCTCAACCGGGTTTGTGAAATAGTAAGAAAAGCTTTGCTTGAAGGCCACAGCTTCAAATGCCTTTAGTTTGATCATCTCCACCAGGTTATAACGGTTGCTGATACTGGGATTTTGCGCCCAAGCAAGGGCCGCAACCCGCGAAAACAACATATCCACATCTATCACTACCCTGCATTTAGGCAGTACCCGAGCCACGACCGTGGCCAGGTGATATGAGCTTAAAAAACGGAAGACGACTACATCATATTGACCCTGTAGCACGATATCCTTGAATCTGCTGATCTGGAGGGGATGAAACCGGAATATCGCCTGGGGCTTAAACGGTGGAACTGATATGTTTCCGAGCGTGAACAACTTCTGATATCCATGATGCTCTTCTACCGGTTTCGTGGCATATTCCCGCCCTTTGATCAATAGCAAATCCGCGGCAAACTCTTCGGATAAGCGGGACCAGATAAATCTGCTACGGTTCTTATCTCCGCCCTGTAAACCCTCAAAAGGGGTATCCACATAAAGAAGTCTCATCATCATTACCTCGCTCGAATATTTAATATCCAAGTCTGAACCAATCGCATAATGCTGTCAAGAACAATTATCGGCAGGATAACAGCTCGTCCGTTACCACATCGAATCATTCAGGTTTATACCCTCACTGAAAACTTCAATTTTCATCACCTAAAATTTCAAATCAGGATAACAGACTTAAACAACGCACCTTCAATTCGCTTCCGCTTTGCCATGAATCTCTGATCTGCTGTCATTGAATTACCTTGATGGTATTGACTTGTTGATACATCCACTGTTCCCAGCACAGCTTAATGTTATCCCCGCAGTCGTTTCTAGGATTTAACCCCCAAAACTACTCTCCACCAGCATTATGTTCTTTGAAAATGCCGTTATCAGACATCCCCTTGGGGAGATTGAGTATAGCCAGCATAGTATCAATCTCGACCGGAATCGGGATCACTGACCCTTCCTCATCAGTTCGGAGAGCTCAATCGCTCTGCGTCCGACTTGCTTTGCCCAACGAGACACAAGCATGTTATTGGCAGCTAGTTCCCAGTCTCCGGTTTTGATAAATGCCAAAGTGTTCTTGAAACCAAGCAGACCATTGATACCGAGGTAGCAGGGTTCCCGCAATGGATCGAAGCGGCTTTGTGGGATGCTTATGCACATATTCACAAGCACAGATCTACGCACTTCATCAAGATCGTTATAGATATCGGGAATCCTCGCCTGAAGCTGCTTCCCGCAGTTCATGATGTCATTAATCAGCAAGATGTAGGCTTCTGATTCGGTTATCACACAATCATCGAGATTGCGACCAATCCCAATCGTCAGCTTGCCTGCTGTACAACGATATGCCTTCAGCCGCAGACCCTCATGTCTGACAAGCTGCTCTTTGATTGTATCCATCAGTTTCGTTTCCACCTATGCTCCCGTTTGTTACTGGATCATCGACCCGGAGCAAGAAAAGCAGTCCCCCGTATTCTCACAAATACGGATGCATAAGGATGCTGCAGAAATTGAAAAAAAGTTCTTGACATAGATATGGGGATACGATAAATATGTAAAAGTGACTGCATTATTGAAAATTAAATATTCAGTAGCTATAGCGTAATTAATAATCGCAAGCAGTGGGAACGCTGGATGGAGGCTCAGATGAAAGCAAAGGACGTGATGTCAGGTGTATTGACGGTTATCCTTTGGATCGCTGTCTCAGGTTTATGCGCTCAACAGCCCCAAATTGATATTAGCCTGGCTAATTATTTGGGGATTAATATGCCCTTTCCACGTGAATATGACGACGTAATCAAACTCCCCAGTGGAGATCTGCAATTCTACAAGATGACTACTGGTATCGGAAGCATACAGATAACAGGATTTCAATACCTCCGGCAAAGCAATATTCTGACCGAAGTAGTGCAGATTGGTAGCATTACCGGTATCGAGGGCACGGCAGTCAAGGAGATCAGCGCGCAACGTTTTGGGAAATACTATGTTGTTTATCAATATCCCCAAGGCAATCCTCAAGGATTGGTAATAATCGGCTTGGACGCCCATGATCTTGAGTACAGGATTATTGATGACATGCAGGTTAACTCTTACTTTATTGGAAAGGACCGTATCGATATCGTGTCTGAGAATCACTTGGTCATTGCCTTGGATGACAGGCTTGAGTTTTACGATTTTGCCAGCGACACCAGTCAAACACTTCTGGATGGAGCGGATTACCAAAGTAGCCCAATTCAGCTAAAAAGGGTATATACCATGCCCACCGGTCATTTTATGTATGTTAAGGATACATGCGAAGACGATGCTGTGGAAAACTGGTATATATTTGACTCTCAGGGGATTCATCAGTTTACCATGACCATGACAGATCCATGGTTTAGTTTGAGTGTGACCGGATGGTCGTTTAGTTCGGATTTCGATTTTGTCCACGACAGGTTTTATATTCCAACACCCGGTATGGCATATGATAGTGCATTATTAGAGTGTCATTTCCCTACTCCTGACTCCCTGCATGTTTTTATTATCGGAGCCCCTGTATCACCTGATGAGCATTTATTCAGAATAGTCAGGTTTGGCGATGATAGAATTCTTAGGTCATATTTTGACTATGGTACCTATAATGGGGTTTACTTTCTATATATGAACCACAGCCCCTTGGAGGATAATCCGGAGCCAACCCACTGGACTGGCTTCGGCCCCATTGAGCCTCACATTGATAGCATTAATGACGAAATAGTTACAATCTCGGCCCGATATGAAGATTACATATTAGTCAGTGCTTTGTGTACCCTGGATTTTCCTACCTCACATTCATTTACTTTTCCTGCTCCCACAGTGAATGTCGATTTGCCCGTCATTACCTTCTCCCATGAAGATCAGTTGTTCATGATCAGCGATGGCAGGCTGTATGCGTTTACGGTTGAATTCTCCGTTTCCAATGCTGATGCGACCGCGGTACCTCCCTTGCACACCCTTTCTGTTTACCCCAATCCGGCTAGCTTGAAAGGTGTAATCACCTTCAAGGCTTCGCTCAAACAAGCGCTTGAACTGGATATCTATAACGTAAAAGGCCAAAGAGTGGATACCATCACCCTGGATTCTGAGGGAACTGCTGAGTGGGACTTACGGAATCACAAAGGCGCAGCGCTAAGCGCCGGAGTGTATTTTGCGAAACCACGCAATCATAAGGATATCAAACCGGTAAAATTCATAGCAATACACTAAAGAAGGAGCTTATCATGAAGTACATTATGATACTGATCATGTGCTTTCAAGCACTGGTGTTACTCTACGGAGCATCCGGATGGAGGTTCAGATGAAAGTAAAGGACGTGATGTCCGGTGTATTGACAGTTATCCTTTGGATAGTCGTCTCAGCTTTATTCGCTCAACAGCCCCAAATTGATATTAGCCTGGCTAATTCTTTGGGGATTAATATGCCCTTTCCACGTGAATATGACGACGTGATCAAACTCCCCAGTGGCGACCTGCAATTCTATAAGATGACTGCCACTAATGGAAACATAGAGATTACAGGATTTCAATACCTCTGGCAAAGCAATACTCTGACCGAAGTAGTGCAGATTGGTAGCATAACCGATATCGAGGGAACAGCTCACAAAGAGATCAGCACTCAGCGTTTTGGAAAATACTACGTCATCTATCAATACCCGCGATATGACCCCCAAGGATTAGTAATAATCCGCTTGGACGCCCATGATCTTGAGTACAGGATTATTGATGACATTCAAATTAGCGAAGACTTTAATGGCCAAGGCCGTTTCGATATTGTTTCTGATAATCACTTGGTCATGGCCTTGGTAGATAGGCTTGAATTTTACGATTTTGCCAGCGACACCAGTCAAACACTTCTGGATGGAGTGGATTACCAATGTAATCCGGAGCAGGATAAGAGAGTATATGCCATGCCCACCGGTCATTTCATGTATGTAAAAGACACATGCTATGGGGATGACCCTGATACTTGGTTCATATATGACTCTCAGGGGAATCATCAGTTTACCATGATAATGACAGATCCATGGTTTAGTTCGAGTGAGACCGGATATTCGTTTGATCTGGATTTCGATTTCGTTCACGATAGGTTTTATATCCGACTAAACGGTATATTATATAATAGTGCATTATTAGAGTGCCACTTCCCCAGTCCTGACTCTCTGCATTATTATATTGTCAATGCTCCTGTATCAGCTGACGAGGACTTAGGCGGATTGGTCAGGTTTGGGGGTGATAGAGTAATTATGCCATGTTTTGACAATGGTACCTATCATGGCGATACCTTTCTATACATGTACCACAGCCCCTTGGAGGATAATCCGGAATTTACCCACTGGGCTGGCTTCGGCCCCATATATCCTCACATTGATAGCATGAATGATAAAATAGTATCAATATCTGCCCGGCATGAAGATTACATATTTATCAGTGCTTTGTGTACCCTGGATTTTCCTACCCCACATACATTTACTTTTCCTGCTCCCACAGTGAATGTCGATTTGCCAGTCATTACCTTCTCTCATGAAGATCAGTTGTTCATGATCAGCGATGGCGTGCTGTATGCGTTTGCAGTGGACTTCTCGGTTTCCAATGCTGATGCGACCGCGGTCCCGCCCTTGCACACCCTTTCTGTCTACCCCAATCCGGCTAGCTTGAAGGGTGTGATTACCTTCAAGGCTTCGCTCAAACAAGCGCTTGAACTGGATATCTATAATGTAAAAGGCCAAAGAGTGGATACGATAAGCCTGGACTCGGAGGGAACTGCGGAGTGGGACTTGCGTAATCACAAAGGCGCAGCGCTAAGCGCCGGAGTGTATTTTGCGAAACCACGCAATCATAAGGATATCAAACCGGTAAAATTCATAGCAATACACTAAAGAAGGAGGTCAAATGGAACAGATCAGAGTGGACGCTTAGTCTCTAGTGGTGTTTACTTCTACAGGTTGTCTACTGGAACAAATTCACTGGTAAACAGAATGCTGTTGATGAACTAGTATCAAATGAAGTCAAAAAAAGCCCGGGGTAACCCGGGATATTAAATGGGTAACTCTTTCTGCAACTAGAAAGACCTAGGGCTTTAGATTGATTGTAAATGCATAAGCTGCGATCAGATGGTGTAATAAGTGAGGAGGAGAACATGAAATCTTCTGCTTTACTGTGTTATATACTCTGTGTATCGCTTATTCTTCTTTTTGGATTGCTTATGAGTATCTCGAATCCCGAGTTCTGTGAATCCCAAAAATCTGTCTGATCCTGGCCCATCCTGATTTGTCAGCATTCTGGAAAACTAATCTTTTGAACTAAATCCGGGAACAAGGTTTTTTGCATATTCAGCCTCTGTTCCCGGAGTTTAGCCGGGAAGACAAAAACCCCTAGACATAAGCCCCAGAGCCAAAGCCCTAGTACCTGTGAGGCTGAAACTCCGCTTGCGGACCTCCTGAGCGGCTCTTTAGCCCCATTCAAGAGGCGTTCAGCAGAACATCAGGTGGCGCTCCGGACATCATGGATATGGCTCTTGCCTATAATCCTTGGGCAATCAGTTTGGTGATACTGGTTCACAAGCTGCCAGATACTTCTGAAACTTCAGCTGTGAATCCTTGAATCCCTTTTCTCTGTGGGGAAATCCCGCATCAAAGGCAGACGCTTTCTGCTCGTCCAGATGATAACACTTGCCTTCTTCAAAAGCCCCGGTGATGCCTTTCAAGGCTCCTTCCTGCAGCTCCAGCACTATCAAGGCAGGTGAATAGGTGTGCTCCGATGTATAGATACCGAATTCCCGCCCTGGCCGAAACCCGAAGCGACAGTAATAATCCGGATCCCCGTATGTGATCACAGCTTTAAAGCCCATATTTTTAGCGATGGGAAGGCTATGCCGAACCAGCATCGCGCCGATCCCCTGGTTTTGCCTTTCAGGATCTACGTATAGCGGCCCAAAGGTGAGCACAGGGTGAACTATAGCTTTGGCATCCAGCACTTGGCTGCGGACAAACATGATGTTCCCCACGATTTTCCCATCCTGAACAGCCACAAAATCCAGCTCGGGTACAAAGGCCTCCGCTGTTCGCATTGTGTGAACCAGATAATGCTCATCGCAGCCGGGAACATTCTCATCCCAAAAGGCATTGCGGGTGAGCTCCTCCACTTCCCTGTAATCAGCGGGTTCTTCATGACGGATGATAATGTCCACTTTCTTTACCACCACAACTCCATATAATTAGATTTAAACATCGTTTGTTGTGTCAAAGCAGCTTCTCAGAAGCAAAGAGGTCATGTTATACGCTCCATGCCTCGTTGTCAATCATTTCGGCAGGTGCTATGGCGGAAGCTATAAATCCAGCTTTGAAATTTATGTCTGACTCGGAAAGATCACTCTGCGAAAGTGGTGGATTCTCCGACATATCTTCAGCATTCGTTACAGCCTTGCCGGGGCCGCGAGTGTAACAATCGAGATTTTCAACTACAAGGGGCAGAAGATAAAAGAGTTTCATGATCAACACAGTAAACTCGCCCTCCCCCCATTTGTTCGGGACCAATACAGCTCTGCAGAGCCTTAAAGCTTTATATCATGTATCTATTGCTTATTAGATATAGGACATATGCATAGAAGCATATTAGAAATAGCTGGTTTGGATGGAGAATATCAAAAGTCTTGACGTAGAATTATCCTGCCAATAGCTTGGCAGCGGATATGCTTTTTCACAGTATGCGATGTTTGATTCCATGATATGCAGCCCTCAGGCTCAGTGAAATAGTAGATTTTAGCTCCCAAAAGACAAGATCAGGAGAACAAAACATGAAGTACAGTTTGCTGATATTCTTTGCTATAATGATATCCGGCATCGCCTGGGCGCAAGAAGGTCCGGCCTATATCGGGCTGGAGAAAGCGCAGGAAAAGGCTTACACCGTGAGCCAGAAACACGGCAAGAACGTGTTGACCCTGCAAACCGACAGCAGTATTTTCTATGATAAAAACGGCTTCATCGTGGAAAAGTATCATTTGCAGGGCAACCTTACCTACAAAGGGAAGACGATTATAAATCGCCAACAGGACTCCTCCACAATAGAGACTTTGCAATACAACCACATGAATCTGCTCTCGGGAAGAAAGGTGGAATATCTGGATGCTCTATATGGCGAATCCACAAAAATCGAGTATGACGCCAAGGGTAAGATACTTAGCAAAACCAGTACACGGACGCACAGTATGAGCGCGGATCTTTGGGATTTGCAATACAACCAGGTGGGATATGTGGCTTCATATTTCCAGGTTACAAAAGGTGCCGGGAACAAGGTTTTGGAAAAGAAGCTGTTTGATTATAAGGATGACCTGCAGGAAACTCTCTTTTACAGCTATGACGAGGCAGATCAGCTGACCAGCATTTTGGCGCTTAGCCCCAGTGATTCTGTCGTGTTCAAAATGCTGTATTCCTACGAAGATGAGAACCTGGTAGAAGAGCAGAAGCTGGACGGTATGGACCAGATACTAGAATCCATCACTTACGCTTATGACGCCAATAATCGGCTAATCCAGCGTTCGGAATTCTACTGGAATCCTCGCTTTGGCAGAATCCCCAATCTCCGGCGGCAGTTTGACTACAGCTACGAATAAGGGTATCAAAAGGCACGATACACACATTTCTTAGGGCAATGTAATGATGAAACTCAAACCGGATGGCAGGGTTTATTATTGAATAGTTACACGGATTAGGCGGATAAGACGGATCAACACGGGGTTTTTTTACACTATCAAGCTGGTTTTGCTCTCTGTAGTGTCAGGCTCTTCTATGTGTGTGTGTGAATCATTAGCTTCCGAGATATGAACTCCTGCAATAATTATACGTCGATCCGTGATAATCCGTTTCATCCGTCAAATCCGTGTAACCCTTGGCCCTCGCCACTTTGCTAAAGCTCAGGTTAAGCTGATATACAGCTATGATCGTGCTATGAACAGGCGATGATAACAGCTTGAGATCAGCTGAAACTCAACTGGATAAAATGGGGGAGAGTCACGTGTCGAGAGTTGCTATTGCGCGCTTGGAATAGTCTCTGCGGTTCCTTCTACCAAATCGGATATCCGGTGATCAGAGCATTGTCCTGCAGTTTTCTGATTCTGATATCCCTTAGCTGCAGTGCTCGGTCGATGCTCTTGCGGTCATATCCCTTCAAACTGCTTTTATCTCCGCCCAGGATCTGGTTACCATAGTAGATCATGCATTTATCCACCAGCTTGGCTTTCCAGAAAGCCTCACTCAGCCGGTTTCCGGTTTCTAGCAGCACGGAGTACAGTTTCATGTCCCGCAGCACGCTCATTACTTCCAGCAGATCAAGTTCATCTCTGTTTCCGGATACTTTTAGTACCTTCAGTCCTCTGTCGGCCAGCAGCAGGGCTTTGTCAGCGCTGCCACCGTGATGCATCAGCATCGCGGGAAATTCCCGGGCACTTCTCACCAAAGCGGAATCAGGATCGATCTCAAGATATGGGTCCAATACCAGCCGCAGGGGCTGTTTAGCGTTTCTCAAACCGCGCGCATTGAGCATTGCATCGTCTTAACTCACGCTTCTGATGCCCGCCAATACCACTTCGACTTCCGCTCTCAGCTTGTGTACGGATCGGCGTGAGGCGGGGTTTGAGATCCACTTCGCGGAGCCGTCACTGGCAGCATATTTGCCATCCAGAGAGAGGGCCATCTTCCAGATCACAAAGGGGCGTTTCTTATTGATGTAACACAGGTAATATTCGAGTTGCTCGTAAATCTCCTGTTCAAAGAATCCGGATTCCACGGCGATGCCGGCTGCCCGAAGTGCCGCAATCCCCTTGCCTGCTACCAGGGGGTTGGGATCCGTGATACCCACCACCACCCGTTTGATCCCGGCTTTGATGATCGCGTCGGTGCAGGGAGGGGTTTTCCCATGATGACAGCAGGGCTCCAGGCTCACGTACATTGTAGCCCCGCGCGCGGCTTCACCCGCTGCCTTGAGCGCTACAACTTCCGCGTGATCATAACCATAGGGCATTGTGCTACCCTCGGCGATAGTCTTGCCGTCTTTGACGATTACAGCGCCCACAAAGGGATTGGGAGAGCATTTACCGCGGGATTTCTCGGCGCGGCGGATTGCCAACTTCATAAAATATCTATCCATATAGTTCCAGATTCTTCTTTGCCATTTCGTAGTTAGGGTTCTGTTTCAGAATGCTCTTCCATATGCTGATGGCTTCTTCCTTCTTGCCTTGGGCCAATAGCGCAATCCCAAGATTATTCGCGGCATCCATGTTCTGGGGCTCCAACTTGCATAGAGCGGCAAACCACAATTCGGCTTCAGGGTAGTTTTTCTCGTTTAGATAAAGGATTCCCAGGTGCATGTAAGGGGGTCCGAAGTTGTTGTCCATGGCGATGGCATTGAACAAATCAACTTTGGCTTTATCCGTTTTTTTTTCCAGAAGCCAATATAATGCGCGATAGTAGTAGAGATCAGCACTGTCGGGATAACTGCGAAATGCTTCACTGATTTCAGAGCTTGCCTGGGCTGCTTCGGCATTCGCCAAATGGTTAGCAAGCCTCTGAAAGACTCCATTTTGCTTGAAGTAAAGCGCGGGATTGCCGGCAACACATTGCCGAATGTACCAGTGGGACTCGTGTTCGCGCAAGATAAAGCAGAACTCGTCTTTATGGTTCAGTTCCACAAACACAATGCTTTGGGCGCCGTCTTCGGACATCCCGGTGTGGATGAAGCTGTAATTCTTCAGTTTCTTGTAGTCTGTGATGGTACTCACCAGATCTCGATAGCGCTGTTCCAGATCCGCCAAGGGAGAATTGTTCAAGGTGAAGGCGCGCAGTTGGTCAAACTCCAGAGCGATCACATGGTTTAGATAGTCTGTCACGATATCCTCAGCATGCTTTGTGGCAGGGCTTTCCTGTGGTTGGATGCCCAGTCGCTGCATCAGGTATTCCACCGGGAAGTTACCCGGAAACTGGTATGAACTCAGGATCTCCAGGGCTCTTGGTTTATCATGGTCAGCCAGCTGCTTCGGGCTTTGTCCCTCGAAAGCAGGATTTGCTTTGTTTACCCAAAGGTCGATGTAATTCTTGGTGGCATGCACGGCTTCGTGATTGTTATCCGCTTTGAATGCGGGGAAGGGGCTGTCGCTCTCGACTCTGGGGCTGTAGGGGCAATCGCCGGGACACTTGAGGTCTATGCGTGTTTCGTTACAGCATTTCCAGCAAAAGCCTTTCTTGGTGCGAGGACACATCCTCAGCGCCCGCTCCGTATGGCAACGTTTGCAGCGGTCTTTGCGGCTTATAGAGAGCATGGAGCCTCCGGCATTGGCGGTGGATTGCGTTTGAAGGCGCTCCGGGCGATAAGCGTAAAAACGGTCTTCAGCTTGGCAGCATCAAAGCTGTCGAGCTCGTCCATATTGTGAATAGCCCAAAGAATCTCATCCAGTTCCCGGTAGGAGATACCCATATCCTGTTCGTCGGATTGATCCGCCCAGAGATCCGCCGTGGGGGTTTTCTCCACGATTTTGGCGGGCAGTCTCAAGGTTCGGGATAGCTGCCAAACCTCAGTTTTGTAGAGCTGACCCAAAGGTTCTATCGCTGCTGCGGAATCGCCATATTGGGTGAAGTATCCGGTCATCAGTTCACTTTGGTTACTGGTCCCCAAAACCAATGCTTTGTATTTGGCGGAAAGATCAAAGAGCACACACATTCTGGAGCGCGCCATCAGATTGCCCCTGCGTAACTTGTCTGCCTCGGGTTCGTAATTATCGAACCAGGCATCCACCATGGGGCTGATGTCTATGGTCTGATACTGAATGCCCAGATGATTGCAGAGCAGTTTTCCGTCTGCAGTGCTGTCCGGATGGCTATCGCGATATGGCAGCAACAGCCCGATCACGTTTTCCGGGCCGATCGCGTTTACGGCCAGTGCGGCTGCCAGAGCGCTATCAATCCCTCCGGATACTCCAATGATGTATTTTGTTAATCCGCTGCTGAGCAGGTAATCCTTCAGGAATTGTGATGTTTTACTGATTTCGTGGGAAGAATCTATCTGACGCATGGTTTTCTCCTCTTTCGTTTACGAGCAATGAAGAAGAAAGCGCTTATCAGGTCAAGAAAAATCAAACAACAGCTTAAGCGACAGCACAGTAGGAAGGGGCTTAGTTAGCACATAATATGTATGTCCGATGAGCAATTTTCTTGCTCCAAGCTAGGCCCCCAGTCTTTACATTAAAAAACTTTTTCTAAGCTCGGATTTCCTTGACATAAAAATGCCGGAATTTAAGTTGGCAAAAAACAAAATAAACATGGAGGAATCCAAATGACCTTTAACGAATTCATGGCTAAGGTCGCAGCGAAGAATCCGGGCGAACCCGAATTTCTTCAGGCAGTCAAAGAAGTCGTCGAGACTATCTGGGAAGCTTATGAAGGCAACCCGCGTTTTGTGAAAAACAACATTCTTGAGCGTATCGTGGAACCCGAACGTGTAATCATTTTCCGCGTTCCGTGGATGGACGACAAGGGTGAAGTGCATGTGAACCGCGGTTATCGCGTTCAGTTCAACAGCGCTATCGGACCCTACAAGGGCGGACTTCGTTTCCACCCCAGCGTCAACCTTTCGATTTTGAAGTTCCTGGGCTTTGAACAGATCTTCAAAAACAGCCTTACCACTTTGCCTATGGGCGGCGGTAAAGGCGGCAGCGATTTCGACGCTAAAGGCCGTTCCGATGCCGAAATTATGCGCTTCTGCCAATCCTTCATGGCCGAACTGTTCCGTCATATCGGTCCGAATCTGGACGTTCCTGCCGGTGATATCGGTGTGGGCGGACGCGAGATCGGCTATATGTTCGGGATGTACAAAAAACTCAGCAACGAATTTACCGGAGTACTTACCGGTAAAGGCAGAACCTGGGGCGGCAGCCTGATTCGTCCGGAAGCCACCGGTTATGGCACCGTGTATTTCGCCGAAGAAATGCTGAAGACCAAAGGCACGACATTCGAAGGCAAGAGAGTTGCCCTCTCCGGTTTCGGAAACGTTGCTTGGGGCGCCGCGCAAAAGATCACCGAGCTTGGCGGCAAAGTGGTCACCATCTCCGGTCCTGACGGATACATCCTCGATGAAGCCGGCATGGATGAAGAAAAGATCGAATACCTGCTGGAGCTGCGTGCTTCCAATAATGACAGAGTTAGCGATTATGCTGATAGATTCCCCGGCTCCAAATACTTCCCCGGCAAACGCCCATGGGAAGTGAAAGTGGATGTAGCTATTCCTTGCGCCACTCAAAACGAGCTTAATGCTGAAGATGCCAAGAATCTGATGGCCAACGGTTGCATGTGTGTCTGCGAGGCTGCCAATATGCCTTGCACTCCCGAAGCTGTGGAAATCTTCATGAATGCCAAGATCCTCTTCGCTCCCGGCAAAGCTGCAAACGCAGGTGGCGTAGCTACCTCCGGCTTGGAAATGACTCAGAACTCCATGCGCCTGAACTGGAACCGCGAGGAAGTGGACGAAAAACTGCACAGCATCATGCGTAACATCCACGAAGCTTGCCGCGAAAACGGTATGCAAGCTGATGGCTGGGTCAATTATGTGAAAGGTGCAAACGTCGCCGGCTTCTTGAAAGTAGCCAACGCCATGTGCGACCAGGGTATTGTATAAACATCTAAAACCAAACATAGATTCAATGATGGCGGGAACTCGATTCCCGCCTTTTCTTTTGTAGCTGGCCGCCTTAGTTTCAAGCGCTGGCTATGGCATCATTTGATCACACGATCCTGTTTGTCCGGAGGCAGAACACTAGATATGGGACAGATATCTTCATATATTGATTCGCCTTTGTTTGATAACGGAACTGCAGAAATGCGTTAATCAGCATAAATGAGGATTATTTAACTTGACGAAATTGTAGCTATTGAAAATAATCAACACCAAGCTTACTTTATAGATTATAGGGGGTTCAATGAACAATTACTTCATGGAGACCCATCACCATGAATGGATTTTGACCAATAAACTGGGAGCCTATGCCCTGGGCACCGGAAATTTGATCAACCAGCGCAAGTATCACGGGCTGTTAGTTGCCGGAGATGGTAGCTTCACACGCAGGCACCTGGTAGCAGGTATCGAAGAGAAAGTGGAATGGCGTGGGGAGATATTGCATCTGGACAGTAATAACTATAGCAACTGCATATATCCGGAAGGTTTCCTGCATTTGGTAAAACCTTGGCTACGTCCCTATCCCGCGTTTCTGTATTCCGCGTTACCCCATCAGGATGAGATTCTGATCCTGAAGGAAATCATGATGGATGCTGAAACCAACACCACTTTGGTGAAATACACAAACTTGGGGCATCATCGTTTGCATTTCGAGTTTCATCCCAAATTCACCATGTGCCCGCATCACGATATCAACGCGCACGGTAGCCTGGATTTTATTGATATCGCCAGCGAGATCGATGCGAGTGACGTGTATCAAAGATATTCAGCGACCCGCAACAACAACGGCTACAAAGTCTTTGGCGCCGTTACAGCCGGTCAAGTAATCCCGAACCGTTATGTCTTTTACAATGTGTATTATCCTTGGGAGGTAATGAGCGGCTACGCGGGCATCGGGGATCAGATCAGTTTGTTCCAGATCGATTTTGACCTTGCCCCGGGGCAAAGCAATTCACTATTGTTTTCGGACGCGCCAATTGCAGACCCTGAAGCGGTGATTTCCCGGATCGAATCGCGATATCAAGACTTGCCCAAAGCCATAGATTTCCCCCATGCGCCGGATTCCGAGGGCAAGCTCTTGGCCAAGCTGGATTACTCTGATAACTATCTCTTTGATCGCAAAGGATATATGAAGATTCTGGAATTCGCCTTGCAGGATTTTGTGACCCATGACGACGTTGTAGCCGGATATCCGTTTTATGGCCCCTGGGGCAGAGATACAATGGTGGTGCTAAACGCCTTGTTGCGTAAATCGGATATGCTGGAAACAGCAGAACGAGTGCTGCGCAAATACGGGGATCATATCCACAATGGTCTGATTCCGAACATGATGGCTGAGACCGGGCGTGAGGCTAACTACGATAGTGTGGACGCCACTTTGTGGTATATCATCATGCTTTGGAAACTGGGCAAGAAAAAGAATCTGAAAGGCTTCTGGAAGGAAGTTATCGAGCTCACGGAAAGCATCATTCCTGCTCTTATGAACCATAAGGACGGTTCTTTCGCGGTTCGGGCAGATGGTTTGCTGGAGCTTAGCCCCGCCTTCGCGCATGGCACCTGGATGGATGTCCGGATTGAGGGCAAGGCCGTTACCCCCAGATGGGGCGCGCCCATCGAGATTAATTCCCTATGGTTTAACGCCCTGTGTGCCTATGAAGCCATGTGTGATGCATACAACCAAAGCGGCAAGCTGAAACATAATGCCAACCTGGATTTATTGCGCCTCAAAGATAAGGTTCAAGACTCATTCGGCAAGTTCTGGACCGGAGAGTTTTTGGCAGATCGCCTGGAAGGCGACAAGGCTATTGTCGAGATCCGCCCAAATGCGATCATCGCGCTTTCCCTGCCTTGGTCACCAGTTAGCAGGGATATCATGAAGCTGGTTTTGGAACGCAGTTTTGAGGAATTATATACTTTCTACGGAATCCGTACCCTGAGCCGCAAAGACACTCGCTTCCGCAAGAAGTATTACGGAACCCAAAAAGAGCGGGATCTTGCTTACCACAATGGTAGCGTCTGGGCATGGTTGTTTGGCCCGTTCTGCGGCTTGTATCTAAAGGTATATCGCAACGAAAAGAGCGATGCCGAAATCGCTGCTGTTTTCGGAGAATTTATCGGTGTGTTCCGCAAAGGCTTTATGCGCGGCCATATCGCATCCGTGGCGGAAGTTTGGGACGGAGATATCCCGCACTTCCCCAAAGGTGCTCCGGCTCAGGCATGGAGTGTGGCAGCGCTATATAATATCGAGACCTATCTGGATAGCCTGGGGGTGAAGATATGAAAATACTGATGTTCACCTGGGAATTCCCGCCTCTGATCTCCGGAGGCTTGGGTATGGCCTGTTACGGAATGGTGAAAGCCTTGCTGAACCTCGGCATAAAGATCGACCTGGTGCTTCCCACCCGTGAGGAAGTCTATTTTCCTCTGCGTGATGTAGCTGATGTGGACACTCTTCCTGCCGTATTTCTGGATCCCAAAAAACAAAGCACTTTTGAAACACGCACTTTCCTGAACAGCAGTGAACGGATGGATTTCATCGGAATCAATGAACGTCCGGAATCCTACTTTCAGCTCGCGGAAATCAGACGCTATGCCGTATCTCTGAAAAAAGAATACTGGCTTTCCGAAACCGTGAGCATCGAAGAGCATGATCTTTGGCAACAGATGACCAAGAACCTGATCGGGGAAGAGGATCTGATCCGCAAGGTTCAAGAATACACTCTGCGTGCCGAACGGATGGCGCGTATGCTGGATTATGACATGATCCACGCGCACGATTGGCTTACCTACCCCGCGGGAATGCTGGCCCGGAAGCTTAGCTCCAAACCCCTGGTTGTGCATATCCATGCCACAGAGTTTGATCGCGCGGGAGGCCCCGGAGACGAGCGCATTCACAAGATCGAACATGCCGGCATGACCTATGCAGACAAAGTGATTGCCGTATCCCAATATACCGCTCAAATGATTATGAGCCGTTATCGCATCGATACCGGAAAGATCAGCATTGTGCACAACGCCTTTACCATTCCTGAAGATGCCGTGCTTAGCAAAGAGCGCATCTTCAAGGGCCCGGTGATTCTGTTTCTGGGCAGGATTACCCTGCAAAAGGGACCGGATTATTTCCTGGATATGGCGCAGAGGGTATTGCAGACCCATCCGGATGCCCGCTTCATTATGGCCGGCACCGGGGATATGAGCCGCAAGCTCTTACGCCGTTCAGCGTCTCTAAGGCTCAAGAATCGCTTCCTCTTCACCGGATTTCTGAACCGCAAACAAGTGGAGAGTGTATTACGCGCTTCGGACATATATGTTTTGCCTTCGGTCTCAGAGCCTTTCGGCATCAGTCCGCTTGAGGCGATGGCTTACGGCATCACCTCCATCATCTCGAAGCAATCCGGAGTAGCGGAAGTGATAAAACACGCCTTTAAAATAGATTTTTGGGATGTTGACCTCTGGGTGGAGACCATCAACCACCTCATTGAACATCAGGATTACCGTGCCAAGATGGGTATTGAGGGCATGCGCGAAGTAAACAAAATCCAATGGGATGAAGCAGCGGAGAAGATCAGGCAGATCTACACTTCAACCCTGGCAGACTATATCCGCAACCATTAAGGGAGATTTGGCATGCTAAACATCGTATTCTACTTCCAGGTGCATCAGCCGTATCGGCTGCGACACTATAATGTACTGGATATCGGACAGGGTAGCCCGATGTTCGACGACAAGCTCAATGGCGAGGTGATGCGGAAAGTAGCAGAGAAGTGCTATCTGCCCACAAATAAACTGCTTTTGGAGCTCATTAAGGAGCACGAAGGCCGGTTCAAGATAACCTTTTCCATCACCGGAACAGCCATCGAGCAGTTCAAGCTCTATAGCCCTGAGACCCTGGACTCCTTCAAGGCCCTGGTCGATACCGGTCACGTGGAACTCCTGGGCGAAACATATTACCACTCTCTGGCCTTCCTCTATGATTCCAATGAGTTTTTGGATCAGGTGATGATGCATCGTGATCTGATGCAACAAGAGTTTGGCTATTTCACCGAGACTTTCCGCAACACAGAGTTGATCTATCAGGACAGGCTTTCGGATCTTGTCTTCGAGATACCGGGGTTCAAGACCCTCCTTACCGAAGGTGTCGATCGCGTCCTGCAATGGCGCTCCCCTCTCTATGCTTACAAGAATTACAACAAACGCATCAACCTGCTCTTCAAATATTATCAATTGGCAGATGATATTGCCTTCAGGTTCTCAAACCGGGATTGGCCGGAGTTTCCGCTCACGGTGGAGAAATTCGTCAGCTGGATTGATAAACTTACCCTCAATGAAAACAAGGGACGCAACCAGTTCCTGAATCTGTTCATGGATTACGAGACCTTCGGCGAGCACCAATGGGCTTCCACCGGCATATTCGATTTCATGCGCCATTTCCCGGGAGAAGTGCTCAAAAATCAGCATCTCGGCTTTGCATTCCCCAAGGACGCTACTGATCTCTCCAATTATCAGCAGGAATCCATTTCTTTCCCGGAGCCCGTATCTTGGGCAGATGAAGAGCGCGATCTCTCTGCCTGGCTGGAAAATGACATGCAACACAACGCGATTGAGACGCTGTATGAACTCTTCGAAAGGGTGAAGGCAAAAGGGGATCCGGAATTGCTCAAGACCACCCGCATGCTTAGTACTTCTGATCACTTTTACTATATGTGTGCCAAGTATTTCCAAGATGGAGACGTTCATAAATATTTCTCACCTTACGACTCCCCGGATCAAGCCTATATTTATTACATTAACGCTCTGGCAGAGCTGGAAGAAAGACTCCTGAGGTAACATTATGACGAAAGGCAAAGTATTGATTCTGGAAGATGATGTAGTACTCGCGGACCAAGTGGCGCTTATCCTGAATCGTTATAACTATGAGGTTCTGATCACGGCTAATTCTGATCTGTTCTTTGAAGAGCTCAGGGTTTTTAACCCTGATGTAATCCTCCTGGATGTATATCTGGTAGGCAGCAAACTAAACGGAATTCAGGTGTTGAAGCATCTGAAGGACAAGATGGACCTGAATTACAAAGTCATTGTCATTTCCGGTGAAGTAAGCTCGAACCAGGTGCAGGAAATCCGCGAAATGGGCGCTTATCACTTCATCGAGAAGGGCAGCAGTTTCAGCACCAACCAGTTGCTCTTGCACATCGATAACGCGATAACCCTCAAACGCCAGGAAGAAGAACACATCGGACTGCAAATCGAATACATCAACATGAAGAAGCAGTTCACCCGCTCTTTCCCCTTCATCGGAGAAAGCCCTGCCATCAAAGCAGTACGCGAGAAGATCCACAAACTGGCAGAAGTGGATGAAGACCTGTTTTTGATAGGGGAGACCGGCACCGGCAAAGAAGTGGCTGCAAACTACTATTATATCAGCTCCCAGCGCTTTGGAAAACCGTTTCATACTCTCAATTGCTCCGCCTTAACCGAAACTCTGATCGAGAGTGAGCTGTTTGGCCACGTGAAGGGCAGTTTCACCAGCGCGGACCGCAATAAAACCGGTTTCTTCGAAGAGTGCAGCAATGGCCTCTTGTTTTTGGATGAAGTGACCAACCTCTCTTTGGTAGCCCAATCCAAGATTCTGCGCGCGATTGAAAACAAGGAAATCCAAGTGGTGGGCGGCTCTATGAAAAAAGTCAACACACGCCTGATCTTCGCCTCAAACGCCCATATGGATCTGCTCTCAGATTCGAGCAAGTTTCGTCGCGATCTGTTCTACCGCATCGAAGGAAACATCATCGAGCTTCCCCCGCTGCGGGATCGCGGAGAAGACATCCTCTTGCTGATGAGTTTCTTCCTTACCAACTTCTCGCATCAGTATAATATTAACGATCAACTGGATCTTACTACCTTGAAGAGCAGCTTGCTCAGCTATTCCTGGCCGGGAAACATCCGTGAATTGCGCAATTTCTGCAAGTTCATGATGATCAATGAACAAAACATCACCAATGCCACTATTCAGAAGCATCTGGAGCACAAGCTGAGCGGCAAGATCAGAGATTTGGACACCGATAACGCGAAGTATCTGGAGATTCCCTCTTTAAAGGACAGCGTCGCCCAATATGAGCGGGACTATTTGCTGCATCATCTGGAACGCAATGCCTGGCAAGTATCAAAAACTGCCCGTAGCATCGGCATCGAGCGTACTACCCTGTACAAAAAGATCAAACAGCTAAGTATCACCTCTCCCGCCGAGAACTAGTTTATCATGCTGAAAGACAACTTAGGCATCCGTTTGTTTGCCCTGATTCTGGCTATACTGATCTGGCTGCAGTCTGTTTTGGTATCAGAACACCGCAGTGTGGTTTCGCTTCCGGTCAATTTGCGCAATATGCCCCAAAATATTACTCTGGAAAATCTACCCCAGACCGTGCCATTTGCCGTGAAAGGCAAGGGCATGGATATCATCCGTCTGATGTTGGCGAAACCCAGAGTTAGCATAGACGCCAGCGGTGTGACACCCTACACGGACATCATTTCTTTACAAAATTACGCCATTGATATGCCGGATAACGTGGATGTTACCCTGTTAGGCCCGGCAGAATCTGATCAACTTAGCATTCAGGCAGATGTCTTTCATCAAAAGGTAGTGGGCATCGAGCTTGCCTATGCCGATATCTACACCCAGAATCGCTTGAAGGAACTGCGCTATACCCTGAATCCGGATAAGGTTACTATCTTTGGCCCCAAGGGCAAGATCCAGAACATCAAGCGCATCAAGACCAAACCGGTCACTCAGGATATGCTCTCTGATGCCAGGCATTCTCTGGATCTGGAGATCCCAGACGGGGACGTGAATATGTCCGACAAAAGCATATTGCTGAGCATCAGCGGAACTCAGGAAAGCAGCAGAGTGTTTACCAATATCCCGGTGCCCGCGGGATACTCTCCCTCCCGGATAGCTGTGCGCCTTTCCGGTCCCGGAGCCGTTCTGGAAAAACTAAGCTCAAACCAGATCAAAGCAATCATCAATCCCGAAGCTGATGAAGAAGGTCTCTTCAAGATCGAATTAAGCGTTCCGGAAGGTGTGCAGGTGCTTGCCGCTACCCCGGACAAGGTAAGGAAAAGCAGATGAGCTTCATCCTGGCCTTCGAATCCTCTTGCGATGATACCTCTGTAGCCATTTTGGATACAGACTACAAAGTTCTGGCAAACCTGATTTCCAGCCAGCCGCAACATCAGGAGTTTGGCGGGGTGCTGCCGGAGCTTGCCTCACGCTTACACATGAAGAACATCATGCACCTCAGCGAAATGGCACTTAGTAAAGCCGGACTTACCCTCCAAGATATCGATGCCGTAGCCGTGTCCATCAATCCGGGCCTGATCGGATCCCTGATCGTGGGTCTCGCCTTTGCCAAAAGCCTGGCATGGAGCCTGCAGATTCCGCTGGTGACCGTTAATCACCTGCTGAGCCACATCTTTGCCAATTACATCGACCATCCTCAGCTTGAGCCTCCCTTCTTGGCTCTGGTTGTATCGGGAGGGCATACTGAGCTGGTTCACTTCAGGACTGATACAGAATTCGAGATCTTGGGCAAAACCCTGGACGATGCGGCGGGGGAGACCTTCGATAAAGCCGCCAAACTGCTGGGACTCGGCTTTCCGGGTGGACCCATCATCGACAAGCTTTCCCGCAATGGAAATACCCAGTTTGTGAAGCTACCCAATCCTCTGCCTCAAAAAGACAACTTCAACTTCAGCTATAGCGGGCTCAAAACCGCAATCCGTAACTATATCCAGGATCAGGACGAGGCATTTGTGCAGGAAAATCTTGGCGACATCGCTGCCAGTATTCAAGCGGCAATCGTGGAACCCCTCATTTCCAAAAGCATCCGCAAGGCCAAAGCGCTTTCCCTCTCGAAGATCCTGCTGGCAGGCGGAGTGGCGGCAAATTCCGCGTTAAGAGCCGGTATGACCGAGCGCGCTGCCAGGCAAGGCATAACCGTCCATTGCCCCTCTCTGATGCTGTGCATGGATAATGCCGCGATGGTTGCCGCTGCCGCAATTCCGAAGTTCAAAGCCGGGCTCTTCTCTCCGCTTTCCGTGAATGCGAATTCCATCAAGGGCACCAAACTGCTTTGATCCAACACTCCCGGGCAGAAATAGCCGCATCGCTGAATATGATCTTTAACACCATCATTAACCTTTATACACCAAACTAATACCTATAACAAAGCGAGTAAACACATGAACTATATCATTACAGGAAACACCTACAATAGCAAATACCTGGAACATCCCGATGCCGGTATCAAAGTGCTCAGCGGAACAGAGCTGGAAAGCGCCAACATCCGCTTTAGCGCACATGACAAGGTCTATGTCCCTTCCGAAACTTCTTTGAGCACCGTGTTGCAATGTCTGGATGATCCGGTGGGCGTGGCAGGCATCAGCAGACTAAAGGATAAATATCTCTGCAGAGAAGCATTGCAAGCGCTATATCCGGATTTCTATTTCAGTAAATGCAGCCTGGAGGAAATCCCCGGGCTTCAGCTGGATAAGAAGATCGTGATCAAACCGTTGAAGGGCTTTTTCGGCACCGGAGTCCGCTTTGCAGATTCCTCCACCGATCTCACCCTGTTAGCGGCAGAAATCCGCAAGGAAGTAACAGCCAATTCCCGCTTTTTCCCGGAATCCATCCTTACCCGGAATGACTTTATTCTGGAAGAATTCATTGCCGGCGAAGAGTATGCCGTGGATATGTTCTTCGATGCTCTGGGCAAGCCCGACATCATGAACATCTATCATCATCCGGAACCGGACATTCCTGAATATGCTCATCTGATGTATTACAGCAACAAAGAGCTGTTTGATAAATATCTGGCGGTGTTTACCGATTTCTTCACGGACTTCGGCAATGGCCTGAAGCTAAAGAACTTCCCTATCCACGCGGAGTTCAAACTGCAAGGTGAGCGCTTTGTGCCAATCGAGTTCAATCCCATGCGCTATGGTGGTTTCGGCTTGGCAGATCTCACTTATCTGAGCTACGGAATGCAGCCGATTGCCGCCTATTTCGTCGATCAACCGGCAGACTGGTCCAAGATCTGGAGCAGCAGAGCATCTGCCAACTACGCTTTCATCCTGGCCTACAATGGCAAAAACGCGGACCTGAGCGTGATGCAACCACTGCATGAAGCATTTCAAAGCTATCTGCGGGAACATGCCGAAATCATGGATTATGTAAGGCTGGATCACCTGCATAATCCGGTGTTTGCCATTGCCTACATCAAAACTGAAGACCTGGATTCTTTGAAAAAACTGTTAAAAACGGAGTTCAACGCCTTTTTTGCCTGATGCATCTCCCGCATGCCCCGCTCCAAAGCTGATTATCTTCCCTGATATAAAGCTGATCTTAAGCCCTTATCATCGTATGAACATAGCACAATAATGCCTCAATAATGCTTGAATCTCTGGTTAATGGCAATCGGGGGGAAGGAAATTGGAGCGGGCAACGGGGCTCGAACCCGCGACCCTCAGCTTGGGAAGCTGATGCTCTACCATCTGAGCTATGCCCGCTCGCAAAAAGAACAATCCGCAAAATGCCTTGTTTGTGTCAAGGATTTTCGCTTTTTGCTGTTTCACGCCTGCGAGTAAGCATCCCTGAAGCTTATGCCAAGTCCGCATCCCTTGTTGAGATTCATAGGAATCTGTAAACCCATTCACCAACAAACGGTCGGAATTTCATCGAAACTGCCCTTAAGATAGATATTCCAAGCCTAATCCAAGCATTTGAGTCCCAGCGGGACGGCATTTTTGATCGATTTAATGAATTACATACCAATGCTTTGAGTTCCGTAGGAACGACATTTGGATAGACAATCTCGTACCTAAATTAGTCGTCAGAGTCCCAGCGAGACGACATTTTGATGGATATTCCAAGCCTAATCCAAGCATTTGAGTTCCATAGGAACGGCATTTTTGATCGATTTAATGAATAACATACCAATGCTTTGAGTTCCGTAGGAACGACATTTTAGATAGCATGTGATTGGTAATAATGGGAATGAGTTCCGTAGGAACGACATTTTGGATACGATATCCGAAAGATGAACCACAACAACAGATCTTGTCCATGGCGGTATCTAAAATGCCGTCCCGATGGGACTCAGACGGTTTGTCGAGGTGCGAGATTGTCTATCTAAATAGGGGTAGGGGAG
>DHVK01000052.1 GCA_002412625.1 Cloacimonetes bacterium UBA5210
TGCAAATAATGGATCGCTCTCTAACACTGGAGGGCGATTTTTTTGTTGTACGCATCCGAAACCTGCTAAAATCAAAGCAGCATTATTTATGAGGGAGATTTACGATGGCAAAGGCGCTGCTTTACCAGTTGTTCAAAATCGGCAGCATCCCTGCAGATTTGCGGGCTGTTCTGCAACAGGAAGGCCTGGTTGCTGAGGACGAGGGCCTGCGCGGGACATGGTTTTCGAAAGATTTCAAAGCTCCCGGGCGGAGATCGCTGTACAAGTCAAGGGGCTTTGTGGGCTTTCTGGCCGTCACACGCAAGCATATTCTGGCTTATGCCTTTGGCCGCCCGCAGATCAACTTGTCGGTGGATGACCCGCGCGTGGCTGACCTGAACAACGAGTTGATGGGCGAGGACAGAATTTGTATTTCCTTTGAGACTGCCCATTTTCACAGCGACTGGAAGGGCGCGGTTGAGCTGTGCTACCGGACGGAAAAAGCGGGGGTATTCCATGATGCCCTGCTGCATTTGGGCGTGAAGCAGGGGCGAGCCGTGTAGCCGAAAGGGGAACTATGGAACGGATTTCGAGGAAATTGATCGTTACATTGATTTTACTGGGTGCCCTGTTCACTATTGGAGCGGGTGTCCGGGCCCTGAGTATTCGTTTTACCGTGTTTTCTGATAATCTGGGGTATAACGATGAATTTGCCATTGATGGAGATTATGTGGTGTGGCTTGGTCTGGAAGAGGGACATGAAGATATGGAAGGGCTTCCTTGGGAAGACGTTTATTTATATCAGATAAGTACTGGTGTCATCAGCAATCTTACGGATGGTGAAGATGAAAAAGCTGGCGACTACCCTCAAATTGCTGGAGATTATATTGTATGGGATTATTATGCTGAAGATGGATGGGAAATCCATTTGCATCAGATCAGTGTCGGCGTAACCAAAACGATAGCCAAAGGCCATGCAGAATATCTTAATGAAGAATATATTGTGTACAGTCATTATTCAGAAGACGAATATGATGTGATGTTGTATGAATTTGAGACAGGTAAATCCAAATTGATTTACTCTGATACCGGTTCTTATGGATTTGTCCAGGTTGATGGCGATTATGTGGTGTGGGTCACAGGAAAGAATATTAAAAAAGCAGATATAGGCAAGGATTATGAACTCCATCTCTATCAGATCAGTACCGGTATCATAACACAGCTTACTCATAATGCAGCATATGATGGATGGCCTGACATGGATGGCGATTATGTGGTGTGGTTTGGAGAGGAAGCAGGTAATAAAGACGTCTACCTGTACCAGATCAGCACGGGAATAACAAAAAAACTTTCGGGTGACCAGACAGAGGATGGACCGCCTAAAATCAGCGGGGATTATATCGTTTGGAGCAGCCATGGACGAGATGGAAACAAAGAGAAGGGTACTTACTTATACCAGATCAGCAAAGAAAAATCGGTGAATATATCACCAGATAATCCTGGAGGTAATTATTCGCTTCAAATTGATGGTGATTATATTGTATGGGCAAGCTCCGATGGTGATTTTTTGTACAAGATCAGTGAAGAAACAGTAGTGAGATTTTTAAGCTCTAATCAGGTTGGTTATTATGAGTTAAATGAAAACCACATAGCTGGAGAGATGTTTTTTGATTACCCTGAAGCTGGAATGTTTGTTATTGAAATCAATGAAGTAGAAGAACCTGCTTCGTTGCCTGCTTTCGGTCTTTCTTCAGGACGATTGACAAAATTGCCATCGTCATCATCGCATCAAATTTATACCAGTTTAGATGAAGTGCTGAAATTCCCCTTCTATGATGTTGAAATGCCTATCGTTGCTGTGTATCAATTTCAACATAGTTGGAATATTGGTTGGTTGAGTGAACAAGCTGGTATTTTGACAGGTGGGGCTTTCCCTTCCTGGACGGGGAACATGGTTCTGGCTGGACATACTATGGATGAATTTAACCAGCCCGGGCCTTTTGCATTGCTTGAAGAACTGGACCAGGGGGACGAAATTCAAATCCTTGCAGATCGGCAGATTTATACATACAGGGTATTTGAAAGCAAAGCTGTTTTTGGTAACGATATTAAGGGCTCGTTCGTTTCAGGAGACAGGCAATGGATCACATTATTTACGAGTGAGTATTATGATCCCTACGAGAAAGAATATATATCACGCTGGATGGTGAAGGGAAAATTGGTCAGGGTTGAACTATGAATGATTTACATGATCTTGATCGCAATGTAACGGATTAGAAAAAGACGCTTCGGCATAAATAGAGGAAGATTAATGACAGAATTACCGGATTTGCACAGACGCATGTATGCTTTGCACAGGACAGAGAATTGTTTGAGCAGGCCAAGGGCTATGCTTATGACTACATGGATAAGGTCCATGACCGGAAGGTCTTCCCCACAGATGAAGCTCTGGCGGGCGTGGTGAATTTCGACGAACCTATGCCGGAGGCGGGCGGCGTAAGGAGTCAACATGGCGATAAACAGGGGTGGTAAACATGGACAGGACTGAAGCAATCGACAGAGAGATCATGCAAGCCTTGCACGAGCGCATGGGGGATCACATCCATGCGTACACCTTCCCACCGCCGGTGTTTGTTGCCATGCAGGGAAAATTTGTGGCCTTTGACCCGGATGCGGCTATGCTGCAGGCACGCTTCCCGGTGCGGGAAGATTTTTTGAACCCGTATGGGGCTATGCAGGGCGGGATGGTAGCTGCTGCAGTGGATAACACCCTGGGCCCGTTGAGCGTGCTGGTGGCACCGCCCAACGTAACGCGCACACTGGAGATGACCTACAGCCGTGCCGCAACCCCGGAGATAGGAACCGTGCTGGTTGAAGCACGTCTGGTGGAACGCAAGGGACGTAAGCTGACGTTCACCGCCGAGGTGTTCAGTCCGCAAGGGGAGCGGCTGGCACGAGCCAGGGCTTTACATTGGGTCTTTGTGCCCGATTTTGAATAGGTCAGCGGGCGGTGCTGGTCAGCGTAGAGTGAGTTGAATTTGAAGTCCTGAATTGAGAAGCGCTCGTCATTATCGGCGGGCGCTTTCTGGTTTGCGGCAGGCAAAGCTGCCAGCCACCGGCGGTTATTTATCCAGCACGCCCAGCAGGATGGGGATCAACCCCACGCCGTTGCTGATGAAATGC
>DHVK01000029.1:0-30288 GCA_002412625.1 Cloacimonetes bacterium UBA5210
GTCGCCCAGATGATCTTCCAGGCCCATGATGTCGGTGAGAACCACAAACTTTTCGCCTTCCATGATCAGTCCATTGGCGATTCCGGCGACGGGGGCTTTAATCGGCACGCCGGCTGCCATCATTGCCAGGCATCCACCACAGATTGAGGCCATGGAGGAGGAACCGTTGGATTCCAGGGTATCAGCCACAATGCGCATGGTGTAAGGGAAACGTTCGGAATCCGGCAACACGGCTTTGAGAGCGCGTTCTGCCAGGTTTCCGTGACCCAGTTCGCGGCGCCCGGTGGGGCCCATGCGTCCTGCTTCACCAACGCTGAATGCCGGGAAGTTATAATGCAGGTAGAAACTTTTCTTATATTCTTCTTCCAGAGTGTCGATCACCTGTTCGTCGCTGCCGCCACCCAGGGTTACTGTCCCCAGGGATTGGGTCTCGCCTCTGGTGAACAGAGCGGATCCGTGCACGCGGGGCAGGATATCGATTTCGCAAGTGATGTCACGGATGTCGTCCAAGCCACGGCCATCCACGCGGAAGTGTTTATCCAAAATGGAGGCGCGCACATAACGGCGGATGAGTTCGTGGAAAGCTGCTTTATAGGTTTTTTCGTTTTCGGCATAGAGTTCTTCGCCGTCTTCACTTAGGTGTTGTTCCAGCATCTCGGCTTCCAGGGCGTCAAAAGCGTCATCGCGCTCCTGTTTGCCCAAGATCACTGCGGATTCCGCAATGCGGCTGCCAAATGCAGTTTCCATGCCCTTGATCAGCTCTTCCGGCATGATCGGCAATTTCACTTCCACCTTTTCTTTGCCGCAAGCGGTGATGAATTCTTCTTGCAGGGCGCAGAGCACCTTCACGGCATCGTGTCCGGTGTAAACCGCGTCCAGCATGATGTCTTCAGTCAGTTCGCTGGCAGCGGATTCGATCATGACCACGGATGTGGCAGAACCGGCAACGGTGAGGTTGAGTTTGGAAACTTCGCGAAGATCCTTGATGGCCGGGTTAATCACGAATTCATCGTTGATATAGCCGACAGTGAGGCTGGCGATCGGGCCATGGAAGGGGATATCCGAAATGGATAAAGCCAGAGAAGCGCCCAATACTCCGAGAGTAGCGGGATCCACTTCGCCGTCATAAGATAGAACGCTGAGCACCACGTGGACCTGATTGCGGAATCCATCCGGAAACAGCGGACGGATCGAGCGGTCGATCACGCGGGCTTGCAGGGTGGCGTCGGTGGAGGGCTTTGCTTCGCGTTTGAAGAAGCCTCCGGGAATCTTGCCGGCGGCATAGAACTTTTCGATAAAATCCACTGTGAGCGGGAAGAAATCCTGGTTTTCGGAAGCTTCCTTGCTCATCGTGGCGGTAACGAGGACAGCGGTTTCGCCCAATTGCAGATACACGCTGCCGTTGGCTTGCTTGGCCATCTTGCCGGTCTCGGCAATCAGTTTGCGGCCAAAGAAATCAATCTCGCGCCGGGTGATGTTGAAGTTGTGCATATGTTCTCCTTGTTTATGTGCCCTGGGAGAAGAAGCAATAGGCAGAGGGGTTCAGTGCTTGCACCCTTTTGCTTATTGCTAATTGCTCCCGGGTAATGGTTGCATAGTTCTGAAAAAAGAAAGTGGTGCCCCGCACGCGCCAGGCACCCACTTTCCATGATTTTCTAATATCTTGGCTGAGTAATTTACTTTCTGATGCCAAGCGCTTTGATTATTTCGCGATAACGGTTGATGTCTTTGCGTTTCATATAATCAAGTAAGCGCCTGCGCTGCCCGATCAGTTTCAACAGTCCCCTGCGGGTCGAGAAATCTTTGGAGTGCACTTTGAGGTGCCCGGTGATATCCGCGATGCGCTTGGTGAGCATCGCAACCTGCACTTCAGGGGAACCGGTGTCTGATTCATGGAGTTTAAACTCTGCCATGATAGCCGTTTTGGCCTCAGGTTTTAAAGGCATTCATCCTCCCAGATGATGTGGTTATTTCAGGCTCTAGCCTGTTGAGTGGTAGTTAAGCCTACCATGATGCACCATTTTTGCGCACCCATGTATTCTGTCCAGCTTTTTGTTTGCTGAGACAACAGCCATTTTTAGCTTGTGGGGTGGTGCGGAGAATGATCAGGCTGTTGCAAAGGTAATCCGTTTACTCTTAATATGGCTTATCCGCAAAAGGAAGCTCGTGATAATTCAACATTGCCTGTTGAGCCTTAGAACCCGGGACGGAGTTGTCACCGGGATCCTGCCGCATTTTGCCAAAAAGGCAGAGCAAGGATCAATCGGAGATTGAGGCTTATCGCCCAGCAGCCCGGATGGAGTATATTAATGGTGGAGGTGGCGGGGATCGAACCCGCGTCCAAAGAACAGCACCATAAAGAATCTACATGCTTAGTTGTCTTTAAGTCTCGGGCTTTGCGGCAAAGACAATCAGACCCGCAAGTCCCCAGCCGAAGATCTTAGCATGTGCATATCGGCAATCTACACATGAGCAGCCATACTGTTACGACGCCCAAGCCTTTCTCGATGGCACAAAAAGGTTGAACGTAACCGCATTAAGCGGCTAAGAGTAAGTTATCGTTTGCAGTTAATTTGCATTTTGCTGCTTGTTAACGGAGTGGACAGCATCTCCGGCATGCATCTCTACCACACTGATTCCCTGTCGAAACCATGTCACCCCCTATATACTCAAAAGATCTGGTGGCATTCTAATCCAAGCGGCATTGATGTCAAGCAGGATTTTGAGTGCGGCTCTTGCCTTATGGCTTTTTGTGCCTTAGTTTATCGGTATCAAAGCAACGAGGTCTTTATGAAAATCACAATTTGGTCCTGGAATGTAAACGGTCTGCGTGCCGTAATGAACAAGGATTTTATCCAAACTATCCGCAAAGCTGATGTGGATATCTTCGGCTTGCAGGAAACCAAGCTGCAGGAACATCAGATCCCGGGGGAACTAAGTGAACTTGCCGATTACCATCAATACTGGTCTCATGCCCAGCGCAAAGGCTATTCCGGAACGGCATTGTTCAGCAAAGTAAAGCCAATTTCCTACATTGATGCTTTTGGCGTTGATGAGTTTGATACCGAGGGCAGGATAAACATCGCTGAATATGAGCATTTCATCCTCTTCAATGTCTATTTTCCCAATGGCGCCATGAGTGATGAGCGTTTGGCATACAAGCTGCGGTTTTACGACAAAGCCTTGGAGGTGATGGAAGCTAAACGCCAGACGGGTAAAGCAGTGTTGGTAGCCGGTGATTACAACACTGCCCACAAGGAGATAGACCTTGCCCGCCCCAAGGAGAACGAGAAAATCTCAGGGTTTTTACCGATCGAGCGCGAGTGGCTGGACAAGATCACAAAGCTGGGCTGGGTGGACACTTTCCGGCATCATGATCCTTCGCCGGAACAGTATTCGTGGTGGAGCTATCGGGCTGGAGCCAGGCCGCGTAACATCGGCTGGAGAATAGACTACTTTTTCGTGGACAAAGAGCACCTGAACATGGTATCCAAAGCCGGGATCCGGCAGGATGTGATGGGCTCCGACCACTGCCCGGTGTATATAGAGCTTATCTTGCCCTGAGTTTCAAGCCTTCGGGGAAGTAGCCGCCGTNNCGTTGAACCCAAAGCAGAGCTGATACTCGCCTTTACCGCCGTTGAAGGGTACATCCACATCAAAGGTGGTGGCGGAAGTCCAGCGGATGGAGAGAGGCTGCGCGCCCACCATTTCCTGTTCGTCAGAGACCTTAAAGCTCACCTTTTTGTTTGGGAACAAGATTGTGGCGGTAAGCTGATTTGCCGGTTTGGGAGAGAGGTAATCGAAGCTGAGCCGATATACTTTCTTATGATCAAGCCGATCCGGGATTTTACCCTTGAATCGCACGGTGGGGGTGGCGAAGTTTTGGGTTGCATACAGCGTATCGCCTTTGAACACCAACCCCACGCCCAAATGCGTATATATGGGGTTCAGGATGTTTTCCCGATGCAGGGGGGATTGCATCCAGCCGCTCACTAACTCATGTGGAGTGAATCTCATGGCAGAATTGCTGAATTTGCCCAGGTTTTCGCCGATGGCGGAAACCAGCAGGTTTGGATAATACTTTTCCCGGCGGCCGCCCACTTCATCGCCCTTGTGATCTTTGTGCGCAAAGAACTTGTGCACCAGCATGTTTCCGGAGTGGGTCCGGGCAAGATCCGCCAAGCCTTCTTCATAAGTAAGGGGTTGCAGAGAATGACGCACCCGCTCCACATTGGTCAGGCGCCACACTTCCAGTTCAAACTCGCGCAGGGTCATGGTCTGCGCAGTCACCAAGTTTATCGCCAGCAAGACCAGCAATAACAATAATATTTTCTTCATTCTATTTGCTCCGGGTTATTAGAAATTTATCTGAAATCCTGCCCTGCCATCTTCAAAGCGCAGGTGCAGGCGTTCCTTTTCGCTGTCGAAATCGCTCAGATGTGCGTCAACATAGGCATCGATTGCACTCAATGCGGCGGTGATGCCGATCCACCAAATGTCGCTGCCGCGCTTTTCCCGGTATTCGCGGGATCTGTCTTTGTAGAACTGCTGATAAAAGGGGTCGGAGGCATCTGCTGCCTTATCCGCAAACTCCCCGGCTTTACCGTCATTGTAGATAGCTCTGCCGATGTTCCAGGATTGCAGACCAATCACTATGCCCGCTTTGGCATAGGCGTGGTTATAGATCTGCCCTGCTCCGGGGACAAAGGCGGAATAGAGCATCGCGCGGGTCGGATTTACTGCTCCCAGGATCGAACACAGGAGCAAGGGTATAATCAAGATTTTCTTCAAATTGTTTCCCCAATTTATATCATCTCTATTCATGATATCCGATAATGCCCTGGTGTCAAGCAGAATTCACCGGTGGGGCTGCAGGCTTTCCGCTTTTTGCATTCTGAGCAGTGCTTCCCGGGACATGGGATGATCCTCCGGCATGGTTCGCAAGAGCACATTCGCGCCTTTTTTCCAATAGCGGGCTGCCCTGGTCGGGTTTCCCATCAGTTCAAAGAGATCTCCCAGGTTCAAGTTCACCCGCGCATAATCAGGGCAGTCATTGCCAAAGAATTTGCCATATTTATGCCGCGCGGTAAGAAACTCTTTTTCTGCTTCGGGATACTTTCCCTGCAAGCTGTAGATTTGGCCCAATAGCTGATAGCATCCTGCCAGGCGAGGATTAGTCGCCCCGCACGACTTCCGGAATAAGCAAAGAGCCTGTCTTCCATATTCTTCAGCTTTGACGGAGTCGCCAATATTCAGGTGCAAGTAACCAATATTCATTTTCAGCAGTGCCACAAAGAAATCCCTTTCGTGATGGCTGCAGTGTTCAAAGATCTTTAGCGCTTTGCGAGAGTAGGCAAGCGCTTTTAGCCATTTACCCTGCTTGTTATACAGTGATGCCAGATTGTTCAGACGGTCTGCCACATTGGTAGATCCCGGCCCCCAATGGTGTTCGATTGCCAGAGATTGCCGCAGAAGCGCTTCAGCCTCCACATAGCGGGCGGTGTCCTTATAAAACCTGCCTAGGTTGTTCAGATAGGGAGACATCCGGGGGTCATCGGCTTTCAGGTGACGTCCCTTATGCTGCAGTACCAGCTGATATATGTGCTCCGCTTGCGGAAAGTGCTGGATATAATGGTAGCTCAGTCCCATCCAAAACAAGTTTTCCACATGCTCCGGGCTGCCAAACCCGAAATGTCTGCCACTAAGAAATGTAGCGCGGCGTTGCATGGTGATGCCCATTCGCCAGTTACTCATCTTCATGTGATGTCGGCTGGCTTTGAACAGATAATCCGCTGCTTCAGGGATGCACTCGGCTTTGAAATATTGCTGGGCGATTTCATCCGCATGGGAAGAGTCTCCCTCTCCATGCAGCCGCACCATGGCGATTGCGGTGCGCTTGTGCAGTTCTTTCACATTTGCCCTCAGTAGTCTTTCATATACGATGTCGCGGATCAAAACATGCGTGAAAACATAGCGGTTGCGGGTTACCAGCTCCCACAAGCGATGATTCAAGCCAAGCTGCAATTCATGGCTCACATTTTGGTTCAGGATTTGCTCCAAGAGTTTGATGTCGAATTGCATCCCAAGGATCGCTGCATGATAGATGCAGGCACGCATTTCATCGCTGAAACCATCCAGACGACTGTTGATAATGTCGCTGATGCTGAAGCTGCTAATTGATTTTGGATGGCTCAACAGCTCGTTTTTTTTGCAATCCTTGCATCGTTCCAGAAGGTAGTAAGCCATTTGCTCCAGATACAGCGGATAACCTCCGGACTTTTGCACTATCTGATGCAAGGTCTTCAGCGCGATTTGCTTATCCGCTAAGATTTGCTTCAGCAAAAGATACTGTTCATCGGTCTCCAAAACACTGAGATGCAGGTCATAACGGGCAAAATGCTGGAGTTTCAGGATCACCGGTCCGCCATCTTCCAACAGACGGCAAGGGCTCATGATGATCAGCGGGTTGAGGGCCTCGGGGTTCAGGTTTTCCAGGAGCTTTCTGCTGTCTGGATCCAACCATTGGCCATCGTCCAGCATCCACAGAATAGGTTTTTCCTGCTGGATGTTACTCAGGAAGGCCCTGAACGCGGTGAAAATGTTATTGACTCTTTGCTCTGCATTCCAGGTCGCCACAATTGACTGCGAAACATCTGCGCCCATTAGCATGGCCAATACTATTTGGATGTTTTGCGGATGCTTTTCGTTCCATTTTTTTGCTCTGAACACGATTGATATGCGCTCAGAGATCTCTTTGGAATTCATCTCCTCACTGATACCGAAAAATTTAGTCAGGATTTGGGCAAAGATGCCAAAGGGAGGAGATTTGTGCAGCGAGCAGGAACTGCAAAAGATCTGAACATCGCTTTGCTCCTGGATAAAATGCCATACCAATCTGCTTTTGCCGAGGCCGGGATCGCCATTCACATGTAATATGCAGTTTCGATTGTGCTTCAGGGCTGTGCCCTTCACATAGTCCAGGAATCTCAGCTCCTCGTGGCGGCCGACAAAGCTGTTTCTGAACTGTTTTTCCTGCAAGCAGGTTCTTCTTTGCAGAGAATAAAAGGAGAGTTCTTTGCTGATTCCCTTGAGCTGGATCGTGCCTAGCAGCTGCATGTCATGCATGGCACCTACTTCCCGGTAAATGCCGGCATCGCAGATCAAGGTTGCCATGCTTGCCCCGCTCTGTAAACGTGCCGCGATGTTCATGCAATGCCCCAGGGCGGTATATTCTCGCACCCCATCACTGCCGATGTATCCCGCATAGGCATACCCACAACTTATCCCAAAACTCAATGCGGGTTCGATCGTTGCCAGCTCCAGCGCGAACTCACAGGCCTGATACACTGTTTTACCCAGGCTGTTGGGGATTCCAAACAAGACTACTGCCACCGGATGGCTCTCCGAATAATCTATTTTATTCACAAAACCGTGAAATCTATCTGCCAAAATGTGCAAATTGCGTAAAGCTTGCCCGGGATCCCGGATCTCGCGCAGGCCGACAAAACAAGCGGCCACATTGCGAATTTCATTGGTAGGGGCTAAGTCACGGTAATTCTTGTGGATAAAAAGAGCTTGGCTTTGGGATCGATGCAGATAGCACACCTGCCTCGCCCGCAGCTCCATTGGGGGAAGATCCAGCCTGATTTCACCCGCGACACGGTGGAAATTCTTGCGACCAATATTTTTTATGGCTTTTGGGGTATATGTGTGCTTTCCCTCGAGGCCAGAAACAGCGACGCCTTCGACGAAAGGATCTCCAAAAAACAGATATTCCCACTGATAGGGGTTAGGGTATATTTCCCATTCGATTTGCCCGAAACTCAAGGTTTCTCGGATAGCGATTGAGCTATTGGTCAGGTTTGGGCCGGGAATCTTGAAGCTGCTCAAAAACTCCCGAATCTCGGTCAGCGCGCTTAGTACACCGGTTGGCTCTGTATCAGGGAAAATCGCACAAATCGCATCTCCGATGAACAAACTAACAAATCCGCCATATTTTTGGATGGAGTTGATGGGCCCTTCAGAAATCTGATTCAGCAATGCTCCGATGCTATCCGCTCCATGCAGATTGTCCCGCTGGAAGCTTTCGGAGATATGGGTGAAATCCACGATGTCGAGCAACAGAACATAACCCTCAAAACTGCCATGCTGCTCTCCGTTTTCGGCTTTATTCAAGATAAATGGCGGTATATGGCGTATCATAAGACCGCTTTTTGCATAAACACTATCGCAATAATATGGTAAACCGACACGCTACAAACATCGGCTATTCCTTGTTTAAAATTCATACATGCTACCCTTTGAGTTTGATTCCTCAGATTCTTGTTTTTTACCTTAATTTCAAATCTGATGGAATATGTATAGTCGTCAAGGAAAAAGATTTCCGGGACAGGTTGTTGACAAAGTCCGTGGATTTTGGTTACACTACGATATGAAGATAATCCCAAGCTCTCATAATATTGGAATCATTATGAAAAGCAACATTTCTATCAGGAGTTAAGTCCCAGCGGGAAGGTATTTTAGATAGACATTATCTTAACATAAAACTGATTCGAGTCCTGTAGGGACGACATATTCTAAACTGCCCAGACAAAAAGATGATATGCCGTCCTTACAGGACTCTATTTAATATATATAACAATGCATTATCTATCTAAAATGCCATCCCTACGGGATTCAGCAATCAATGACGCAGATGTTTGAATCTTGTGATTATGGGCTTTGTCAACAGTCCGGGAAAGAAACCTCTGCTAGCCCTGCGGAGATCAAAGCGTTATGGCTATCTTTACTTGTATATTCTATTTTAACAGCGCTTTTAAAATCACACAAGGGAGTAGCTCGGCAAACAGCTGGATGAAGTCCATGCCCCTATGAAGCTGAGAGACAATCATATGGCTAGTAAAGGGGGCATGAACTCCACAATCGGAACACGATTCTCCCGAACCGTTTTTCTGTCCATAAGCACCCATCTACACATAGCCGATAATCTGCCAGCTATACCATGGGTTTGCCCCATCTATACATTGCACAAACCGGGATTAATTGTATCTTTATCGCCCAGAAATTAAGCTGTTATCAAGCTGTGGTCATACGATAATTACAGCTCCATAAATGCTTAAACTCAGTTTTAGCAGAACTGATATCACCCGGGTTTGGGCACTCTCACGCAAGTGGAAAGCCCTCGGTCGAAAGCTGTGTTCCCAGCCGGGCTCCAGCACCAGACAACTATCTGATCATTTGCATTACTTGCGGCTGATGTTCACCTCCGGAATCAGGAAATAGGGGCATTGCCAATAGCCGTTATTGAGCGTTTCCCGGGAGATGGCGCGGATGTTTTGCAGCCAGTTTACGATGTTACCCGCAATCATGGTCTCGCTGATGGGATACTGAATCTTGCCATCCTCGATGTAATAGCTGTTCTTGGCCACAAAGGAGATGTCACCATCGCTATTTGCGCTATCTCCGGACTGGCGCACCAGCAATACCCCTTTTTCTACAGATTTGATCATGTCTGCCAAAGCAGTATCTCCGGCTTCGATCAGATAGCTGCTGGGGTCTCCCAGGGTACGTTTCATATTGCATTTATTTGCGGTGTAGAGGTTGATGGGATAGTGACGCAATACTCCGTTCTCGATCACCGTGGCATTTTGGCTGGCAAAACCGTCGTCAGTGATGCGAGCGGCTACAGCAAAGCCCTTATAATCCGGGGCATTCTTCAGAGTCAGTTTGCTATCCAGCACTTGTTTGCCGATGTGATCCGGAAACTTGCAAGAGTTTGAGAGAAAGGGGAAAGAGCCGATCTGAGACTCCAGGAATCCGTCAACGGTGCGGCAAACTTGCAGGGGGTAAAAGATCACATCCCCGATGAAGCTTTCCGGGATCGGCCGGGTGATCACCTGTTCTGTGTTTTGACGGATTAGTTCTTCGATGTTTGCCTGCTCCAGCAGCCGGACATCGGAATTCCTTAGCGCGATAAAGCTATAATTCATGGAGCTGCAACGATTATCCTGCTTGGAAGTAAAGGTGATGCTGAAGCTATAGTAAGCTTGGTTGTCCACAAAATCTGCCCCGTTACTGTTCAGATAGCAGGAATAGTGGCTGTTATGAGTAAGAGTGGCGTCATATTCTACCTGGGGGAATTTCTGCCGCATATCAGCGATGAGCTCGTTCATGCGGATGATAGCGGTTTGGGAATTCGGAAGCTTGTCCCCGCTTTCCCAGGTTTGGGCTTCTTGGGCCGGGGAGATATCCATCGCCGGGTCAGGAACTCCGGATTCCATGTTCGTAAACATCGTGGTGATGGCCTTGTCGATCTCGGCGTCTTCCAATTGATTCACCGATATAGTGGCAGAGCGTTGGTCTTTGATCACAAACAGCGTAAGGCGGCTGGATTCCACTGTCCTCATGAAACTGAGGCGCTTGTAGATGATGTTGAATTCTTCACTGTGCGTGTTTACCAGCCGAACTGAGGCTTTGTCTGCGCCGGTTGCCAGCAATTTGTCCAGGATTATCTGCATTTGTGCTTTCATGATCTGCCTCCCATTGTAACCGTGCATTTGATTGCCGGGCCTCCCATGCCCACCGGGATCATCTGTTTCTTGCCGCAGAAACCGGTTGCCACCCAGACCAAATCATCGCTAACCATCTGCACGGTTTTGAGCAGATCGAAAGCCACGCCGCTGATCGTGCATTCTTTGATGGGGCGGGCAAGCTTGCCGTTTTTGATCTCGTAACCATGAGCAACGCCAAACATAAATTCGCTGGTTTTATCTGCCTGTCCGCTTCCGGATTCGATCAGATAGTAGCCGTCTTCCACGGAAGCGATCATCTCCTCCAGTTTGGAAACTCCCGGTTTGATCATCGTATTGCGCATCCGAATCAGCGGTTCATCGCTATATTGGTAGCCTCGGGCATTGCCGGTGAGCGGTAGATTCATCAGCATGGCGCTTTCTTTGTTGTGCATATAGCCTTTCAGGATGCCGTTTTCGATGATCATCGTATCCTCCGCTGCGGTGCCTTCATCATCGATAAACACCGGGATCGGGCAGATCTCGCCCTGCCAGGTATGCGCCACATCGATCAAGGTAATCAATTCGGAGGCAACGGCTTGATTCAGATACTCTCCGGCGATGGAACCGGTCAACACCCGATCAGCCTCGGTGGTGTGGCCGATAGCTTCATGCGCCAAAATCCCTGCCAAGCGCGGCCCCAGGATGCACTCCACGCTGCCACCGCGGGGGTGCACCGCTGCCTTCTTCTTCATCAATTCTTCATGGATTAGATCGATTTGCTCGCAGTAAAACTTGTAGCTCTTGATCTGATCTTCGTATTCGCCCATGCCGTACCAGTAATCCCAATGCATGATCGGCACCCCTTCGTGCATGACCTTCATCCAGATGGTCACCCCTGCCCGAGGAGTCATGGTGTGCATCGCTCCGCCGTCGCTGGTAACGATGTGCTTTTCCATGTCGAGTTGATAAAAGCTTGCCCCACGGGCGTTCAGCTCCGGGTACTTTTCCAAAATGTAGGCATCCAGCGCTTTGAGCAGTTCGATCCTTTCATTGGTGCCTGTTTTGGGTTTTTTGGTAAAATACAAGTGCTCTCCCTGCGCGGGATTTGCGGGAAGCGGGGCACCATCGAACATCATGTGGGCAGAAAGCGTCCGGGAGTTTTGCACAGCCTTGGCGATAACTTTGTGCATGCTCTCCGAGCTGTTGGTTACAGAGGATGCCATTCCCCAAAATCCGTCCATATAGGTGCGGCACATGATTCCGGAACTGCTGGAGACCGAGTTTCCGGTGAGCGATCCATTTAACATGTTTAGCGACATGCTGCGGTTTTCCTGAGCCTTCAGCTCTGTGTAGAACGCTCCTGCTGGCAGGAACTTCTTCAAATCCGATATTTGCATAAGTTCTCCTTTGCAATCGTCATGAGCTTCAGACCCAGAAAGCCTGAGGTCCAGCCCTGCGATCTGCCTTGATCGGTTTGTGCTGTTGATCGCCTCTGGTGCATTTGGACAATCTGCGCAATATTATCAGATCACACGAGCGTCGTCAATCTATATGTTGTCCGGCAGGGCTCATTTATCGCCTGTTTCAAATGCAGCACTGCGCTGCACTAGCCATAGATGCGGGCTTATCGGGTTTGGAAAATAATCAACAGGGAATCAAGAATCTTATTGACAGATATTACGGTTTGGTTATGTTATCACCATATTCGTAAACAAAGAGGTGAATCGTACATGATAGTCAAGCAGATCAAACAGCTGATCCCAAAAGCAACGAGCCCCAAACAAGCAGAGCTAATCATCTCTGCCACAAAGCTTTTTCACCGCTACGGGTTCGGCAAGGTGAGTGTGGAGGAGCTTTGCCGCCACGCGAAGGTGAGCAAGGTAACCTTCTATCGCTATTATAAGGGCAAGGACGAGTTGATTCTGCAGATTCTGCGCCTGCTGTTTGACGATGTATCCGCCAGAGTGCGGGAAGTGCTGGATTCGGAGATCGATCTGAAGCTCAAATTTGACCGGGTTGCGATGATCAAGCAGGAGTTCACGCGCGTTTTGGGCGACGAAATTGTGGGCGCTTTGTTCAGTTATCACGGCATTCAGGAATATTTCAGGGAGCTAAGCCGGCAAAGCATGGAGGATTTCAAGACCTTTTTGTATCGGGAGCAAGCTTCCGGAAGGATCAACCCCAAGCTGAATATCGAGATGCTACTGGTCTTGATGGGAGGCATCAACAGCATGATCGCCGAGCATAAAATGGAAGCCATCGGTGCCAACTATGCAGAGCTGGTGGCTCAAATCAATGAGATATTGGTCTATGGACTCTTCAGCCGGGAGGAAGCGTGAAGCGCGTGGTGCTGGCAATGGCGATACTGCTGCTGGGTTCAGCCCTAATCGGAGTGGAAACACGCAACCGCTTCAGTCTGCTGGCCGGCGCCGAGGATGGCGTTCAGGGGTTGGGCGCGGTGTGGACGCTGGATCTGCAGCATCAAGAAAGCCTGGGGGTATATAGCGCTCAAGCCGGATACAGCATGCACGCATATGCGCTAAACACTTGGGAAGCCAAGCGCTCGCTGCAGATGGATGCAGAAACATATCGCTGGTGGCTGAGCCTGCAGAATCCGCAAAGTGAACTGCGGATCGGGCTGCAGCAGATCAATTTTGGTGTTGCCCAGGTTTTGCGTCCGCTGAAGTGGTTCGATACCCTTCAGGCTCAGGATCCCTATCAACTCAGCAGGGGGGTGGACGCACTGCTGTTCAGGCACTATTGGCTGAACAACGCAAATCTATGGCTGTGGGGGCTTCCCGGTTCCGGGGATCTGAAGGGTATCGAGTTTTTGCCCGGGAAGGAAGATTCCGCCGAGTATGGCGGCAGAATCCAGTATCCCCTTGCGATCGGCGAGGGGGCAATCAGCGCGCATTATCGCAAGCTTGAAGTGGGCGAAGAATACCGCGTTGGCTTTGATCTGCGCTACGATGGGACCATCGGTGCCTGGCTGGAAACAGCGGGATCGCACTTCAGCAAATCCGGCATTTTCCTGCCTGCTTATACTGCTTCTGCCACATTGGGCTTGGATTACGTTTGGGCTTATGGCAACGGGCTTGCCCTTACCTTGGAAAATATGATCAATGTGAGCGCGGAAGCAAGCCTCGGCACGGCCAAGCGGCAAAACCTAAGCACAGCCGCACTCTTCAGTTATCCGCTGGGGCTTTTGGATTCCGTTTCGCTCTTGGCTTACGCGGATTGGGATGGCGGGGATTGGGCGCTAAATGCCGCCTGGCGCCGGATGTATGACTATATTTCGCTGGACCTGAATCTGGGAAGCTCTTCCCTGAAGGACTTTCAGGCGCAGGCCATGATAAGCGTAAATCTATAAGATGAGGATCAAATGAAAGAAGTAATCGCCACGATCAAAGATATGAGCAAAGCCTTTCCCACCGGACCAAGCCAGTTTTGGGCGCTGAAACACATCAATCTGCAGTTTGTGCGGGGGGAATTCAGCGGCTTTGTAGGCCCCAGCGGAAGCGGGAAAACTACTCTGTTGAATATCCTGGGCTCTTTGGATGGCCCCACCGAGGGTGAAGTGGAAGTGCTGGGTGCCAATGTCCATCAGCTCAGTCAAAAAGCCGCCAGCAAACTGCGCAGCGAGCACATCGGCTTCATCTTCCAGACCTATAACCTGCTGCCGGTTTACAATGTGTATGAAAATGTGGAGTTTCCGCTCTTGCTGCTCAAAATGGACTCTGCCAAGCGGGATAAAATGGTGAAGGAAGCGATTGCATGGGTGGGACTTTCGGACAAGATCAAGAGCCGTCCGGCGCAGCTTTCCGGCGGGCAGTGTCAGCGCGTGGCGATTGCACGGGCGATGGTGAAAAAACCGGAGCTGGTGCTGGCGGATGAACCCACGGCAAATCTGGATACCGAGAATTCTCACCACATCCTGGATACAATGGCGAGGCTCAACCAAGAACTGGGCACGACCTTCATTTTCAGCACCCACGACGAGAAAGTGATCAAGTATCTGAAGCGGGTGATTCGCTTGGTCGATGGCGAGGTGGCAAGCGATGATCTTGCGTCTGGCATTTAGAAACATCGTGGCCAACGGCTGGCGCAGCATCACCAATATGCTGGTGCTCAGCGTGGTGTTGATCGTCATTGTGTGGATGCAGGCGATGTATTTCAGCTGGATCCGCCTGGCGGAGACGCAGCAGATAGATTGGGAATATGCCAAGGGGATGTTGCGGGTTCGCTCTTACGACGCCAACGATCCCTTCAGTTGGGAAGATAGCCACGCGCCACTGTCTGCACAAATGCAGGGCGCGGTTCAGCAAGGTGAATTGATGCCGGTTTTGCTGTCTCCGGCGAGCATCTACCCTCAGGGCAGGTTAATGAGCGCGATGCTGAAAGGGATCCCGCATGATCAAAACTTGGTGAAGCTCCCCGCCAAGATCCTGAATCCCCAGGGGAGGGACATGATCCCGGTGCTAATGGGCACGGTGATGGCGCGCAGCACCAGGTTGAGCAAGGGCGATGTGTTTAGCATCCGAGTGAAGGATATCAACGGTAGCTTCAACGCGGTGGACGCAATAGTGGAGGATGTGATCGAAATCCCGGCGGTTACTGCGGATATTGGCAGTATCTGGATGGATTTGGCAACTCTGAGGGAAGTGAAGGCGATGGAGGATGAGACGACCTATCTGGTGATGGCGGATGCCGGGCTGAAATCGCTTGAGCAAGGCGAATTCAAGCACATCGATAAGAACGAGTATTTTGCGGATTTGTATCAGATGCTGAAGAACGAGCGCTTTCAACAAGCCTTGCTATATGGGCTGTTGTTGCTGCTGGCTATGCTGGCTGTGTTTGACACGCAGGCTTTGGCGGTGTTCAGGCGGCGTCGGGAGATCGGCACTCTTGCGGCTTTGGGTTTCACGCGGGGGAAGATCTCCCTGCTTTTTACCGTGGAAGGCGCGCTATATATGCTCTTTGCCGGCGGGCTCAGCGCAGTTCTAGGTTTCCCCTTGTTCTGGTATTTTGCCAAAGTTGGCTTCAAGCTGCCCGACAGTTATGATGAATTTGGGATCCAGGGTTTTAGCGAGCCGATCCGGTTTGTATATCCGATGGGCGAGATTTTGGTCATCTTTGCGCTGATCCTGTTGCTGACCATATGGGTGAGCTGGATTCCCACGCGCCAGATCTCCAGGATGAATCCGGTGGATGCGCTAAGGGGAAAGGTGAATTGAGATGATGCAGTTTCTTATCAAAGGTGTGTTTCGGGATCGTCATCGCTGGCTGTTGCCGATCATTGTGGCGTTGGCGGCGGTTAGCATCCTGGTCTTTACCTTCTCGTTTCTGGAGGGCTACAAGCTTAGTTTCGAGCGGCAGACCTCGCGCTTTGTGAGTGGTCACTTGAAGGTGGTGAGCCGCGCTTATGCCGAGATGCTGGATATGAGGCCCTATGATCTGGCGCTATTGGATATCGAGGCGGAACTGGCAGAGTGGCAAAAGCGCTATCCTCAGTTAAGCTGGGCACAGCGGATTAACTTTGGCGCGCTGATCGATATTCCCGATAGCAGGGGCGATACCAGAGTCCAGGGGGAAGTGATCGGCTTTGCCATCGATCTCTTTCAGGACGATACCGAGATCCGGCGGATGCAGCTGACTGAGGCTCTGCAAAGCGGAAGACTGCCTCAAAAATCCGGGGAAATCCTGATCACTAATATCGCTTTTGAGAAGCTGGAGCTGGAGCTGGGGGATACCGTTACGCTGCTGGGTTCCACCGTGTTTGGGGCCATGACGATGCAAAACTTCCAGGTTTCCGGCACGATCGAGTTTGGCACCAAGTCTCTGGATCAAGGGGCTGTGGTGGCGGATATCCAGGACATCCGGCAGATGATGGATATGCCCGGCGGTGCGGGAGAGATCCTGGCCTTCTTTGCCAACAACGAGTTTCAGCCCAAAGAAGCTGCCCGCATTTCCAAAGATTTCAATGCCCGTTATAGCGATCCCGAAGATGAGTTTTCGCCCCAGATGCTATCGATGCTGGAACAGGGCAACATCGGCTATCTGATGCAGGTCTTTGGGCTTGGCATGCTCTGGATGTCCTTGGGCTTTATCTTTGTTCTGGGCATTGTGTTGTGGAATTCCGGGCTGATCAGCGGCATTCGGCGCTATGGCGAGTTTGGGCTCCGGCTGGCCATCGGAGAAAGCAAGCGGCAGGTGTATTTCAGCCTATTGGTGGAAGCTCTGTTTACCGGAGTGGTGGGTTCGCTTTTGGGCGTGTTGCTGGGAACTGCGGTCAGCCTATACTTCAATCGCTATGGAATGGATATGAGTTTGTACAATCAAAGCGGAAATGTGTTGACCGAAAATATGCTTTACGCAAAGCTGAACCCGATTACATTGTTATGGAGTTTCATCCCCGGAGTGCTCTCCACTTTGGTGGGAGCCGCTCTGGCCGGAGCTGCCATCTTTAAACGCCAAACTTCACAGTTATTTAAGGAGCTTGAAACATGAAAATGCGCTATCTGATGCTCGCGCTTCTTCTGAGTATAGGCAGTTTGCCGGGACAGAGCATCTCCGCAGAAGAGATTCTGAACAAAGTTGATGCGAATATGATCAGCAAATCCGGTAAATCAACGACCCGCATGGTGGTTCATTCTCGCCGTGCCTCACGCACCATCGAGAGTATCAATTATTCCTTGGGAGACAGCAAGTTCTACAGCGAATATACCTCTCCTCCGCGCGACAAAGGGACCAAGATGCTGAAGCTGGATAGTGACCTTTGGATATTTGACCCCAATACGGATCGCACGATCCAGATCTCCGGAAACATGCTGAAGCAATCCGTGATGGGCAGTGATCTATCCTACGAAGACTTCATGGAAGAAGGCAGCCTCACGGAAGATTATTCTGCCAAGATCATCGAGAGTATCACCCACGAGGGCAGGGCATGCTGGGTCATGGAGCTCACAGCCTTGCGAGACGATGTTTCCTATCAAAAGCGCCGTATATATATCGACAAAGAGCGCTTTGTAAGCCTCTATGAAGAATGGTTTGCCAAGAGCGGTAAGCTGCTCAAGACCGTCAGTGCTTCTGAAGTAAAGCGCATCTCCGGCCGCTGGTACCCCACCAAAATTCTCTTTAAGGACGAGCTAAAACAAGGCCAAGGAACGGAGTATTACATAGATTCCATCGAGTTTGATATCACAATCCCGCCACATACCTTCAGCAAGGCGATGCTGAAGAAATGATCGCGATTGTGGGGGGTGGTCCCGCCGCTTTGGGGGCAGCAATCGCTTGCCAAGCGCATGCCCTTGTGCTGGAACGAAACCCCCGGCCGGGAACCAAACTGCTGCTTTCCGGAAGCGGACAGTGCAACTTCACCAATGCCCGCCCCCCGGAGGAGTTTCTGAATACTCTGGGTGCTTTCCGAAACTGGTTGAAGCCCGCGTTCTATGCTTTTGATAACCGCGCTTTCATCAATCTGCTGGAGGATCATGGCTGTCCGGTTTTCATCCGTGCCGACAAAAAGGCATTCCCCCAAAGTCTGAAGTCTGCGGATGTGCTGGAAACTCTGCTGCGGATCGCCAAAAGTGGGGGAGCGGAGTTTATGCTGAATCGGGCAGTCCAGAGTATTGTCCGGGAAGGCGATGGCTTTCAGTTAATCACTGCAGATGGCAGCGCGATCCACGCTCATCAGGTCATAATTGCTGCCGGCGGCGCTTCTTGGCCTCATACCGGGAGCGACGGCGCATCCTACCGCTTTGCCGAATCTCTGGGACACACGATCCTAAAACCACGCCCTGCTTTGGCAAGTGTGGAGATCCGGAATTATGCGCCCTTCAGCAAGTGCGCGGGGATCTCGTTAAGAGCAAGCCTGAGGCTGGGAAAGTTCAAGGTGGAGGGCGATCTGCTCTTCACCCACAAAGGGTTCAGCGGCCCCCTGATCATCGATAATTCCTGGCAGATGGAAGCGGGGCAGAGGATGCAGCTGGGCTTAGCGGATGCCGCAAGGTTTACCGCGCTTGTGGTTAAACAGCCCAGGCGGCGGATCAGTTCCCTTATACATGAGCTGGGCTTACCCCAAAGCCTTGTGCAAGCAATGTTTGAACACCTGAATATCCCGGGCGAAACCACTGCCTCGCAGCTGAAGCGCGAGCATCGCGAACTGATCGCAAGCTGGCTTGAAGGAGCGGAATTCAGCATCCTGAAAGTAGAGAGCTTAGCTACTGCTATGTCGGACTATGGCGGTGTGGAATTGAAGGAAATCAACTCCAAAACCATGCAATCTCGCCTGTTTCCCGGGCTTTTTTTTGCCGGTGAAAGCATGGCCTACAGCCTTCCCAGTGGCGGGTTTAGCATCCAGATGGCGTTTAGCACCGGATATCTGGCCGGTAAATCTGCAATGAATTGTATTTGATGTTTTGCCCCATATGGATTATCCTGTATGTAAATAAGCTCAATGAGGAGATAATGTGATTCAACTAGAGAATTTTACCTTGAAGTCGATGATCGACCAGACCATCGCCAAATACCCCAATCGCCCCGCTCTATCTATGGCCGATGAGAAGCCGATGACCTACGGACAACTTGGCTCACAGATCTTTGAAGTTATTGCCATGCTAAAAGAGTACGGCATCCAGAAAGGCGACAAGGTGGTGATCCTTTCGCAGAATCTGCCAAACTGGGGTGTGGTGTATCTCGCAGTTACCTATATGGGTGCGGTCATTGTGCCCATCCTGGTAGATTTTCACTTGAACGAGATTCACCAGATCATCCGGCACAGCGGCGCCAAGGCAGTTTTTGTTTCCAATGCTCATTACGATAAAGTCGGCTACAGCGATCTCGATCCTCAGCCCCTGATGTTTTTGGTGGATAAACTTACTCCGATCGAGCCCAACCTCAGCAAAGACAAGCTTTCGGAATATATCGACGATCGCAAGGCTGCCTGGAAGAGATTTCGCAACAAAGCGATGGAAACAGTGGGTATTGTGGATACGGAGCCGATTGAGGAAGATCTTGCCGCCATTATATACACTTCCGGCACCACCGGCAGCTCCAAGGGCGTCATGCTCTCGCACCGCAATCTGGTGATGGATGCCTGGTTAACTTTGCATATTCAAACCGTGGACGAAAACGACCGTCTGATCTCCGTTTTGCCGCTTTCTCACACCTATGAATGCACGATCGGTTTCATCATCCCGATGATGACCGGCGCGTGCGTGTATTATCTGGATAAACCGCCCACAGCGCGCATCCTGATCCCTGCCATGCAGAAGATCAAGCCCACCATGATCCACACCGTTCCGCTGATCATCGAAAAGATCTTCAAGCTGCAAATCCATCCTCAGCTCACCAAGAACCTGCTGATGCGGGAAATGTACAAGGTTCCGCCGGTGCGCAAGGCTTTGCACAAAGTTGCCGGCAAGAAACTGATGAAAACCTTCGGTGGTCAGATCCATTTCTTCGGCATCGGCGGTGCTTTGCTGTCCCACGATGTGGAACGCTTTCTGAACGATGCTTCCTTCCCCTATGCCATCGGCTATGGACTCACCGAAACTTCCCCCTTGATTGCCGGTTGCAGCCCTTCCGTAGTGAAATTCCGCTCCACCGGGACTGTTTTACCCCAATTGGACGTGCGCATTGCGGATCCGGATCCCAAAACCAAGGTCGGCGAAATCCAGGTGAAAGGCCCCACCGTGATGAAGGGCTACTACAAGGATAGACAGCGCACAGAGCAAGTCTTTACCCCTGATGGCTTTTTCAAGACCGGAGACCTCGGGATTCTTACAGACAAGAACTACCTCTACATCAAGGGCAGGATCAAGAACGTGATCGTCGGTCCCGGCGGCGAGAACATCTATGCTGAAGAGCTGGAAGCCAAGCTCAACGAAGCCGAAACCGTGTTGGAATCCATGGTCTATGAAAGTGGCGGCAACATTATGGCCAGAGTGTTTTTGAACTACGAAAACCTGGAAGCTTCGCACAACCTGACCAAGATGGGCAGTACCCAAGCCGAAAAGTTCATCGAAAAACACCTGGTTGAACTGCGCACTCATCTAAATGCCAACGTGGCCTCATTTTCCAAAGTGCACAAGATTCTCGAGCAGAAGGAACCCTTCGAAAAGACACCCACCCAAAAGATCAAGCGCTTCCTCTATCAATAGGAGTTTTTTATGACCATCGCAACAGTTTTTGAACAACTGGAACGCTTTGCGCCCACCGCGCTCGCCCAGGATTGGGACAACGTGGGTCTCTTGATCGGCGACCCCGCGCGCAAGGTGAACAAGATCCTGATCAGCCTGGACGCCACGGCAAATGTAGTGGAATATGCCATCAAAGAAGGCTTCGACCTGATCGTGAGCCACCATCCCCTCATCTTCCGGCCGCTGAAAACCATCACCAACCCCATTATCCTGCGAATGATCGAGGCAAAGATCGGTTTGATCAGCATGCACACCAATTTTGATTCTGCCATCGGGGGAGTAAATCACGCTCTGGCAGACACCCTGCAAATGGAAATCCTGGAGAGCCTCGGCCTCGGGGAATCCCGGGATATCGGTTTGATCTGCAGCTTCCGGGATTCGCAAAACCTGAATGAGATTACTGAACATGTGAAAACCAGGCTAAACGCAGATGCAATCCGGCTCTGGACTGCCGGCACACCGGATCATGCCCCGATCCGCCGCATTGCAATCTGTGGCGGTGCCGGAGCTTCGGTATTGAACTTGGCAGAGCGCAAGGCGGATCTCCTGATCACCGGAGATATTTCCTACCACACTTTCCTGGATAGCCGCATTCCCATCATCGACGCCGGGCATTTTGCCACAGAATATCCCGCCCTGAAATTTCTTCAAGATTTTCTGCTCCCCACCGGCTTGCCCAGCACGATTTTCCCCGGCGAAAAGCATGAATGGAAGCTGAACATGAGGTATTGCTGAAGCGGCGAACTCTCCCAAGCCAAGCACCACTAAGGCCCCGGATTCACTTGGGTGAGTAGCCGGTCAGACTCCGGAGCAACAAGGCTCTTTACAAATGTCTTACGGGAGAGTTACCAGAGCTTTTGCCCCTATGGCAATAATGCCGCGTAAGCTCTTGCCCGCCCGCCCGGCACATTCGCATCTGACTTGTGCTTAACCTGAAGTTAAGCTGTTATCTTCGTGTGAGCACAGCTTGAAGACAGCTTAAGTACAGCTTGATTTAGGTATAATTAGTCAAGCTTGGAATGCTCGGGCTCCGAGCTTATGGTCCAACCTAAAAAAGAACAAGAAGCAGATTATTTTCATTGACAGAAAACACGATCTGAAAAACATTGCTTTAACGATGCGCGCCCTTAGCTCAACTGGATAGAGCATCTGACTACGGATCAGAAGGTTTGGGGTTCGAATCCCTTAGGGCGTGCCAATTTTCTCTTGCCAGCAATTGCTGGCTTTTTTTATTGGCGCAATATGGATAAAAAAGAACACACCTCGAACCGCGGCGGAAACCTGATCCTCCTATATAGGATGATGTTCCGCTATTGGCCGTATATCATCGCCGGTCTGATCTCAATGGCTCTGTTTGCCCTGTTCAGTGGTGCCAGCATCACCATCCTGATCCCCCTGTTCGATTTCGTGTTCAATCCCAATAAACCCGAGATTGTCTATCACAACACCACGGAAATACTTGATGCACTGAAACATGCCTTGCAGAGTTTTTCTGCTCAGGGCTTCTCTGTGTGGCAGATGCGCTCCCTGGATGATATCACTCCCTTGTGGGAAACCCTGAAAGAGATTATGCTACTAAGTGATTCTCTATCTCTGCTTTACATCCTCTGCTTTGCCATCATAGTCGTCATTGTGCTGAAGAATCTGGCATATTTTGCCAATCGCAGTTTCTTTGTGGTCATTCGCGGAAAAACCATCCGCGACATGCGGGCGCATATGTTCAAGCGCTACCTGAACCAGAGCCTGGAGTTCTTTAGCAAAAACCAGGTGGGAGACGCCATCGTGCGCATGGTGAATGACGTCGAAATTGTCTCCAATCAATTCATTTTTGCCGTATTCAACAGCATTCGCGATATCAGCACGGTGATCGTTTACATGTATATTGCGATCTTCCTGAACGCGCGGCTGTTTGCCTACAGCATCCTGGTCGTGCCTCTGCTGACTTTTACCATCGGGTTTTTGGGCAAGAAAATCAAGAAGTATTCCAGGCGCATTCAGACTCAGATTTCTGCCATGTTCAGTGTGGTGGAAGAAGTGCTGAACAGCATCAAGATCGTGAAGGCTTTTCGGCATGAGGATGCCGAATTCAATGCCTTTAACAAGATCAACCGCAAGCACTTGAAGCAATGGCAGAAGGCGCAGATCTACGGAGCACTGAATGTCCCGCTCTCGGAGCTGAATTCCGCCATCACTGGAGTGGTGGTGGTGATCATCGGTGGCGGCATGATCCTGGATCCCGCCGCTGGTTTCTCCCTGGGGGATTTCACTGCCTTCCTCTTTGCCGTGTTTTCCATGCTGCACCCCATGAAAAGCGTTACTCAACTTTATACAGAAATCAAAAAGGCGACCGTTTCTCTGGATCGCATCGCCTTGGTCTTGAATCAGGAATCTGAGATCCAGGATGCCCCGGATGCCGTTCTGAAACCGGAATTCGAGCATTCAATCGTCTTCGATAAGGTAGAGTTTTATTACAAGCCGGGCAAGAACGTCCTGGACAGGCTGGATTTGGAGATCAGGAAAGGCAGCAAAGTGGCTTTTGTGGGGGCCAGCGGGGGCGGAAAAACCACGATTACAAACCTCATCAACCGGCTCTACGACGTGAAGGGTGGCAGCATCCGGATCGACGGCACAGATATCCGCAAGATCAAGCTGGACGACCTGCGCAGCCTGTTTGGCGTAGTTACTCAGGATAGCGTGCTCTTCACCAAGACCGTGCGCGAAAACATCGCCTATGGCAGCCGGAAAGCATTGAGCGATAACGAGATCATGACGGCGGCAAAGATCGCTCATGCCGATGAGTTCATCCAAGCCCTCCCGGATAAATATGACCAGATGCTGGATATCAAAGGCTTGAACCTCTCCGGAGGCCAGAGGCAAAGGCTCTGCATTGCCCGCGCGATAGTGGGCAACCCGCCTATCCTGATCTTTGATGAGGCGACCAGCGCGCTGGATACCGAAAGCGAACGCTTGGTGCAGGATGCCATCGATGCTGCCACCAGAAACCGGACCGTGATCCTGATCGCGCACCGGCTTTCCACCATCCTCGCTGCGGATCAGATCGTGGTGCTGGAAGGTGGGAAGATCGTGGGCAGCGGCAGCCACGAAAAGCTGCTGCAATCCTGCCAAAGATATCAAACCTTATATAATCTGCAATTCAACAAGTAAGGAGGTAAGGATGCTGGATGTTACCGGTTTTGTTCTAACCCAAAACAACGAGAAAACCCTGAGGGAGTGCCTGGACAGTATTCAATGGTGCGACGAAATCATCGTTGTGGATTCGTTTAGTACGGATTCCACCGAGGCCATCGCCAAAAGCTATCCCAAAGTCCGCTTTTTACAACATGAATATGAAAACTATATGGAACAGCGCATCTGGGGAATTCCAAAGGTAAAGACGAAATGGACCTTCTCCCTGGATTCGGACGAAGTGTGTTCCATACCCCTGCGCGACAAGATTATCGAGATCCTGAACAGCGGAGATGAGACTCACGATGGTTATCTGTTTTTGATCCGCACTCAGATCTTTGGTAAACTGCTGAAACATCAGGATCTTCTAAGCAGCAGAGGGAAACGCCTGGTGATGACCAAGCATGCTACCCGTTATTGGAAGCCGGCAAGAGTGCACGCGCAGCTGCGTCTGGATAACAAGAAAGTGATGCCAAACGAGTTTTACATCATCCACAACCCAATCGACAGTTTCACCGATCATTTCCGCAAAATGGCGCGCTATACCCGCTGGCAAGCCCAAGACATGTTTGATGCCGGGAAGAAGGTCTATTGGTGGCATTTCACGCTTCGCCCGATGGGGAAGTTCTTGCATTTCTACATCATCAAAGGCGGTTTCCGGGATGGCCTTGAAGGCTTGGTCGTTTGCGCTCTCGGAGCCGTAAATGTGGCGATGAAGCACATCATATTGGCAGAAATGAATCATGAAGCAAAAAGGCGTTAAAAGGATAGCCCTGATGCAGCTGAAGGCCATCGGGGATACCCTGATGTGCGAGCCTTCTGTTGCGGCGCTCCGAAAAGCGTATCCCGATGCGGAGATAACCTTTATCACCAGTGATGTGGCATACCAGATCCTGAGATATCACCCGGACATCGATAAGTTTATCGTCTGGCACAAGAAATCCCCGCTAATCGTCTATCTCCGCTTCTTGCTGAGTTTGCGGCAACAGCGCTACGATGTGCTGATCGATTTTCATAAAAACCCGCGGAGCTACACTTTTGCCGGCATCATCCGTGCTGATCTGAAGATCTCCTTTCGCTCAAAGCGCCGTAACGGGGTTTACAAGGTTTTGTTGGATGATTATGATTTGGATACCTATGTACCGCTCGAGAAGCTGCGCTTGGCTGATTACATCCTTCCGGAAGCGGCTCCGCTTACGATTCCGCGAGTGTATTTCGCTGAAGAACACATGAGGGCGGCAGACAGGGTTTTCGCTGAACAGGGGATGTGTAAGGGTGATATAGTGATGATCGTTTCGCCGGTTTCAAAGGTATCCAAACGGCTATGGAAGCCCCCGAATTTTGCCCGCTTGTGCGATTACATTCTGCGCCACTACCCGGTGAAAATCCTCTTTACCTGGGGCCCCGGTGAAAAGCACATCGTGGAAGAGGTCAAGCGCTTGATGCAAGAGCCTTCTCCGGATATCGATTATAGAATCGACAGCCTCCATACCTTGGCAGCGCTATATGAAAAAGCCGATCTCTGGGTGGGTAATGACAGCGGACCCCGGCATCTGGCGATCGGCGCAAACCTACCCACTTTCACTCCCTTCGGGCATTTCTGGACCAGGCATTGGACGCCCCCAAACAGCGATATCCACGTCTGCGTAGAGCCCGATAACCGCGATCCCAAACTGGTGGGAGATCGCATCGACACTCTCTCTTACGAAAAAGTAGAAGCGGCTTGCCAAGATTGGATGAACCGCATGATGCAAAGGATAGGCAAGTGAAGAAACTATATGTCTTAACCGGCTACAGTGATTTTATCGGACAGACTCGCAAACCGTGGGTAAGCATCGATACCGGAGCTTTTATCCAGGAGCTGCAGAAGCTTGGTTACGAAGTGCTTAAACACAGCTTTCATGATGTGATCAACGGTAAAGTGGATATCCGGGACAGCCTGGTCTTCTATAGCTTCAGTCATCGCGACAACCTGCGGCACTACATCCGCGATTGCCTGATGTATTTACAGACCCAAGGCAACACCATCATCCCTTCCTTCGAGCTCTTCTGTTGCCACGAAAACAAGGGCTGGCAAGAGCTGCTGAAACGCAAGCTTGGCATCCATAGCCTGGATTATCACTACTTCAGCAGCAAGCGGGAACTGGCAGGATACGACCTTAAGTTCCCTCTGGTATTCAAGACTCTCACCGGATCAAACAGCACAGGGGTGGCTTTGGTCCACACAAAGGCCGATGTACTGCGTGAGCTTGCCCGGCATGAGCCGAAAGTCGGACTCGGTCAGAAGCTGGATTTTTGGCGCCGTCGGAATCTGCGCAAACACAAGCAGTTCCCGGGTTATCCGAACTATGATCTCGCAATGGATGCCGCATTGTATCAGGATTACATAAGCCCGGAGATCCCGTTTGTGCTCCAAGAGTTCATTCCCGGCCTCACTTATGATTACCGGGTGATCGTTTTGGGAAATCAATACTACATCAGCAAGCGTCATACAAAGGCCGGAGACTTCCGTGCCAGCGGTGCCAAGCTCTTCGATTTTGCCATCCCCAATCCGGAACCGGTGCTGGACATGGCGAAATCCCTGTTTGAAACATTCAATGCTCCATTTTTATCCATAGACTTAGGTGAAGACGCTTCCGGCAAGATCTTCCTTTTTGAATACCAAGCCCTGCACTTCGGGATCAATGCTATTGTGCGGGGGAATGGCTATTACCGCTTGGAGCAAGGGATCTGGACTTTCCATGAGGAAAGGCCGGCCTTCGAGCAGAGCCTTGCCCGCGGATTATCACTCTATCTAAACAGATAATGGTACTCTCTTACTACCTGCTAAAACCCTTTTATGCCGCTTACTGGCGTTTGCTGAACCTAATCAACAAACGCTGTGAAACCGTCTTTTACTGCCACACGCCAGTGGATATGCAGAACTGGCTACCCGTGCAGCAGCACCTGAAACCCCTGCGCATCGTGACCGACAAGGCCGGAACCTACCGCTGGCTGCGAGCAAAGGGCTATGCTGTCAGCCGCTTACCGGTGTTTCCCAAGGCGGTGATCATGTGCCGTGTAGCAGCGCATAAGTTCCCTTCTGCCAAAGTGATGAAGCTCGGCATGACCCACGGCGCCTACCACTTCAAGCGCTTCACTTCCCCCAAACACTATGCCCCCTTTGCCCTGTATCTCTTCACCAGTGAAGCGGATCTGCGAAACGCGGAAGCCATCGGGGTAAGCTGCGGGAAAGCCGGCGGATATCCCAAGCTGGATCCCTATCTGAACGCTCCGATCACACCTCGTGAAGCCCAAACCAAGCCCAGGCTCCTCTTCACTGCCACCTACGATTCCGGGGGCATGAGTGCCGTTGACCGCTGGATCGACCATCTGCCCGCCCTGACCACGCGCTACGAGGTATTTGTCAGCCTGCATCCCTGGATTTCTGCCCAGTATATTGCAAAGGTAAAGAGCATGCCGCAGGTGCATTACATCGCAGACAGCCCCCTGCCTTTCATCGCGCAAGCAGACGTAGTGGTAGTGGACACTTCTTCCATCATCGCGGATTGTTGCGCCTTCGATAAACCGCTGATCAGCTGGGCATTGCCGCCAAGCCCCAGAAGCGTGCCGCAGATCACCGAAATCCTGGAACGCATCAGCATCCGGGTGAAGAGTATTGACGAGCTGGAAACCGCCATCCTCCGCGCTCTGGCGCAGCCTGATGAATTCAAAGAGCAGCGCGCAAACGCAAATTCCATCTTCTTCGATGCCCTGGATGGCAATGCCGGACAGCGCAGCGCGGACCACATCCTAAACCTCTTACCGGAGCTAAAACCATGACTCTGTGCGACGCCCATTGCCACCTGGCAAACCTCTCCCAAACCATGCCGCTCAAGCCGCTATTTGCCGAAGCACAAACGCGCGGCATCACCCACTTTCTTTCTTCCGCCCTTACAAAGGCAGATTTGAAGGCGTATCCCATTCTGCGACAGGATTGCCCCGGAACCTTGCTCTACAGCGCCGGAATTCACCCCAGCTTTGATGAATGTGATCTATCGCTGCAAGACATTATCGCGCTTTGCGACAGGAAAGTGATTTGGGCAATTGGTGAGATCGGGTTGGACAAGGGTAACCCGGATAAAGAAGAGATGACCCGCATCTTTGTGGAACAGCTGGAACTCGCCAACAGCTATCAGCTTCCGGTGGTGCTGCACATCGTGGGTCATCAACAGGAAGCTTTTGACCTCTTACGCAAATACCCCTTGCGCTATCTGTTACACGGCTATGCCGGCAGCTTGGAGGCTTTTCACAAGTTCACCCGGCTGGATTGCTTCTATACCATTAGCGAACGCATCCTGCGGGAAGACAAGCGGGATCTGCTCATGGCAATGCTGGAAAGCGGACGCTACCTCTTTGAAACGGACATTACCCAATATTATGTGCATGCTGGAGAGCTGAATCCCTTGCTGCGTCTGCCGGATGTGCTGAGGCAGACCGCGGTGATCTGCGGATGGAATATTGCCACGCTGACCGCTGCTCAAGCGCAGAACTATGAACTACTTACCGGATACTCTTTATGACAGATTTTTCCCGCACCGAGCTCTTGATCGGCGCAGAAGCGCTGGAGCGCGCCAAGCAGACCACGGTGTGCATCGCCGGCCTCGGCGGAGTGGGTTCATACGCGGTGGAAGCCCTGGTACGCGCCGGCATCGGGCGCTTTATCCTGATCGATTTTGATACCGTTGGCCCCAGTAACCTCAACCGCCAATTGCTCGCCACGCTTCCGAACATCGGCAAGGGCAAAGCTCTGCTGATGCAGGAGCGCATACTATCGATCAACGATCAGGCGCAAGTGATCTGCCATCAAGTGTTTCTGGATGCGGATAACAGGGCGGAGCTAACGCGCGGGGCGGATTTTGTGATCGACGCTATCGACAGCCTGGGTCCCAAAATTGGGCTCTTGGAAGATCTAGCCTGCGAAGGCAGACAGTTCATCGCGGTGATGGGTGCCGGGAACAGACTGGATCCCACCAAGATTCACCTGGATAAGATCAGCAAAAGCCACAATTGCCCGCTGGCCAGAAGAGTGCGCAAGTTCCTGCGGCGCAGGGGCATCAAACTGGATTTCCCCTGTGTGTATTCCAGCGAATTGGCGCTGGACACCCTCGATGATGTGGATAGCGCGGAAGAAATCATCATGGAGCGGGGCAGACAGCGCCAAACCATCGGCTCCATCAGCTATATGCCGGCGATCATGGGCATGATGGCGGCTTCCTGGGTGTTGCGCCAGGTGATCGCTGCCGCTGAGCAGAAAGAAAGCTAATCCCCACCGCGGTCGATTGGGCGGCTATTGCGGGACTTACTTGAACTTTGAGATCACGGCTTTGAAGGTTGTGGCAAGGTCGTCAAACACAAGCTCCGCCCCGCTTTTCAGCTCTTCCCAGGCTTCTTCTCCGGATTGCTCCAGCTCTTTCAGTTTTTTATCCGCGATTTTCTTCTTCTTTTTCAGCTCCACTATCTGTTCTTTGAATTTCGCCTGAGTCTCTTCTTTGGCCTTCAAGGCCTTTGCTTCCAGCTTGGTCAGTTCGGTATCCCACTTCTTCAGTTTGGCGGATAGCTTTTTGATCAATTCCTTTCTTTCCATTTTCTTTGCTCCCTTGTAGCGTTATAGATGTTGATATCGTCTTTTGTGGACAAGCGTTCTGAACTCATTCAGCTCAGTTGTCGAATATGTGCCTTGTGATAAGATATTGATAATTTAGGCTTTGACAAATGAAACATCCGCCGGAATAGCCATTGTGGAAGTGTCATCCTGACGCTTATTATTGCTACACATGCGGCTGGAAGCCACATCTACCAGCATTGGTCGCCAAAACCCTCGCGCATTCCGGGACTACCAAGAGCAAAACGATGAAATATATCCACAAATCAACACTTATCATCCACAAATCGGTCTTCAGCAGCTTAAGTTAAATACGTATCTCTCTGCAAATAAAAGGCAATACGGAATTCCAACAATTGGCTCATTCCTTGCTCTCATATATGATAGACTCCTTATCAGCAATCCCCCTGCTGATAATCGTGGTGACTCCAAACCACGGTGTGCAACCTCCTAAGTCTAAATCCTGTGCCCCTTCTCAGAGGGAGGGGTACATTTTTTTGCCTTTTCTGAATGCCTATTTTGCTGCCTGGCTGCTGTAATCCGGCAAGCAATCCCGATTGATCGAGCCGGGTTTAAGCTGATATAAAGCTGTGATTATCGTGTGGGCATAGCTTGATAAGGGCATAATATCCGGCTAATGACAGGCGTAGAAATCAAGCAATGGGTCCGGAACACGCTTCTCTGAAACGTTTTTCTGCCAATCAGTACCCAAGCCCAGCACTAGCAATATGAGCTCTGGGGGATAACT
>DHVK01000029.1:30317-84671 GCA_002412625.1 Cloacimonetes bacterium UBA5210
ACGGACGAGCTCCAGTCCGCAGCACAAAAAAACCGGACCCAGGTTTTGGATCCGGCGCTTATATTGTGCAGTGTTGATCAGACCATCTCGATGGCTTTCTTTGGGCATTTGGGCACGCAGCGCTCGCAGCCGATACAGATGTCCTTATCCACCACATGCAGTTGTTTTAGTTCACCGCTGATGGCAGATACGGGGCAGACCTTGGCGCAGATGGTACAACCGATGCAGCTTTCGGGGTTGATTACGGCTTTCTTGCGGCAACCTGCCAGCAGGTCTTGAATGGCTTTGGTGGGGCAAGCAATGGCGCAGAGCCCGCAATTGATACACTTGTCATAATCGATGCGCGCCAGGTTGTTTTCCACCGTGATAGCCTGAACCGGGCACTTTCGAGAGCAGATTCCGCAGCCAATGCAAGGATGAGTGCTGCCGCAGACCGCTTTGGCATCCGGCCCCTTTTCTTTGGAAGAGCATTTGATATAGACACTGCGGTTGAGCGGGACCAGCATGATCAGGCTGCGGGGGCAGGCTTTCACGCAGGCTCCGCAGGCGGTGCATTTGTCGTAGTCAATCACGCGCATACCGTTGGCATCGATCGAGATCGCGTCGAAGAGGCAGGCTTTTTCGCAGTCGTTTAAGCCCATGCAACCCCAGGAACAACTATTCGGTCCCCCGGCAACATTCACAGCGGCTTTGCAGGATTCCACGCCCTGGTAGTTGTATTTCCAGCGGGTGTTGTCTGTTCCGCCGCTTGAGCAATGGATCACGGCAACTTTTTGTTGCATGGCAGCAGCGTCTTGCCCCATGATCTTGGCGATCAGGGCAACCACAGCCGCGCCGCCGGGAGCGCATTTATTGATACCTTCACCTTCATTGACGATGCGTTCCGCGTATCCGGCGCAACCGGCAGCGCCGCAGGCTCCGCAATTGGCGCCGGGCAGAGCTTCCATCACCGCTTCCACGCGGGGATCGATCTTCACTTCGAAGACCTTGGAGGCGATCGCCAGGATGAGCCCGAAGATGAGCCCCAAAGCGCCGATGACGATCACCGGCAAACCAATGGTACTAAGCATGGAGGCAGATTCTAATAAAATCAAGGTCACATTTCCTCCCTTAAATCCTGAAGCCCATGAAGCCGTAGAACGCCAGCGCCATAATTCCCGCGAGAATCAGCGCGATTGGCATGCCCTGCATGCTTTTGGGGAGTTCAGCCTTTTCCATGCGCATTCTAAGGCCGGCCATGGCGAGCAGCACCACGGTGAAACCCACTCCACTGAAGAAGCCGTTGAGCACGCTATCCAGGAAGTTATAGTTTGTAATCCCATCCGTTCTAAAGGCAGTAGTGTTCAGGATGGCAACGCCCAATACGGCGCAGTTTGTGGTGATCAGAGGCAGGAACACTCCCAGAGATTTATAGAGCGCGGGAGCATTCTTCTGAATCACCATTTCCACAAATTGCACCAGCGCGGCGATGGTGAGGATGAAGGCGATGGTTTGCAGATACATGAGATCAAATCTGATCAGGAGGTATTTGTTGATCAGGAAGGTGATCGCACTGGCCAGGGTCATCACGAAGATCACCGCCATGCCCATACCGAGCGCGGAATCCAGTTTTTTGGAAACACCCAGGTAGGGGCAGAGGCCCAGGAAGCGGGAGAGTACGAAATTCTGGATGAAGATGGCGGTCATCGCCATCACGAATAGTTCGCCGATGTATCCCATTATTTCTTCTCCTTAAGCATATTCATCAGCGCCATCAGGAAGCCCAGAGTGATAAAAGCCCCGGGGGCAAGGATGGCGATCAGCATCGGATCGTAGGTCAGCGGGGTCATGCGGATGCCCAGCAAGGTGCCGGCGCCCAAGAGCTCGCGCACGATGCCGATCACGGTGAGCGACAGGGTGAAGCCCAAGCCCATGCCGATGGCATCAGCGATGCTCATGATCACGTTGTTCTTGCTGGCGAAAGCCTCGGCTCTGCCCAGGATGATGCAGTTCACCACGATCAGGGGAATGAACAGCCCCAGGCTCTTGTGCAGATCCGGCAGATAGGCTGCCATCACCATATCCACAATGGACACAAATGAGGCGATAACCACGATGTAGACCGGGATGCGGATCTTCGGGGGTGTGATGTTTTTGATCATGGAAATGATGATGTTCGAGCAAAGCAGCACGAATGTGGCGGCAAAGCCCATGCCCAGAGCGTTGATCACCGAAGTGGTGACCGCCAGGGTGGGGCACATGCCCAGGACCAGGATGAAGATGGGGTTATCTTTGATGATACCTTTGGTCAGCTCTTTGGAGAAGTTCATTGTGTACCTCCGGTGGCAAGATCCGCTTGCACGGCTTGAATCCGGTTGCGGATGGAATTTGCGATGCAGCGGGAAGTGATGGTCGCTCCGGAAAGCGAGACTACCGCTCCGCCGTCCTTATCCACATACAGCTTTTCCAGGGTCATGCCGGAAAACTGGCTGGTGAAGTTGTCGTTTGTGCAGTTTGCGCCCAGTCCGGGAGTTTCTGCCTGGTCGATAACTTTGATCGCCAAGACCTTGAAATCCTTATCCACACCCACCATGGTTTGCACGGTGCTGGAATAGCCAATTTCGGCGGCGATGAAGGTGTAGCCCAGGATCTCGTCGCTATCCGGTTTGGTCGCGATGAAGTAGGTCTCGCCGGTGGCGGTCTGGGCTTCGCTGAAAGTAGCGCCGGGGATCAGTGCTTCCCGGGTGGCGATTGCTTCACGCGCTTTACGCTCGGCAATCACCGGGGCGGTGAGGGTGTTGATGTATGCCAATATCCCGCTGGCAACAGCGCAAAAGACAAGCAGGATCAGGGATAACTTGATGTAATACTTCATTTCTTCACCTTCCCGAAAGCTTTTGGCAGGGTCATCATGTCGATCAGCGGGGTCATCACATTCATGAACAGAATGCTGTAGCTCACGCCTTCCGGATAACCGCCGACGAAGCGGATCATCACGGTCAGCAAGCCGCAGCCGATGCCGAAGATGATTCTGCCTCTTTTGGTGATAGGGGTGGTGGTATAGTCGGTCGCCATAAAGAAGGCCCCGAGCATCAAACCACCGGAAAAGATATGGAAGAAGGGCAACATCACGCTGGTGCCGCTGCCGGGAATGCCGCCAAAGATGAAGGTGAGCACAAAGACGGTGCCGATGTAATAAAGCGGGATGCGCCATTCAATGATGTTTTTATATAGCAGATAGGCGGCGCCGAGAAGCAGGGCAAAAGCGGAAACTTCACCGATGCAACCACCGATATTGCCCCAAAAGAGGCTCTTCAGGGTTTCCATCTCAGTGAGGCTGCCGAAGATTCTGCCACCGAGGTCGATGCCTCCGGCCTGGGCGTTGATATCAGCCACGAAACTGCTATCGCGCAGGGTTTGCGCTACCTTCAGCGGAGTGGCGGAGGTTACCAGTTCATAGGCCTTGGGCGAAAGCTGCTCCAGGTTTGTGGCGATGCGGCTGAGGTTGTTGATTCCGCTCATGGCGCTATCTTTTGCGGCCACCCAGCCGGCAGTCATCTGCGTCGGCCAGCTGGCAAGCAAAAAGGCTCTGCCCAACAGGGCGGGGTTCACGGGGTTGTTGCCCAGCCCGCCAAAGACCTGTTTGCCCACTCCGATGGCGAAAAAAGCACCAACGATGGGCAACCAGATGGGGGCTCCGGCATGGATGTTGAAAGCTAAAAGCAGTCCCGTGAGGAATGCAGATCCGTCGTGCACAGTAACCGGGACTTTGCGCAGTTTTTGGATGAGAGCTTCACACACCACAGCGGCGACGGCACCGGTGAGGCTGAGCAGCAGGGCACGCACACCCCAGTAGTATGTGGCAAAGAGCAGCGCGGGCACCAGAGCCAGCACCACATTCCACATCACGTTCTTCACCGTGGTCTTGTCGTGCACATGGGGAGCGGGGGAGACGATCAATCTATCTTGGCTGTTCATAATCACTTTTTCCTTTGTGCTTCTGCATAACGCAGCTTGCCGGTGTCGATCCATTGCACCAGCCGGATTTGAGCGGGGCAGACAAACGCGCAACTGCCGCACTTGATGCAGTCGTTCAAGCCGGTCTTAACTGCCATATCCAGATCGTTGTATTTCACGGCATTGGCGATGATGGACGGCATCAGGTTCATGGGGCAGATGTCCACACAGCGCGCGCAACGCAGGCAGGTGTGTTCGGCCATGGATCTGGCTTCTTTTTGGTTGAAGAGCACCAAGCCGCTGCTGCCTTTGGTCATTGCGGCATCCAGCGAGGGCAGGGCAAAGCCCATCATGGGGCCGCCGGAAATCGCTTTACCGATGGCTGCCGTAGTACCGCCGCTGGCTTCCACCAGTTCGCTATAGAGCGTGCCGATGGGGGCCAGGAAGTTCTGCGGACTTTTCACGATGGAGCCGGTGATGCTGATCACCCGGTCGATGAGCGGTTTGCGGTAGCGGGCTGCTTCGTAGATTGCTACTGAGGTGCCCACGTTTTGCACTACCACGCCGATCGCCATGGGCAATCCGCCGGCGGGAACCTTGCGTCCGGTAGCGGCAAAGATCAGCTGCTTTTCCGCGCCTTGCGGGTATTGCATCTTCAGCGCCACTACTTCCAGGTTCTTCTCTTTGGCACAAAGCTTTTCCATCAGGAGGATAGCGTCGGGTTTATTCGCTTCAATGCCGATCATGCCCTTTTTGGCGCCCACCACTTTCATGATGAGCTTCAGGCCGTGAAGGATGTCTTCGGCGCGTTCCAGCATCAAACGGTGGTCGCTGGTGAGATAGGGCTCGCATTCCACTCCGTTCAGCACCACCACGTCGATCGGCTTGTCTGCGGGAGGTGAGAGCTTCACGTGAGTGGGGAATCCGGCGCCACCCATACCACAGATACCTGCGGCGGCGATGCGTTCTTTTAGTATCTCTGCATCCAGTTCCATGAAGTTTTCGTCGTTGGAAAGCTCTACCATCTGCTCCAGACCGTCAGAAGTGATCTCGATCGCCATCGACATTGCCCCGTTGGGGTGCATGAACTTGGCGATCTTGCTTACTTTGCCACTGATCGAGGCATGCTGGGTCAGTGATACAAAACCAGAAGGTTCAGCGATGGGCTGTCCCTTCAGCACGGTGTCGCCAACTGCCACGATGGGCGTGGACGGGGCTCCGATGTGCTGAGAAAGATGAATGATCACCCGATTTGGGGTGGGAAACTTGCTGATGGCTGCGGCTTTTGAATAATGCTTTTCATCGTGGGGGTGGATCCCCCCAGGAAAGGTTTTCAACTGCATTAACTCTCCCACAGGCTTAGAAATAAAGCCCAGTATGTATTTTTCGCCACTTTTCTGACGATAGCAGATTAGGCAAGGTTTTTTTTGAGTATAATATCCTACAATTCTTGCAGGCTTTCGTCTATTCCTTTGCGGATTTCATACCAGAAGTCGAAGGCTGCGGCGCGCTTGTCTTCCGCGAAGCGGCAGAGCCAATCCGCAAGGTCAGCATCGTCAGAAGTGGCGGACATCTTCAACAGTGCCTGATGCACGAAGTCCATGCTGCGTTCAGATTCCCAGAACACGGAGGCATTGCGGCAGTTAATGCGGCGCGCGGTGATATGGTTGGAGAGTTCCAGCTCTTTGCGCAAACCGAACAGTTCCTCGATGATCTCCGGCAGCATCTCTTCTGCCCAAGCCCGATGGAAGCGGCATACGCCCAGGTTGTCCAGCATGATTTCGGATTTCATGCGATCCGCATTCACTTTGCCCAGATAGCGGGGCTTGAAGTATTGATCGCCATAGTACATGTAGTATCTGCCCATGGCCGGCATGGGCGACATCACTCCGGGGGACCAGTATTGGTTTGGCACCATCCAACCCCGGCGGCCGAAGGAATTGTACACAAAGCTGTCCATCACCGCTTCACCCTTGGCGCGGGAGAGCCGGCGGGCATACTTTCTGCCGCCTTCATTCAGGTTTATCACGCGCTCGTTGCCCAGCATGTTGTCCAGCAGCGCGCAGCCCAATTTGGCATTGTGCAGAGAGTCGGCCACGGTGTCGAAGTTTGCCGCGTCCCAATGGGGTTTATCAGAAACTCCCAATTCGTGCCCGGAGATGCTTCCGGTATCCAGACAGTCCATCAGCCAGGCCAGGAATCCGCCTACGGAGATGGCGTCAAAGCCCAGGCTATCTGCTTTGTGACAAAGCATTTCTGCCGCCCGTTGGTCAAAGATCCCGCAGAGGGGGCCCATGGTCTGATACGGTTCATAATCCTTTTTATAGATGCCCTCATATTTCTTGCAGACTGCCACGCAGGGTTCCCCGCAGGTGAGCTGCTTCTTGGGGATGATGGTCTCGGTATTGAACTGTTTCAGGTAGTGGTTTTTAATGTGGGTTTGGTGAAAGGCTCGGCGTTGCTGATTGCTCCAGAACATACTACGATAGTTGAAGGCGAGGAACTTCTCGGTGTTGTTGTTGAAGTTCACGCCAAAGGTGCCGCCGGTATCCACATCGGGGTCAAAGCGATACTTCTTGGTGGCTTCGATGTCTTTGGCGATCATCTTTTGCTCGTAGCGCGCTTGGAACCATTCATCCGCCACTTTGCGGTCGCGGAAGTCTTCATCGATATGGGTTCCGCCGTAGATGATGGAGCAAATGCCGTGTTGCTGAAAGAGCTTGGAGCCCAGACCGCCCCTGCCAGCCCAGGTATCGATATGGCTTAGTTTGCCGTCCTTGATGGGCACGGAAACCACTCCGCCGATATCCGTATATTTTGCCGCGGGGCCCACTGCCAGGACGCGGGGGTCGTTTTCATAGCGGCCGCGATATTTCTCGTGCATATAGCGCATCATGCTATACACGCCGTCTTCCTGCCAGATAAGTTCCGGGTTTACCGGCTCCAGATCCAGCTCGATTTCCTCGCCATGATTACGGTTTAGCACCATTACCGCGGGGTTGGGAGATTTGCCGATGATGGAGATCATGTTGATCCCCAGATCATCGAAGACCAAACCCGCGCCGCCCATGCTGGAGATATAGAAACCACCCCAGGCGGGGGAAAATCCGGTGAAGACCAGGCGGTTCGAGCCCGGGAAGATGGAGCCGGCCAAAATGCCTACTCCGATGTTCAATGAGTTGTATTTGCCGGAAAGATGCAGCCCCAGATCCACCGGACCAAAGAAAGCCCCCAGGGGATAGCGCTGGATGCGGTAAAAGCCGGTTGCAGCGTCTATAATCAAGACCTTAAGTGTGTGTTTCATAGTAAGCCTCCGCTTAAGAATAGAGAATTGATTTGATCAAAAGCGGTAGCAGCACCTCGTGCTGACCGATGAAGTAATAGCCTTTTCCGCCTGTTTCCACCGGGCGCTGCACCACGTTCACGCGAGCGCGGTAGTGCTGATTCATATCAAACACCGCGGTCGAGAAGTTCTTCACTTCGCCATAGATATTGCGTGCCATGTTCAGTGCTTTCAAAAAGACTTCCGGCATGATCACCGCGGAACCGAAGTTCAGATACACACCGCCGTCATTCATCAGGGAGATCTGATGCGCCAGTATGCGGAAATCGCGCAGAGAACAATCCCCGATCGCTTTGCCATCCGCGCAGGGAGTTTGGTGGATGATGTCTGTCCCGATGGCCACATGCACCGTAACCGGGACCTCATATTTGTATGCCATACCCAATAGAGAAAGCTCTGTATGGGGCGCATGCTCCAGGATCTCTTTGCCCAGAGCTTCACCCAGGCCCAGGCCTTGTTCGCTGCCGCGGGTGATGCAGCTATTGATGTTATAACAGGTTTCAAACGCCAGCCCGAAAGAGCCGTCTGCCAAAGCTTTGGACACATCCTCGGAGGTGTTTCCGTAGCAGGCAATTTCATAATCGTGAATGATCACAGAGCCATTCACCGCGATCGCGGATAAGTAGCCGGCCTCCATCAGTTCAATGATGAGCGGTGCCAGGCCACACTTGATCACGTGTCCCCCCAGGCCCAAGATGATACCCTTGCCTTCGGTTTTCGCGGTTTTGCAGCTCTGCACCAGTTCCCTGAGGTCATGGGCGCTAAGTATGTGTGGCAGGCAATCCAGCAGGGCAGAGGTGTCCACCGGTCCTTTTTGGGCAAATTGGTTTAGCTCCACTTTGCTGAACCGGTCGGCGATGGAATAGGCTGTTAAGCCATCCAGATCAATTTCTGTGTATCTGCTCACGGTAGCGGTCCTCCTCGCTGAAGATGCAGCCGCAATACTGCTGGCGGTACATCCCTGCTGCTTTGGAGAGTTTGATTCCTTCCTGCCATAGCCGGCGCCAATCTTCATAGAAGAAGCTGATGCCATATCTTGCCGCCAGTTCTTCACAGATCGCGATGATGCGCTCATGATTCTGATAACGGCTGTAGAGCAGGGTGGTGGTGAAGGCTTCATAGCCTTCCTGAACCGCGCGCCTGGCTGCGGCCTCCAGGCGGGTGCGATAGCAATATTCGCAGCGCTGGTCGATCTTATTCAGAGTGTTTTGTAGAAAGCCCACTAGCCCGTAGTCGTCTTCTTCAAAAAGATGGAAGCCCTCTTGCGCGGCAAAGTCCCGCAGGGTGTCACGCCGCTTTTGGTATTCCAGCAGGGGGTGGATATTGGGGTTGAACCAAAATGCCGCAATAGAGTGCCCTGCCTCTTTCAGCCCGGTGTAGGGGGCGATCAGGCAGGGCGCGCAACAGGTATGAACAAGTATTTTAGCCACGAACGTAGTGCGGCATTTCTTGCGGCAAGACGATAGAGAACTCCACCAAGCCGGCAATCTCGCCATCCTTGAACCAGGGTTGCTGATAGATCAGCTTTTTCTGGCCACCTTTGTCGATGGTGTAGCCATGTGCTTCGCCGGTGGCAAGCATGTGCTTGATGATCTCGATGCTCCGCGGCTGATGACAATCGTATAAGCTTTTGCCGCAATAGTCCTTGCCACCCCAGGTAGCAATGGCTTTTTCGTTCATTTCGATCACTATGGCATCTTTATCGCAGACCGTGATTGCCACGGGCAGCTCTTTTATCCATTCGTACATTTAGAACTCTTTGAGGATGTTTGCCGCCACGATGGAGCGCTGAATCTGGTTGGTTCCTTCGTAAATCTGCAGGATCTTAGCATCGCGCATCATCTTTTCCACCGGGTATTCTTTCATATAGCCATATCCGCCCAAGATCTGCACGGCATCGGTGGTAACCTTCATCGCCACGTCTGAAGCGTAATATTTGCACATGGCGCTTTCTTTGGCATAGTTTTTGATTCCGGCATCCACCATTTTGGCAGTCTGAAATACCAGCGCGCGTGCCGCTTCGATCTGGGTTGCCATATCTGCCAGCATGAACTGAATCGCCTGGAAGCTGGAGATCGGTTTGCCGAACTGGTGACGTTCTTTGGAATAGCGGACAGAGGCTTCAAAGGCTCCGCGGGCAATGCCCACTGCCTGAGAACCCACCATCGGGCGGGATTTGTCGAAAACCTTCATGGCGGTGATAAAGCCTGTGCCTTCGCGTCCGATCAGGTTTTCCGCGGGAATCCGGCAATCTTCAAAGATCAATTCGCGGGTAGCGCTGGAGCGGATGCCCATCTTGTTTTCTTTTTTTCCGAAGCTGAAACCGGGGGTATCTTTTTCCACGATGAAGCAGGAGCAACCTCGCGCGCCTTTGTTTTTGTCGGTCATGGCAAACACGGTATAGATGCCGGCTTCGCCACCATTTGTGATCCACTGTTTGGTGCCATTCAGGATATAGTGATCACCATCTTTGCGGGCGGTGGTTTCGATCGCGCCGGCGTCACTGCCGGCATTGGCTTCCGTGAGGGCAAAGGCTGCCAGCTGTTCACCGGCCGCGATGATGGGCAGATATTTCTTCTTCTGCTCTTCACTGCCGCCCAAAAGGATGGGATACATGCCCAAACCGGTTGCGCCAAAAGCCAGCGCAATACCGGCGTCCACAGCGCAAAGTTCTTCCGTTACCACTGCCAAATCCATCACCTTGCCGCTGATGCCGTCATATTCTTCGGGAATCAGGATGGCGAAGAGGTCGCTTTGGCGCATCACTTCCACGATGTCCCAGGGGAAGATCCCTTCCTGGTCATAGTGCTCGGATACCGGTTTCATCTTTTCATTGGCGATTCTGCGGGCGATTTCCTGCATCTCCAGTTGATCTTCGGTCAAAAAGTAATTCATGTGTATCTCCTGTATCTACTTAATTTATCTCAATTGAACATAGTCCATCTAATGCGCTTTATGTGTCAAGCCCAAAATACCCGGGCATCCCCGCGCAAACCTTAGATGCTGCTGTAACCTCTTGCAGGGAAACACTATAAGCTGCAGCACCGATTTGATAGAACGCAGATTGAACTGATTGAACTGATTGTTACGATTTTTTGTTTGAGTTATGGACGGCAACTTTAGCACCGCAGCACCAAGCAACCGCAAAACCGCAGCACCGAGTTAATGGAACGCAGATTGAACTGATTGTTACGATTTTTTGTTTGAGTTATGGGCGGCAACTGCAGCACTGCAACACCAAGCAACTGCAGCACTGAATTTATAGAACTTTGATCGACGGGATCCCCATGATCTTCATGATTATTCTGGATTATTGGAAAACCGCAGCACCAACTAACCGCAGCACCGCAACACCAAGCATCCCGATGCTCATTTAACCCATATTTGATTCAGTTGCTTTTAAGCTGATATCATGCTGAAATAGAGCCATGGCCATGGGATGATAACAGCTTTATGTCAGCTTTAGCAAGACCGCAGGAGCCAAGCAAGGATCGGACGAACACGGGGTGGCGAGATTCTCTTGCCACAAGGGCCGGAGGCCTTATCTTGAGTGCCGTGCCTATGGCAAATCTGATCGGAGGATCGGAATCCTCCCTTAGGACAGGAATGCTACGAAATGATTGCGCGCTTCAGCTATTTCATCAGTATGGCTTTACGCGTGCTGCTCATGTTCCCGCTGTTGATGCGGACCAGATACAAGCCGGAGGCTACAGTCTTGCCCCTGCCATCTTTGCCATTCCAGGTAGTTTGGTGGTTGCCGGGGGGCAATTCTTCATCCATAAGTTCTTGAACCAGTTGTCCTTTGATGTTGTAGATCTTTATCGTTGTGCGTCCGCTGGCGGGAAGCTGGAAACTGATTGTGGTATCCGGGTTGAAGGGGTTGGGAAAGATCTTCAGCGGCAGGCGAGCGGCTTGCGGCGTCCTGCTTGGGGGGCGTTCTGCCTCAGAATAGGCGGTTTCAGTGAGGCTGCAGCTCAGGGATTTGATACCTTCCTGGGTGCGGAGCTGAAACCAATAATAGTAGTTGGGATGCATTACTTGAGCGAGCTGCGCCTGGGTTTGCCAGGGGTTCCATTCGATCAGACCCACGTTGTCGAACCAGGCCTGGGAAAGCTCTGTGCTCACTCCGGTAAAACTAAGGCGGATATCATAGTACCACGCGTTTGAGGGCATGTTCAGTTCTTTGAAATACCATTGCCAGGCATTTGTCCCGCTCAGGTTAAGCGCTACATCCTCAGTCGAGATCGGCGAGTAAGAGTTCCGCGCGCTGTAATAGCGAATCGTGATGTTTGCGCTTTGCACGTTTCGGGTGCGGATCCAGCCGTGCAGAGTATAGCTCTTTTGGTTGTCATAGATCTTCATCTTTTTGGCGATGGTCCCGGTCTGGCTCCCGCCGTTACTACTGCTGAAGAAGGCACTGCGCTCCCCGTCCAAAGAGCCTGCCGCGGAATACTCCGGAACCTCCCAAAGGCTGGAGCCTTCGTCCTCGAAATTCCCGAACCAGATCAGCTCCGTGCCCAGGCGCAATTCGGCATCAACCGCCGGGCCTAATTCATCCACAGAACTGATGCTGCCGAATCTGGGTAATTTGATCGGTGCGGTTTGCTGCCAGTCCTGTTCATAAATAGCGAAAGGGGGCTTGATGTGAAATGGATGCAGGGTTTGGGTCAAAGCCTCGGGATTCAGCGGAATACTGGCGGTAAGGGCTTCTTTGTCCACCACCACGATCGTATCCAGTTCGCGGGATTTCATCGCCACATAGTCCAGAGTGTAAAGCCCCAGATGTCCCATCGCCGGCTTGGGGATATAGCCGTCGATATACACCGGGCGCACATGATGATTACGGAAGCCATCGGGATAGGCGTCCGCGTAGAAGATCACTGAATGCATGCATTCGGGGTAATCCAGATCAAAGGCGAAATTGCCCAGGGAGTGCGCAATCACTTTGCCGTTATAGAGTTCCATGCCGTGGATGATGTGGGGATGATGCACGATCACCAGGTCCGCGCCGTTATCCACCGCGGTTTGGCGGATCTCCCGATCCCATTGATGCGGAACATCATAGCGGTAAGTGTAATCCTCGTCCTGATCGTCTCCGATGAAGGGGTTGTTCTTGCCGTAGTCGGATCCGGGACCGGTGGAATATTCGCTCCCGCCGTGCATTTCTACCACTTTCAGATCCGCGATGCCCTGCACTGCTGCAAGTTGCATCATGTTGTAATAGGGTGTCATATAGGCAAAGCCTTCTTTGGCGTATCCTGCTTGCAGAAAGGGTTGGGTGTTGTTGTATTGTCCGGTGCGGTCGCTGCTGCGCAACAGCGCGATGCTCAGGCCTTTCTGATTGATAAATGAGGGCAAATATGCTTCGTAGGCATTTGCCCCGGAGCCGCTGTGCCCGATTCCGTTCGCGTCCAGCAGGCTCTGGGTTTGGCGCAGGGCCGGCAAGCCGTAGTCCAGCGTGTGGTTATTTGCCAGCGAGACGTTGTCGATCCCGGCATAGACTAAGCCTGCCACATTGTTGGGGTTGCCTCGATAGACCACTGATTTGGTGGGATGCGGAGTGCCGGTGTTGGCAAGCACCACTTCCAGATTGGCGATGGTGACGTCGGCAGCATCTCCAAGCATGGCCAGGGTGGGCTGGAAGATCGCCTCAATGCCTTGCACCGGGATGATCTGAGTGTCATAGCGCCGCGCCAGCATTACATCCCCCACAAAGTTCATGGTGAGGGGCAGCGTACTGGGGCCGGGATCAATATTCACTTGCGTGGCTGCCAAGCCCACCATCCCGCTTTCGTCCGTAAGCCTGAGATTCACCGTATATTCGTGGGCATCGATGATGTCATAAACGTGATAGGGGCTGCTTTGGCTGCTGTGGTTGCCATCACCGAAACTCCAGTGATAGCTGAATTCATTGCTATCGGGATCGATGATGGTGGCGGAAAACTGCACTCCTACAAAGCGATTGTTGTGGTTGCTAGGGATTTGGGTGGTGATGCTGACCTGCGGCGAAATGGGGAGGGTGGAGGTGATGTCATAAATGCTGTCAAACCACACCGAGCGGGGGGAGGATTGATCCAGATCATTCACATAGATCAGCGAAGTGATGGTGGGATAATAGCCGAAGAAGCTCTCCCAATCGGCACCCAGGGGCAGCCGGTAGAGATTCCAGGAGTTTGCATTGTAGGCTCCCTGATAGACCGGCACCCACACTTCCAGATCCAGGATTCTGCTGCCGGAAATGCTGTAGAACAGGTGGTTCTCACCATCCGAAAAGCCGATGCCCTGCACTGTGGCACCGGTGGAGTAGTATGCCGCCACTTCGATCACGGTATTGATTTGTGCCGCTAAGGGGCTGATTGCCTGCTCCTTCCAGGTGTTTCCGCTTAGCTTCAGTGAGTAAACGGAATTGGAGTGGGTATTGCTTGTGTCCAGGCTCCAGGCATCGGGCTGGATATCCTCATCCGCCCAAGAACTTAGGTCGATCGTTCCGCTTTCAAAGTCTTCGATCACCAGTGGCGTTGTTTGGCAGACAATCGGCAAAGTAAATAGAAGTAACAACAATCCAAAATATAAAGCGCGCATACTTCCTCCCGGAAGATTAGTTCCAGGCTATGCAAATGCAATTTCTGTTCCAAGACATACCTAATGCTCTGTTTTGGCATAGGCAGATTTCAGTGACCCGGTTCGAGGAAATCAAGGAATCTTTGCGCCAATACCTTGCACGGATTATCTCCACTTTTCTATTGACTGAATTCCAGTATCTCAAAACATGCACGCAAACATAATATTCCAAACACAAGGGAGAACCAATGGCTTACAACAAGATGAAAACTGATCTGCAAACCCTCTTTGCGGAACTCAAGGAACAAGGTCTTTACAAGAAAGAACGCATCCTCACCACCCCTCAGGGCGCCAAGATCGGCGTTGCCGGAGGCGTTAGCGCGCTGAATTTCTGCGCAAACAACTACCTTGGTCTGGGCAATCACCCGGAAGTGATCAAAGCCTCTCAGGAAATCATGAACGACTGGGGCTACGGCCTTGCTTCCGTGCGCTTTATCTGCGGCACGCAGCAGATTCACAAAGATCTGGAAGAAGCCGTTTCCAAGTTTTTGGGCACTGAAGACACTATCCTCTATGCCGCTTGCTTCGATGCTAACGGCGGCGTGTTTGAACCCCTGTTGGGCGAAGACAGCGCTTTGATCTCGGACGAGCTGAATCACGCCTCCATCATCGACGGCGTGCGCCTCTGCAAAGCCAAACGCTATCGCTACAAACACTCCAACATGCAAGAACTGGAAGACGCGCTGAAGGATTCCAAAGATATGAAGTATCGCCTGATCTGCACCGACGGCGTGTTCTCGATGGACGGCGATATGGCGAAACTGGACGAGATCTGTGACCTGGCAGACAAATATGACGCCCTGGTGATGGTTGACGACAGCCACGCTACCGGCTACATCGGCAAAACCGGACGCGGAACTCCCGAACAGTTCGGTGTGCAGGACAGAGTGGATATCATTACCACCACTTTCGGCAAAGCCATGGGTGGCGGAAACGGCGGATGCACCAGCGGACGCAAGGAAATCATTGAGCTTCTGCGTCAACGCAGCCGTCCCTACCTGTTCTCCAATACTTTAGCTCCCGCGATCGTGGGCGCGACCTTGAAAGTGATCGAGCTGCTTAGCACTTCCACCGAGCTGCGCGACAAGGTCTGGGACAATGCCAAATACTTCCGCGCCAAAATGATCGAAGCCGGGTTTGATATCGTTGCCGGCAATACCGCGATCGTGCCCGTGATGCTTTACGAAGCTCCGCTTGCCATCAAGATGGCAGACATGCTGCTCAAAGAGGGCGTGTATGTGATCGGCTTCGTCTATCCGGTAGTCCCGAAAGGTAAAGCCCGCATCAGAGTTCAGCTTTCCGCCGCGCACTCCCGCGACGATCTGGACAAAACCGTTGCTGCCTTCATCAAGGTCGGCAAAGAACTTGAACTGATAAAGTAAGACAGGATAATAATGCGCAAAGGGGTGATATATCTGGTTCCGGTGCCGATTGGCAACCTCAGAGATATCACCCTGAGAGCGCTGGACACCTTGAAAGCAGTAAGCCTGATTGCCTGTGAAGACACGCGCAAGACGGCGTTTCTGCTATCCCGCTACGAGATCCCCAAACCGCGCCTGCTCAGCTTTCACAAGTTCAATGAACGCAGCCGGGAAGATGCGCTGTTTGCCTATCTGGATGGGGGAGAAGATCTGGCAGTGGTCTCTGATGCCGGTTCACCGGCGATCTCAGACCCGGCGCAGAGTCTGGTGGCAGAAGCCATCAAGCGGGACTACCTCGTGCAAGCCCTTCCGGGAGCCACAGCCCTGATCCCCGCCCTCAGCATATCAGGATTCAGCACTCTCGCCTTTCAATTTGTCGGCTTTCTGCCCCCGAAGAACAAAGAACGTAAAGCCGCGCTCCAGCAGATTCGGGATTACCCCCACCCCAGTATCATCTACGAAAGTGTGCATCACATCAAAGCTTGCCTGATTGAGATGCTGGACTACTTTCCCGAGCGGCAGATTGCCATTGCCCGCGAGATCTCCAAACTTCATGAAGAGTGCATCCGCGGAAGCGTGCAGAGCATTGTGGAGGCTTACGAGATCACTCAGAAGGGTGAGTTTGTGATCGTGATTGATGGCGCTCAGCCTGTAGAGGCGGTTTTCCCCAACTCCGAAGCGGAGCGGATGGTGCAAGCCAACCCGGGCCTGAAGAGCCGCGAACTGGCTGCCGAACTAGCTGCATGCTTTGGTATCAGCAAGAACCGGGCCTATGAGTATGTGCTGGAGCAACGTAAGTGAAGAAGCCCTTTCTGCTGTTTGATTTTGACGGCACGATCGCTGATTCGATCCATCTGGGACTCAAGATCGCCAATAGCCTGGCCCCGGAATTTGGCATCAATCAGCTCAGTGACGAGGAGTTTGCCATTGTGCGCACAATGAGCATTCCCAAAGCACTCAAATGGCTGAAAATTCCTCTGCGCAAACTACCCAAGGCAATACCGCACGCCTTGGCCGAATACCGGCACCTGATCCACGAACTGGAACCTTATCCGGGCATTCATGAAATGCTGGATGAACTGACGGCTCTGGGTTGCAGGGTGGCACTGCTTTCATCGAACAGCCGGGAAAACGTGCAACACTTTCTGGAACAGCACCAATTGCACCATTTCGACTGGGTGGAAGGCACTTCCGGGATCCTGAAAAAACACAGCAGCATTCGCAAGCAGATTAAAAAACACAAACTGAGAAAAGACGAAGTTATCTATGTGGGCGACGAAATCCGGGATATCATTGCCGCGCATAAATGCGGACTGAAGATCGTGTCCGTGAGCTGGGGATTCCATACCACAGACCTCCTGGCTGGCCAGAATCCGGACTATCTGGTCGATAAACCTTCTCAGATCGTGGACGTGGTTCGGCAGTTTATCAAGCCATAGATAAGAGATACCGGGATCCGCTTTGACTTCCGCGTGAATCATTGCCCGGCTTCAGGGTTTTGAACCCGACTGTTTTCTTGCCCAAGGCGGGATGACCCATTATTCAAGGAGAATCAGATGTGTGGAATTGCAGGAATTGCAAGCATTAGCAACAAACAGAAGATAGATTTTGGCATTCTGAAACGGATGACCGCGCAGATCGCGCATCGCGGCCCGGACGACGAGGGCTATTTGCTCTTTGATATCCGGCGCAAGCTGGCTCAGCCTTTTTGCGGAAAGGATAGCAGCAGTGAAGTCCGGGAGCATCTCAACGAATGTAGCGGGGACAACCCGGCAGAGCTGGGCTTCGGCTTCCGGCGTCTGCCCACCGTGGAGCTTCACGAAAGCGGGCACCAGCCCATGCTGGACGCGGAACTGGGGCTGGCGATCATCTTCAACGGCGAAATCTATAACCACATGCAACTGCGGGCAGAACTCCAGGCAAAGGGCTACCATTTCTTCAGCCACAGCGACACCGAAGTGATCATCAAAGCCTATCATCTATGGGGAGATGCCTGCGTGCACCGGTTGAACGGCATGTGGGCCTTCAGCATCTGGGAGATAGCTGCCAAGCGCTTGTTTATGAGTCGCGACCGCTTTGGCATCAAACCTTTCTATTATAGCCGTACGGGGGATATGCTCTATTGGGGCTCGGAAATCAAGCAGCTGCTGGAGTGTCCGATCAAGCGCAGCCTGAACCATGCCATGATCTGGCGCAGCATGAAAGTGAACTCCCTGATGGTCTATGACGACGAGACATATTGGGAGGCAGTCCACGCTCTGAAGCCTGGGCACAACATGATTCTGCAGGCCGGCAAGCTGCGCATCGAAGAGTATTACCACCTGGAGATAGACAATTTCGAGCAGAGCAGCCTTGGCTTTGATGAAGCCAAAGAGCAATATCGCGAGCTCTTTCTGGACAGCCTGAAACTGCAACTGCGCAGTGATGTCCCGGTAGGCGCCTCGCTTTCCGGAGGGATGGATTCCGGAGCCATCGTTTGTTCCGCTTCCCGCATATTGCCATATCAAATGCGCACCTTTTCAGTGTACTATGACAGCGATCCGGCTTTCGATGAACGCCCCTATATCGAGATCATCGCCGCCCATACCGGGGTGCAGACAAATTTCATCTCCCCCCACCCTGATGATGCCATCGCATGGTGGAGCAAAGCGATATGGCTGAACGATTTGCCGGTGGCATCCGGCTTTGTGAGCCAATACGCGCTGATGCAAAAGACGCATCAGGAAGGGATCATTGTACTGCTTTCCGGCCAGGGTTCAGACGAGATTTCCGGGGGATATCGCCATGCCACATACCGCTATTTTGCCGATCACTTACGCCATTTACGTCTGCACAAGTTTGGCGCGGAGATCGGGCATTTCCTGTGCAAGAACCCGGTAAAGGCTGCCGGAGACCTCGGCAAGATCATGATGAGCACCCTGATGCCGGAATCCTCCCTATATGATCTGGAATCCCGCTATTACCGGTTTGAGCCGTTCAATACAGATTTTGTGAATACCGCCCGGGACGAAGCCGGCGGCAAGATGCTGCGCAATATCGGCAACATCCCCGGCTCCCGACTCGCGAACTTCTTGTACAACATGATGCACAGCACTTCCTTGCAAACCTTGCTGCATTTTGAAGACCGCATGAGCATGGGACACAGCGTGGAAAGCCGTGTGCCGTTTTTGGATCACCGCCTGGTGGACTTCATGTTCAGCCTGCCGGCGCATTACAAAATCCGGCCGCCATATCGCAAAGTGCTGCACCGTGAAGCCCTCAAGACCTGTGTGCCAGACGAGATTTCGTCCCGGAAGGACAAGGGCATCTTTGGCAGCCCCTTCTATAACAATTGGTTCCGCGGACCCCTCCGGGGTTTTGTGGAAGATATCCTGTTCAGCAGAGAATTCCGCGGCCGCGGGATCTGGGATCTGCCCCAAATCCATAATCGCTGGAAAAACTATCTGGCGGGCAACGGCAAAGACGCGGAAATGCTGTTCAACACTATCTCCCTGGAGCTGTGGTTCCGGGCATTTGCGGAGTAAAAAGGATGAAGTATCTACACGTTCTCAGTCTGGTGATCCTGGCGCTGCTGGTCAGCTCCTGCCGTTTTTCTTTCAAAAAACCCATTGTGGAGAAGATCCAAGACCTTCAGCTGCAATCCATTTCGGTGGACAACAGCAGCCTCAAGCTCTCCATCATCGTCAAAAACCCGAACTCATATGAGATTCGGCTTAGCAAGCTGGATCTGTATCTGATGGATATGAACCGGGAGCGCGTGGGGCAAGCAAGCCTGCAAAAGGAGATTATCCTGCCCGCCAAAAAGAGCATCAATCTGGATTTTAATGTAAGTATCCAGACCCGCCCGATGATCCGTATGGTGAGCAGCATCAATCACGACCTGCAGTTCTTCATCTCCGGCAAAGGCGAAGGTAAGGCGATGGGGATCAGCAAACGCTTCGACTTTGAAGAACCCTATAGCCTGAAAATCAAGGATCAGCTGATGAAGGCGATCCCCAGCCTGAGCGCGGGCGGACAGGATCTCTTCAAGCTCACCCGCACCTATGTGGACGATTATGGGCTCAGCAAGACCATCCTGAACACAGACTTCATCCTGATCAATGCCTATGGCTTCAGCTTCAATTTCAAAGGTTTTCCGGCAGAGATCTTTATCGATGGCAAGAAGGTGGGCACGGGAAACCTGCAAAAACAGCTTGCCTTCAACGAAAAGGTCTTTTACAAGGATGGCACCATGGTTTTTGAGCTTTCGAACCTGAAATCCATCTTCGGAGCGGTCAAAGGAGCATTCAAAGGCGGAGTAAAATATAGCGTAAAAGGGAAGATCATAATCGATGCCATGGGCATGGAACTGACTGCCCCCTATGAATATAGCGGCATCATTCCCCTCAGCGTGTGGGATTTGCTGCTCAAGCAATAGCCGAGTCATGCCCCCGCCAAAGCCACTCCATCCGCTTGGGCACAAGCTGAGTTTGTGCTGATATTATCGGCTAATAAAGCTATGAGCATAGCAGAATAACAGCTTAAAATCAGCTTTGGTTCTGCCTGAGGCACAGGGAAATGCCCCGGTGAAGAGGGTGCCGCAATAGTAAACGCGAGCCTGGCGGATGAATTGAAATTTGTGTGTGCGCGAGCCCCCGGAATTGCTTATATTTTAGAAAAGGTCGACAACCGTGGTTGATCGGCATTCCTGCCCGGGATTGCACGCAATTGTGTGATACCCGGCAAGCTGATGCGTGTGGAACAAAGCGATATTTTCCTTGACGGAAACCGCGTCAAAAAAAACGATGCCATAACATAGAAAAACTTATTTGATAATAAGCAAGGAGAAATAATGGTCAAGCTGAGACTGAGACGGATGGGTGCTGGCGATCAGCCCTTTTACCGCATTGTTGCCGTGGATTCACGCGTGAAACAAGTAGGTAAATATTTGGAATGTGTGGGTTGGTACGACCCCAAGCCAGATCCCTCCAAGATCAACATCGAAACAGAACGCGCGATTTACTGGCTTTCCGTGGGCGCACAGCCTACTGAGACAGTACGTTCCCTGTTGCGCAAAGCCGGAATACTGCAAATTTGGCACGAACGCAAAATCGCGACAACAGAATAATCAACGAACTGAAAACCGAGGTGAAGCATGAAAGATCTCATTGAATTCATGGTAAAAGCTCTTGTGGATGATCCCAGTGAAGTTTCTATCTCCGAAATTAGCGGTGGCAAGGTTACCATTTTCGAACTGCGTGTAGCGAAAGGCGACATCGGTAAAGTTATTGGAAAACGCGGTCGCACTGCAGGTGCTATCCGTACGATAATCAACGCTGTATCTACTAAGCAAGGAAAACGAGCCGAGCTGGAAATCATTGAGTAAATGACTGCCCCTCACCTAATCGGAATCGGCAGACTAGGCGGACAGGACAACGAAGGTTGGCATCATGTGATGATTAGGCCCGAATATAAAGAGGCGTTTGATCACATGGTGGAACTGTATTTGATCTTTGAAGAAAATAGAGTGTTTTACGTAACTATCAGTGATAGGAAGCAATGCGAAAAAAAGACTTGGGTGCGCTTTGCCGAAGATGGCATAGCCGAAGAACGCAAGCTGCATCGGGAGACCATTCTGGCGATCGCGGACGACCCTGAGGAAGAGGATCAAGATTCTCTTTTGGGGCTGGATGTGGTGTATCAGGATAAACTCCTGGGATGTGTGGTGGATGTGTTTTTCAATGGCGCTCAGGATGTCCTCGTGATTTCCACAGCCCTGGACACAGAATTGATGGTGCCCTATGTAGAGCATTATCTGGCAGAGCCTGTAGCCGGTAGCGATGTGATCTACCTGAATAACATGGACGATCTCCTGGCTGCCAACGGGCTGGTGTTTCAGGACGGAGTGCTGATCGCTTGCGAAGATGAAGATTGATGTGCTAAGCCTCTTTCCGGAGGCGTTTACCAGTTTTCTTGCCACCAGCATGGTGGCCAGGGCTCTGCAAAAAGGAGCCATCGAAGTGGCGCTGGACGACATCAGAGACTATAGCACAAACAAGCACCGCAAGGTGGATGACTATCCTTTCGGTGGTTTCGCCGGAATGGTTGCCACACCGCAACCGCTGTGGGACGCCATCAAGGCCAAACTGCAGGATGGTCCCGCTTCGGTGATCTACTTCACCCCGCAAGGCAGACGCCTGAACCAGAAAATTCTGTTGGATTATGCCACGGAATCTCGCATTATCCTGATCTGCGGACATTACAAAGAGATCGATCAACGCATCCGCCGCCTAGCGGTGAGCGACGAGATATCTCTGGGAGATTTTGTGCTGAGCGGCGGAGAGCTGGCGGCGCAGGTCTTCATCGACGGTCTTGCCAGATTACAGGATGGTGTGTTGAGCGACATCGCGAGTGCCCAAAGCGATTCATTTTATCATCAAATGCTTGGTTTCCCGTGTTATACCCGCCCCGAAGAATTTATGGGACAAAGAGTTCCGGATGTTCTTCGCGAAGGTAATCACGGCAAAATCGAACAATGGGCAAATGCCCAAGCAAGCTTTTTAACCAAAACCCGCAGACCAGATTTGCTATAAATAAGCCCCACGGGGCAAGATAACCAATCAGGAAAGCAGGGATCCAACAATACCCCATTGCTTTGCGCGGAACTTACCGGTTTCACCGGTGTTTTGAGAAGCCCACCCCACATGGGAGTTGGGCATTGATAAGGTTCTGAAACACAGCGCTATGCCAGGTTTTATGCGCAAAAACCGGCAGTTAAATAGCTGTGCTTTGCGCCGCGCCGGGCAATACATGGATCTCGCTTCTCCGAGTATATATATGGGAGGAACCCAAATGGATATTCTGCAACAAATAGGCAGAGACCAAATCAGAACTGACTTTCCGGATTACCGCGTTGGCGATACTGTGAAGGTCCATTATAAAATTAAAGAGGGAGCTAAGGAACGTATCCAGGTTTTTCAGGGCATAGTGATCCAAAAACGTGGTGCGGGAATCTCCAAATCCTTTACCGTTCGCAAGGTATCAAGCGGAGTCGGCGTGGAAAGAATATTCCCGCAGAGCTCGCCCAATATCGACAAGCTTGAGATCGTTCGCCACGGTCAGGTTCGCAGAGCGAAGCTTTTCTATCTGCGCCAGGCCAAAGGAAAGGCGGGCAGAATCAAAGAACGCAGAAGATTTACTGCTTAGTTACCAAAAAACACTCATTAGCCCCTTGGTACGCTATGCATCGAGGGGCTTTCTCTTTTACATAAGGTGTGTGAATGCTTAGGATACTATACTATACGCGACCGGAACTCTGCCTTGAAATCCACATTGAGGAGGAGACCATCACCCGTATTTCGTTTTGCGAGATAGCGCTCAATACTCTGGTGGAGGGAGCCTTTGAAGAGGATGTGATCCGCCAGTTTGATGAATACTTTCAGGGGCAAAGCCAGGAAATTGATCTTCCGTTTTTTGCCACCGGCACGCCGTTCCAACTGATGGTTTGGGAAGAACTGCTCAAAGTCCCGTATGGTGAAACCGTGTCCTATAGCACTCTAGCTCAACGTATTGATCGCCCGAAAGCGGTTCGCGCCGTGGGGAATGCCCTGAACCGAAATCCGATTGCGATCATCGTCCCTTGTCACAGAGTTATTGCCGGGAATGGCAAGCTTGGCGGCTTTGCCGTGGACCTCGGAATCAAGCGCTTCCTGCTGGACCTGGAACACCAGGGGCAACCGTGATGATCGTCGGAATCGGTACGGATATTGTGGAAGTTGGGCGCATAGCCCGCCTGCTGAAGACCAACCTGCACTTTGTGGACAAAGTGTATAGTGCTGCCGAAATTGCCTATTCTTCTGCCAAGGCGAGTCCCGCGCAGAGCTATGCCGCCAGATTTGCCGCCAAAGAGGCTTTCATGAAGGCGATTGGCACGGGCTGGGATCAAGGGGTCAGCTGGAAGGAAATCGAGGTAATCAACAACAACGAGGGTAAGCCGGAGCTGGTCATAACCGGGCGCAGCGCAGAACTGGCGCGAGCGATGAAGATCCGCAAAATGCACCTTTCCCTGAGCCACGAAAAGGACTACGCGATTGCGTATGTCGTGTTGGAAGCGGAACAGACAGAAGCCATTTAACGATAATAGCTTGACAGAACAGCTTATCAGGATAAATTGTCACGATTGAGGTTAATATGACAGATGCCATTGTTTTTTTGGGAATCCAAGGCAGCGGTAAGGGCACTCAAGCCAAACTGCTAGCAGAACAGACGGGGTTTCAGCACATCAACATCGGAGACCTGTTGCGGGAACACATCAGCCTTGCCACCGATATTGGCAAGAGGGTGAGTCGTACGATCACCAAGGGCAGTATGGTTCCGGACGAGCTGGTTTATGAACTCATCCAGGCGTCCTTACACGAGGAATGTCCCGGCATTATTTTCGATGGATTCCCCCGCACTTTGCCTCAAGCGGAGCACCTGGTGAAACACTACCGCCTGGCCCGGGTTTACTATCTGGATCTGTCTGAAGAACGCGCCATTGCCCGCATGGAAGGCAGAAGAGTGTGCAAAGACTGTGGCTCGAACTTCCACCTCGTCTCACATCCGCCCAAACAGGAAGGCATCTGTGATGAATGCGGCGGAACCCTGATCACCCGGGCGGACGACGCTCCGGCAGCGATCAAAAAACGGATCAAAGGCTTCTTTGCCGAGACCTTCGCGCTGAAGTCTTACTTCGAAAAGCTGAGCGTGCTGATAAGCATCCCGGCGGATAACCCTGTATCGGAGGTTCAGTCAATCATTTGGGCAGACGCGCTGTTGGGTTGAGCAATGTCTGAACAGAACAGTAAAGGACTGCTGAAGCACATCGAAACCCTGGCCTATTTTGTTGCGGCCTGGAGTTTTGCGGTGATCTTCCTGCAGAGCCTGGTCCAGGAACTGATGAATTACCGTCAGCTGGAACTGATCACCGCTTTGGCAAATATCCTCCTGCTGGCTCTGGCGATCCTGAACCGGCTGATTTCTGAGGAACTCAGACAGCAGAAAACACTGCTGCTCCTGGATATTCTCATGCTGCTTTTGGGTACTCTGCTGATGTATTATCAGATCAAGTTCGTGATCTTCTTCCTGCTCATCCGGCAGACCTATTTTATCGTTCAATACTTGCTGTTTCGCGCCTTTGAGGGTAAGCTCTACAAAGCTCTGACCGACAACCCGCCGATTACGCTGATGCTCAGTTTTGCCTGCGTCATCTTGCTCGGAACCATCCTGCTGATGCTGCCGGAGGCCTCTGTGCAAAATGAAGTTACACCCTTTGTGGATGCACTGTTCACTGCCACTTCAGCCACCTGTGTGACCGGATTGATCGTACGTGATACCGGCAGCTACTTCAGCCTGTTTGGTCAGATTGTGATCCTGGTGCTGATCCAGATTGGCGGACTCGGCATCATGACGGTATCCACTGCTTTTGCGCTGATCATGGGGCGCCGGCTGACTTTGAAGCTGGAGAACCTGATGCACCGGGTGATCGGGGACAACGAGCGGCTGGACGCTTTTCAACTGCTGAAGAACATCGTGATCGTGACCGTCATCATCGAGGCTATGGGCGCGTTGCTGCTCTTCGTCAAGTTCTCCCGGCTGATGCCCCCGTCTCAGGCGATGTATAGCTCTGTCTTTCACTCTGTCTCTGCCTTCTGTAATGCGGGTTTCTCTCTGTTTTCGGATTCCATGTCCCAGTTTGTGGATAGCCCTTTGATCAACTTCACGATCACCGGCCTGATCTTGTTGGGTGGCATCGGGTTTGCGGTGATGATCGATCTGTATCGCTATATCTTCAAGCTGGACCGGGTGCGTAAACTCAGCTTGCACTCCAAGATCGTCCTGGTCGTATCCGCGATCCTGATCCTGGGAGGCTTTGTGAGCTTCTTTCTGGCAGAATACAATGGCGTGATGGAAGGCTACAGTATCAGCCGGAGGATGTTGAGCGCTTGGTTCCAATCCGTAACCGCCAGAACCGCCGGGTTCAATACTGTGGATATTTCGCGCATCGGCCCCGCATCGGTCTTGGTCTTCATCAGCCTGATGTTTGTGGGTGCCTCTCCCGGTTCTACCGGCGGGGGTATTAAAACTACTACCTTTGCCGTGCTGATGCTCTCATTGATCAGCATGTTGCGCGGCAGGCGGGAGCTCAGCCTCTATAACCGCCGCATTGCCCTTTCCAATTTCCGGGAAGCGACTTCCATGATCACGCTCTCCGGGCTCATCATCTTCATCGTGGTCTATATCCTCTTCTTGGTGGAGAGCCTGCCCTTTGATAAACTCCTCTTTGAAGCTATCTCCGCGTTTGGCACGGTGGGGCTTTCCATGGGGATCACGGACAGACTCAGCGAGACCGCCAGACTATTGATCACCCTGTTGATGTACATCGGTCGCATCGGACCGCTCACCCTCATCTACGCGCTTTCCATGCGCAAGCGCCAACCCAATATTACTTTCGCAGAGGAAAAGATAGCCATCGGCTAAGGAGAAAATATGGCAAGATATGCCGTGATAGGACTCGGAAGATTCGGAATGACAGTAGCAAACATCCTTAGTGAAAGTGGCATGGATGTGATTGCGATAGATAAAAGCCAGGAACTGGTGGATGATGTATCCGGCAGAGTTACCTCCGCCATTTGCATGGATTCCACCGATGAAGCCGCGCTGAGGTCTCAGAACCTCAATGAGGCAGACGCGGTGATCATCGGCATCGGCAGCAACATTCAGGAAAGCATTCTGACGGCGGCGATTCTGCGCAAGATCGGCGTCGGCATCATCTATGCCAAGGTGGAAAACCGCTTGCATGGCCGCATCTTGGAGCTCATCGGAGTGCAGAACATCCTGCTCCCGGAAGAGATCGTGGGCACACAGCTGGCCAAGACCCTGATCTCCAAGAACGTGCGCGAGTATATCTCGCTATCCAGCGGACATGTGGTGATGGAGATGGTGGCCCCCCGCGAGTTTGTGGGCAGGGATCTGCAAGATTTGTCGCTTCCCACCAACCGGGGAGTGAATATCATCGCCATCAAGTACAACTCGCTCTCGGTTACCGAGGACGGCCGCAATGTGGTGGAGCAGAAGATGAACGACATGCCCGGTGCCAACGACACCGTCAATGAAGGCGATGTGCTGATCATGATGGGCCCCAAAGGCAATGTGGATAAACTGATCTACGACACCACCATAAAGCAGGTATAAGAATGAAGCGTTCCATCAAACATCGCTATCACCAGATGATCGGAATCCTGTTCGGGTTCATCGCGCTGCAGTTTATCGCGGTGCTGTTTGCCATTGCTCAGGCGGATAACCTCTACGCTCTGGCCAGCGACATCCAATCCATCATGATCGTCTTTATGTTCATGATCTTCGTCTATATCGTGGTGATCTTCAACTACCTGCCTTACCGCCTGAACCGCGCCATAAAGAGGGTGGAAGACCTCATCGACGAGATCTCGAACGGTAACTATCAGATCGATATCGACAGCTCCCTCTTTGAGCACGACCGGGATTTTGAAAACCTGATCTATGCCTTGCAGAAGATGCTGGATATCATCATCCGCTTTGATGCGGCAAAGGCCGACAAAATCTACGAACATCATCAGCGCATCAGCCAGCTTATCAATCTCTTGCCGCAGATAGTGATCGTAGTGAATATCAATGGCGACCTTGTCTATATCAACGACGTCTTCCGCGCGCGATACCCAAACATCAGTGATGTGGGAAACCTGAATGAAGTGATTATCAAAGACGAGTTTAATGCCGGCATCATCCAGGTCATAATCGAATCGCTGCGCTATGGCAACAACATCTACGATGCCCGGATTGAGCCCGAGGGATCAGAGCAATCTGCCGTGATCAAAGGCTCAATCGTCCGTAACCGCAAAGGAATAGCTTCCGGCGGAGTGTACACAGTGGAGATTATTGGTGAAGCAAGAGAAAATTAGAATTATCTTCGAGGGCGACGAGCCAGTTCGCCTGGACAAACACTTGGCAAACCTGCGCTTGCAGGAACTGCATTCACGCAGCTTCATCGAAAGCCTGATCGCCGAAGACCGCATCCTGGTGAATAACATCCCGGTAAAAAAAAGCTACCTCCTCGAGAAGGGTGACGAGATCAGCCTGAAGCTTCCTGAACCCCCGGATTATGAAATGAAAGCGGAGGACATCCCGCTGGAAGTAGTCTATGAAGACGATTATCTGGCAGTGATCAACAAGGCTGCGGGGATGATCGTGCACCCCGGCCACGGAAACCCGGACGGCACCCTGGTGAATGCAATCCTGCATCGCTTTGCCGGTCAGCTGTCCGCCGGCCGCGACCCCAACCGCCCGGGCATCGTACACCGCCTGGATCGCGGTACCTCCGGCCTGATCATCATCGCCAAGACCGATGCCGCGCAAGTGGAGCTGAACCATATGTTCGCCCGCCGCGAGATCGATAAGACCTATCTTGCCATCACCACCGGCATACCGGATCCCCCCGAAGGCAGCATCGAGTGCCACATCGCCCGCTCGCTCAGTAATCCCCGCCAGATGTGCGTGGCCGAAACCGGCAAGTGGTCGCTCTCACATTACAAGATTATCAAATACTATCATTACTTTAGCCTGGTTAAGGTAAAGCTGGATACGGGGCGCATGCACCAGATCCGTGTCCAATTTGCTCATCAGCATATGCCGATAGTAGGCGATTTGTTATATAACACCCGGCATCAGGTACACATGCTGCTGCCTCAAAACATGAAGCGCAAAGCTACCGAGCTCCTGGCCACACACCTCCAGCGGCAGGCCCTGCACAGCTGGCGGCTGCAGTTCCAACACCCGATCACCGGCAAACAACTGGACATCTTTGCGCCTTTGCCTGCTGACCTGATCTATACCCTGAATTGGCTGGAGCAGCATTTTGCTATTGACACAGACACCGAGCCATATAATGTGATTTTAGAGGAAAACAAAACGTGGTAGAAAACAACAACAAGCACATTGAATCCGTATTTAGCTCCATTGAGGATGCCATACAAAGCATTGCCCAAGGCAAGATGATTATCGTGGTGGACGACGAGAACCGCGAGAATGAGGGAGACCTGCTGATGGCAGCAGATCTGATTACCCCCGAACACGTGAACTTCATGATCAGCAAAGGTAAAGGGCTATTGTGCGCCCCCATCACCGCAGATTACGCCCAGAAGCTGGATATCCCGCTGATGACGATGAAGAACAACGAACGCCACGGCACAAAGTTTACCGTTTCGGTGGATGTCATTGAAGGCACCAGCACCGGAATCTCTGCCTCGGAGCGCGCCAAGACCGTGAAAGCCCTGGCAGATCCCGCAAGCCATGCCGGGCTCTTTATGCGCCCCGGCCACATCTTTCCCCTGATCGCCGAACCCGGTGGCGTGCTCAAGCGCGCCGGGCACACCGAAGCCGCGGTGGACCTCGCCAAAATGGCAGGGCTGAACCCGGTCGGGGCGATCTGCGAGATCATCCGTGAAGACGGCGAAATGGCGCGTTTGGACGATCTGATCGATTTTGCCAGAGAGCACGATCTGAAGATCGTCACGATCGAAGAACTGATCCACTATCGCCGCAAGAAAGAGCGCCTGGTGCACCAGGTTTCCCGGGCAAAGCTGCCCACCGAATATGGTTTGTTTGATATCGTCACTTTTTCCAGTGATATCTCCGGAGAGCACCATCTGGCGCTCACCCTTGGCGATGTCAGCGGTCCCGAACCCGTCCTGGTGCGCGTGCATTCCGAATGCCTCACCGGGGATGCCTTGCATTCTCTGCGTTGCGATTGCGGCAAGCAACTCTCCCGCAGTTTTGAAATGATCGCCGAACTGGGTCGGGGCGTGATCCTCTACATGCGCCAGGAAGGCAGAGGCATCGGGCTCCTGAACAAGATCAAAGCCTACCATTTGCAAGACAACGGAGCGGACACAGTGCAGGCAAATCTGGACTTAGGTTTTGCTGAAGATCTGCGAGATTACGGCATTGGCGCTCAGATCCTGAAGGCTCTGGGCTTAAAGAAGATAAAGCTTCTTACAAATAACCCTAAGAAGATTGTGGGGCTCACCGGTTACGGTTTGGAAATCGTAAGCAGAATCCCCATCGAAATTACACCGCAGAAGGACAACCAATACTACCTGAAAACCAAAAAGGACAAAATGGGACACCTGCTACATGAAGTTTAAAGCCACTCTGCTGCTCGCGTTTACCCTGCTGATTATCTCGCTCTCGGCGCAAACCGTGAAGATACCCAAAGCGGAAGGCTTTGTGAATGACTTTGCCAAGCTGCTCTCCGAAGATACCAGGATCAGGATAAACGATTGGGCGATAGAGCTTCGGGAAAAGACCGGAGTAGATTTTGCCATTGCCACCTTCCCGGAAATCGGGAATGAAGACGAGGTTAGCTTTGGCGTGCGGCTTTTAGCAGAATGGGGCATCGGCTCTCAGCGGGATGAAGGGGTTTTGATCTTCATCGCCCAAAAGGAACGCCGCCTGCGCATCGAAGTGGGCTATGGCGCGGAAGGTTACATCACGGATGCCTATGCCAATCAAGTGTATCAGAGCATGGCTTCACACCTCGCCCGCGGGGCAGAGGACTGGGATCAGGCTTTCATGCAGGGCAGCCTGATGATGCTTTCCGCGATCGCCCAGGAAAAAGGCGTTACCCTCACCGGGATGTCCGCGTATTCCCAACGTGGGCGCAGAGACGATGGCGAGGCTTCCCCTTATAGCGGAATCATCATGCTCGTCATCTTCGTGATTCTGATGATTGTAACCAAAGGCAAGATCCTGAATGTTCTGTTATGGATGCTGATCTTCAGCGGACGTGGCGGTGGCGGCAGCTGGGGTGGCGGTGGATTTGGCGGCGGTTCCCGTGGTGGTTCTTCCGGAGGATCCGGCGGCTTTGGCGGTTTTGGTGGTTTCGGTGGTGGTCGTTCTGGCGGCGGCGGAGCAGGAGGAGGTTTTTGATGCTCTTTTTAAGATCGTTACTCTTTATCGTTTGGAACATAGCCCTTGGGCTAATGGTGATTTACTTCATCCGGTGGTTTTTATTTAATGCCAAAGCACGGTTTTTCTTTGGCAAACGCTTTATCCTTACTCCCGGCCTGATCGTCCGCAAACGCGATTGGCTGTTTGGCAAAGCCCGGGATCTCTTGCACGACTATTTGCGGCAAGCGGAGGATCCCAGCCTGAAAGAAGGTTACATCTACAAATGGGAGCAAAAAGTCCGTGAATTCCTGTGGGAAAAGACTTCCTTTGTGGATTCCTGGCCCCTGATCCCGGCAAAGCTAAAGGACAACATCCGCCGCAAGATTGTGGATGCCTTCACGGCGATCGTCTCGAAGCTCTTGCGCAATACCGTACCCCGCTTCCTGGAACAGTGGAGAATTGAGCACCGCATAGATGACTATGACTTCCAGTTTTCCATCGAGTTCTTCCGTAAATACTACAACTTGTATGTGCACAAGTATCTCATGTATCTGTTCATCGCCATCAACTTCATCATTGGCGTGGAAAACATGATTTTGTACCTCATTATCGGCGGTTAAAGCGAATCCCATGGGACGCCGTGGCAAATCCCTGGGCAGAAAACTGCGTGAGATTGCTCGTTATTACAATCTCACAGTGGAAAACCAGCGTCTGGCGCTGCGCTTTCTCTGGGTTTGCGCCTTCATTGCCATCTTGCTGGTGGCTTCCGCGGTCCTCATCTGGCTGTTTGAATTTGAAGGGAAAGCCTCAAACACCATTACTTCTTTCTGGGACGGCATTTGGTGGGCGGTGGTAACTATTGCCACGGTGGGTTATGGCGACAAATTCCCCATCACCTTCTCCGGCAGAGTGGTAGGGCTTATCCTCATCATCATCGGTTTCATTTCGCTGTCGGCCTTCACTGGTCTGATTGCATCACTCTTTGTGGAAGACAGGATGAAAGGAGCAAAAGGTTTGAAACAGATTCGAACGCACAATCATATCGTGCTGTGTGGCTGGAACAACACGGCTCATCATTTCTTGCGGGCTTTGGTGGAAAAGAACATGGAAACCATCCAGGTCTGCCTGTTGATGAACGAGACTCCGGAGTTCTACGAATCCCTGGAAAGCAGCTATCCCACTCTCTCGCTCAGCTTTGTGAGGGGGGAGCCCACTCAGGAAGATACCCTCAAACGCGCGGGAGTGGCAAATGCCGACCAGATCATCATCCTGGCGGATCATTCCCTGGAACCCGGCAGTGCCGACGACCGCAGCATCATCGTGGCAAACGCAGTCCACTTCCTGGTAAAAAAGGACAAGATCACCGTGCAGCTGATCAACAACGAAAACAAGCAAATGCTGCAACGCATCGGCATCACCCGTGTCTTTGTTTGGGACGATCTGGGCGCCTATCTTTTGGCAGACAACATCGCCGATGCCAATAGCTTGAGCATTTTCACGCAATTGGCAAAAAGCCCCCAAGTCCGCATTTGTACCTGCAATATAGACGAAAGCTTCTTTGGGAAGACCTTTGCCGAGCTGTTTGACCATATCCGCAGGCAGGAATCCGGTATCCTGATCGGGTTGATCACAAAGGAGCCAGAATTGGAGCTCGACAACATCTTTGATGACGATGCCTCCGCCATCGATCAATTTATCAAAAGCACCTTGAAAAAATCCAAGAGGATGATCTCGGAAGAAAAGAGCAGCATCCGCTTCAATCCTCCCCAGGATAGCATCGTGCAGGATAGTGATCAGGCAATTTTGCTGAAGTCGGAGCTAGCATGATCAGCCTGGAGATTCTGCGCAAGGTTCGTGTGTTTACCAATTTGGAGGATGCGGAGCTCGAATTGCTGAGGCCATATCTTCTGATGCGTAAGTATGCCAAGGGCGATTATGTCCTGAAAGAAAACACCGTGGGAGATTGTACCTTTCTCTTGGTGAAGGGCACTGTGCGCGTGACCAAAGACCTCGTGAAGGGCTATGACGAGGATATCGCGAACACCCAAAAGGTGCTGGCCACACTCAGCCAGGATTTTCTGCCTACTTTCGGTGAAAACGGTATTCTGGGCCAAGCGCCTCGCACGGCAAACGTTTTGGCAGCCACAGATTGCGAAATCTTCACTTTGTGTAAACAGGATTTTGACGCCTTTGCCAAAAATAACCCCAAAGCCGCATACCATGTCATGAAAAACATTGCCGAAGTGCTTAGCCAACGCTTGAACACCACGGACGAAAACCTTGTGAAGCTGGCTACCGCACTGTATATCGCTGTGCAGCACTGAACCCCTTCCCCTCTGATCAGCCTTGCCATTATCCTGTGTTTGAGCTCTTCTAAAGCTGTTATTAAGCTGTGGGCATGGGAGAATAGCAGCTTTATATAAGCACAAGAAGAGCCTGAGCAATTCCGGGAGATAAGGGCGGGATCGAATCCTAAGAGCTTTCATGTAAATAATCGGGGCATGGGGCGGAGCCCCATACATTAAGGGTGGTGGGTATGGACGGTTATATTGGATCGCTTAGAATTACTGATACAGCGCTGATACAGTTTAATAAAAACACGTGCAACGCTCTTGAATTACTTGACGTCTTTCCATGCAGCAATTATTGTGGAAACAGTTATGAAGCAAAGGAGACCAGTTTACTATGATCAACAGTATTGTCAGTATTGTCATTTACCTTGTCTTTTATTTGGCCGTTGTACTTATCATCTTTGCGCTCGCCAAGATGCGGGGGCTTCATCTCTACAAGGACCTGTATCCCGTATGCAATCTGCCCGGGGGACCCATATCGGATCCTGATCGGGTAATGGAAAAAATCCGGCAATTGTATCTCGCCAAGATCATTACAAATCTCTATTTGGACGATGATTACATCAGTTTTGAAGATCACTGCCTAAACCACGTCCACAATATCTACTATTATCGTTTTTCCAAGCCTGGGAACCTCTACTATCGCGGTTTGTTCACAAAGTACCACTTCAACCGCAGCAAGTTAAGAAGCATCGCAGCCTTCCTCAGCGAAGCCTGAACCCGGGGTTAGCTCCACTGTCAATTTATGCTCCCGGCATGAGGGGAGAAGGGCTTAAAGCCTCCTTTTCTTGATCTCCTTGGCTCGATAGGTGTATGCTCTTTCCACCGGTAGAATATATAGCAAAGCCTTGGTGTCCGTTGCAAAGCACCCGGTTTCCTCCAAAGCTTTGGTGATCGCGGGAACCTGTCCGCCGGGAACGATCATTTTACATTGTTCCTTGATGTAGCGTTTCAGTTCCAGGTTTTCATCCAATCTACTGAAGCGGATTTTGCCGATCGTGGCTCCCGGTGCGCCGCTGCTCATTGCCGCTTCGGTGAGATGTACGCCTTTGCCTTCCGCGCAGATCAGATTCAGTTCACAGAGATTGGTCAGGAAGTCTCTGCGTTTGGTGGTTTCTCGTTCCAAGCTGGACTTTCGCCACTCCATGCCTCCCTTCAAAGAATCTATGGCAGAGACCATTTGCTCGATACTGGCTGCTTGATCCGTTTGACTGCGGGAGATTTTGGTGTTCACGATGCCCTGTTTGAGGGGATAAACATAGGCTATGCCGCGTCCTGCTTCATTTAGCTTTCCTTCGGAGATATACAGTTCCATTACAGGATTGGTGTCATGCTTGCTAAGAACGAGATTGATTAGCTCTTTTTCCGGGGGGATCGTGATGCGCAGAAGCCCAAGTTTGTCTCTGGCGCCGGAGCCTTCACCATAAGTGGTGGCAGGAACGCTGGCCCCGTAGTTCAGGGATATCCTGGCGATTCTGTCACCCTCGCCTCTTTGCACGATGCAGGAAACGCCAACCAACTGATGAAAAAAGCTCTCGCTTTGCTTCATCTTAAAATGGATTTCGTGTTTGAGATCATAGTCCGGATGCTTACGCAGAATCTGGATTCCGTGGCTGTAGATACTGCCTTTGCCGGGGATGCGCAGATCATACTTTCTGGCGATATAGCCCAGCACGGCGTTTTCATCGTCTTCCTCTACGAAGAAGCTGACAATTTCCACCGGATAGGTGATCAAGGCCTTGCGGCTAAGGAAGTTCGAGAAGCTGGCACTTTTGTCCAACAGGGAGTTACGACCCACTTCCACAAACAAATAGCGGATGCCCAGGGCATAGAGGTCATCGATGATGGATTTGGAGATTTGCTTGGGCACGATGATGCAGATCTTAATACTGTTCACAGGCTCAGCTCCTCAGGTTTTATCTCGTAGGTTTCCGGCTCGTACTCTTGCATATAAACCCGGCGTTTGTGGTTCACGTAAAGCCCCATGCCCAAAACTGAAATGATCGGACAAGCAGATGCCAAAGATAGGATGCCAAAACCTTCCACTACCCCTACCTGGCTGCCGATTCCTAAACCCATAGAGAGGACTAAAGGAACAGTGATGGGCCCTGTAGTTACCCCAGCGCTGTCCCAGCCGATGTTTACAAACTCTTCCGTCGAAAAGCGGGTGAAGACCAACAGAAGCACATACAGAGGCCCCAAAAGCCAAAACAGGGGCAGATTCCAGATTATCTTGGCCACACCCAGGGTCATACCGGCACCCACACCCACCGCCACGGAAAGGATTAGCTGGCTTTTCCGGAAGGCACCTACCGTGAGATCCTCCACAGTTAGTCCCAAGGCATTCAATGCCGGCTCTGCCAGGGTGGCGCTATAGCCCATGATAAAGGCAAAAAGCAGCACCACCAGGATGCCTGCCATGCTGTAGGGATGCTGGCCAAACAGTGGTCCGCGGGTGGGTATGTAGCGATAGAGCTTTTGAGCAGAATCATGATTTTCAGGGGCGTAGGGAACGGTTATGATCTTTCCGGAGTCTTCGTAGTAAAAGAACCGCTGTCTGCTGCCATCGGGGCTGAGGGCTGAGTTAATCATGCTTTCATCAAAGTCACGGACCAACTCTTGCCGCTCCGGAAACTCCATAGAGGCAAAGGAAACGGGTAGGTTTGAGCCCACCTGATCACCGATTTTGGACAGCCCAAGCTCGATTCCTCCGCTGAAAATGGCCATGCCGATCACGGCAAAGGTCAAGCCGAGAAGCACTTCATCCGGGCGTCCGAGCCGCTCCCGCAAAACCGCGTAGAGCACGATCAGCAGGAAGATGGAAAGCGGAATGATTGCGCGCGAGGCGTTTACAACATTGCGCCGGATAAAGCTCCGGATGTCGCCTTTTGGTAGTTCTGGAAGTGTCCCGTCCCCACTGTTTGTGCTTAGTAAATCATGGTACTCGTCCTTCAAAGCGTTTGTGCCGTTTAGCATTAGCCATGCCCGAAATGCTTGCTGCGAGCCGAAAACCGAACGCACCCGTGCGGGATTTCGGCCAAGCTCTGCTACATACCCGGATAGTTTCGCTTCGCTATTAGCAAAAAGCTGAAGCTGAGCTTTGTGCCCCGCATTTCCGATGGCATAATCCCGCATCGCTTGCTCGTCTTCAAACAGATACAGGTTCGAGGGGTTATCTGGTGAAAAGAACTGCGCATCCGGCATGGGTGGAGGAACCTTGAATGAAAAGAAAATTCCCAAGGCCAAAACCGCAATTACCGGAACCAAAGATGCCATTGTGACCACGCCAAAACCGCCTTCAGTGTTGTCTCCGCCTTTGTTTGCTACGTGGCTGATACCGATGCCCAGAGCCAAAACCAGAGGGACAGTCACGGGGCCTGTGGTAACGCCCCCGCAATCCCAGGCCAGCCCCAGCAGATGCCGCAAGTTGGGATCCAGATAAGCGTAGAGCGAAAGCGCGAGCAACAGACTAATCAGAACATAAATATATGGTTTCAACGAGTGGCCCTTTAGAAATCTGAACATACCGAGGATCAAGGCGATGCCAACTCCAAAGCCTACTGCGGCTACTAGATGTGCCGAATATTTGTTCAGCAACAGAAACAGCAGGGGAGCTTGCCATGCCGATACACTGCTTCCGGCAGCTTTCAATATCCCGATGGCCGGTTCGGCAAAAGTAGCACCGACACCCAGAATGAAAGCGATGATCAGGATGGTGCGAATGCCTGTCTTCTGGGGGAGGCGAATGCCGATCTCCTCGCCCATAGGCATGATGCCCAACAGCAACCCTTCCATAAAGAAACTGAGCCCAAGGATCACCATGGCCACACCCAATGCGATCACGGAAGCCTGAGTGATGGGGGTGCCCAGCACGATGGTCTGGAACAACAATAGATAAAGGATGATGCTGGCAACTGCTTTAATCTGTTCCGTGATTTTCTTGCGTATGTACCTCAGAATCATGCTGGAGGCTTCTTTGCCGCTCACTTTGTATTGACGGGCGGCTTGCTTTGCACGCTTCATTTCCTCTCCCTTTGCGTTGCTTGGATGGTGCGGCCATGCAGGAGCCAGGACAAAACTATCCCCGAAAGCCACTTGAGCTCAGTTTGCCTGGCAAGGCAGGTCTGTCAAGATAATTACGTTGGGTTTCTGCAGTGGAAACGCTCGAGCATGGTAATTCCCCGCTTGAGCTAGATTTTACTTGTCAAATTCACTGCTGCCGAGATTCTTGCCTTTAGTCAAAAATGCTTTATCAATATAGTAAAACACGAAATCAAGGAGTGCAATAATGGAAGATAACAACAGCAGGATTCCCAGAACCTTACCCGTTCTGCATTTGAACAGCGTGGTGATGTTTCCCTATCTGCTGATGCCTCTTGTGGTTACCGACGAGGAATCCAAGCTGGTGGTTGATCATGCGCTTTCGAACGATAAATTGATGGCCTTTTTCCTTGACCGTGGGGGAGAAGGCGATGCTCAGCAATTGGAGAGCATCGGAACCGCGGTTACCATTCTGCGCATGCTGCGAAATCAGGATGGCAGCATCAGCTTGCTCTTGCAGGGAACTTCCCGCATCCGCATGCAACGCGCCACGCAACACGAGCCCTTCATCATGGTGGATGTGGAAGTGATCGCAGAGCCGGTTGTTGACGATACTGAAGTGCAGGCCTACCGCACTATCGCGCTGGAACTTCTGGATAAGATATCCCAGGAAAGCAGCCTGCTGAACCGCGAAATGATCGCCGGGCTGTCCAACATCAAGCAATCCGGCAGAGTGGTGGATATCATCGCCGGCAACATCGAACTGCAAACCTCTGACCGCCAGCGTATTCTGGAACTGGTGGATCTGAAACAACGCTATAAATACCTGAACAACTGTCTGGCCGAACTCATCCGCCAGATGCGCCTGGAAAACCATATCCGCAATAATATCCAGCTGGAGATGAACGAAGATCAGCGTCGCTATTACCTGCGGGAACAGATGGACGCTATTCGCCGCGAACTGGGCGAAACCGACGAAGTGAGCAAAGAGATCTTTAAATGGCAGGAGCTCATCGAGAAGAACAACTTGCCGGATCATGTGAAAGAAGTAGCCAAAGAAGAGCTGGAGCGCCTCTCCGTGATGCAACCTGCTTCCAGTGAATATGGCGTGATCCGCATCTATCTGGATTGGATCGTGAACCTGCCCTGGACCAAATATAGCAAAGACCGCCTGGACCTCAGGAAAATCGAGCGTGTGCTCGCCAAAGACCACTACGGGCTGGAAAAACCCAAAGAACGCATCATGGAATATATCGCGGTGAAGAAGCTGAAAGGGCAATTGAAAGGCCCTATCCTCTGCTTTGTTGGCCCTCCCGGAACGGGCAAGACCTCTATCGGCAAGTCCGTAGCCAGAGCGCTGAACCGCAAGTTTATCCGCATGTCTCTGGGCGGTATTCACGATGAAGCCGAGATCCGCGGCCATCGCCGCACATACATCGGCGCGATGCCGGGCAAGATCATCACCGAGATCAAGCGTCAAGGAACTGCCAACCCCGTCTTTATGCTGGACGAGATCGACAAATTGGGACGCGACTTCCGGGGTGATCCCTCTTCCGCGCTATTGGAAGTGCTGGATCCCGAACAGAATAACAGCTTTGTGGATAACTATCTGAACCTGCCCTTTGACCTCTCGGAAGTGATGTTTATCACCACGGCGAACTCCCTGGATACCATCCCTGCTCCGCTGCGGGACCGCATGGAGATCATCGAGTTCAGCAGTTATCTGGAACATGATAAGATCGCCATTGCCAAAAGCTACCTGATCCCCCGCGAAAAGGACGATAACGGATTGACAGAGTGGGACGTTAGCCTCACCAAAGGGGCATTGCAAGAGCTGATCCGCCACTATGTGCGCGAAGCCGGAGTGCGCAATCTGCAACGCCGCATCGGCTCCATCTTCCGCAAGGTCGCCCGGGAAGCCGCGTCTGGTGCCAAAGGCCCATGGAGCGTGAAGATCGAGGACATCCAGAAGTATCTGGGACCGCGCAAATTCAGCCACGAACTGGCCAATCGCAAACCTGAGATCGGGGTGGTGACCGGGCTGGCATGGACCAGCTATGGCGGCGAAATCCTCTTCTGCGAAACTACGCGCATGCCCGGCAAGGGTAGCGTGATCATCACCGGTCTTCTGGGTGAAGTGATGAAGGAATCTGCCCGCATCGCCCTCAGCTACCTGAAAGCGCATCATCTGCAATATAAACTAAACCCGAAAGATTTCGGGAGTTATGACCTGCACATCCACTTCCCTGCCGGAGCGGTGCCCAAAGATGGTCCCTCCGCCGGCGTTGCCCTCACCACCGCCCTGGCCTCGCTCTTCATGCAACGCAAAGTGAAGCACGACATCGCCATGACCGGAGAAGTGACCCTGCAAGGCAAGGTATTGCCGATCGGCGGGCTGAAGGAGAAGATCCTGGCTGCCAAACGCGCGGGGATCAAGAAGCTGATCCTGCCCGAAGAGAACCGGGAAAGCATCTCCGATTTCTCTCAGGAAATCCTTTCCGGAATGGATATTACTTTTGTGAGCGATGTCTCCGAAGTGCTGAAACTGGTCATCATGCCAGAAAAAGCAAAGTAGTGCCATGGAGCGCTATCCGAATGTAAACATCTTGCTCAATCTGCCGGAGCGATATATCCCGAAAGCGGAGTTTGTGCTGCGCACCTACTGCTATATCCTCCGGCTCAATCCCAAGTTCATCTATGGAGCGCACTATGAGGCCGCGCACGTCTATTACGGCCCACAGCCGGCGCGGGATTATCCCATCATGATTCACTTCGACCCCGCCACGGCGGAGTTCTTCGAGATTCGTGAGCTATACCCCTTGGATCGGGTCAACTTCTGCATGTTCAACGGCAATCACCTGCCCTTTTTGTTTTCTTCAGGGGGCGCAATCTTCTCTTTCACCCAGGAATCCTGCATTCTGCGCAAGGATATTGTGGCGGGGGGCTTTTACTTCCTCACCTGCTGGCACGAATACATCATCAGCAATCTGGGTTTACCCCGGGGTAGGGTGGACTACAAAGAAAGCCTGCAATACCGTTGGGATTTCACCGAAACCCCGGTGGTGGATATCTACTGCCAGGTTTTGCTCTATGGCATCCAAAGAGTTTTGCCGGAGTTTAACCGCGATATCGCCTGGCAAGAGAACAAGAAATTTGCCGTCAGCCTGTCCCACGATATTGACTATTGGCGCTATTGGGATACCAAGACCATCAACGATACATACAAATACAACCTGCAGACTTTCCTGAAACGCCCGTTGAATGCGAGTTACAAGCTGCTGGGGCACTATCTGCACAAGAGATTCATCTACAACCACTACCAGCGCTTGCGCAAGATATTGCAGAAAGAGCAGGATCTGAATGTCCGTTCCACTTGGTTTCTCTTGGCCGGCGCCGCATTTGCGGATCCTCGGCAGAACTACATCGCGGACATGGCGATCCGGGAAGAGATCATCGATCTGTTGGGGCAGGAAGATGTAGGGCTGCATGGCTCCCCGGAATCCGCCTATGATCCGGATATTCTGAACGCGGAGCTGAATCGCCTGCGGGAACTGGGCTTCAATCCCACCGGTTTCCGCACCCACTATCTGCACTTCGATTATCAGAAGAGCTTTGCCAATCTGGAAGCCGCCGGCATCAAGTATGACAGCACTTTGGGCTATTGGGAAAACATCGGTTTCCGAGCCGGGATCTCCGTGCCCTTCTATCCCTTCAATATTGCCGAAAACCGGCCCTTCAGGGTCTTGGAAATACCCCTCATTGTGATGGACACCACCCTGTATTCCCACAAAGCCATGAACATGAGCCCCAATGCCGGCAAGCGAGCACTGAAGCGATTGATCGCGGTCGCGGCGAAATATCAGTCCCACCTGTCTTTGCTTTGGCACAACACCAGCTTTGACCCCGTGGACTACCCCGGTTGGGGAAGATTATATTGGAAGACCATCCGCCGGGCATTGCGTTCGGGCGCTTGGGTGAGTTCCCTGAAAGAGATCTACGAAGAGTGGGTAAACCTTAGTTATTGATGGAGGAATCTTGAAGACCCTATTGTGGAAAATCTGGTTCATTTTCTTTATGGTGCTTTGCCTGTTGGCATTCATCTTGCTGATGCTGTGCAAGCTGATCCTGCCGAAGGGGGCATATCGCAAGGTAGTGCAGATCTGCACCCGGTTTTGGGGGCGGACCACCGTGCTCAGCACCGGCTCCACCGTCACCGTGGTCGGGGCGGAGAAGATCCCTCACGACCAAAGCATCTGCTATATCTCAAATCACCAGGGGATGTTCGATATCCCTCTGGTATTGGGCTTCATCGATGGCCCCAGTGGCTTCATCGCCAAGCAAGAGCTGTTCAAAATCCCGGTGCTGTCCTGGTGGATGCGCGAAATCCCCTGCGTGTTTATCGATCGCGCTTCCGCCCGCAAGGCGATGGAATCCTTTGCCACAAGCGCGGAAGTGATCAAGTCCGGCCACCCTCTGGTATTATTCCCGGAAGGCACCCGGAGCAGGAGCGACACCATGGGCGCCTTCCATCTGGGCAGCTTCAAGCTCCCGATCATGGCCAATGCCACGATCGTGCCGATTGCCATCAAAGACACTTGGAAAGTGTATGAAACAGACAAGCACATCCATCCGGTGCAGCTCAAACTCCGGGTGCTGGATCCGATTTTGCCTACAGACCCCATCTACACGGATAAACACGCGCTCTCAGAAGCCTTGCACAATCTCATCAGGACAGCCATCGAGGAGATGTAAATGCGCCGTGTGTTCCTGTTGCTGATGCTTTTTGCGGGCATCCTGCTATACGCTCAAGCTCCCGCAAGCTGGGGCACCAAAGCGGGCATGAATCTCTCTCAACACTACGGCACCAAAGGCGACGAGGGCGATTTTGAAGTTAAGACCGGTCTGCGTCCCGGGTTTGTCGGTGGGGCAAATCTGGATTTCGCGGCATCGGAGATCCTCAGCCTGGGTTTTGAAGCGCTGTACTCCATGAAAGGTTCATACCAGACCATCACGATCCGCTATCTGGAGATACACGGAGTTGTCGAAGAGCTGGAAAAGCCCGCCAAAATGAGAGTTAAATACTTCCTGGATTACTTCGAGCTTCCGGTTTTGCTGAAGCTGAAGATCATGGACAAACCTGCTTGGGATATGAGTGTCATCACCGGTTCTGCCATGAGCTTGAAGCTAAAGGGATATCATGATTTGGATGGCACCGTGTTTTTCCCGGACGGCAACGGCGGCTTTGATCCCATCCGCATCCGGGAGAATAGCGATCTTTCAAGCGTCAATATGTTTGATTACAGTTTAATATATGGTGGGGCTCTGCGCCTGAAAAGCAGAATCCCGATTAGTCTGGAATATCGTTTCACTTTGGGTTGGGACTACCTCAGTCTGCCCACTTATCAGCTGTTTGACCCCGTTCAGTTGCGCAACCAAACGTGGTCTCTAATGCTTTCGAGCACTTTCTAAGGAGATATCATGCGCCGAAGTTACTTATGTTTGTTCATCCTTGTGATGACTAATCTCTTATTTGGATATTCCGATTTTGAGCGGATCTTCACCTTTGATTCCTCAAACCCCCGTGGTTTCATCTGCCCCATGACCTACGATGGAGTGTATTACTACTTACAGGATGGCGCTGTAGTGGAAGCCGCGATGACACCCTGGATGGAAGGCTGGAGGCAGGGCGATGTTCCCGAACCCGGGTATATCGGCATGAAATCCACCCTGTTTCCGATTGTGAACCCGATCTACAGCCCCACAGAGCCTGGTCTGGCAAGCTACACGCCGTGGGAAACCGACCCGGTGGGAGATCACTCTTTCCCCCAGAATTCGCTGGATATTGTGGAAACCAGAGTCTCGTTCAGTTCAGAGCGCATCTATTTCGCCATGCGGAGCGCGGATCAGACCTATCCGGTGAACTCCGGTTTTACCTATTATGCCTATATGCCGGTATTGGTGAATCCCTTTGTGGATCCGGAATCCGACCCGGTGGTCTATGGTCTGATGTACACCGTAAATCTCGGCTTGGTCATCAGCCCCGGGCTTTACAAGATATCCGGAACCGGTTTTGATGGGCTTACTCGCCTGGGAGACATCCAAAGCTCGATTACAGACGGCTGGCTGATGCTTTCATGCGCACTTAGCGATTTGCTGGCAGACGCCGATGCCGCGGAATGGCTGGATTCAGATTACCCTCTGTTTGCCGCGGTCACCACTACCTCGCGGATCACCCTCACCAGCGGGATTCAGGAAGCGGATTATACCACCGGGTCCATGGTGCTGCTCAAAACCCAAGAAGTAACAGCCGCGAACAATCATGCCCCCGAATTGACCGACCTCAACTATCAGATCACCCCGGATGGCCTCTATCTCAGCAGTCTTTTTGTCACCTATGCTGATGCCGATACCAATGTCCCCCGCGAAGCATATCTGAGTATCGATTCCGCCGGGCACTATCCGCTGCAGCTACAGAACCCTGTATCTCCCGATTTCGCGATGGGCACGATCTACGAGATCCGGAATCTGATCCTCCCTGCGGGCTGGCAGGAGCTGCAAATCGTGTTTTCCCACGATCAGGATTATGCCTCCCTGGCCATCCAGAATCAGGTATCGAATGCGGATCAGACCCAAAGCCCGCTGGCGTACATAAGCCTTTCTCCAAACCCTGCCAGCACCAAACTGAAGATTAGCGCGGAGCTCAATGCAGCCACCAATGCCGCAATTTTCAACATTCGTGGCCAACGCATCCGGGAATTACCGCTTGCCGCGGGGAAGACCGAGCTGGAAGTGGATCTGGAATCCCTGCCCAGCGGCCTGTATTTTCTGCGGGGCAAAGGCCTGAATACCAAAAAATTCATTAAATACTGAACAAGTGCCCCCTTGGAAAACAGGGGGAGAGGCGCATGATGAAAATTGCAGTTTATTGGACTGACAAGCTGGATGAATACAGCTATTCGCCCCGGTGGGCAGAGTATCTGCAGAACCGCGGAGTGGAAGTATTGAAGCTTGATCTCAAGCGGAGCGACGTGATGCAACAGCTAAAAGATTGCGATGGGGTAATGTGGCATTGGTATCACATCCCGGACGACAAGCAATCCGCCCCCAAGATCCTGGATGCGATCGAGACCAATCTGGGCATTGCGGTGTTCCCGGATCACAACAGCCGCTGGCACTACGATGAAAAAGTGGCACAGCACTATCTGTTGGAGGCTTTGGACGCTCCCCGCATCAAGTCCTGGGTGTTCTGGGATTACGCGGAAGCTGTCCGCTTTGCCCAAAGCGCGCAATATCCCATGGTTTTCAAGCTCTCGGTAGGGGCGGCCAGCGCGAATGTGATCAAAGTTCACAACTCCGCGGAAGCGCTGCGGCAGATCGATAAAACATTCAAGGGAGTATATTTTCCCTATTCACTGAACGAGTTTGAGTTCAAAAGCCGCTTGCTTTCACCGGCATATTATAAGGGCATCATCAAACGAGCACTGCGCAGCCTGCCCTACATCTTCACAAACCAATATCCGCCTCTTCCGGAATACTATCTGCTCCAAAAGAATTATGCTTACTTTCAGGAGTTTTGCGCGGATAACAGCCACGACATCCGGGTCACCGTGATCGGCAACCGGGCTTGGGCTTTCACCCGGGAAAACCGCAGCGGAGATTTCCGGGCATCCGGCAGCGGCAGAGTGGATTATGATGAGGCCAAAATTCCCCCCGGCGCGATTAAACTGGCCTTTGAACTTAGCCGCAAGATAGGCGCGCAATCCCTGGCATACGATATCATGTTCGACAATCAGCGCCGGCTGGTGATCAATGAAATCAGCTATTGCTATGTGTTCAAAGCGGTTTTGAACGCTCCCGGCTATTGGGATGAAGAGCTTGCCTGGCACGAAGGGCACTGCTATCCGCAAGACGCCATGGCCGAAGACCTGATGCAGCGAATCACCACCAAGAAAGAAGCCGGGATGCAGCGCATTCGAGATTGATCCGGCATATCAATAGCACTTCACCCAAACTCTGAGGCAAGATCTTCATGAGTCGGTCTCTGCTATCCTCATGCTCCTGCGCAGGGCATTTACTCCGGCTAGGTTCAAGCTATTGTTAAGCTGAAATCGTCCTGTGCACATGGGATGATAAGGGCACGAAATCAGCTTCAGTATGATTCGATGACATTGGCTTGGAACATGGGGAGCCGGGCTTTCGTGACGAGTTACTATTTCGGAGGATCGGAATCCTCCGCTACGACTCCCGTACCGCAGCTTTCCGAAGCTGCAACTCCCGTACCGTAGCTTTCCGAAGCTACGACTCACCTTTTCGGAGGATCGGAATCCTCCGCTACGAAATCCCGTACCGCAGCTTTCCGAAGCTGCAACTCCCGTAACGTAGCTTTCCGAAGCTACGACTCACCATTCGGCTTGGTGGCGTAGGTCTTCAGATCCGCTTTGTAACCGGCGGAAATGTCCGCCTACGATATGTTTGAGTAAGTTTCCCAATCCCGCTCAGTTTAGACTTCGAGCAGCAAGCCTGCCGATAAGCCCCTGAGTCCCGCTGCAACTCAAATCATCGCTTTGGGATGATACCCGCCAGCGAACCGCAATCTTCAACCCCAATCATGCACTGGAGTTCAAGCCGGCAAAGAGAATTACACTTCTACCTTGGATGCGACCTGCTGCCTCGCTCGACACGAGGACGAGTCGAATCCGATGAGCATTCATGTAAACTCCAATTGCAAACCGGGATGAATGCAGCTAACTGACTATTTTGCTCGGATAGTCAGAAAGCTGTTGACAAATATTACGGATTTAGCATTCTGACGCACAAGCAAGCAAGATGTGCCTATGTGCTCATTCAGTAAAGACATACAGATCTGGTACATCAAGCATCCTGCCCGGTATTGAGCCGGGCGCACGAGTTGTTTAACCAAACATAATGATCGGGAGAACGGAAAGAAAAGAATTGATATGAACCAAACACGAGACAAGAGACAGATCATCCTCGATATAGCCTCGAGGATTTTTTCTCACTATGGCTACGGGAAAACATCCCTGGACGACATCGCCACCGAGGCTGGTGTCGCCAAGGGCACGATCTACTATTACTTTCCCAGCAAAGAAGACCTCTTCATGGCGATTGTGGAGCTGAAGGCAGAAGCATTTGTGCGTGAACTTCATGAAACAATCCGTGCCACAAAGACCTTCGAAGCAAAGCTACGCACCCTTGTGCTACTGCCGGTGCGTCACATGTGCGAGAAGATGCCCATGCTTATTGAGGGCATAAAAAACATCCCCTTCTCCAGCCGTGACCGGTTTCTAGAGTTTCGGCAAAAACATCGGGCGATCACGATTACCGAATTGCAAGAGATCATTGATCTGGGTAAAAGTGAAGGCAAGATAGCAGAAGAAATGTCCACCCCAAACCTGGCTCGCGTGATATGCGAGTGGTTTCTGATGGGCAGTGACAGTATAGAAGTGCATGATTTCGGGCGCCTGCTGGTACAGGTGGAAGAAGATTACGAAATCATCATCAACATGATCCTTTATGGAATTGTGAAAAGAGGATAATATATGAAGCGATGGATCACAATGATAATCGGTTTGGCAGGGATGCTATCCTTGGGGGCGATCAGCCTTCAGGAGAGTATTCAGATGGCCAAAGCCAACAATAAACAGTTGCTGATGGCGGCTGAAGAAGTAAAAAAAGCGGATAATACATACAAGGATGTGCGTGGCTCGCTGATGCCCCAGTTGAGTCTGCAGGGTCAGTATGGTTTGTCCAAGACCTATCTGCCGGACAGCGCCACCGGGAGCATCCCCAGCGTGGCTTCCATGCTGGATGAAGCCGAGGCCACAGACACTGACAAGCTGATTGCCGGTGCCCTGGATGGCATCGTGGGTGGTTTGATGCCGTCTTCTCCCAAAAAGGAAGGATCGCTGGCGATGCAGCTCAAGATGGATCAGGTGCTGTTTCTGGGTGGAAAACTGATCAACGGCATCCGTGCCGTGGATCGGTTTCGCAGCATTCAACGCCTGAATTACGATGTAAAAGAGCAGGATGTGATTCTGCAAACTACTCAGCTTTTCTACCAGACAATATTGGCCGGAAAAGTGGCAGAGATCCAGCGCGATGGTTTGCAGACCGCGAGGCGCCATTTGGCCAGAGTTGAGCTCTTTTCCCGCGAGGGACAGGTTTCGGAGTTTGACGTGCTGCGCGCCAGGCTGGAAGTGGCAAAACTGGAGCCGGGAGTCCTGGCTGCCGAAAACCAATATGATCTCGCTCTGGCGGCTTTTCGCAAGCAGATCGGCGCGGATGATCAGGAAGTGATTCCGGAGGCGGAGTTTGTCTTGCCCCTTTTGGAAGAGTTCAGCCTGGAAGAAGCTCAGGCTTTGGGCATGGCAAAGCGTACCGAATTGGAACTCCTGGATATTGCTACCCAGATCAAGCAGATCCAGTATAATGCTGAAAAAGGTAACTTCCTGCCCAACGTCGCGCTTTCCGCCAGCGCTTCTCTCTATACCGCGGCAGATGAATATGCCATCGAAGCGGACGATTTTGGAACCCAGTATGCTGTGGGCATTGGCTTTAGCCTGCCCATCTTCACCGGGTTTTCAAACAAGAGCAAGATCAGCTATGCCCGCCACGATCTCAGTATGGCAAAGCTTCAGCAGCAGGATACGCAGGAGCTGATCGCGCTGCAGATCAAGCAGAATCATCAACGGCTGCAGCACGCGCTGAAAAACTATGAAACGCAAGAGGAAAACATTCGCATGGCAGAGCGTAACCTGGAGCTGGCGCAGATTCGCTATGAAAACCAGGTGGGCATCCAGCTTGAGGTATTTGATGCCCAGATCACGCTATCGGCAATCAAACTTCAATACTATAGTGCGATATACGATGTAATCGCCGCTGAACGCGAATTCAGCAAATCCATCGGTAAAAACTTGTTAGCGGAGAGATAAATGAATAAGAGAATGATAAAACTGGTCGGCACTTTTAGCTTGATATTGGCACTCGGAGCTTGCGGCAAAAAGACGGATGATGCCAAATCCATGGACCAAATCCATAACGAAATGGGTATCCCGGTACGCGTGGAACTTGTGGAACCCCAAACCTTTGAACAGGTATTGCGATACAACGCTACCTTGGGCGGGATCGAAGAATCCGTCGCTCAGGCCATGGTTGCCGACATTGTTACCAAAATCAGCGCCAAAGTGGGTGACAGGGTAAGTAAAGGCGATATCATTGTGAGCTTCCCCAAAAATACACCTGCCGCGCAGTATGAGCAGGCAAGCACAGCTTTCAGCAGCATATCCGCAATCCACGACCGGATGCAGCGTTTGTATGAACAGGGCGCTATCTCCTTGCAGGACTATGAGAATGTGCAGACCCAGTTTCAAGTCTCCAAGGCAAATCTGGAATCCAGCGAGCAGCTGATCAACGTTCGTGCCCCTATCAGCGGTATCATCACAGACATCATGGTAAGCCCCGCAGAACGGGTACACCCCGGAATGGAGCTATTCAAGGTGGTCTCTGAGGCAGGTTATAAAGCCAGCATCATGGTTCCAGAATCTGAAATCGGCAAGATCAAACTCGGTAAGAAGGTAAGCGCAACCTTGGATTCTCATACCCTGACCGGCAAGATCAGCAAGATCGCCATGGCGATGGATCCCAATACCAAAGCCTTCCGCGTGGAAGCGACCTTCCCGGGATATCGCAAAGATGTGAATCTGGGGCTAACCGCAGAGATCGGGATCGAGATCCTCCGCAAGCCCAATGTCATTCTGGTGCAGAGACATTATATCCTGCATGAAAATGGCAACAGCTATGTTTACAAGGCTGTGGATGGCAAAGCTGTGCGCTCCGAAATCGTAACCGGACTGGATAACCAGATGCAATATGAAGTAATCTCCGGATTGCAAAGCGGAGATCAATTGATCACTCAGGGCTTGAAATCGCTAAGTGACGGAACCAAGATTCGCATCGCTGAAGGGAGCTGAACATGTTTTTAGCCAAACTTTCGATCGACAGACCCGTCCTTGTCACCATGGCAATCCTGGTCTTCGTGGTATTTGGCGTTTTGGCCTATTTGGGGATTCCGCTGAATCTGATGCCGGATGTGGAATTGCCATATATCACCATCCAGACTGTCTATCCCGGAGCCGGGCCGCGTGAGGTGGAAACACAGGTTACCACCAAGCTGGAAGAGGCAGTGGCGACCGTGCCTCAGATCGACTATGTGCAAAGCTATTCCCTGGAGAATGTGTCCATCGTTGTTATCGCCTTTGAGCTAAGCAAAGATGTGAACATCGCCAGCGCGGAAGTGAAAGATAAAGTGGATGCCATATTGCGGGATCTTCCGTCCAGCATCGATAAACCAAGCGTGCAAAAGATCGATTTCGGCAGCTCGCCGTTCATGGATCTGGTGCTCTCCGGTAACCTGAGTTCGCGGGAGATGTTCGAGCTTGCCGATGGCAAGCTGAAAGATCGCTTGTCCCAGATCCAGGGAGTGGCGCAGGTTAGCTTCTCCGGAGGCAGCAAACGCGAGATTGGCGTCAAGCTCTCGGATCGGATTGTCTATGAAAACAATCTCTCGCTGATGCAGCTAAATCAGATATTGGCAGCGCAGAACCTCGATATGCCTGCCGGAAACTTCATCAGTGGTTCTCAAGAGTATTCTGTGCGCCTGAAGGGTGAATTTGCCAGCGTTAACGACATTGCTCAGCTGGAAATCCCCACTCAATTCGGGGTAAAGAAACTGGGGCAAATCGCCGAAATCACGGACGGTAGCGAAGAAGTCCGCCAAAGATCCATATACTTTAACGTCGCCAAAAACCAGATCGACGATAATATCATCCGTATCAGCATCACCAAGAGCTCGGATGGTAATGTGGTAAACATCGCCAACGAAGTGCGGAAGGCTTTGCCGGAATTACAGGCAGATTTGCCGGCCTCGATGCAACTAACGGTGGTGCGCGATGATAGTGATTTCATCCGGGCTACCGTGAGCGATACTCTGGGCAACATCTGGCTTGGGATCCTGCTCACCGGCTTGATCCTCTTCCTCTTTCTGCATGATCTGCGCTCAACGCTCATCGTCGCGCTCTCCATGCCGATCTCCATCATCAGCACCTTCATGTTTCTGCAAATTGCCGGATTCACCATGAATATGCTTACGCTCACGGGCTTTTCCACGGCGGTGGGGATATTGGTCACAAACTCGGTGGTGGTGATCGAAAACATCTTCCGCCACAAGGATATGGGCAACAAGCGCAAAGAGGCTTCTTTCAAAGGAACTTCCGAGATTGCGGTGGCGGTCTTGGCCTCCACACTCACCAATATCGTGGTGTTCCTGCCCATCGCTTCCATGAGCTCGATGATCGGGGGATTTCTGAAAGAGTTTGCCCTCACAGTGACCTTTGCCACCATCTTCTCATTGATCGCATCCTTCACTCTCACGCCGATGCTGGCCTCTCTGATCATCCCGGAAAAAACCGGTAGTAACAAGTTTGGCAGAAAGTTTGACGCCATGTTCGACTATTTTTCCAGAGGTTATCAGAGCTTTCTATCCAAGGTCTTGCGGAGCAAGAAAAGCGCAGTGGGGATCTTGGTTGCCACAGTGGTGATTTTGATCGTAACGCTGATGCTGGTCCCCCGCCTGGGTATGGAACTGATGCCGCAAATGGATCAGGGAAACATCAACGTAAGTGTAGAATTACCTGAAGGCTACAATCTGGATACAACTGCCGAGGTGATCGAGGAAATCCACAGCAGAGCGGGTAAACACAAAGAAGTGGAACACATCATTACGAATCTGGGATCCCGCGGCTTCATCGATACCGGCACCAATCTGGCCTCTGTGGATATCAAATTGGTAGATAAAAAACTGCGCAAGCTCAGCACGATCGATATGGTGAATCTGCTGATTGCTGAGTTTGCGGACATCCCTAATGCCCGGATTAAGGTGGCAGTGCAATCCGGCATGGGCGCGGGAGGCGATTCGGCGATCAATTTCTTCCTGCAAGGTCAGGATCAGGATGTTCTGGAAGAGCTCCAAGTTGACGTCATGAAACAGCTTGAAGGTACTGCCGGATTGATCAATCTGGATAGCAGCTCCCGTCCGGGGCGCAGTGAGATAACGCTGTACCCAAAGCGCGACCGTATGGCCGCCATCGGCGCTACCGTATATGATCTGGCGCTGGCTATGCGCAGCAGCGTGGAAGGCATGGTGACCACAGCCTATCGGGAAAGCGGAAATCAATATGACATCAAGCTCTCGCTGCAGGATTCCGATATTAATCATCCGGATAAAATCATGAATCTCAGCATCGCCATCCACGGTCAATCCTATGTGCTATCCCAATTGGTAGAAATGGATTTTGCCCCCGGCGTAAGTAAATTGATCCATCTGGATCGCTATAAAACCATCGAGTTTACCGGGGACGTGAGCAAGGGCTATACCAGCGGCAAGGTCAATCAGGACATCACCGCGCAGCTGGAAAAGCTGTCTTTGCCCACCGGCTACAAGTTTAAATGGGGCATGGAAGCTGAGATGCTAAACGATACTGTTTCAGATATGTTGCGCACCTTCATCCTCGCCGTATTGCTTACCTATATGCTGCTGGCAGCGATTCTGGAAAGCTTTGGCCAGCCCCTGATCATCCTTTCCACCATCCCCCTGGCACTCATTGGAGCGATCTGGGCATTGCTGATCTCCGGTATGGCGATTAACATGTTTTCTATGCTGGCTATGATAATGTTAGTTGGAATTGTGGTAAATAACGCTATATTAATATTAGACTACGTAAATGTGAAACGCAAAGAGGGAGTTTGTACCCACGATGCGCTGTTAGAAGCAGGAAAGATGAAACTGAGACCCATTTTGATGAGCACTATGTCCATCGTGATCGGGATGATCCCCATGGCTATCGGCGTCGGTACTGCCGGTCGCGAGTTCCGTATGTCCCTCGGTATAGTGTCGATCGGTGGCCTCATCGTTTCCACCTTCCTCACTCTGATAGTAATCCCGGCGTTCTATTTTCTTAGTACGAGAAACCAAATAGAAAAGGAGATCTGTAATGAACAGAATCGTTAAGCTCGTAAGTATCGCCATGTTGGCGATAATCCTCACCGTTGGTGTAGCAGGATGTTTCGGCAATTTCGCCGCAACCCGTAAAGTGTATGAATTCAACGAAACATTTGGCGACAAATGGATGAACCAGATTATGTTCTGGGTGCTTAATATCGTTCCTGTATACAATGTAGCCACATTTGCCGATGTCGTATTGTTCAATACCATCGAATTCTGGACCGGAAGCAATCCCATCGCTATGGCTCCCGGAGAAGAAGTGATCAAATATGCCCAAGAGAACGGCAAAAACCTGAAGATCACCATGCGTCAAAACCAAATCCAAGTGGAAGATATGGATAATCCTGCGGAAGAATTGCTGCTCAGCTACAAGCCCCTGGAAAAGAGCTGGTATTTCCACAGTGAAGAAGGCTTGGTCAAGATCGCTACCCTCTCCGCGGATAAAGCCGATTTCTACCATCCCAATGGTAAGGTTCTTACCATGAACGCACCCCTTTAGAAAGAGGATTTAATGATAGACAGAGACAAACTCGAAGCCGTATTGGACAAAGTTCGCCCCGCCATCCAGGCGGATGGGGGAGACGTCGAACTGATCAATATCCGGGAAGACAACGTGGTGGAAGTGCGCCTCAAAGGCGCCTGCAACGGCTGCCCGATGGCAACCATCACCCTGAAAGCCGGAATCGAACGCATCGTGAAAGAAGAGATCCCCGAAGTAGTAGAAGTGATCTCCGTGTAAGCGTTCTGCCAATATCAAAGCCCCTTCACCCCGGTGAGGGGGCTTTATCATATTTATCCGCAGCCCGGAACTCGCCCCTCCCGGGGCGTTTTTCTGCCAATCTTCCCCCAATGCCAACATCCCAGCCCGGAACTCGCCCCTCCCGGGGCGTTTTTCTGCAAATCTTCCCCTATCTAAGCAAAAGCGGATAAAGCACGCAACACGATGATTGCGTATATACAAAGCCACTGTCTGCCTGCTATACTGGGTACTAACCGACAGAAATACGCCCCGGGAGGGACGAGTTCCAGTAGCCCCCGTGGACTTCGAAGCGCCACTACAATCATTGCCTCTACATCCATCCTATCCAGCGCTTTGGACTTCACGCAGCACGATGATCCCCCGCCCACATTATTATTCACATACAATATCCCTTGACGAAAGCATAGGCCTCACAAAACTGACTCCGAATGCATGCTTTCAATACAATCAAAGAGGTGACACATGAGTATCTCCGTTGCAGAAGCCGCTTTATTGGGCTTGTTGAGTGAGGGTGCCAAGCATCCTTATCAGATTGAAAAGGACGTCCAGTTTCGCGATATGCGCTATTGGACCGAGCTCTCGATGTCGGCGATTTACAAGCTGCTCTCGAAGCTGGAATTTATGAATTATGTGGAATCCCAAACCGAATTGAGTGCCGAAAACCGTGCTCGTAAAGTCTATCAGCTTACCCCGGACGGAGAAGAGGCATTCAAAGAAAAACTGCGTGAATTGCTGTCCGAGGCAGAGCATGTCCGCTGGCAGGTGGACGTGGCGTTCTACAATCTGGACATGCTGGAACGGGAAGAACAGATCTCCCTGCTAAAGGCATATCGGCAGAAAGTAGAGCAGCACATCGCCGGCTATCGTGATCTGGAGGCCTTTATGACCGGCGAAGGCTGCCGCATCTATCCCCTTAGCATCGCCCTGCGACCGATCTTCATGATGGAAGGTGAACTCCGGTGGGTGGACGATTTTATCCGCCGGATCGAAGCGCAAGACTAAGCCAACAAAGCTTATCAAATCTACAGGATCGGAGCTTGCAAAAGCTCCGATCATCATATTCTGCAAAGGATTGCAGCCTCATATACCGCATCCCCACCTTGCCACCATTCCCACCTGGCTATCTGCCGCAACCTACTGAAAATTCATGTGTTTAAGCGAATATCTCGCTCTTTTGATAGTCTTAATCATGTGTTAATCCCCTCTTAATCAAGCCTTAACTATTAACGCTTGATTAAGAGGGGATGGACACGTGATTAAAGCTTAGTAGGCAGGGCGGAACTGGGTAAAAAAGAAATTGTTTGCAAATATTTGTAAATGGGTATCAAGTGACAACGAAATCTGCAAATTGTGCAGGCAAATCTGCAAACTGTCGCATCCTTAACAAGACCCTTTTGATGGGTTTTTGACAGGAATTCCGATGGGAACATGATGGTTGCCGTGTCAATAGACAAGGTCAGAAATGGAATCAAGATAAATGACATCAGAAGCATTTACGGGGAAAACAGCGAAAACATAATGGCATGGTTCCGTGATAATCAAGATCAATTCACCTACATCAATAAAGAAAAAAGCCTGGACTGGATAAGGCGCTTAAGGGGTTCCAATTACCCCTCGCTACCTCATTCAGAACAGGCTATAAACAAGATAAACGAGTCCGTGGGCATGTCAAGCGCAAAGTTCGCTGAGGTGCGCGAAACACTTGAGCAGGATAGCACAAACCGGAATCGTCTAGCGCCCAACACAGACGAGATCGCCGAGGCAGAGCGGCAGATGGCAGCGCATGAGCGACTGAAGCGATACCAGGCTAAGGCGAACCCGAAGTCCGCAAGTGAGATGATGTATCCCCCCCCCCCCCC
>DHVK01000029.1:84693-95520 GCA_002412625.1 Cloacimonetes bacterium UBA5210
GGCTTGAACTCCAGTGCATGATTTGGGTTAAATATTCCGAAAGAGATAGATACAATAGGTGGCTTGAACTCCAGTGCATGATTTGGGTTATTAAAAAAAAAGACTTGACAATATCCGAATATTCAATAGCTTGGAGAAAACAAAATGGAGGATTACATGAGATTCAGAACTGTCTTTTTGTTTGTCATCTTTGCTATGCTGGCCTTGACAAGCTGTTCCAAGGATGATGAGGGCTATCGTTTTCCCCTCAAACTTGGCAATTCTTGGACATATCACCGGGTGTTCGAAATCACCACAGGTTCCAACACCCAAACCTTTGTTGACACAATCCGCATTGAAGTTGATTCGATCCTGCAAAACAATGGTGACACTATCATACCAGAGCATTTGGGCATCAACCAGGTTTACCGTTTGCGCATTGATGAGCACGATACGAATGGCAACCTGATTACAAATTATCAGTTTGTTGCTAATGCTGCTGATGGTCTTTACTACTATGGCGCAATCGGGTCGGGCTACGGAATCTACAAGGGTATGAATCGCTTCTCGATGTTTGCGGCCGGGCAAAAGCCGCGACGTGATAGCGCAGACGATATTCGCTGGTTTCAAGTGCCTCATCTCCTGATGCCAAAGAACCCCAAAACGGGATACACTTGGGTTCAGCCTGAAGATGGTGATTGGCTGGAAGTGCATTATGAAATGCTGGCTCCGCAGACGCTGCAGACCGAAGCAGGTTCGATGAAGTGCTTCGTAAAACGCAGTGAACTAAGTTCGTTTCCCGATGATGAACTTAAACACCATTATAGCAGTAAAGGACTCGTAAGAGGGACTTATAGCGCTTCCAATGCAGTGTATGTCGATGGGAAATATGTTACTGAGACGATTGAGGATAACCGGATCCTGATAGCCTATGATTTGAAATAAAGCCAGACCAGATATTGACCTCAGCCCAGTTCGAAGCTGGTAATGCCGTAGATATTGTTCAGTGGGAGATCCGGGGCAGAACCATTATACATTCGGGCGGTTTCGAAGACCGGATTCATGGCGTAAGTTGCCACGAGCCTGCGGGCTGCTTCGTTCGGCTGGGGAATATCCAGAAAGAAGCATTGGCCGGGAGGGATGCTGCTCAGTAATGCTTTCAGCAATCTATCAGCTTGGTTGTAATCATCGGCAAAGAGGGGGCCAATCTTATAGCCGGCAAAGCATTTGCGGATCACGCCAAAGGCACAGATCCTGGAATCACGGATGATGACTTTTGCTGTGGCATTCTTTTGCCGCAGCCAAGCTTGCAAAAACCCGTCGCGGTGGCAGCCGAAGTGCCGGGCATCGTAGCTAATCAAATCTTCGCGGTGGATATCTCCGGGGCTGATGATATCCCCGGCATCCAGACTGCAGGCTGAAGAGCGACCTTCGTAGCGGATGTTGCGATGGGCGAGTTCAAAATCCGAGCGACGGTAAAAATCCTGTTGCGCAACAACACCATCCAAACCGATTGTGCAGCCCCGCAAGCTGTTCATGGCGTGGTCCCAAATCCTGCGGCCATAGCATTTGCCCCGAAACTCTGGATCAACGATGTAGAAACCGATAAAGCCAAAGCAGTCATTGTAATTCACCGCGGAGATCGTGGCGATCACTTGGTTGCCCAGATATCCGGCCCAAAAGCCATGACTATCGGCAGCATGAAAGCTAAACTCATCATCCAGACCGGGATTCCAGCCTTCGGATTTCGCCCAGGCGATGGGTATGCTCATCAATTGTGGGGGCAGGGGCACGATCTTCAGGTCATTATGCATAGTATCGGGTTCTCCTTCTAGCGCTGCTTTCTGATCAGTGAATATGCTATTGCCCCCCGGTTGATTTGTCAATATGTATTTCATAACAGAAAGACCCGGTTTGTGCCTTTGGAGCTTACATGAAAGCTCATAGGATTCGACATGTCCTCCAATCAAAAAGCAATAATAATGAAATAGTGTCAAATGACTATAGGATGTCTTAAAGCCTTATAAAACATGGGTTTGCTTAGGTCTCTGCCAAAATGAGAAGGTGGGCACGGTCGAAAGATCGTGCCCTTACTTATTTTGCTTCCCGGGTTTTTCCTGCCGCGCGCCGGATTGATCAAACTGTGGCAAAGCTGATCTTGAGGCATTATTCTGCTCTGTCCACAGCTTGATAACAGCACGATATCAGCTTGAGCAGAGGACAATAGATCGTAGGAGCACAGACAATGCTGAGCTGTGTGCTATCTGACAAAAAAACGTTTCGGGAGAAACGAGATACTATCGGAACACGCCTCTCTGAGCCGTTTTTCTGTCAATCAGCACCCAGCTATATATTGCCTTCCAATCTAGCAGACAAAGATATCCCGCCATTACGCGGGGTAGAGTCCATTTACCCGGATAACCCAATTCATGAACTGGAGTTCAAGCCACCTATTGTATCTATCTATTTCGAAAGAACTTGACCGGTGGTTTGGACTTCAGGCATGGTTTACCCTGATTTTGATTCCATTTGCCCGGATAACATATTGGTAATCATTTAAGATACTCAAGGTCAAATGAAACCAAATGCATAAACCGGGTTCAAGCATGAGACCAAGCTCTAAGCCCTGAAACCTAAAAAAACAAAATCGCTGGATAACAGGCGAAAATCGGGCTGGACAAAGAAATGCTGTAAAGCCAGGAAAAAAAGGATTGACAGAAAAAGCCACCCGAAATTAGGTGTACAAACTGCTGCGGGGTGTAGCGCAGCCCGGTTAGCGCACTGGTTTTGGGAACCAGGTGTCGGAGGTTCGAATCCTCTCACCCCGACCAGTGATTACACAGATAGCAGTGGGCGTTTAGCTCAGCTGGGAGAGCGCTTGCCTTACAAGCAAGATGTCGGGGGTTCAAGTCCCTCAACGCCCACCACTTCTTTCTTAAAACACAGGGGAACGATGAAAATAGCTATCACCGGTGCCAACGGCTTTGTAGGAAGCACTTTGCTCACACACCTCCATCACAAAGGTTTTGAACCGCTTGCTTTTGTGCGTAAACCCTTCCGATTAAACTCCATCCCCGTCCGAATTGTGGACTACTCCAATCCGAACACTCTAAGCAGAGCACTGTCCGATGTGGATGTATTGATCCATAATGCCGGCATGACCAAAAGCGTCAGCCGCGGCGAAATGCTGGCTGCGAACGTGGGCATCACCCGCAACGTGGTGCAAGCAGTCAACCAGGCCAAACACCCCATCCGTCTGATCTACATCAGTTCTCAAGCCGCTTCCGGTCCCTCATCAGCCCAAACCCCCCGCCGGGAATCAGATGCTTTGGCCCCGATCAGCATATATGGCAAGAGCAAGGCCATTGCCGAGCGCGTAGTTCAAACTCAGTGCAGCCAAGCCTGGAACATCGTGCGTCCCTGCTCCGTCTATGGTCCCGGGGATCGCGATTTTCTTAGTCTCTTCCGGCTGTGCAACAGCGGCTTCAGCTTGCAGATCGGCAAGAAAGAGCGCCCTCTGAATATGATCCACGTTAGCCAACTTGCGGATTTTCTGCTACATCTGATCATGAATCAACAGGTGATGGGGGAGATCTTCTTTGCCACAGACAATCAGGTTTATACCCAGGCTTTGATCGTTGATGCCATCTGCGCGGCGATCGGCAAGAAGTCCCGCAGGCTGATTGTTCCCGAAGCTTTGGCACATCTTGCCTTTGGAGCTTTGGATGGTTGGGGCAGGCTTCGCAGTTTGCCCAGCGCCATGAATCTGGAGAAGTACCATGAACTTAGCGCCGAAGGCTGGGTTGCCGACCCGCAGAAAGCCCAAGGCCTTCTGGGCTGGAATCCCCCGGCAATGCTACCCGAACTTATCTGTGAGACATATCGATGGTATCGCGAAAACTCCTGGCTTTGATCCTGCTGCTTGGCGTGGGACTGCTGTGCGCGCAGCCCGCGGATAGCCTGGATGTGGTGCCCAGCAAAGTGCTGGAGGAAGAGCTCAGTATCCATGCTTCAGCTCCTCTGCCGGCGCTTCCCACCGTCAGCAAGGAAGATGTGCTGGCCTTCATCGATGAAGAGCGCAGCCACGGCTTCCCTGATCCTCTCCCTTTCAGCAATTTTGAATATCCGAATATTGTAAGCGCCTATCGCTCCGGCTTTGATGTTATCGGCCTGTTGAACGAAACGCTGACGCTGCGCAAAGAGGCTTTCCCGCTGCCCACCACCATGCACTCGCGGTGGATGTATCTGGGCTATATGCAGCAATTCCACTATCCTGTGCAGCAAGGCTCGGTTGTCCGGGTGCAACACCGCCCCTACGAGCTTCCGGTAAGCCTTTCGCGCCTGCAGGGTTCATTGGGAGATTATGACACTCGCTACGCTCTGGGTTCTTTTGCCAAAGGGCAGCTTCTCGGCTTTGAAGGGCTATCCGGTCAGTTTGATTATAGCCTGCACAACGGCTGGTGGGTGGACATGCCCAGTGGGGGCAGTTCTGCCCGGCAGTATCTGGCGTATCGGCACAAGGAGCTCTTCTGGAGCCTGGAGATGGGCAGCTACAGCAAAGAGAGCGGCTCTTACGAACTGCATCCGGCATATTGGCATTTGGGCAATTATCGCGTGGAAAACAAGCATTCCCAGCTCATCGGGCAGTTCCGAAATCCCTGGCTAAACCTAAGTGTAGCAAGTTTCAACGACCGCGACAAGGCCAACAACTTCAGCGAAACCTGGCAGACCAAAAGCCGGCATATTGCTCTGGACAAAGAGTTTCGCCTCGGTGAAGCGGCTCTGTTTTTGCGGCATGAATATCGTGATCTGCAGCGCGACTACCTGCCGGCAATGGCATGGAACCTGCCGGATTATAAGCATCTTAGCCGACTGGACTTGAGCAGCCCCTACTTTCTGGAGCTCAAGCTCAGCCTGGAATCCCCGGATGGGGAAGTGCCGCAAATCATGGCGTCGGCAAGCAAGCAATACGGAATCATTGGTTTGGGGCTCTATAGCCGGCAGCATCCCGCTGCATACGCTCCCCGCACCCGGATCACATCACCGGTGGATGGTCTTCTAATGGATGCCGCGGATCTCTTCAGTCCCGCGGAAAGCGCAATCTTCACCACTGTGCACTTCGCAGATCTGGCGCTCAAAGCCGCTTTTGGCAGAAAGAATGTGGAGCAATACGGTCCGGGCTCGGAGTATTCGGCAAACCCGAATGTCCTGAGGCTGGGAGCGGATTATGAAACCCGCTTTGGAGCCTTTGGCCTCAAAGTAAACAGTGGCTGGAACTATCAGGAGTTCGACCGCTATCTGATGGCAGCTCCGGAGTTCAGCTTCGCCAGCCACCAAAGCCTGGCCTGGTATCTCAGCCACGACAACATGCTGGAAGCCGGATTCAGCCTCTATAGCCATTCGGATTACTATCTGCCAAACATCGCCAGCCCCGTGCTCATCGAAGCTTCCACCATCCTGGATGCCAAACTGGCAGTGCGCATCAGCAAGCTTTTCGATTTCCAGGTCAGCGCGCGCAACATCCTCTCCACTTCCCTGTATGGCCTGTACCCGATCCCGCTCTCCATTCATGCCGGCTTACGCTGGTATTTCATCAATTGAGTTCCGCCTTGGCTTCGCCTTGCTGCAGCTTTTTTCCATCAGCTAACTTGTTGATAGAATTGAACAACTCCGCCTTTGAAGGGCATTGCCCACGGTTTTCGGAACACTTTTTGCATCTAATAGTAATAACAAATTGGGAGGACCGATGAGAAAACTAATATTGATCCTAAGCATAATGTGCATAAGCCTGTTAAATGCCGCAGCATTAGAGCTTTTTCAAGATACCGGATCCGGCGTCAATGCCAGGTTCGAGAGCTTGCGCGAAAGCCCGATGGTGCAACGCGCTAACACTTCAGATGTGGATGATGAATTCCCGGACACTCCGAGCATCACCCGCACCCTCGTGTTTCCATACCGGAACGCGAATCTGAGCGTGAATCAAATGACTTGGAAAGTATTCAACAAACAGGGCGAATACCTCAGCAGCCGCAGTGAGATCTCAGATAGCACGGTAGAGCTGGTTCAGCCCTTCACCTTCAGGGAAATGCAGGGCATAAGCCTTCGGATTCACACTCAACGTGAGACTGAGACCGAGATCCTGACTCTGGACAACCTTGATATATCGGTGACGGGTTCCGGCAGCATCACACTGCCCCAGAGCGTTTCACCTGCATTTGTCGAAGCCTACAAGTCTCTTGCCGACAACTGGGATACTTCATACCTGAAATCCCTGCCGGTGGCGCGTCCCAAGATGCTAATCATCAGTCACCCCCAATTGGCGAATTTCCAGGCCGAGTTCATCCGCTGGAAACGCTCGCTGGGCTTTGATGTCTTTGTTATCAACCGGGTGGATGCCGGCTCTTCCATCCAGGAAATCCGCGAAACCATTCGGACTCATTATCTGGAGCACCGTTCGGATTACCTCCTGCTTCTGGGTGATACCGTGGGCAATTTCAGCGTACCAACGAACTTCTATCCTTCTCCGGAATATGCCGAAAACGACGCTGACGACAATTATTATACCATCCTGGAAGGCGATGATTACTTCCCGGAAATGCTGGTGGGCAGATTCTCTTTTACGGACATCATGGAGTTTATCGTGATGGCGACCAAAACCATCAGCTACGAGCAAGAACCTTTTATGGAAGATACCACGTGGATGACTCGCGCTTTGACCGTGGCGGGAAACTATGCCGAGGGCAATCTGCGCCCCACCACTCCGGTGTGGATGAGCCGCTGGCTGCGCCAACGCTGGTTGGACTACGGTTATGCCCAGGTGGATACCGTGTTCTATCCGCCCAGCTACCCCGGAACTTCCCTCATTACGCAATCGATCAACCAAGGTGTGCAAATCATCAGTTACCGCGGTTGGGGAGATGCCAACGGTTGGCACTATCCCAGCTTCCACATCCCGGATCTGAACAGCACCTTCAATGGTGCCCGCATGCCGATTGTTTATTCAATCGTGTGTAACACCGGCGATTTTGCCAATAGCGTGAACCCTTCCTTCGGAGAACGCTGGATGCGCATGGGCACCTCTGCCAGTTTGGGTGGCGCGGTAGCATTTGTCGGGCCCTCTGATCTGCATACCAAGACCAGGTTCAACAACTCCATCGCCAGCGGAGCTTATCGCTCGATCATGGATTGGGACGTGCGCAGTTTCGGCACCTCGGTGCTGATGGGCAAGATGGAACTATACAAGAACTTCCCGAACGATATTAACCCGGGTCAGTATGTACCCTTCTATTTCCACGTGTATAACATCCTCTCGGATCCTTCCCTGAACATGTGGAGCCTGGTCCCCAGCGTTATCGAAGAGAACATCATCGAAGGCGGCTTGACTTTCGCTCAATCTGCCTCACACATCCGCATCCTCGCTCCCCATCTGGAAAATGCGATCGTCTCTGGAACCAAGGACGACATCAATTTCACCTATTCCAGAGTGGTAAACGGAGTCGCTGTGCTGAACATCGATCCCGAGCAAGAAGGAGAGCTCACAGTGACCGTTTCCAAACCGGATTGGGTACCTTTGGTCAGAACTCTTACTCCGGATAATGCTGCCGGCATTGGCGTTGTTGCAAACACCGGCATGGATACCCGCATCAATCCTCATCAAACCGTTACCATCGATATCACAGTAAAGAACTATGCGGAGACCGCCTTTAGCGAAGTAAGCGCGCATCTCGTTGAACACCCGAACTTCCAGATTACCGCGCTCAATCCCGATGCCTTCAATCTGGCTCCCGGAGCTTCTCACACCCTTCAGTATCAGCTGAAAGCCAACCACATGGTGCATCCCAATGATGTCATCAATCTGGATTTCCGGACCACAAATCCTTCCAGCCGGCATCTCTTCCAGATGGCAGGCGGCGGCGCCCGTATCGTGGTCTTGGATCACAGCGGCAGCCTGGAGCTGAACCAGAATAACCAGGTAACTCTGCATATTGTGAATGCCGGCACTGCCGCTCTGCAAAATGCACAAGTGACCGTGCAAGTGCTCACCGAGGCTGCCACAGTCAGCTCCGCACCGATCAACATCGGAACCATTGAAGTATCCGCGGAAGCTTCGTTCAACGTAAGCATCGGCTTGCAACCCAATGTCTGGGACGGACGCAACATCCCCCTAAAATTCATCTTCAGCGATGATCAGGGCTACGATTGGCCGGCATTCTACGCCTTTACCGCCGGGCACCCCAGCTCCAATGATCCCACCGGACCCTGCCCCTATGGCTATTTTGCCTATGATGACACCGACCTCGATTATGAGCTGGCACCCGTTTACGACTGGTTCGAGCTCGATCCGGAGTTCGGCGGTCCCGGAAACCTCTGGCTGATCATGGACGATGGCGTGAAACAAGTGGATCTGCCCTTCAATTTCAGATTCTATGGTCAGGATTACAACTCCTTGACGATCAGCTCAAACGGCTGGGTGTCATTTATCCATACTGCTGAAAGCTATTTCAATAATCACTACATCCCCGCCGCGCTCGGTCCTGCCGCCTTGATTGCCGGTTATTGGGACGACCTGAAAGGCAAGAAGATCGGGGTCACCCCGGAAAACAACGATATCTTCGCCGATATGCGCATCCTCTATTGGCACGATGCGGCAAACAACCGCTACATCGTGCAATACAACGAAGCTTATAACCAATATACGATCCAGGCCGGAGACGATGCTTCCCTCGAGAAATTCCAGATCATTCTCTATCCCAAGGATGGGGACGATGGTGATATCGTGTTTCAGTATCACACCGTGGATAACCCAGCAGTGAACGGCAACTATGCTACGGTGGGGATCGAAGACCACCTGAGACGCAAAGGACTCACCTATACCTATGGCAACGTCTATCCCCAAACCGCCGCAATTCTGGAAGCCGGCAGAGTGATTCGCTTCACCACCACCGCTCCCGATAGCTATGTCTCAAATCAAGACGCGGTTGCCAGCCTGCCGGTGAGAAACCTGCGCAACTATCCCAACCCCTTCAACCCCAGCACTGTCATCTCTTTTGAGAGCAACAAGCCCTCCGTGGCCGGGCTGCAGATCTTCAATACCAAAGGCCAGTTGGTCAAAACCCTGCACAATGGCCCAATTCAATCCGGAACTAATAGTTTCGTGTGGGGTGGCACCAATGATGCCGGAAAAACAGTAGCCAGCGGCATCTATTTCTACCGCTTGCAAAGCCCGGATGGAACATTCAGCCGCAAAATGCTGATGATGAAGTAAAGCCTAAAACCGATAAACAATCAACGCTGAAAAGCGCTCCGGGACCGGGGCGCTTTTTCGCATTGGCGGTTTCGGCTTTATTGACAGATGAATCCCTCACCTTGCCCGGTCTGATGCTGATTCGCTAAACCGCAATCAGACTGATTTTGTGCTGTGATCAAGCTGTGCTCACCCGAAGATAAGAACTTGATATCAGCTTGAGCCCGGGTTTGCCGGCCGCGGCAGGACCTTAGCAAGCCCTTAGCTGTGCGCTATAGTTAGCCCGGTAAAAACACAACCGCGAGCTCATCATAGTGCTGGATCTCCGCTCAGATATGCTTACTCCGATTGAAAACCTTTGAGATACAAAAATCTGCGCGAATCCCTTCGATCTGCGACATCTGTGTGCTAATCAAGACCGAGGTTGCGTCCGTTACCGATATTCAGCTTGCCTGTCGTAAAGAGGAAAAGGCATTCTCCGGGCTATAGCAAAAACCGGGAGAAGTCCGCGCTAAGGAAATATATTCCCGCAAAGGAATGAAAAATGCGTAAGTTTTTCATACCCGAGTAAAAGAGACTGTTTCGACGAACAAACGTTGGTGTACAAAGCATTTTACAGGAGGCTTAATGAAGCGTGTTACAATTCTTATATCCATGTTGTTATGCATGACAGTGCAGCTAAGTGCAATAGACAGTTTAGAGCTGATGAATACTTTATTTGGGGAATTTGACGGCTCTTGGTTTGGAGAACGAGTAGTTTCCATGGATTACAATGGCGATGGCTATGATGATGTGATAGTTCACTCACCTTATTGGAATCCCACCGGAGTTTACAACAGCATGCAATGTTGGGGGAAAATTTACTTCTATTGGGGTGGGCCTGATATGGATAATATCCCTGATTTCGTGATGGAAGGAACGGAGAATTGGGAGTTGTATCCGGCAGGACCATTTAATGGAGGTGATATCAATGGGGATGGGATTGATGATCTGGTAATCACCTTACCTGTAGACCCGGCATGTGTGATAGCTGTATATTATGGGACAGCCAATCCCACGGGTATACCAGATTTAACAATCACCATTCCATATGAAGTAATGGATTATATTGTATCATGGCCTCTTGGCGACATCAATGGAGATGGACGGGATGATTTGATGATACATTGCCCAATTTGGAGTAATCCTCAGATCTTTAAATTAATAATCTGGACTGGCAACGATGCCCCATTTGTAACCCTCTTGGAAACGACAAATGGCATAGTGTTCAGAACGGCCATTGGGGTTGGGGATGTAAATGGTGACAACTTCGACGACTACATCTTGCAGTATGGCATACCCGGCGGAACAAACATGAACAGTAGAATAGTGCTGTATTATGGTGATGAAAACTTTCCGCAAGTAGACAGTCTGGTAATAACAGACAATACCGATGCCATAACAGTGCGATCGGCAAGCCCGTTAGGAGACCTTAATGGTGATGGTTATGCGGATTTTGAGTCGTATGTTGGTAAAGTGTGGTTTGGAGGGACAAATTTAACGCCGATTAATGATCTTGAACTGATGTATCACAACCCACCCTACCATGAATGGTTCAACCCAGG
>DHVK01000023.1 GCA_002412625.1 Cloacimonetes bacterium UBA5210
CGGAAAGTTCGTCCTGCAGCACCCAGGGACCTTGCAGTTCCCAGGCTGAGGTGCCGGAATCCCAGTCTTCAGCAAAGAGGACGGTGGCAGGGCTCAGGTTGAAGCCATGCTGCGTGTTTCCGGCGGGGAGGCTGACCTCGCCCAGATAGGGGTAGTAGCCCTCGGAGAAGATCTCGATGGGGTATTCGCCCTCAAAACCGTGATACACATAGTGGCCATCGATGGCAAGAGTATCCGGCACAAAGTCTTTGATAACGATCTGAGCGGGGATGCCGGTGCCGCCGGCGGTCACATAGCCGTGCATGATAGCGGGGGATTTTGGGTCAAGCGCGATGCTGCGGGTGGTCCAGCTGCTGTTGTTTATGGTCACGTTGTCCAGGACGCGGTCCCAATAGCCCTTTTTGCGGGCGTGAATGCTATAGCTGCCCATCGCCAGGGGTTTGAAGTATCTGCCGGTTTCGGCGGAACTGGTGCGGGGTGTGAACCACGGTGCGTGGCGTTGGGGAATAATGATCTCTGCCTCCAGCGGAGAGCCGGTAGCAGAATCTGTGATATTGCCGGTTAGCATAGAGCTGGTGGGCACAGCGGTAGAAAAATATAAAGCGCGGTTCATCAGCCATTTCACTCCGTTCGTAGCCCGCTGAATGGTGTTTAACATCAAAGGTTCCTGGGGCTGAAGGTTGCTGGTGCCTACCTCGATGAGCAACTGGATGGTGCCATATTCTTTGTACATCCAGTCGTGAAACGCGCCGCGGCGGCTGGTGTTTGGAAATGGCGCATAGGTGGTGCCGCCGGTTTCGGTAATTATCTGCCCTGCTACACCGTTGGCAATGCTCTGCGCAAACAAGAAATCCGGCGAGGGGCGAACATCCTTCCAGTTGAAAGAGTAATAGACCCTTTCTTCATATTTACCGGAGCGCGAGGAGTGCCAACAGATGCTGTAGATAAACTTCTTTGCGTCCGCGAGTTGCTGGATGGCGAGCACTTCACTCTCGCTCATCGGAGCAGGTCCACGATAATAATCGTGCAGCTCAGGATTAGACAGGGTAGCCGGTTGATTCAGGGTATCGCTGTGCACCCAGTTGAAACCAAAGTTGCGGTTGATGTCCACACCGTCAAAATCATCACCGATTAGGGGCGAGAAGTCGAAGATCCCGTTGCCGTTGTTATCCCGCTTGTTTTTGCGGTAAGAGGTGTCCAGGTTTGAGGTCACCACGTTATGCCCTTCGGGATTGAGAGTGGGTATCCACCAACTGTCCAATTGGTAAATCCAGGGCGCATAGGCTATCATATCGCGATTTTCAAGGATTGTGCGGATGTTGCTGAGAGTGATCTCCACGCCCAGCACTTCTTCGGCATGAACTTGCCCGACAAAGAGCAGGGCAGGACGTTCCCAGCTGCCTTCCACATCGTCTGAGATCTGCATCGCATAGATGGGCAGGGATTCTTCCTGAGAATAGCCGATCAGGTGCACTTTGGCGATATCGGGATTAGCCGCTTCCAGCTGGAAGAGCAGAGAAGTGATCTCATCATAGTTATGATAACAATCGGGTAAAGCAGCGATCGCTAATACCGGCGAGCAGAGCAAAACAAGGCAAAAAATATATAAGCGCATACTAATCTCCAATGCATGTTGTGTCTGTTGCTGATGGATAGCAAATTTTGCACCAATCCTGCTTTTTTTATTGTGTCCGTGCATTCACGCGCGGGGAGATATGAATCACGAGATGCAGGTTGCCAGGGGATAGAGCGGGTTCAGGAGACTGCCGGCAATATTATTTGCTGAACCTAAACATATGTAGCACAGCATTATTGCACCATGCACAAGGAGCCTGGAGGATGCTTTGTCCAGTGGCTGTCCACACTATATAATATAGAGGGAGTTTTTCCCGATTGTTCTTTGATGCATATAGCGTGTAGCAGTGTAAGAGAAAAGCAGATGCCCAGCGGTATGTGATGGACAAATCCAGAGATTCAGCGGTAATCAAAAAGGGCGGATGATCGTCCGCCCCATATTCAGAATGCTTGCTGTTATTTAGCGTCTACCATCTCCAGAGCATTCGTCCAGCAGAGCTGAACACACAGGCTGCAGCCCATGCATTTATCTTCATCGATTTTGGGATAACCGTCTGCATCCAGTTCGATTGCCAAATATGGACAGCGGGTGCAATTGCCGCACTGAACGCAGAGTTCTTTGTCCTTCAGCGAGCTGTGTTTGAATTTGGCTTTCAGTTCCATGAAGTCCGTAACGGGTTTGGGCTGAGCGATACCGATCAAATCACTCACACAGGCGATCCCGCGCTCTTGCAAGAGGTGGCTAAGCCCGCTCTCCAGTTCATCGATGATGCCGTAGCCATAGCGTTCCGGGAGGGTGCAAAACTGTACGTTTCCCGCACCAAGAGCGAGGAAGTTCGCGGAGTCGTGATGGTTCATGGCGCCACCGTTGCCGGAGATAAACACGCCCATGCCACCGGCTCTAGCGAGGCTGAGGTAGCTGATCGGCAAAACGCCTTCACCGCTCATGCCCACGATGATGCCGTCGTCCCATTTCCCCTTGCCGGCTCTGAAGCCCAAGGTGGGGAAGGTATTGGCCAAAGTTACGCCCGCTTTTTTGTGCGGATAGCGGTCCAGAACTTCCTTTACCGCGCTGATGATGGGGTATATGGCGGTTACGGCTCCGGTGAGTTTGAAGAGCTTGGGAATCTCGGGATCGGAGATCTGCATCACCCAATCGATGATCTTGGCGGTCAGTTTGGGATCCTGCGCCACGATGTCGCCATGGGTGCCGTCTCCGCCCTGAGGACAGGAAAGGGAGTATTCGATGCCCATCGCGCCGGCAGCTTCCAGCTTTTTGGTATTGGCTTGCCAGCCTGCTTTGTCACTTGCGTCATCGCCGCTGACAGGGCCTCCGGTGGACGCCATGGTCAGGCGATCGGGATATTCCTTGATCAGGCGGGATACTTCTTCGCAGACACGGTCGATGGGGTGTTCGGAGACGTTGTCGCAATTGGCGAAGGTCTTGCCCTTATCTCCCCAAACAAACATATATTCACTGGGGATGTGGATCTCCAGGTTGTCGAAACTGGTCTTCATGATGCCGCCTGCCCAGCCTGCTTCATATGCCAGTTTCATCTGGTCATAGCCGTCACTTGGCGGTGCAGCGGAAAGGATGAAGGGAGAGCGCATCTTCCTGCCGAAGAAATCGGTCTCCAGCGATACCGGCATACGCTTCCAGCCGGGGACGCTGTATGTGCTCTTGGTGGGCTTTTCAGGGTGCAGGTAAGCTCCGGTTTGGCGCAATTCAGAATCGAGTCTGAAGGCTGTGTTTTTGCCGGCTGCAACGGCTTCTACCACGGTGGTAGGGCCATTGACCATATCCCCGGTGCTGAAGATGCCTTCGCCTTCGATCTTGAACGCGGGGCGGTTGCCTACCGCGATGATCACGAGGTCGAAGGGGCGATATTGCTCGTCTGAGCCCGGTTCATCGGTGATTTTGGAGGGATGAAACTCTTCGCCTTGAGGCAGAGTAACCTTGCGTAGCTTGATGCCCACGGTATGCCCGCCTTCGTTAATGATCTCGCTAATGCGCGTACGGTGGCTGAATAGTACACCGTTTTCGATCAATATCTCTTTCTCTCGATTTGTAAGAGGCATTTCGGCAAAGGTCTCCAGAGTGATCATCTCCACATGAGCCGCCCCTGCACGGGCAATGGTCAAAGCTTGATCCGCCGCGATCGCACCACCGACCAAGGCAACCCGCTTACCGGAAAAGAGGAAACAACCGGGTTGCTTCAGGATTTCCATGCCATAGATGGCTTTGTCGTCTCCGGGGATGTTCAAGCGGATCGGGTTGTTCAAACCACCTGCCACCACAACCGCTTTGTAGCCTTGATCCAAAAGTGCTTTGGGTTCAGCTATTTGCTGCTTGTGGTGCACAATCTTGAACGCTTCGCTAAGCCACATCAGGTCTGCCATCAGCATCCCGCGGTCCAGCCGGGCATCCGGAATCAGCGCGGCCTGGCCACCCAGTTCGTCGGCATCAAAGATCTCGGGCAAATAGCCCAATTGCCGTAAGCTAACGGCTGCCCCGATACCGGCCGGTCCGCCACCGATAATGGCGATCTTCTGGCCGTTGGCTTGTGGCAGTATAAATTCAGGATCCGCGCCCAGTTCCCGGGCTTTCTTGATGATCGTGGCTTGCACGGAGGGGATTTGGATCGGGGAGTCGAACTTCTCGCGGGAACAAGCTGCCACGCAGTGATGATCCGGGCACACATCGCCACAGATTCCGCCCAGCGGATTGGAAGCCAGGATGATCCCGGCGGCGCGCTTGAAATCGCTTTTGGTGCCGCCTGATGCTGCCATCATGAAGTCTGCCGGAGAGCAATCACAGGGGCAAGCGGTCTTGCAGGGTTTGGTGGCGCAATATTCACAGCGCCGGATTTCACTAAAGAGTTGGGCATCGGTCAAATACATATATATCTCCTTATAAACAGCCATTTTGCCTTTGAGTGCGAGTTTCGCCTGACTATCTCAATCTGTCAAGCAGGATGTTCGCAGATGCAAGTCACAACATTCTGCTTGACCTTTTTTCTGATTCCACCACGAATAAGCCTAAGAGGAATTGAGATGAAATTCATAGTACTATTAGTTGCCATCTTTTTGGTGGTGATGCCAGGCATAGCGTTTTCCACTGAGAATTCGGCAAAGGAGATGATCATGAATCAAGTACATCAGGAATTGGCAGTAAACCTGTTTAACCAAAGCTGGGATATCCTTCTGAAAGAAGGGCGAGATCGCAAAGACGAAGACACCTTGGTGAATGTGGTGCATGCTTCACTGTATCACTGGCGGCAGATCGGCGAGCCAATCAACATCCTGCGGGGAGAGTGGATGATAGCCCATGTTTACACGCTTTTGGGACACAAGGAAGAAGCTCTGTATCATGCGGAAAACGTCATGACTTTGAAAGAAGAGCTCAATCCGCTTGATTGGGATTTGGCATACTGTTATGAGGCGATGGCCCGGGTGATGGCGCTTTGGGGAGATCAGACCGGCTTTGAGCAGTATTACGAACAAGCTTTGGCAGCAGGAAAGGCTATTCAGGATCCCGCAAGCCGCCAGCAGTTCGAGAGTGATATGCAGGACGAGTATTGGTTTGGGATGATCAAGGTTCCGAAACCCTGATTAGCTGAGCTTGTCTTTTCAGGGAGATGATCCTGCTTAGTCTGGATCATCTTGTTGCATCAATGTGTTTACCATGAACTCCACAAATGACTAACAGCGTTGCTGACTTTGAGCCTTGATCGCTGTTTAATCCATTTCTGATAAGGGCGGTCTAAAAACCGCCCTTTAATTTATCCATTGGAATCAGAACGCCAGCATCAACAGCGAACGCACTTCTTCTTTTTTTAGTTTGAAGACTCCGCCGATCTCCGGTTGAACCATGATCATATCCAGCAAGATCGGCAGCTCGTTTTGTTTGATGCCCAGATCCCTCAATGATGCTGCCAGACCCCATCTTTGCAGTTTGTCCCGGAAGCGGCGCACCGCCAAAGCAATGCTATCCTCCTTCCACACATTTTTTGCCCAAGGCAGGAATCGGGTGGGATATTTCTCGCTGAGATACTCGATCCACGCCGGGAAGATCACGCCCAAGCCTTCTCCGTGAGCGATTTCCGGGTGTAAAGCGCTAAACGCATGCTCGATACTATGACAAGCCCAGTCTCCACTCTTCAATCCCACCGCGCTGAGGCCATTCAGCGCCAGAGTAGCGCTCCAGGCAAGGTTCCCGCGGGCAACGAGATCTTTGGAATCCCTCTTCAAGCGGTCTGTCATCTCCACAATGGTGCGCAAGAGCGCTTCATTGATGGCCAAAGTGCTGAGCGCCTTGTCGTCCGCGAAGTAATACTCCAGAATGTGGGCGATCGCATCCATGGCGCCATTGGCTGTTTGTTTGAATGGCAGGGTGTTCTGCAGGCTGGGGTCGATCACACTAAGTTTGGGATAAACAAGGGGGGAAAACATGCCCCACTTCTGTTTGGGTTGCATGTTTGTGACCACAAAGTTGCCGTTCATCTCGCTGCCGGTGGCAGAGATGGTGAGCACGGTATAGATGGGCATGGCTTTGCGGATCTTTTCGGTGCCGGTGAAGGCATTCCAGGGGTCGTTCAAGAATACGCCTGCGGCAACCGCTTTGGCAGTGTCGATCACCGAGCCGCCGCCGGCAGCCAGGATCGCCTCAACGCCGCTCTCTTTGACCTGCGCAATGATCTCCTTCACTTTATCCAGAGTAGGATTTGCTTGCACTCCCCAGCTTTCGAAGAGCTCGACTCCGGCATCATTCAAGGCTCTCACGATTTGCTCATAAGCCCCGTTATACTTCAGCGATCCGGTTCCGCCGATCATCAGGCATTTGGAGATGCCATCCTGCTTCATCGCAGCGCCCAGACCGCTTATCTGCCCTTCTCCAAAGAGGATCTTGGTGGGATTGTGGAAACTGAATGCTTCCATGTATGTACTCCTTGTTTATAGTTTGATGCTGAAACCAAGCGTGGCATAGTGGATCATCGCGAAAGTGTAAACCTCGTCGATATCACTGCCACCTTCCAGCAAGCGATATCCCGCCCGCATGTTCAGCTTGTGGTTAACCTTAAAATCCAGCCCCAGATAGACGTCTTCCGCTCTGCCATAAGGTGATGCCAGGCCTTCAGCTTCCAAAACCAATTCCAGCTCTTCCATGATGGGATAGCCCATATTGATGTTCAAAAGCGGGACAAAGCCGGTATTGGTCTTCGCGGAGCTCTTATCCCCGCTTTCCAGCCGGATCTCGGCATCCCGGATCTTTCCGCCAACACCGATGGATTTGATCACAAACAACGGTTTCGGGAAGAAGTAGCGGTAGCCCAGGCGATACGAATCAAAGCGATAGATTGCGTCGATCTGCTCGCCGGCCATGAAATCCACCCCTTCGTAAGTGATGTCTTCCGGCAGCGTGCCCTTCGGTTTCAAAGTAAGCGGTGCTGCCAGCAGGGAAATCTGATGCCGGGGATGGGGTTTATAATGCAGCAACAGACGGCTGCTGAAACCCGGATTGGTGCTCAGGTCATCCGTGAAGGAGAGGATCGGGATGGTCTGGTCATCATTGGGACTGCGGACATCGTTGTAGCCGCTGAAGGCTGCTCCAATTTCGGTTTCCACCCGGAACATATCCTGAGCCCAAAGACTCATCCCCATTATAATCATGGTTGAAATGAGAATTATGTGTTTCATATCTGCCTCATCGTTTTTATAGATATTATAAGTGTGTTTTCCCTTTCGGCAAGTAATGCCCTGCGCCGCAATCCCGGCATGCGAATTTATCCACAGTTTGGCAAGATATTATGTGCTTTGATTCGAGATATGGTCTCGCAGCACCTTAGGCTTGCCCGATCTCTTGCGCTTGTTTTAACTTGGTTTTAAGCTTTTTTCAAGCTGTGACCATGGCTTTATTTAAGCTCAAAATATCCTTAAAATGCCGACAACGCGTCAAGCAAAGGGTGAGTTTGCCATGCCCGGACAGAGCTGCGCAATATAGATATTTTTGAGGCTGGAAGTGTTCCAAAAGAAAAGAACATTTGACAAGAATGGGCATAATTCTTAGCCTTGACCAACGAGGTTCAGATGAAGTTGCTAAATAACGTTAAATTGCTGATCCTGTGTGCCTTAGCACTTTGTTTCAGCTTTGGCCATGGGGATTTGTGTGCCGGGGAAATGCTCTCCATCGGCGAACTGGAAGTGCTTTCCGAAATGCTGAATACCGAAGGCTTTAGCTTGGAGCATACCGCTTTCTACCGGGATTGGGATCCGGATACTGTGGGGAAATCGGATTGGCACTTGCAAGTGCTGAGCAGTGGGCTGAAATCCCTGCCGCTGTTAGATGATCTGCGCGCCAAAATGCAGGCCAGAACCGAGAGTGAGCTTCCGCGCTATCTGGGCAGTATCGCCAAAGAAAGCCCGTTTTACCGCTTGGAACTGCCCAATCCCCGCTTGAACTCTGCCGGTGATCTGTTCGCTTATGTGGAGCTCTGTTACCGCTTTATAAACAGAATGTATGAGCAAAGCTTTGCCGCGCTAAGCCCTGCCGCGCAAGACAGCCTCGCCGCATTCCTGATGCAAGTGATGATCGAGCAGGAAGATCACGAACGCTATCGCGGCTATTTTGCCGATCACCAGCTGCCCTGGCTGGAAGAGATGGACATTGAGGCTTTTGCCCGGCTGATCCTGAAAATGGACATGGCATCCCTGATCGCCGCTACCGAGGCAATGCTGCAGCTGCGTGATACTGTTGCCACTTTTGAACCGGTTAACGACAAGGTGCTGGTGCATAAGAGCGAATTTGGGCTGATGATTATCGGAAGCGCGAAGCACGATGTCTATAGCGCAGAAAACTTCCCCCAACTGGCTGAGTATCCCGTTTGCCTGATCCTCGACCCCGCCGGGAATGACATCTACGATATCCCTCTATATACTTCCCGCATCAATCCCCTCATGCTGCTCATCGACAAAGCCGGGAGTGATATTTATCGCTCTCGGGAACCCTCCTTCTTTGCCCGCCAGGGACTGTTCTTTGGCATGGATATTGCCGGAGACGATGTGTATCAACTGGCAGATTTCTCTTTTTCCGCGCTGATGGGCTGCATGTGGCATCTGGACAAAGCCGGTGACGACATCTACCAGAGCGGAATCTTCTCCCAAGCCGCGGCAATCCTGGGCATCGCGTATCTGAGGGACGACGCCGGGGACGATAATTATAGCGCTCACGCTCTGGCCCAGGCGTTTGGCTCCACTTTCGGTACCGCCGTATTGGCGGATTACTCCGGATCTGACCGCTATTACCTGGGCGGCAAATACTTTCATGCGCCATTGATGCCAAACGACTACCGCACGATGGGGCAGGGCATGGGCTACGGCATCCGTCCTTATCTGGCGGGTGGGCTGGGCTTGCTTCATGATGCACAGGGCAACGACAAATATCTGGGCGGAGTTTATGCCCAGGGTGTGGGCTATTGGTACGCCACCGGCATCCTCATGGATGAAGCCGGGAACGATGTCTATAACGCAATTTACTATCCCCAGGGCTCCGGGATTCATCTGGCAAGCGGCATTCTCTATGACGGTGCCGGAAACGACTGCTATTACAGCCGCAACGGTCCCGGACAGGGTGCCGGACACGATTACGGATTCGGGCTCTTCATCGACGGCGGCGGTGATGATGCCTACTCCATCCACGGCGGCAATGGGCTGGGACTCTCAAACTCCCTGGGTATCTTCGTGGATTCCAGTGGCAATGACCGCTATGAACGCAGTGAAGCTCAAAACTACGGCCATGCCAATTTCTCCCGCAGTACCGGAGGCTTGGGCCTCTTCCTGGATGCCGGGGGTGTGGACAGCTATCCGGATTCCACCAAGGCAAACAACACACAGTGGCAAAAAGGCACATACGGTTTTGGCAAGGATATGGAACTCAACATCATAGAAAAACCTGAACCGGAAAAAGATGAAGAACAACTGGCTGCTCCTGCCGCTGATGCCCCCATCGCGGAAATCTTCGCCGCAGCCTCCGAATGGGAAGTGGGCAACGCCGTAAGCCGGGTACGCACTGCCCGCCAATACATGCTGGAGCGCGCCGCTGAAGCCCGTTCCTACATCGCGGAACATAAGCTGGCAAACAAATCCGGCTTGGAATACCGCGCGTTGCAAGCCCTGTGCAAGCAAGACACGGAGTTCAGAGAAATACTATTGGGTCACACCGCCAATCCCGATTCCATGAAGGCAAAGACCGCAATCTCGCTGCTGGCAGGTGAGCGAGACAACCGGATCTTGCCGCAATTGGCGCAACATCTGGCTGAAGCACGCTACACCGCTTCGTGCATCGCCGCCCTGGGCAATCTGGATGCCCCGGAGAGCCTGCAACTTCTTTTACAACAAAAGGATCAGCCAAATGAGCGCCTGCGCTTTTTGGTGGCAAGATCCATCAGCATGCACAAAAGTGCTGAGGCCAAGCTTGCACTGGAAGAGTTCCACGACGACCCTTCGTTCCTGATTCAAGCGCTAATCCGCAACCTGCCAAAGGAAAACACATGATTATCGAAAAACAGATCTTTGAAGACTACCTGATCAAACTCGGACTGCCGGACATCCCTCAACTGATGGGCAGATTCGAGCACTTTCATAAACTGCTGACCGAGCACAACAAACAGGTGAACCTGGTCTCCCGCAAAATGCCGCCTCAGAGCTACTGGGTTCAGCATTTCCTTGACAGTCTGCTCGCTGTGGAATGTTTGGATTTTGCGGATAAAACCGTATTGGACTTCGGAACCGGGGGAGGTTTACCCGGGATTCCCATCCAATTGGTCAGTACCGGTTGTGAAATGGTGCTTTTAGATAGCACGGCAAAGAAGACCAAGATTCTCACCGAGATCGTGGAAGCGCTTTCTCTGTCAAACACCAGTGTGGAATGTGCCCGGCTGGAAGACTACGCTTTTTTGGCGCGGCGTCCCAGTTTTGATCTCATTCTCTGCCGGGCAGTGGCTTTGGAAGAGCGCTACTATTCCCCGCTGAGGCGCTTATTGAAGCCTTCCGGGCATCTGGTGATGTACAAATCGCGCTCTATGGCCGATCTGGAAGGGATCAAGCACACGCAAATCCTGGCCCGGGAAGACGAACATCTGGGCCAGAGAAGCTTGATCCAGGTAGCCCAGCGCGACCTCATGAAACGCTAATGATAAGGATATGAAATAGATAGTATATGGCAAAGATTATTACGATCGTAAACCAGAAAGGTGGTGTGGGCAAGACTACCACCACCGTGAACCTTGCTGCGGCTCTCGCCGTGCTGGAGAAGCGCACCCTGCTGATCGATTTTGACCCCCAGGGCAATGCCTCCAGCGGCGTGGGCATCGAGAAAGACAAGGTGCAACTGCAGGTCTATGACGCGCTGATCGGCAGAGTCCCGCTTGCGGATTGCATCCTGCCCACCAGCACTCAAAACCTCTTCTGCGTTCCCGGCAACATCAACCTCACCGGGGCGGAAATTGAGCTGGTGCACGAGTTTGCCCGCGAACACAAGCTGAAAGAAGCATTGCAGCCCATATTGGCAGACTGGGATTACATCCTCATCGATTGCCCGCCATCGCTGGGACTGCTCACTGTGAACGCCATGACCGCCTCCACGGATGTGCTCGTGCCCATTCAGTGCGAATATTACGCTCTGGAAGGGGTTAGCCAGCTACTCACCACCATCCGCCTGATCCAGAAAAACCTGAACCCCGGTTTGAATATCTTGGGCATTCTGCTCACGATGTTCGATAAGCGGGTGAACCTCAGCATGCAGGTGGCCAAGGAAGTGCATCGCTATTTCAAAGAAAAGGTGTTCCGCAGCGTGATCCCCCGCAATATCAAGCTCACTGAAGCACCCAGTTTCGGCAAGCCGATCTTTCTCTACGATATCCGCTCTCCGGGCGCAATGAGCTACCTGAACCTCGCCAACGAAGTAATCGAGCGTTACAAATGAAGAGGCAACCATGAACGAACATCTTGGACGCGGCCTCTCCGCCCTGATTCCCAATGGCGAGAATGAGCAAAGACCCAGCGCGGGAATCGGCACCCTGCCCATCGGACGCATCCGCCCAAACCGCTATCAGCCCCGCAAAAAGTTCGATCCCGATCGTTTGCAGGAACTTGCCCAATCCATCCTGGAGAACGGCATCATCCAGCCCCTGATCGTTACCAAAAGTGAAGGTAGCGATTACGAGCTGATCGCCGGAGAACGCAGGCTGGAAGCCGCCAAACTGGCAGGGCTGGATTCTGTTCCGGTGGTCATCCGCTCGGTTTCCAAGAAAGAGCAACTGCAGCTGGCGATCATCGAAAACATCCAGCGGGAAGATCTCGACCCGATCGAGGAAGCCATGGCATATCAAGCTTTGGCAGAAGATTTTGGGCTCACGCACGCGGATATCGCCCAGGTGATGGCAAAGGAACGCACCACGATCTCGAACAGTCTGCGCCTTTTGAAGCTGCCAGCCGAGGTCATCAGCATGGTTGCTTCCGAGCTGCTCAGCGCCGGACACGCCCGCGCGGTGCTGATGGTGGAGCCGGAGCTTCAGCAAGCCTTCGCCGGGTTCATCATCAAATACAAACTCACCGTGCGCCAAGCCGAAGACAAGGCCAAGAGCTTCGCCCAAAGCCTGGACAAAACCGGCGAGCCCACCCCCAGGACAACCCTCACCCGAAGCCTGGAACTAGAACTGAGCGGCATCCTGCAAACCAAGGTTCAGATCAAAGAGAACAAAGGCCGCGGCAAGATCACTCTGGAATTCAAGACTCAGCACGAGCTGGATAGATTAAAGACCCTATTGGAAAAACTGAGGTAAATTATGCAGAAAGTTATCGTAACCGGTGGAGCCGGATTTATCGGCGCGAACTACATCCACGAGCTCTTCGCGGATCCCGCTTTTAATGGCAAGGTACTGAATATCGATGCACTTACCTATGCCGGAAACCCGGAATCTTTGACCGATATCGAAGCCAGGTTTGGCGGAAGCCGCTACCACTTTGAACACGCGGATATCTGCGACGTCCCCCGGATCAACCAGATTTTTAAGGCTTTTGAACCCGATACCATTGTAAACTTCGCTGCGGAATCCCACGTGGACCGCTCCATCGATGGTCCCCTGCAATTTGTGCAGACCAACGTGATGGGCACCGCAACCTTGCTGGCAGCCGCGCTTGAACTCTTCAAAGAGCTCCCGGCAGACCAAAAAGCCCGGTTACGCTTCCATCACGTTTCCACAGATGAAGTTTACGGCTCCCTAGGCGAAACCGGTATGTTCACGGAAGACACCCCCTACGATCCTTCCTCCCCCTATTCCGCCTCCAAGGCCGCCAGTGACCACCTGCTCCGCGCCTGGCAGCGCACCTTTGGCCTGCCCGTAACCATTTCCAATTGCTCCAACAACTATGGAGCCTATCAATTCCCCGAAAAACTGATTCCGTTGATGATCCTGAACTGCCTTGCCCACAAACCCTTACCTGTATATGGCAAAGGCCTGAATGTGCGCGATTGGCTCTATGTGACCGACCACTGTGAGGCCATCAACACCATCATCCGCAAAGGCAAAACCGGCGAGACATACAACATCGGCGGGCACAATGAGATCAAGAACATCGACATCGTGGGCATCATTTGCGAACTCTTGGACGAACTTGAACCCAGCCCCAAAGGCATCAAATATAAAGAACTGATCACCTATGTGCAGGATCGCCCCGGTCATGATCTGCGCTATGCCATCGACGCCGGAAAGATCGAGCGCGAACTGGGCTGGAAACCACGCGAAACCTTCCAAAGCGGTATCCGCAAAACCATCGTCTGGTATCTGGAAAACCAACAGTGGTGGAAAAACATCCAGGATAAGAGCTACCAACAGCAGAGGCTGGGAGTCTTATAGTTCATCCCGGTTTGTGGCACAAAAGGCACTTCTCTATCCCTGGGGAAAGGATGGATAAGCACGGAGAAAAGCCCTGATCCCTCCTCCCACAGACTTTTTGCCGCTAGCCCCACAATCCTCTTCAAAATGCCGGGTTTCGGGATAAAGCAGTGCAAGACGTATACAGCCGCGTACAATTCCACCCACAACGAGCTTCAAAATGCCGGGTTTCGGGATAAAGCAGTGCAAGGCTTGAGACACCACCAAATCGAATTCTCCGTTATTTTTGGGATTTCAGCAAAATAGCATTGGCAGGTAATCGACAGAAAAACGAGATAAACAATCAACGAGTATAGTATGAACCGCTTCCGCTGGGGGGCGGTTTTTTTTGGTTCTTAGTTCTTTGGTGCTGCGGTATGGGGATTTCGCAGCTTCGGAAAGCTGCGTTACGGGGATTTCGTAGCGGAGGATTCCGATCCTCCGAAGTGGTGATTCGTAGCTTCGGAAAGCTACGTTACGGGATTTCGCAGCTTCGGAAAGCTGCGCTACGGGAACTCACTGGCGCTTCAGCAGATTTCAAGCTCATATCGAGCTGTTATAAAGCCATCACCACCCGAGTATAATGCCTGGATAACAGCATAAACCCGCCTCAGCCGGATTGGCTTGCTTGCTTTGGGATCGGGACGAAGAATTTACTTGACCAAATGCAGGATTAGTAAATCTTGATAGCATATTCGAAGTTGAAGAAGCGTTTGTCCATGTCCAGTTGCCTTCTCCTCGTCGGCTCCGTTGATCTGGTTTCTGCAGCGCAGTCAATCACTGCAGATGCGTGAACCAGATTCACAATTTCACGGCAGAAACAGAACAGCATGAGCCCGTAGTATCCCGCAAAATTTCTGCAAGGTGAAATTATGCAGGAAAAGAGAAAAGCCGCAGTATAAACATGCATCATGGGAAACACGCCTAAGCTTCACATAGAAATATTTGTTGCTTAATTTACTATATCGTATAGATTTAGTGTGAAGCGTGCCGAAAGATACCGATCACTTAGCGAACAGCACGCCGCCTTCCCGGGAGGAATAATGGACTTTAGCAGATTGCAGAACCTGGCCATGAACGACAATGGCTTTATTTTTGACCCTAATTCGGGATACAGTTACACAAGTAACGAAACCGGAATTTACATCATGAAACTGTTATCTCAGGGCATAGACAAAGAAACTGTCCGGGAGAAAGTTCTGGCAGAATACGAAGTAAGCGAAGACAATTTCAACAGCGATTTTGAACACTATATGCTGATGCTTGAAGCACTCGGTTTGGTGGAATTCTGATGCACCGGTCACCCCAAAACCCGGATCTTTCCGCCCTGGACATCACCATAGCAGTCACCGGACTAAAGACGGGCGACAATCCCCAGCCCGGAGTGCCGGTAATCCGCAGCATCCGCGCGGCAGGCTTCAAAGGCAGAATCATCGGGCTGGTGTACGATTCCATGGAATCCGGGATTTATCTGGACGATCTGGTGGATGAAGTGTATCAGATGCCCTACCCCTCTGCCGGAGCTGAAGCGTTTCTGACCCGCATGGAATACATCGTTGCCAAAAGCAAGATCGACGTGATCATCCCCACTCTGGACGCGGAAGTGATTCTGTATATCCGTTTGCAGGATGAACTTCGCAAGCTGGGCATCCACAGCTATCTGCCCACGGAGGAATGCTTTTTGTTGCGCGATAAAACCAAGCTTGCCACCTACTTCCCGCCCCGGGGGATTCTGGTGCCAGATACCGCATTGGTGAGCGAGATCAGCCAGATCATCAGCAGCAAAGAACAGTATCCCATGATGATCAAGGGGCGCTATTATGAAGCGTATAAAGCCAACAACGTGGAAGAAGGGCTGAAGTATTTCTATGAAATCGAGAGCCGCTGGGGCTTGCCCATCATTCTGCAAAAAATGATCCCCGGTGATGAATACAACATCGTGATCGTTGGCGATGGCGAAGGTGGCATCCTGGGCATGGTGCCCCAAAAGAAGCTGGTGATTACGGACAAAGGCAAAGGCTTCGGGGGCGTGGTGGTGAAAAACCAGCAATTGGAAGAATTTGCCACCAAGGTTATCGCTCTGCTCAAATGGCGCGGACCCTGCGAACTGGAAGTGATGCGCGGTTACGACAGACAGTATTACCTGATCGAGATCAATCCCCGCTTTCCGGCCTGGGTGCGTTTGGCAGAAGGTTCCGGGCAAAACCAGCCTGCGGCAGTGGTGCTGAAAGCCCTGGGCCAAGACCTTGCCCCACTCCCGCAGTGTAAATCCGGCACCCTGTTCATCCGGCATGCCGAGGACATCATTACAGACATCTCCTTGATGGGCGAAATCTCTGCTAAAAGCGAACTTATGAAGAAGGAAAAATGAAAAAGGCATACATGGCCCCAAACATCGAACGCAACAGCGCCGGAAACATGAATAAATATGGCGCCAAAAGCGTTGTGCGCCATCAGGATAATATCGAAGGCGTGCCCATTAATGACCTCGTGAAAGAGTACGGCTCTCCCCTGATCGTGCTCTCGGAAGCGCAAATGCGCAAACGCTATCGCCGACTGCAGGATGTGATGCAAATGCATTATCCCAAGGTGGAACTGGCTTGGAGTTACAAGACAAACTATCTGGCGGCGGTGTGCAGCATCTTTCATCAGGAAGGCGCCCGCGCAGAAGTGGTTTCCCGCATGGAATATGAGATGGCACGGAAACTGGGCATTGAGGGCAAGGATATAATCTTCAACGGGCCTGGCAAAAGCGCTGAGGCTTTGCGGATTGCCATCGAGGAAGACGCCCTGATCCACATCGACCATTTGGATGAATTGTATCTGATCGAAAAGCTTGCCAAAGAGCTTGATACCATCCCGCAAGTGGCGATCCGGGTTAACATGGATACCGGCATCAGCCCGCAATGGAGCCGCTTTGGGTTCAACTATGAAAACGGAGAAGCCTATCGCACCATACAGCGTCTGCTCTCCGGCAAAGCGATGAATCTGAGGGGATTGCATACGCATATCGGCACCTTCATCCTGGATGCCAATGCTTACTATTGGGCAGCCAAAGCCTTGCTGGAACTGGCCTCACGGATCCAGCAGGATCACGGGATTGTGATGGAATATATCGATCTCGGGGGCGGCTTTGCTTCTCAAAACACATTGCATTCTCAATACACTCCCGGGGAATTTGCCTCACCTTCTTTTGATCAGTATGCCGAGGCGATCGGTAATGCCTTCAATGAATCTCAATTTGTGCGTGAAAACCTGCCCACCCTGGTATTGGAAACTGGAAGAGCTTTGGTGGATGAAGCGGGCTATTTGATTTCCAGCGTGTTGGGCAAAAAGAACCTGCCCACCGGGGAGAGGGCTGTAATCCTGGATGCCGGGGTGAATACCGCCATCACCGCCTGGTGGTACAAACTGAAGGTGAACCCCACACGCAGCTTCCCGGGCGCATACCAGAATACCATTTTCTACGGTCCGCTGTGCATGAATATCGATATCATCCGCCCCGCGGTGCCCTTCCCGGATCTTCACTTTGGCGATAAGGTATTGATCACCCCAGCGGGTGCCTATAACAACACGCAATGGATGCAGTTCATCGAATATCGCCCCAGAATCCTGCTAATCTGCGAAACCGGACAGGTGGAACTGATCCGTGAAAAAGAGACACTACAGGATGTGAATGCCCGCGAGAGAATCCCGGAGCACCTCAGAACACTATGATGAAAACCGGCAATCTGCTTGCCTTTGCCAAAGCGGTACCGAACGCCTATTCCACGATTCTGTTTTCGGATAGCGTGTGGATCGGGCTGGCGCTGATGTTGGTGACCTTTGCTTCTCCGATCATCGGACTGGCGGGGCTGATATCCTTGCTTTTGGCGATGCTGGTATCACGAGGATTGGGCTTTGAGAACGCTGATTCCACAAGCGGGGTATTGGCATTCAACAGTTTACTGATCGGGCTGGCGATCGGATATTACTATCCCTATAGTGGCACCGCTACGCTGAATCCGCATTTCTTTGCCCTGGTGATGATTGCATCACTGGCCACATTCTTCCTCTACGTGGGGCTGAACTATCTGTGCCAGAGCCTGTTCAAGATACCTTCGATGAGCCTGGCTTTCTCTTTGGCGGCAGTGTTCTTCTGGTATTATCTGGTGCGCAGCGGCTACTTCACCGGGTTGAACTTTCAGAAGCCTTTGATCTTTCAGCATCAGGTTCAGCTATCCTGGTTTTGGCAGGATTACTTCCTGAGCCTGGGGAGTGTGATGTTTGTGCCGGATCTCTTTGTGGGGATCATCGTGGCGGTGGTGTTGCTGCTGATCACACGCATCGGTTTCATGCTCTCTCTGGTGGGCTGGAGCATTTGTTTCTATTTGATCCAATACACCAATATCGGCAGTACCTACGGCATGTTCTTCCCGGGTTTCAACCTGATCCTGATCAGTATGGCGGTGGGCTCCGTGTTTTTGATCCCCGGCAAAAGCAGCTATTTGCTGGCGATATTTGCCACGATCACCGGTTTCTTGTTGGTCTATGCCATGTCCGGCAAGTATTACTATTCGGATATGATGTCCGGACGGCCGAGCTTCCTGTATCTGCCGATCTTTGCCCTGCCGATGAATATCGTGGTCATCGCCCTCATCTATGCCCTGCGGCTTCGCTTGCAGCACCGCTCCCCGATCATGAACGACTATGGTATTCTGCACCCGGAGAAAGCACTGGATGCCTATCTTTCACGCTATCGCCGTTTTGTGAGCGCGGGGGTGCCGCAAATCCATATGCCGATTTCTGGGCAGTGGCTGGTTACCCAGGGACACAATGGCGCGCATACCCACAAAAAGGACTGGGCAATGGCCTGGGATTTCGAGATTCTGGACACCAAGGGCAATAAGTACTCTGAGGATTCCCAAAAGCTGGCGGACTATTACTGTTTCGGCAAACCGGTCTATGCCGCGGCGGCGGGCTATGTGGCAAAAGTAGTCAACAGCATCCCGGATAATCCCATCGGTGATGCAAACACGGTGGATAACTGGGGAAACTATGTCAGCATCTCGCACGGATACGGTTTATTCACACTTTATGCGCATCTGAAAGAAGGCTCTGTCAAGCTGGCAGAAAACGACTATGTGAAGATCGGCGAAAAGATCGGCCAAGTGGGCAATTCCGGCAGATCCTTTGTCCCCCACTTGCACTTCCAGACTCAGGCCGCCATCGATGCCGGTTCCCGCACCGTCTTCTCGCATATCCTGAATTACAAGGTGCAGAATGCTGACGGCAGCTATCGCTTCATCGCCAGCGGCATCCCGGAGGAAGGAGAAATGGTCTCCGCCCTGGTTCCGGAGAAAGACCTCACCAATATCCTGCAGCTGAGCTACGGCCAAGAACAACGCTTCCGGCTAACGAACGCCAAAGGCAGCCGCGAGGAACAATGGAAGGTGGAGCTGGATCTGATGGGCACCCACAGCATTGTCTCCGATGCCGGAAGCAGGATGGAGTTTTCCATCTACCACGGTATCTTCAACGCCCTAAGCCTGAAGGGGAAACGCAATAGCACCCTCAGTGCTTTTGCCATTGCCGCGGGACGCATCCCCTACATCGAAAACCAGAGCATCTCCTGGCAGGATGAACCAAGCCTGTCTGTGGCGATGAACCCGCTCTGGAAAAACCTGACGCTGTTTTTGATCCCCTTCTTCCGCCCTATCCGGGTAACGAGTGAATCCTGCCTCGCCACCACGGAAAGCGGACTTCGGCTAAGCAGCAAAACCGAGCTGAGTGTACTCGGTATGCGCTTGCGCAACTACGAGAGTGACCTGATCATGGACCGCACCAACGGGATTCGCGAGATCCGGCTTCACCGCGCGGGAGAGCTGATGCTAAGCGCTACCCGCATTGAACCTCACAAAAAGGAAGAGAACAATGCATAGAACCACCATCGCTGTCCTGCTGTTGCTGTTCTGCCTGCAGCTAGTGGCGACCGACGCTCAAAGCATCCAGGATTCATATCTGGCAGAAGCCCGGGGAGATTATAACAACGCCATTCTGGTCATGCAGAACCTGGCAGAAAAGGACCCCACAGAAGTGTTCTACATGATGCGCGTTGCCTGGCTGAGTTACCTGATGGGGAACTATCAGAGCGCTTTGGAGCAGTATCAACGCAGCCTGAGAAGCCTGGACCATGCGGATGCCCGCCTGGGAGTGATCAATTGCCAGCTCGCCCTGGGCTTGTGGGATGAAGTGCTATCTGGCACGCAAGCGATGCTGGAGCAAAACCCCCAAAACACCCTGGCTCTCTCCAAAGCGGCTTACGCGGCATATATGAAGAAGTCCTACAGCCTTGCCGCGGATTACTTTGCCCGCATCATCAGCATTTCTCCCTGGGACATGGAGAACCGCGGATATCTGGTGAACAACCTTTACCTGAGCGGAAACATCAGTGAAGCCGGGAAACAATACCGGATATTGAAGAAATACTTCCCCCAATCTCAGATCGTGATAGACTACAAGGACATTCTGGATACGCAGTGAAGCAAACCCTGATCTTGCTCATCCTCTGCCTCATCGGCATGCTGGCGGCTCAAACAAACAACCAGCTCCCGGCTTTACGCCTGCGGGTGGCGCAAAACCCGGTGGATGCCGCATCCCGGTTGGAGCTGGCATATCAGCTGATGCTTGCGGGGAGCCCGGAAGAAGCACTGTTGCACTACGACACAGTGCTCACGCAGGATCCCGGTCAACGCACTGCCGCGGAAGGCAGCCTGTGGGCATTGCAAGCTCTGGGGCGCTTCAAAGAATCCCTGCAGAGATCCAATACATTGCTCCGCTCCATGCCTGATCACGCTCCGTTTTACAGCTACTATGCTTATGGCGCATCTTCCCTAAACCGTCATCTGCGCGCGCGGCATGCTTACGCAATGGCAGAAAAGCTGGCAGAAACCGCCGCAATCCGAAACACAGCCACCCTGGGCAAAGCCTGGGAATACCTCTATCTGCAGGATTACCCCGCCGCCCGCCGTGCCTTCCGGAAGCTCCCCAATGCTCCGGATTCCACGGCCACCCGCTGGTTGCAAGCGCATAGCCTGTTGCTTGCTCTGGGTTTTAGCAGCGATTATCAGGATAAAAAGAGCGGAAGCTTCAGCGCGGCCTATCGCAAATCCGGTTTTAGTCTGAAGCTGGGCGTGGAAGAGATCTATCTGGATGGCGCTCGGTTTAGAACCAAACAGGAGCTCCGGGCAGGCTGGCAGAGCCCCATCGGTACTCTGGAAGCCGGTGCCGGCATGATCCACGGAGACGACCAACGGGTCTATCCCGGCAACAGCTATGCTCTTGCCTTCAAACCCGCTATCTACATCGGCAAACTGAAGCTTACCCCCTCCCTGGGCGCGCATTACAGCTCGTTTGAGCGCTTCGACATCCAGCAGGCGGATCTGGGACTAAAGCTTGATAGCGACCGCCTTTCCGCCAGCTTCAGCCACTCCCTGGTATATCAGGATAATGATGCTCTGGGCAGCGACACCGAGCGCAGCCTGACAGCATTCAGCCTGGGAGGCAGAATCGGGAGCAGCACCTGGCTGCACGGCTACCTCTATCTGGGCAACCAAGCATGGTGGACCAGCCCCTATGGCGTGTTGAACGACACTTTCACCGCGCACGACTCCGCATATGCCATCTCGATCTACAGCCCCCTCAGCAAGAAGTTGGGCGTCTTACTTTATCATCAAATAGGATACCAAGATAATGAAGCGGATCACAGCAGTTCATTCTCTATTTCTTATAGCATTTAGCCTGGTCATTACGACCCTGATGCTTAGCTCCTGCAACCTGCGGGAAGACCTCCTTTTGCCCCCCAATCTGGACCCCAAAGAGTATCTCATCGCGAGCAAGATCCTGGTATATTCCGACCACCTGATCCCCTCTGCCAATGATGACAGTTTCCTCTATCTGCCCAAAGAAAGCATTGCCGACCACCTGATCTGGTATGGCGATGAGATTCGTTTCCAGAAAGCGGAAAGCATGTTAGAAAGGGACAGCCTGGCCTTTGCTGAAGGTTCTGCCAGCCTCAGCAACAGCTATCTGATCGAGATCATCCGCGCCGGACAGAACATCCAGCTGGATAACACATCAGGGTTTGCCACGCTCTATACAGAACTCACCCAGAACACAGTACAAGGCTCCGGCACTCTGCTCAGCTTGCGTTACACACTCAACGCTGCCCCCGTAGCGATCTACCCCTATGGCAAAAAGCGCGTGTTCTATGATGTCGATGGCAGCGGCCTTTTTGCTCTGGTGAATCTCGCGCCAAGCATGCTGCTGAATATCCCCCAAAGCAACAGCGATGTTCAAGCGCTGCTTTATAACCCTGAAGAAAGCGTTAATCTCTACATCCCCAAAGAGTTTCTGGAGGAGCTCGGAGCTACTCAGATCCGCCTGAAGGACACTTTGGATACAGAACAACTGAGCGGCCTGCAAGCCATCTATCCCGGCTTTGCCATGCTCACCAAAGTGCTGGAGGTCAGCACTCAAGGCGAGGGCACCAGCAGTCACACCCCGATCCTGCACTATCGCCACCACCCCGCAAAAAGCGGAGATCCCCAGTGGATTAAACTGAGCGCAGAGCGCATCGACAGCTGGCCGCAATCCGACAACACTTGGCTCTATCAGGACGAAGCATTGGTCAGCTTCTTCGACGGCGCGGGAGCTTACTTCCTGATTGAACCTCTTGCCAACTCCTCGACGCTGGCCTTGAACCTGGATGGCAGCCACCAGCAGATCTACCTGCAGGATTTGTGGCTTGACCTCCGGAGTCTGAATCTACCAGGATACAGTGTGCTGATTGACCGCGCCCCCGGCTACGGTGAACTGCTGGCGGATTACTTTGGGACAAAGCCCTACACCCTCAGTGGCTCCGCGCAAGCCTTCAAGATCAGCTTCTTCAGCGGAGGCACCCTGTTGGAAAGCCTCGGGGATGAACATTGGATCGAGTTCGGCTTTGCCAACCAACTACCGCAACCCTCCTCCGCACGTCTGATGCGCGCTTTTCGCAACGCGGATAAAGACATCCTGAGCTTCAAAACCCACGCGGGAGCCTACGACGCGGAGCACTTCAGCACCAAAGACGGCTTTGTCTATAGCGGAATCAGTTCCTCCGGCATATATTTATTCGGCAGCATCAGTGAATCCGCAAGCGTGTTGACCATCCCCTGCCTGAAGCCGAAATTGGCACTACAAACGCAAGCCGGGCAGATATCATATGAAGACCCCGCCCCACCCTGCACAGAGCTCCGGCTGGAATACAATGCAAGCATCGCGGAAAGCCATCCCTGGCTGAATGGCTCGCCCTATCTCTTGCAGCAGAACCGAGCTCTGCTGGGTATCACCGCGCTTGGCTCTGAAGCCGGGTCGGACGCCTTGCCCAAGCAGCTCTTCCTGCAGACCACGATGCAGGGCAATCCGCAATCCATTGTCAATTTCTCCCCCCTTCCGGGCTATCCCAAGTTTGTGCGCTACAATCTTGCCAATGCGTTGGAGCACAACACATTCATCCATGAATCCGGCAAATACAGTATTTCCCCCGCCTTTAGCGGATATCTGATCGACGCGGCAAAGCTGCAGGGTAGCGCTTCTACCCGGAACCTGGCGATGTTTCCCCGGATGATCTTTGATGACTTTGATCTGGAGTTATATCTGGATTCCGGCAGCCCCATGGCGCAGCCGAGCATCATGCAGATAACAAAAAGCACTGCCCTTACAGACACATACCAGATCCTCCAAAATCAGTATCAACTAAGCTACCTGAGTGCCGCGTATCGCTTCACCATGCAGGATAATCCGGATTTCTATGAAGATTTCCAGCCTTACATCCGGCTGAAACAGAATTCACGGACGGATAATCTGCTCTTCTCGGTGTCCAATGGTGAGTTTTATCGCATCTACAGCTATCCTGAAAGCGCAACGGCGGATGGCTACAGCTTTCTCCATACTGATGGGCATTTTGCCTTCCTGCTGCTTTATGATGCTGAATACGCCGTGGTTCAGGATATCAATCCCCACACAAGCGCGCAATTGGTGATCTCCGCGATCCGCGATGCGCATGTCTCGCTCTATCAGGCCCAGGCGGTGATTCCTCAACTGTACATCGGAGCCGTGTTGCCCCTGGGAACAAGAGTGAACCTCAACCGTCTGGAAAGCGTAGCCCCCGGCGTGAACTTCCGTTCCGCATACCGGATCGGTGTTTTGGATCCCCAAATGACGCCCATGCAACCGAATTTCTTTGCGCAGATCGTGCCAAACTGGCCATATCTGTATGTTCCCATCCCGGATTACATCCCCGGGCAGCCGCTTCGCCTCTTTTTCCGCAACCCCGCCGGGATTACCCAGGAGCTGGACTATGTAGAAAGTTTTAGTGAGGATCCCGCCACAGAGTTCATTATCATCGGCAATTGCGCCGTCGCCTTCATCAATAACCCGGGGATTTTCTATACGCAGTGAAGCGGGATTCCAGGGGTGCGGGATTCATAGATCTCGATAAATGGCAGAAAAACGCCCCGGGAGCGGCGTGTTCCAATGCAAAAAGGCGGACCATGATCCGCCTTCACCCAAAAATCCGGTTTCGGAATCTAGCCCTTTTGTGCCAAAACCACGCGCCAATCTCTGCCGTGGATGTTGATCGTATCCCAATAGGCTTTTTTGGTCACCACTTCTTCGCTGCCCGCGGCTTTGAAGCGATATTCACCTTCGCCTTTGGGGCTTGCTATTACAAGTTTACCAAAGTTTTGCAGGGATTCATGCTCCAGATACATGGGGTCGGTAAACAGATTCAAACCGATCTCATCCTTATCATGATCACAGACGATCATCCCATCGGGCTCCATTGCCCAAAGCTCGTAGCCGGAAGCCACCTCATTCTTTTGCAGTACCGCTTGCGGTAGCCTGGAAGTATCGATGGTAAGCACCAAGGAGCCGGCAAACTTCTCTTTGGCATCATAGAGCGGACGTCCCATAGCCACCGTGGCAAAGCCTTCCACCGCTTTGAACGCGGTACTGATCATCGGTGTGGGGTTTTGCAGCATGGCGATGGTATGCGCTTGTTTGCTGATATCCGCGCCTTCGGAATCTTTGTATGCTGCCGGTTCCAGATATTTCAGAATCCCTTTGGTATCCACATAGCAGGATGTCAGCACTGCCGGATGGGCTTTCTGAGCTTCAGCGAGTAAAACCCGGATATCCTCCTGACTGGTAATTTTGCCCTCCCACGCTTCGATATGAGTTGCTATCGCGGTGTCTATTTGAATCATGTTTGCCAGCAAGTCCTGTGCCAGAACGCTCACCTCCGGAATAGGCTCTTCGACCTCCGGCTTGGCTTTGTTGCAAGAACTCAGTAACAATATGCTAAGTGCTAGCATAACATACACCATAACGCTGATCTTCTTCATGTTTTCTCCTTGTGCCATTTTAGGCATCTGGTTTAGATTATAAGTTAAGGCTAATCTTATAAATGACAACATTTTATTGGCGCTTTTTGCTCCCCTGCTGTAGATGCTTTTCCACACCCGCGCATAGCCCCTGTTCCTACTCCGGTTTTAAGCTGATTTTAAGCTGTTTTGAAGCTGTGCCCATGGGAGAATAACAGCTGGAAATCAGCTTTATCCCGGAACAAGTACGTAGGCAACGCCCCGGAGGGCTGCCTGCGTAGCCAAGGATGACTCTTCCAGCGAAAATAGGGATAGCATGTGAATTGCCTTGACGAAAAGAACTCGAGTTGTATTCCTGAAACATAGAGAACGCACTCCCCTTTTAGCACATAAATGCGAGATAAATATTTGTCCATATTATCAGATTCCGCCATGAAAATGATATTGATTCCATTTGACCGTATAACATATTGGTAATCATGAAGATATGCAAAGCCATATGAACTTAACTGAAAGCCAGCTCTCGCCACCGAGGATGTAAGCCGAGTGGATTGCAGACGTCCCCGTCTGCACTTATCTACGATACGGTGTTCCATTATCGACACGAGGACGTGTCGAATCCTATGAGCTTTCAGGTAAACTCCGAATGCATAAATCGGGTTTATATGCGCAAGAGGCGTCTTCCCCAGACCCGGAATAATTATGTTTTGGATGGGCTAAAACCAAACTAATTAACCTTAGCGATACAAGGGACGCTCATTGAGCGTCCCTTTGCTACAGCCTGCATTTAATGCTAAAGCAGGGGTGTTTGCCCTCGATTCTTATCTGCCGGAGTATTGAAGTGTAAACCAAATCCATAGGGGAATCTGGGCTTGTATCCGGGATCGCCCAAGTTCCAGTTTTCATCGTCGTATCTGGGCCAGGAAAAGCTCAGCTTGCCCTGCACGGGATGCTCTCCAAAGATCACATCTGCCACACCACCACCCTCAGAACCGGGGAACCATGCCACCACAAATGCCTGAACTTCAGATAGTTCCTGCTCAATTACCAGGGGTCTTCCACAGATCATAATGGCAATCACCGGGATTCCGCGGGCGCGAATGGTTTTGATGGTGGCGAGATCTTCCGGATGAAGCTGATGCAGATAAAGATGAGTGCCATAAGGCCCTTGCTTTACCAGCGGGATTTCATCCTCTTGCCCGGTGTCTGCGGAGGTGGAACCCTTGCTGATCTTGAGCCCTTTCTCCAGGCCGGCAACGCGGATATCGCCCAGCATTTCCGCGTAGGGGACTTCTCCGATCACCACGATTGCCAGATCATGCTTTGCGGGGTCGGCATCAGAGCCGTCCTCACTGAGCACGGCATTGGGCGCCACCGCGCTGATACCTTCCCAAATGGACGTTCCCCCCACGATGGCGGAAGTCCAGGAAGCAGCCTTTGCGTCGGCGGGGTCGCGCAGTTTTTCGTGATCCGCCTGATCATATTCGCTTTTATCCAAGGGCAGTTTATCGTTCACTCCCTGCCAGGCAACGGTAAAGCCACCACATTGATGCCCCCGGTTGTGGGCATTCTTGCCGGTCACCAGGATGCGGGCAGATTTGTCCAGGGGCAGGATGTCTGCCTCATTCTTCAGTAAGACGAGGGATTTGCGCACCGCTTCGCGGGCTACTTCCCGATGCTCCGCAGAGCCAAAACAGGAGTAGTCCAGAGATAAGGGGCGCATTGCGGGACGGGGCTTCTCGAACATCTTGGCGATGAACTTGACGCGCAATATGCGGCGCACGGCATCGTCGATCCGCTGCATGGAAATACGCCCGTTTAGCACGTTTGCTTTGGCTATATCGATAAACTCTTTCCAGCGGGAGGTAACCATAAACAAATCCAGGCCAGCATTCAGGGATTGAACCACGCATTCGCTGTAGTCCTCATCCAGATAATCGATGCCATCCCAATCCGAGATTACCAAGCCCTTGAAGCCCAGCTCCGTCTTCAACAGGTCTGTAATCAAGAACTTGTGTCCGTGGCACTTTTTGCCATACCAACTGCTGAGCGAGACCATCACGCTTAGCACTCCGGCTTCGACCGCGGCACGGTATGGCGGCAGGTGGATTCTGCGCAGCTCTGCTTCCGGAATACACATATCCCCTTGATCAATGCCATGCAGGGTGGCGCCATCGCCAATCCAGTGTTTGGCACAGGCGATCACCTTGTCCCCGCCAAAATCGCCCTGCAGCCCCTTGATAAATCTGGCAGCGTAGGCGCTAACGATTGCCGGATCTTCGGAATAACTTTCGTAGGTCCTGCCCCAATGATCATTGCGGGCAACTGCCAGAGTAGGGGCAAATGTCCAATCCACTCCGGTGGCAGCAATTTCTTTGGCAGTAACTGCAGCAATGCGCTCCATCAGATCCGGATCGTGAGCGGCTCCCAAGCCGATATTATGGGGAAAAACCACTGCTCCCAGAACATTGGTGTTGCCATGAATGGCATCCACGCCATAGATTATGGGGATAGCCAGATGTTCGGCGTCCGCGTCCATTGAGGCAGCCCAATAGGCGTCGTTCATCGCGATCCAATCTTCCGGCTTGTTATCACCGGGGACGGAGCCTCCACCACTGAGCACAGAGCCTATGTGGTACTTTTTTACTTCTTCAGGATCGATGAATTGGCGCTCGGGCTGCAGCATCTGCCCGATCTTTTGGTCCAAAGTCATGCTATCAAGTATTTCCGATATCTTTTGTTCAATCTCTTTCATTTCTTTTCTCCTGCTGATTGTGCTCTCGTGCCTCTAACGAAGTTCAATTGTGATGCGTTTGACCTGGCGAGCCCGCACCGCTTCCGCCATGCCTGAGGGCAAGGTGGATCCCTGAAACTTGGTCGTTTCACCGTCTTTTGCCTCCACAAGCCAAGCCACCGGTGCTACTTTGTTCTCTCCAAAGGTATCGCGGCATTCCGGATTGTGATAGCTTACCAATATCTCGCCAAGAAACATGAAGCTAAAGGTCCCCGCGCCGAACTCCAGTTCTTCAAGTTTACCATCCAAGAACAGGTTTGCTTTCCCGGGCTTGGTCGTGAACATCCAGCCGGGAAGTGCCGGCTGCAATTGCAGCAGCAAACGTGCTTCAGAATCAAGCTTGAAGGGCTGTTCCCCCACGGTCATCAGATGCAGGATGTGGATGAACTCCGCGGTAGCACCGCTGAGCCTGGCTACAAAGCCGTTGCCGTGCAGAGAGGGATCCGGATTGGCGCTACTGACGATAAAAGAGGAGTTTTCCAGGGGACTGCGCCCGTAAACATCGGGATTCATAAAGGGCACAAAAACATTCTTGAAATCCCGGAAAAACTCGTCATAGAGTTTATTGCGTAGTAATTCCAGCATATATTTGTATCCCATATGCAGCCAGATTGATTCGTTTTCGAACCAACCGGGCGAGAAGGTCCTCGCCCTGCCGATTTCCATGGGCATGCTCTTCAGGGATTCATTTACTTTGTACATGCGCAAGTGGGGATCAAACAGAGCTCCCGCGCGGATCTGCTTTGCCAATGCCGCTGCCTCGCTGATTGGTGGATTGGAGCGCAGATAATGAACCGGACCCTCCAGGAACAAGGGTAAAGGCGGGTGAATAAACTCGAGGGCTTTGAAACAAGGGAAACCTCTGGAGTTACGTTTCGTTTGTTCACTGCCATCTGCTTGCTCTGTCTTGATAATCTCATATTGGCTAACTTCATTGATGAAATAGGTATTGATCACACCGGATTGCTGATCCCGAGCTTTGGCTATTCCATGATCCAGCTTGTTGAGCGCTGATTTTAGAAAGTCCAGGATCCAAGAAGTCTGAACCGATACTTCGGTGCCTTTGATGCCAAGCCTGGTTTGCGCGCGAAACTCTTCTTTCAGCGAGTTTGAACTATCCCAAAACTCAAATGCCGGGTGTGGCGTATCAAGCAATTCCCGCAAACCCCGGACAAAGGAATGCAGCTCTTCAAACAGCGCGATTTCCCGGGGCAGACCTGCGTTGGGGTCGAGCATCTTGAGCAGGTAAATGATATGGCGCTTGATCTCCAGGGTTTCACACACACTGGAGCCCAGAAGCCCCGGCATCCCGTTCAGAGCATCGTACCAGCCCGGTTTGTCCGCTTCCATCTCTACCCCTACTCCCGCCGCATCCAGAGAAGCAAGTTTGTTAGTTATCAGGCAGAGGAGCTTGACGAACAGAGTTGTGCGATAGATGGTCCCTTTGCCGAAGTCCGTCCGGAGCATATTGGGCTCGTGTTTACGGGTCTTGATCAGGCTGTCTTTTTCGGGGTCCCAGACTACCGCGTTAAGCTGCATCGGCTTGCCGTCCCAAATCACATATTTATCTTGCCGGGCTTGCACAGAGTGGGGGTTATCGTAAAAACCAAAGCTCTGTTTTTCAAACAGCAAGTGGCGCATCCGATCAGGATATACTGCCTGGTAATTCTCCAGCAAATCCAGGTTGTAAGTCCAGTGATCCACCCAATAGCCTTCACCATGGTCTGTGCCATCGTGCCTGGCGCTGATATTCAGCAAATCGCCAATGAAGTGTTCAGTATCATCGGGCAAGGGGATATGCTCCTCTTTCAGCCAAAGCAGAAATTCGCCGGGAGTAAAGGATTCCTGCAGATAGTCCACGATCTTCTGCACATGCTCCGCGCCCAGATATTGCGTTGCGATCGCGGTGATTTGGGCGGTATCCGCGATGAAGAAACGGGATTCTTTGATTACCAGGGGGTTGAATCCATCCAATTGGATCAGGTTATAGAACTGTAGCACGTTGTTATCCGCGACGTCCGGGTTGAAGAAGAGATCACAGCGGCGGTTTTGATTCACATCCCGGTAGTTGCCGTTCCCTTGGGAATATGGGGTGGGTGTGAGCCTGTAGTCGTTATAATCCCTCTCCAGATCGCCATGTTTACGGGAGTAAAGGTGCAAAGTGGTGTTTCCTTCTCTGCCTTTGATGGTATGCGGATATCCGCCCCGCATCACGTTATCCAAGAAATTCTGCCTAGCGTATTGATCCAGCACCGGCAGCGAGCTAAAGATGAAGTTCTTCTGGGTCAAAGCCGAGATAATCTCCTGGTTCTCAATCGCTTTCTTTTCGATGTATCCGGTTTGGGCAATGCTCGGGACCAGCTCATTCAGCTCTGCCAATGTGCCGGCATGTCCGATTATCGAATAGTATGAGTAAGCGCGATCCGCAGCCAAAGTGGTCTCAAAAGCTCCCATCGCGCAGGGTAGCCGGTTTTCGAATACCTGCGCGCCGGTGATATCTTCAAAGGGCTCATCCACAAACAATTCCGGATAGCTGTAGTCTCCGCGGATGCCAAAGATTCTGGCAGGGTCGCAGACCGGCATGACCAGCTTGCCATCCATCCCGAAACCAAGGTAGAAATTCCCCTTTTTGATTCTTACGACATCCGGGCGGTCAGATGGTTCGACCTTGAGCTTGTAATATGGCACCCGATGCTCAAAATTGTTGACTTCTACAAATGCTTCAAACAAACGCCGCATGTGCTTCAACCCAAAATCATCCATACCATAGGGTATGATCAGCGGCAAGCCGTCCAAGACCTGCAGTTTTACCGGATCATCGTTCAGATTGCGGATTATCAGCTTGCGTGCCAGCCCGGCATAGGGTGCCTGGGGAATATTGAAGTATTCCACCTGAAAGCTGAGCCCGAGGCTGTGGTTGTGTTCCCGGAGAGTCAGCTTCGCCGGCCCAATGATCATGCTCTGGGTTCGCTCCATAAGCATGCCGGCAACATCGTTTTGGAAGGGTTCGTAAAAGCGGATATGGGGATGCTCGGGAAGCTTGACGAAGGTGCGAAAACCCTGGGTTGAAACCAGGTTGTATGCCCAGTTGGCGGGCAGAAACTCCATGATTGGATGGTTCTTGCCTTCCACACCCATGCTGCATACACACTGTCCGCGGTTTACATAAAAAGTCCACATCGGCATGCCGAGCTTGCCGGCTATACCGGGGAAGAAGCTGGAGAAAAGCTTCGATGAGTGGTAATCATCAATGACAAACTCACCGTTGTCGCTGAAACGATATCTGGGTTCAGTATTGAGTTCCATCAGTATCTAGTCCCTGTTATTGTCTGTTTTGGTTATCAATGGTGGTCAGCCGGCACCGATCCCGGCAGGTTCAAAATATATTGTCGTTGTTTGAGCAAATATCGCGAAAGGCATCAGCGCTCTGCCCTTCTATTATTATGCGGGGTGGGAATGTATGAAATGCGATCAGCCGGAGCTGTGCGTGCTTCGGCTGATCGAGCTTTGATTGTGTAAAGTGTAATGTGTGATACGTTAAGGTTTGTTATGAACGCGGGGTGCAGTTTACCCGGACCGGCATCTTCGCTGATATGGGTGCCATACTCTGCGAGCATAAGCATCAGATGACTGGCAAAGAGTAAACTGCTTGGTGCGTTCATGTTTCTAACTAATTACTTGTGGCTGTTACGTAGTAGAACTTCTTGGCAGAGAATCCATCCGAAGTCCAACTTGCTCCGTCATACACGCCGCCCACCACAGGGCTAAAGGGTCCGGCAGGAGTATCCGCGGCATAGACGGTATAGGATACTGCCCCGGCTACAGGTGCCCAAGTGAGGGTTACCCCGGTGGCGGTGGTGGCGATTGTTACATTGGAAGGGATATCTGCGCCGGCGGCGTAGAAATAGAAGTTGTCGATATACATGGTGCCAAGGGGATCCTTGGACAGGATGTACTGAGCCATATTGCCTGTGATGTTGAGATTGGTGAACGAGCTCAGGGGGATGTCATACGATATCCATTGTCCTGTGGCAGGTGCCTGATACATGAGCTCGTGCTCGGTGTCGTCTCCGCCACCCCAAGCACCATCTGCACCCCAATCTACGAGTTTGAAGCGGAAGTTGTTCGCATCCGGCGTCCAAAGGTCAAGATGCACATGAGTCTTTCCGCTTAGGTCTACAAGATTGGCTCCAGTGGTCTCTATACCCACAAAGTTCACGTTTGTGTATTTTTTAACCGGATTACCGGCGATTTCTACTTCCGCATAAGTTCCTTGAGACCATGGAGTAAGCCAGGTATCAATCGGGACATCGGTGTAGCTATCGCTGAACAAGGATATCACATTGGCTGCATCATGCATGGGTGTAGGAGGCAGAGAATTGGGGATTGTGACTACGAAAGATACGGTATAGGTCTTTGTAGTAACGCCGTCTTCCGCGGTTACTTCTACCGTAGCAGCTCCGGGCACTGCCGCAGCCTGAGTGATCATATAGCTGGCGTTGGCATCACTGGTGCTAACGGATGTGATCTGCGGAGGTGTTACGGTGCCTTCGAGCACGCCATAAGTGTAGTTCTCGGTCAAGGGAGCAAAGCCAGGGATAGTGCTGCCATCTACCTTGAGGTCGCTGAGTGTGGCATTCGTTCCCTGGGCAGTGGGGGTTTTCCAGAAATAGAGATTATCAAACCAAATATCTCCATTGCCTTCCACCTTGAATTGGAAGACATTTGCCAGATTCACGGGGGGAACAAATTGGCTAAGAGGGATATCCACGCTTACCCAAACTCCGGGAACGATATCAAAGACATACTCGGTCTCAGCACCGGGACTGACCAAGTAGATACCCAAATCAGTGGAAGTGGCTGTCCAGAAATCCACATGCAGATACTCATATGCGGATACATCTTGATTGGGATACTCGGTGCCCTGGTAGTTCAGGTTTTCATAGAGAATCGTGTTGTTTCCATTCACGTCCACATCCACGGTCACGATGGTGTTTTGACCCCAGTCTGGGTTGAAGTTTGTGCCGGTGACATTGCTGTATGCATCGCTGTAGATTGAAATCACATCTACTGCAGCGTGTGGCGGAGTTGGGGGGTTGTCGGTAGGCTCGAATTCAATTTCGCTGAAACTGATGCTATAAGTAAGGCTGGTAGTGCCGTCTTCGGCAGTAACCACGACTCTTGCCGTAGCGGGGATATCTGTGATGTTATCTATCAACACGCTGGCATTAGGGTCTGAAGCAGTTGCCGTAACGACCGGGAGCGGGGAACCAATCGGCAAAGCATAATTGTAGTTTTGCACTGCCGGACTGAAACCGGGAACGGTGACTCCGTCAACCATAAGATTGCTAAGAGTGGCATCAGAAGAGATGACGACATCTGAAGAGAAAAACACATTATCCACATATACGGTATTGAGACTACCGGAAATGATCAACTGAGCCAAATGAGACTTTGTGACAAGGTTGGTGAATGCCGACAGGGGAATATTCATGCTGACCCAGGTATTGCTTTCCAAAGCCGGGCTTGAACTCGCGTTAAAAGTGAGTTCGTGTTCCACATCGTCTCCGCCACCCCAAACACCATTAGCACCAAAATCTACCAGCTTGATGTTGAAAAAAGCAGGGGTCACTGAGGGATCCGGAGTCCAGATATCCATGTTGAAGTGCGTCATTCCGCTGGCATCTATGGTATTGCTGGTAAATTCGATGCCGGCGTAATTAAGATTAGTATAAAGCTTTGTGTCATTCCCAGCGATCTGAACGTCTGCCACATCAGCTTGGTCCCAGCCTGCAGACCAGGTATCGACCGGAACATTGGTATAGGCATTGCTGAATAAGGATATTACATTGTCCCCATTAATTGTGGGCGTGGGGGCTGCTACTTCCGGTACAGCCGGGGGTGCCACATTGCCTTCGGGAATCTGGATATTATCAAAATAGAGGGTATGATCCTGAGTACGAGCTGCAAAATCAGGAATAATCACAATTCTGCTGTAGGTATTGCCGATGACCGAAGAGAAGTCGAAAGTTAGCTCTTCCCATTGGTTGATCACGGTATTGGCTTGTTGCAGTTCCAGAGGTGCGCTGCCACCTTCAAACTTGATTCCGACGTTAGTGATCACGGGTTTATAGACCATGATCTTTACGGTTGAATTTGTGGCGTCAAATATGAAGGTTTCAATGTCATCAGTAAAACACAAAGCCCAAGGGTTTCCACCGGCTGTGGCAGTAAACTGGGCTACCGTGGGCGAGGTATTGATCCCACCGCTCACCGGGTTTGCCGGAAAACTAAGGGGAGGGTTTGCACCGTTTTCTCCCACCGTCCAAGCCCAATCTGCTCCGCTTCCGGCGGGCTCAAAATCTATTGTCGTTGTCTGCGCGTAGATCGTAAAAGGCAGGACGATCAGCATGAGCGACACAAGTAGATAGTTCATTCGTCTCATCTTCTTTCTCCTTAAAGATATTAATTTTTGTCGCAAGATCAAGCTTGCCGGTCTATAAAGACCGGCAAGCACTGAATAGTTATTTTACAAGCATCATCCGTTTGGTATCGACGAGCTTGCCGTTTACCTGCAGTTGATAGAAATAGATTCCCGAGGGAGCGGAAGCTGCGTTCCACGCCTGGCGGTAGTTATTGGCTTCCTGGGGACCTTCCACCAGGGTTTCAACCAGCCGTCCTTTCACATCATAGATCTTCAGGCTCACATGAGCAGCCTTGCTGATTTCATAGCTGATGTTGGTGAAGGGGGTAAAGGGATTGGGGTAGCTGTTACCCAGTCTGGCGGGCACCGTGGCATTTGTGTGATCTTCTACAGAAGTTGTATGGTGGCGGAACAAGACGTTGTCCACATATACTGTATTGGGAGTTCCGGAGATGACCAACTGAGCGATGTGTCCGGTAGATGTCATGCCCACAAAATCGGTTAGGGGGATATTATAGCGGATCCAGGATTCACTTACTAATGGTGGATTTGAGGCGGCATTGAAAATAAGCTCATGCTCTGTATCGTCTCCACCTCCCCAAGCGCCGTCCGCGCCGAAATCAACCAGCTTAATTTTAAACTCTGCCGGTATTGCTGTGGGGTCCGGAGTCCAGATATCCATGCAGAAATGAGTCATGTTTGAAGCGTTGATGGGATTGCTGGTAAACTCGATCCCGGCAAACACAAGATTGGTATAGAGCTTGGTGTCGTTACCATTGATCTGAACATCCTGCACATCAGCCTGATCCCAACCGGCAGACCAAGTATCGATTGGCACATTGGTATAAGCGTTACTAAACAGCGAAATCACGTTAGCAGCTGCATATGTGGGTGTTGGAGCCGGTGCTTCGGGCATATCGATGGCAATCTGCTCCGAGAAAGTGATATTATCGAAGTAACAGACGTTATCTGTGGTTCTGCCGGCAAGATTGAAATCCGGGAAGACAATGATCTGGTCGTTGATCTCGCCAATGCGCCCGGAAAAATCGAAAGTGAGCTCTTCCCACTGATTGATCAAAGAGTTTGCCACTTTGATCTCGCCGGTGGAAGCACCGCTGGCAGAAGCGAACTTGATGCCCACGTCGCTGATAACTGGTTTGTGCACCATGATTTTCACCGTGCAGTTTGTGGAATTGAAGGTAAAGGTACCGATGTCTGAACCATGCTGGGATTCACACCCGGCCCAGGGTTGTCCGCCAACCAGAGCGGTGAACTTTGCTACTGTGGCAGAAGTGTTACTTCCGGATACATCGGGATTGGCAATAATCTCAACCGGAGGATTGGTGGCATTTTCAAACACCGTCCAGGTCCAGTTTGCTCCATGCCCGCCTGTTTCAAAATCGATGGGTGCACTTTGTGCGTAGAGTGAGGAGATCATCATCATGATGGTGATCATTAGCGCGAAAATAAAGACTTGCTTCTTCATTTGTCTTCTCCTTGGGGTTTCATTTGTGCTTTGTTCTTAGATATGTTGCAAAAGATTGTTTGGGGCTGCGGTCTTCGTAGAACACACCCCAGTTTTTTTCTATCTCGTTTGGCCCGGTATCATCGCCTCCGCCCTTCCATGATTCATCAAAAACTTCGAAAAGAAATGTGGTGATGCTCCCGGATCTGACCCATGTATCAAGCTCCAGCAAAAACCTCGCTTGAGCAGCGTAACTCACTTCGCCCCGGACCAATGTGCCCTGTTCTCCATCGCCCATCTTCTCTGCATTATAGTCTGTAGCCCAGCCGATTTCTCCCAAGACCAGTAGTTTATCAGGATGATGTTTTTGTACTTCAGCAAATGTGCTATCCAGCCAGTGAATTGCGTTATCCAGAGTCTTGCCGTTCCACAGCGGATAGATATGAGTCACGATGAAATCCAGCTCAGCAGCTACAGCCTGACTTTCCGGTTTGTTCCAAAAATTGTAGTCATCCGCTGTCGTTACCGGCACCCGGCTATGGTGGCGAACCTCGCGGATATAGGCAATCAGGGCCTTTTGCTCCATTCTGTGCCACGACCAATACACCTGGGTCTCATTCCCCACATTGATTGCCACCACAATGTCCGGATAAGCATTGGCAAGCTCGATGCCGCGCAACACGTTTCTTTGATTTGATGCTTTGGCAGAAACACTATTTGTCTCATTCTCCAACCAAACACCCAGCATCACTTTGATCACGATATCATGTTCCCTGATTACTTCAAGGATGCGCTGAGTATCGTCATCAGCATTGTACACCCGGATCAGGTTCCAGTGCTCCACCATGATCTTCAGATCTTCCAAAATCTCTGCCTTGGAAGGTCCTGCCACTCCGGGGGCTTGCCCCTTGCGGTAGCACCCATAAGAAACCGCTTGTCCGATCCATTTGTCCCCCAAATAGGGCTTGAACTCGCGTTGCTCAAAGGGCTCAGCTCGCCCAAAACCAGCCTGCTGGTTCAGTTCGGCAGCCATTTCATTGTTTACGGACTAGTCCCCCGACTGCCGTCCGGACATCGCGCAGGAGCTAAAAATAAACAGAGCCAGGGAAAGCAGCAGAAACAGACTTAGCTTTTTCACCGTTTCAGCTCCCACAGCGGAACGCGAACCGTTTGAACCGAGTTTGCCTCAATCCTGATTTTTGCATACTGTTCGCCAATCTGCAGTTTGTAGTCGATCGGTTCCCAGGTTGTATTGAGCAACTGGATGCTGAGCAGATCTTTGGAATTGATTGTAGCGCAAGCATGCAGGGCGTCGGCATCCAAGCCGGGTCTTTGAAACTCTGTCTGCACGGCTCGGTCTCCGGGACGGATCGTGCGGCTGAATTGAGCCAGAACATAGTATATCGGGGTATAATACACATTTTGGGCTTCGGTATCGATCATGATCGGGGCCCCGCAGAAGTTCCCCACATGATTCGGTCCGCCCTTGTGATCCAGAACCACATTCCAGTCTATCCAACCATTCATCCAGTGATCCAGGCTCACAATGATGTTGCGGGCATATCTATGCACCGGAGTGTATATGGGATGGTCTTCTACCTTCACGCCTTCCCAGGTAACCGAATACGCCCAATCGGTCGCTGTCTTGTTCCACCAGAATGCATCGTTATGAAACCAATTCGTTTCTTTGAACCTAAGGGGATCAGTTACTCCATTGGGCGGGTCTTTGCCCAGATCGTCGATGCAACCCTCAGTGTGCAGGATTGCCATCTCCGGAAAGCGGGCTTTCACTCGCTCAAATGTATCTTCATAGACCTTGTTTGTGCTTTCATACCAATGCACCGCCGCGCCATACAGATAGGGCTTGGTTTCTTCGTCCGCAAAGATCAAATCCGTCCAGTCTTCCAGGCCATCCCGGTTTTGGTCGTAAATCAATAGCTTTGTATTCTTGAAACCACCTCTATGCAGCCTGGGGCCCAAGTGGTTTTTGATGAAGTCATTCTGACTTTGGGGGCTGAAGTTCATGCTTTCCCATTGGCCATTATTACCATGTGGTTCATTCACCGGAGTGATGCCCCAGATATCCACACCCTCCGCTTGATATGCCTGCAGATATTTGACCAGATAATCCGCATAAACCGCCTCATATTCAGGTTTCAGCGCTCCACCGGTGCCCTGCCAGTTGTTTTCGGCACTGCCCGGAATATACCAGGTTTCGATGTCTTTCATCCAGGCCGGGGCAGTCCAGGCCGAGGCGATGATCTTCAGTTCCTTTTCTGCCTGATTACCCTTGATCGCCAGGGCTTCTTTGATCATGGGCAACAGGTCATAGTCCGGGGCTTTGATTCCCGGATACCGCTGTGGATCAAAGCCCCGTTTATCTTCGGCAATACTGAAGCTTGTCAGCTTGGTATCGCCCGCAACCGGCGCGTAGGAATACTTGCCCTCCACGCTGAAATCGCAAGACCCGATGTGAGTTCTGGTCAGGCTGAAATTGGCCCCGCTTTGCCCATAAATGCGCTCCATCACCTCTAGCCGCTTCCGCGGATCAAGCTGCGCCAGCACAAAAGCGGAAGATTCCGTGAAGGAGCTACCGATTCCGTCTATAGTCTGCTTCAGGCTGTCCGAAAATACCGTGAGCACAATGCCGGCGGCCTTGCCGGGCATAAAGTTCACATTGTCCTGAAAGCTAAGTTTGTTACCAGCTGCAGAGGTAGAGATAATCTCATAGGTGGATTCGATCGTTTGCGCCTGCACGGAGGAAACAGGGATGCACAGGGCAATGCTCAAGGCAATGAGCGGCAAAGAAATCATTCTACTCATCTTTAGCTTCCTTCTTTAAACTATTTTAACTATCTGCCGGAACCGTTATGTGAGCTTTGCGCGCTTCCAGTTCGGCACGAATCTCATAAGCCCGGGTTTCGGTGATGGTGTATTTGGCGATAATCCAGATCGCAATCGCGGATGTGATCACCGGAATCCCCACATCAAAAATCCTGAGTAACAGCAGGGTTTTAGCTTCCTGCCCGGAACCCAGTGCCAGATCAAATTTGGAGACCTTTAGCAGCACGCCGGTCAGCAGTCCTGCCAAAGACATCCCGATCTTCACCATCCACCAATAGATCGCACCAAACACGCCTTCTCTGCGCTGATGAGTAGTAAGTTCATCATAATCGCAGACATCGGAGATCATTGCCCCCATCAAGGTAAACAGCGATCCGGTCCCAAAAGCGACCAGAGGTGTGGCAAACAGCAGCCAATACGGATAGTCCGGATTGTATCCGATCCACTTCATGGAATAGCCCAAGAGCGAGAGCGAGATCGTGATCAGAAAAGTATTGCGTTTCCCGATCCGGGTCGCGATCCACCCGGTTAGCTGAATCACACCCAAAGTAAAGATTGAGGTCAGCATGCCATACCAGCCCATCAGCTTTCCGGCACTGGCGTTGTTGCCGTTGAACAGATAGTAGATCATCACATAGATCGAGAATGAAGCACCCAACTGAAATCCATTGAAGACCAAGAAAGTGGCTCCACATAACTGAACAAATGGTTTGCACTTGAAGGTTGTTTTGATTCCCTGAAAGAACTCACTCATGTTTTTCCACAAGCCTTTGCTGACGCGCTTCACCGGTTCCACAATCACCTGTTCTCTCAGGAAAATAGCAGGGATCATACCCAGAACCGCGACCACAATACCGACCGCGATGGCCAGGGTCCGTGCCCCATGCACGGTATCCCGGAACAAAGAGCTGGACATGATGGCATAAAACCAGGGTACTCCCAGCCATGCCAATTGTCCCATCGAGTTGGCAAATGTGTGCAGCCGGGTGCGTTCATGATAATCCGGCGTCATTTCATAGCCAAAAGCCACAAAGGGAGTGGCATAGAGTGTATAAGCCAGGAAGAAGAGGATGGACATGGCGAGGAAGTAAATAAAGAATTTATTGAAGAAATCCTCGCTCTTGCGCAGCCTGAAACTCGAGATTGCCGCCACCCCGGAGCCCTCAAGCCCCTTGATCTCCACCGTGATATTCTTTATCGATTCCAGATCAAGCGCTTGATTTCCACCCGTTGTGGTTTCAGATTCCAGCAGCGTGAAATCACTAACCGAGAATTTGTAAAGATTTCCCTTGCCTTCTTGAGACTTGCCCGGATCAAGATCATGATACCATGTTTCGGGCACACTCACCAGTCCGGATGCCGCTTCGTTGATCAGCACCTGCATGGATTGATAAGCGGGAAGCTTCACCGTCATCTCGATCTGTGGATATCCGGATACATCTGTATAAAAAGCGGAGTCTTGCGCTTCAGAAAACAGGCTGGGTCCATACAATTCATAAGAGACATCCGGAGTCCCTTCATCATAGGGAACCCCGATTCCGGTTTCTTCCGTAAACACGGCTTCCACCGTTTCGGCGGCCGTCGTTTGGTGCTGCCGGATCGGGTCTTTACCAAAGATATTGATGTAGCCGGGGGGAACCTGCCACATCACGGCAAAGATCAAACCCGCCAAAAGCGCGCCCACAAAGATGAATGGCCTGCGTCTGCCCCATTTACCGCGGTGATTATCCGAGATAAAGCCAACCAGGGGGTCGGAAAGTGCATCAAATATGCGGGGTATCGAACCGATCAACCCCACCAGAAATACGTCCATGCCCAAACCCAGATTCAGGATCACCACCATCGCCGGGAGCGCTGCGGCCTGCAGGTTGTTCACAAACATTCCCACGCCATAAGCTGATTTCTGCTTAAAAGATATCCGGTCTTCAGGTCTCGTAGTGTGATGCGCTCTTTTCGCCATCTTAACCTTCCTTTAGTTCCTTAAATGAATATCATCGAAATACAGATTGCCGGTGAGATAAGCATTCCCGGCGGTAAAAGGATTCCACAAGCCCAGATACTTAACTTGCGTTAGGTTTACTCCGCTGTAATGACTGAGAGGGATCTCGTATCTGGCCCAGTCACCATTAATCGTAGGGGTGTATGAAGCGATGTTCAGTTCGGTCTGTCCGCCCGCGTTATCCTCAAATTTCAAGCCCAGGCGTGCCATGCTCGGCATTGCGCTTTTATTGATATTGATCACAAAGGTGGAATAGGCAGAGATGTCCTGAGCCCCAAAATCGAAGGCTATGCCTCCCCAACCCAGGCCGGTATTGCCAAAGGTAACGCCCAAGACATAGTTGCCATCCACAGGACTCACCGCGGTGCTCTGTTCATTGGGTTCCGCGGGATTTCCGCTCCAATCCGCGCTGTTGATGATCTGGCTGTAAGGCAAGGTGGGGTTGGTATGAGTCTCAGAGTAGATACCCATGGTGTTACTGCTTCCACCACCGGTTACCGGGGCGGTATCGATCCTGTTGTTTCCCTGGGTATCCGTGTAAGAAACAGTTAATGTGTTGCCCTCAGAAATTGCGATCGTGCCGGTGCCGGCATTCGTGGGACCAAAATTGAGGGTCTTGCTGCCCACTCCGAGGTAATTGAGGTTGATAGCGAGGCTGATAGTATCGGTCCCGTTGCTTACTGAAACCGTTCGCTGTGCATTGCGGACACCGGTATCCTGCAGAGAGATGATCGCCCCGGTTGCGTTGACGTCGTAGGCGGGGGCATCAAAGCTGACATTGCTGATCGTAGCGCCTCCCCCATCATAGTATATATCATCGATGGCAAACTGACATTGAGTGCCGCCTTCTTCCAGGATGATGAAGCTATAGCTGATAGTTTGGAGATCCACGTTACCCCGGATCGAGGATAGCGGAATCACCGCTCGGCCCCATTCTCCGTTTCGCACGAGACCAAAGGCTGGTTGATTTGCCGGGAAGCTGACGTAGCTTTCGCGATTTTGGGAGTCGTTGATCCCGATCTTGAAGCTTACATTAGCCGGAATCTTGATCATGAAGTTCAGGTTACCCTGCTCGAACCCGGAGAAATCCAAGGGGACATTGGATTGGATGCCGGCTCCGAACCAGCCCACTCCGGTAGTAGCCCAGGAGATCACGTTATCGCCCTCATAAGGCGGGATGCTTGCGGCGGTGAGAGTGTTTTCCCAGACATAGATTTCGGCATTTACGCCGATAGTCAATCCCGCATCCACCGGGGTCTCATCGCTAAAGATGCCAAAGGTCTCAATCGGCACCAAAGACTGCTCTTTCTGATACACTCGCACCCAATCCACATACATGCTTTGCGGCCAGTTCGTGCTGTTGTCCGGGGTGCCGCCCAAGCTTCCGCCCACTGCCACGTTGAAGATCAGGAAAAACTCTTTGAGAAATTCGTCCATGGTCGCCGGGTCAATCACTTTCACAAAATAGATGATGCCGTCGATCTTGCCGATGATCCGTTGCTCGTCCCACTCCACTTCATAGATATGGTAATCGTTAGAAAGGGGCTCACTTAGCTCGAGGTGATTGCCTTCGTAGGTATGGCTGCCGCTTGCATCGTCCCACCAGTGCACAGTGCTCATGGTTGTTCTGTCGTTGAACAGCAAGGGGCTGGCTTCCATGATGTCGATCTCTCCGCATTGCGGCCAACCCGCGGTGTCATGATTTTTGCCCAGCATCCAGAAGGCAGGCCACATCCCATTGTCGGTGGGGATTTTGATGCTCGCCTGGACCTTACCATATTTGAAGGAGAACTTGTTTTTGGTGTTGACCCTGGCAGAAGTAACCGAGCCATTGCGTTTCCCGGGGCCCTGGGGGGAGCCGACGGAATCCCAAACTGCAGAGATTACCAGCTTGCCGTCTGCGACTCTTACATTCTCTTGATCATTGGTATAGAATTGCCATTCGTCATTGCCCCAGCCAAAGTCTCCATAACCAAGATCATAGCCCCAGTTATCGGGATTGGGAAGGGGGGATTCCTGATCAAATTCATCCGCCCAGATCAGAACGTAATTACCAAGGTCCGTGCCGTCCGGCACCGCTGGTGGCGCAGTAACTCTGTCGCAACCGAATAAGTACAATAAAACTGCCACAAATAAGAGTATTCGTGTTCTGTTTGCCATTGTGTACCTCCCGTGAGATGTACTATTTTATTTTGCTTATAAACCTGATCAAACTGCTATATAGCACTTTTGTAATTATCTCTAACATGTCAAGGTTTTTTTTCGCCATTACCCGATTATATGCTTTTTACAGCCAAGCTAAGTCTAATCACAAAAAGACTTCTTGACTTTTTTTGCATTTGTTTTTTCTTTGCGCATCTGCACAATAGCAGTCTTAGCTATGCACACCTGAACGCTTTCGTTCAAGCCTCTTCTGCTATATGTGACCACACCAAATACTAAGGAGATAGTTTTGGCCAAGCCCCCCGACTACAAGTATATCGCAGTAAAAAACAGAATCAGAGAAAGCATTCAAAAGGGACTTATCCGGGATAAGCTCCCCGGAGAAAGGGTACTTGCCGACAAGCTTTCCGTCTCTTATATGACAGTACGCAAGGCGATTGCGGAGCTGGTTGAGGACGGCATTCTGCTCAAGAAGGGTACTCGGGGAACCTTTATCAGCGACAAACTCAACCAGTCCAAAGCTACCGGCAACATCGGGTTCTTCCTGGATGGCGAGATCAAAGAGGGAATCTCCAGCCCCTATTACTCCCTGGTGTTCAAGGCTCTGGAAAAAGAAGTCTCCAAGCATGGCTTCAATCTGTTGCTGTTTTCGGACTTTGCGGATCTCAACCCGCTCAAGAGCCCCAAAAAAGTGGATGCTCTGGTGGTCTGCAGCTTCCCGCGCATAGAGCATAATGTTCAGGAAATCAAAAGGTATCTGCCCATCGTTTTGCTGGACAACATCGCTTCCGACAAATCGATCCCCTCTGTGACCATCGATAACTTCAACAGTTGCAGTAACTCCGGGGAATATCTGATCTCTTTGGGGCATCGCCGCATCGGTTTCATTTCCGGGCTGCTGGATTCCGATATCTGTAAAGACCGGCTGCTGGGCTACAAAAATGCCCTCAGCAAGCATGGCATCAAGATCGACGAAGCGCTGGTCTTCAAAGGGGATTATTCCTATGAATCCGGGGAACTGGCGGGCAAACATTTTGTTGCGCAGAACCCTCCTCCCACTGCTATTTTATGCGCCAACGATTCAATGGCAATCGGTGCCATGAAGGTGATTCGAGAACACGGCCTGCGCATTCCGGAGGATATCAGCATCATCGGGTTCGACGATGTTCTGGTCTCTTCCAAGGTCTTTCCTGCGCTTACCACCAGCGCCGCTCCCGTGCGGGAGATGGCGCGCATTGCCGTGGAGATCATCCTGGATGAAATCAAAGGCAGAAACTATAACTATAAGCATGTGATCCTCGAGGCCCCCCTGGTCAAGCGATCTTCCTGCGCTCCACCTCAGCTTGCCGGCTAAAGCGGCTACCCAAGCAACACCTACAAGCCGAACAAATCCGCGGATCCTTCCGGCTTTCGGGCTGAGGCAAACCTTGGCTGTCAGCAAAGCCCCGGGCTGTTTTCTGCCGCTTCCGCGTCTTTCCCGCGTTGATTTATAGCCTTTTTACTAAGCTTAGTTTAAGCTCTTATTCTCGGGTGCGCATAGCATAATCCCGGCTTAATATCAGCGTTGTTTCAGCTTAGTTTTTCCGGTTAGGCTGCGGGAATGCATAGATGGGTGCTAACCAACAGGAAAAAACGGCTCAGAGAGACGTACTCCGGGGATCCCTGTGGAGTTTACATGAAAGATCATAGTAATCCGTCCGATCCGCCCGATCTGCGTTCTATTGGCTTTTCCCCACGTCTGCCATCTATGTGTTTGTCTTATCAAAATCATTGAGTAGCTTATCATTGTGCTGAGATGAAAAAATTCTCAGGAGGAGGAAGATTGAGCTTTCGTGCGCATAAGACCAAGATTGTATGTACCATAGGCCCTGCCACAGATTCTTTAGAGATGATGTGCGCAATGATCACAGCCGGCATGAACATCGCCCGGTTGAACTATTCTCACGGGGACTTTGCAACCCACGCTGAGGTGATCAAAACCCTGCGCAAAGCAGAACAGAAAACCAAAACCAATATCACCATCATGGCAGATCTGCCCGGCCCCAAGATCCGCATCGGGCAGCTAAAACAAGAGTCTTTCATCCTGAAGCCGAACGACCATATTATCCTCAGCACGAAGCCGCTGATCGGAGACTGGACCAAGGTCTCGGTGAGTTTGCCGGAGCTGCCTCAAGCTGTGCGTGAGGGTGATATCATCTTTTTGAACGATGGTTTGATCCAATTGAGTGTGATCAGCGTCAGCGGTCATGAAATCCTCTGCCGGATCGTGGTGGGTGGCGAGTTGCGCGCTAACAAAGGGCTGAATCTTCCCGGGATCAATTTGGGGATCAGCGCTTTCACCAAGCATGACGAAATGTGCTTGAAATCCGCTCTGGAAAATGGCGTGGACGCGATCAGCCAATCCTTTGTGAACACTCCGGAAGATGTTATAGCGGTACGCAATGCCGCAAAAGCTATGGGCTACGACCCCTTCATCATCGCCAAAATGGAGCGCAGCGGTGCATTGGAGAGAATCGACGACATCCTTGCCGTGTCCGACGGCATGATGATCGCCCGCGGAGATTTGGGGGTGGAAATTCCCATCGAGCAACTGGCGATTGTCCAAAAAAGACTCATCACCCGTGCCAATCTATTTGGAAAACCGGTGATTACCGCTACTCAAATGCTGGAATCAATGGTCCGAAACCCGCGTCCCACCCGTGCTGAAGCTACCGATGTGGCAAATGCCGTGCTGGATGGAACGGACTGCATCATGCTCTCCGAAGAATCTGCCATCGGCAAGTATCCCATCGATGCCATCAGTACGCTGGCAAAGATCGCGGAATTCACCGAAACACACCGCGATGAAGCGGATAAGATCAGAAACTACCCGGATTTTAACAGAGATGATAATCCCCACATCACCGATACTCTGGCGCATGATGTGTATTACACGGTGGAGCATCTGAAACCGGAATTGCTGGTGGCACATACGGTTTCTGGACACACCGCCCGCATGATCTCGCGCTTCAAGCTGGGTGTTTGGATCCTTGCGGTAAGCACCTCGCACAACGTCTGCCAGGGCTTGCGCTTTTCGTTCGGAGTAAAACCCCTTTTGGTGAACAAGACGCCCAAGGATTGGAAGAAGCTGATAACACAGCAGATCCAATGCCACAACATCAAATCCGGTGTGGCAATTCTGGTGGAAGTGCCCTCTGAGGACAACCCCGGGATCAACCATCGCCTGGAGATCATCTCGGATCTCTCCCGCTTCTGCAAGCTGGAGTAAGTCTTTGCGGCATTTGTAATAGCAGACTTATGTCTGATCCGGGAGAAGCGCGGCTACAGATTGTCCAGTTGTTGAAGGGTGATGTCTGTGAAATATTGCGCGTTACAGCTCTTAAACAGTACCAGCGCCGTGTTCAGCTTGGTACGGGCGGATGCGCTATCTTGTAGTTCAATATCCAGCATGGCGAGGTTGAACCAGGCACGGCCTTGGCCGTCCACGTCTCCGACCTGTTCCAGGATCGCGATCTGGGCTCTGTATAGTTTCGCCGCACGCTTGAAGTGCTGCTCCATCTTGGCCAGATTCCCCAAGTTCCCCAGGGTATGGGCTTTGCCTTCCATATCCGACAATTTGTGCTGTACCAGGAGGTTGGCGCGATAGATTGCCAGCGCTTGAGGGTATTCTCCGCGGCGAAAACTGATATCGCCCAGAGCGTCATAACAGAAGCTCATGCCGGCTTGATCTCCGATCTCTTTGGCCATTTCCAGCGAACGCCGGATATAGCTCTGAGCCTCCTCCCAATTCTCCTGGTAATAATAGAGCTCGCCGATATCGTAGATCACGATCGAGATCTGCAGTTTGTTGCCGATGTATTCAGCCAGGCTGAGGCTTTGGCGGTAATACTCCAATGCTTTAGCCAGTTCACCTTCGTTGCGGTGATAGATGCCCAGATCCAGCAGTGCTTTGCTGAAGCCGTTGCGGTCTCCGCTCGTGGAAGCCAGCTCCAGGGCTTGCTGATAGTAGTCCAGGGCTTTGGCCTTGTTTCCCATTCTGGAATAGGCAATACCCATTCCCGCCAAGCCGATGCGCATTGAGACGGGATCCTTCAGCCGGCGCGCCAGGCGCAGCTTTTCACGATAGTAGCGGAGCGCGGTTTTGTAGTCTCCCCGGTTGATGTAATAGCTGCCGATAATGCCGGCCAGCGTGTTAAGGGCAGGGTGCCGCTCTTCCGCTTTGAGGCGGTTCCAGAGGGGCAGGGCTTTAGCTTCAATCAGCCGGGAGTCCATGCTCTGGAGGATGGCTTCACAGTGGGCGGTGTCGATCTTATCCCGGAAGTCCGGATCCTGGATAACTGAGCCGGATCGATTGAGGAAGTCATCCAGTTCGGTATATTGGGAGCGGTTGATCATGAGCCGCGCCCGCAGGTAAACCCAGTGGTCATGATGAATGCCCCCGGAGTTCTGCAATTTGCCCAGGCTTTCCAGGATCTGCTCCGCTTTCTCGTTATCAGCCAGCAAAAGATAGAGTTCGGCACACTTGAGCTCGGCTGTGATGAGCGCATCCTGATCCACAGGCCAATGCGAGATCTGCTGCCACATCCGCAGGCTGAGGTCATAGGCTCCCGCCAGGAAGTAGTGATATGCCCGCTTGGCGCACCAGATGGCGATCTCCTGCCTGTCTTCCGCCCTCAGCCAGTGGTGGGCGATGAGGTCCCAGATCTGTTCATCCTGGCTTTCCAGGTTGCTGTAGTAGGTCGCGATGCTTCGGTGGCGGTCCAGCTTTTCACCCAGCAGGATGCTGCGATACACTGTTTCCGGGAGCAGGGGATTCACAAACGCCAGCACCTGCGCGTCCGAACCGGGTTCGTGTCTCAGGATACCCATGAGCAGCAGCTTTTCGGCACTGGCGGTGAGGCTGGCAGAACTGTGGTCCGAAAACAAACGGGTAAACTCGCTGAGGCGAAACGGCTTGCCAAAGATGCTGGCCAGGCGGGTGAAAAGTTGCTCCGGGGCGGGAAGCGCTTCAAAATCCGCCCGCAACAAGTTTTCCAGATCCACTGGCAGGAGTCCGCGCTCCCGCATATCGGCGATGATCTGATGTGTAATGAGGTCCCGCGAGGCAGCCCAATGCTTTTGAATGTGATGCAGCAAGCCTCTCAGAAAGCGGGGATTGCCTTTGCTGATCTGATGCAACATGCGGATAGCGGCTTGGGTGATGTTTGGTACCCGATGCCGGATGAATCTGCCGGAGAACGCTTCATCCCAATTATCCAGAACCAGTTCGGAACAGGCAAAGCCCTTGCAGAGATCCTCCGGTAAGCCTTCCTGACTGCTGATGATGATTTTGTCACTTTGGTAAAGCTTGTGGCGGATGAGCCGCAGTAGCAGGTCCCGGCTTTGGGGATCGAAGTTGTGAAAGTTCTCCAGCACCAGCATCCTGCCTTGGGGGTAGAGGCAGATCAGCATGTCCAGGATCATGTCCAGCGCTATCTGCTGCTTTCCGGGGCTGCTGGGAGCTCCGAAGAGCAATTCCCTCAGGGCAAGCTCCTGGCTGTCAGCTCCCCGAAGGGGTGAATTCTGATCCGGCTTGTTCCCCTTGATCCCTTGAGCCGCGCACCAGTCCATGATCTGAGGGAATTCTTCCTGGAAGTTGGTGATGCCCTGTTCCTGCCGCATGGTGAAGAAAAAGATCTCCAGGCGTTGCTCCCTGAAATGAGGGTCTGCTGTGATCAGTTGAAAGGGCGGCTGATCTTCCAGATGAGGTTCACAGAGTTTGAAGACCAGTTGGCTTTTGCCGGTTCCGGAGGCGCCTCTTACCATACAGAGATACTCGCTATCTCCCGCCAAAGCTTGCCTAAGTTCTTGCAGGCGCGCGGGATCCAGGTAGAGGGGATCTGCCCGAAACTGCTCTTCAATGCTGCCCCATCGGGCGGGCAGGGCGCGCACCAAACGGTAGATATCCAGAGCTTCGGCAATGCCCTTCACGGCTGCTCTGGCCAACCAGGCAGTTTCAAACTGACCCTCAAGATGGGGGATCAGCTCTTTGGAAAGGCACACTTCTCCGCTTTGGGCGAAGCTCATCAGGCGGGCTGCGATGTTGACCGCATTGCCGATGATACCATATTCATGCCGCAGTGGTGCACCGATGATACCGCAAAAGATGTTGCTGTAAGTGATGCCGATCTGGATGCCGGTGCCGGGCAAATGCAACATGGAGATCCGGTGGGCGGCTGTGACGGCTCGCAGCGTGTCGTTCCCATAAACAAAGGGAATGCCGAATGTGGCCAGGATCAGATAGCCTTTTTCATTGTAATCTATCTTGTTGATCAGCCCCAAATGCGTGATGATCAGGGATTGTACGCGCTGGAAGGCGGTCTGATAATCCTCCAGAGAGATTTCCCCATCCCCTGCCGGGGAAAGCTTGATGAAGAGGACAGCCGCGTTGCGCAGTTCGGCAGGTTTGGGCTCCAGACTCAGCTTGCGCAGGATATCCGCCGGCAGGAATTGCCGGGTAAGCCTGGCAGATGCGGATGGCAGTTCGGCAAATCCTTTTGGCTCCTGCAGCGAAGAGACCTTGGCAGGCCCCAGGATCTTGCCTGTGGCTGCGCTCTCGGCCAAATCATAGACGGCTTTCAGGGCAGAAGAACTCACAAAGTAATCCAGATGCCTTCTGCGATCTCCCACAATACCGAGCTTCACCTCGCCGATGCCCCAAGCGCCATGAATCTGGAAGGGGAAGCCGTATTCTCGCCGGAAGCGCTTGTCCAGGAGGGCTGTCTCTGCCAGGATGGCGTCCCTGAGCGCCGGCATATCGGGCAGCGTGCCATTTTGCACGGGAAACACGATGAGGCAGGCGTCTCCGCCAAACTTGACGATCTCGCCGCCCAACGGCATGATCAGTTTATGAACCCTACCAAAATAGCGGTTCAGCACCTTGGTGACCAGCTCCACCCCATAATGCCCCCGGGCACTGGCCGCTTCTGTGATGCGGGTGAAACCTGAAACATCCAGAAAGAGGATGGCAGCCCAAAAATCCCGGTGCAACGGCAAGCTGCTCCCGGCTTTGATCCCCCCCAGCAGGCCGGAGGGGATTAAAGCTTTGGATATCCCGCTTTTGGCGCTGCTTATGGCTTGCTCCTCATCTGCCGGACTTCCGGAGCAGAAAGCCGCATACGAGGGTTATGTTCAATAAACTGCTGCAGCTCGCGCAAGGAGCCGGTAAAGCCCAGCACAAAGTAGAACCGCCGGTTGGCTTCCGCTCCGCCCACATGGGTGTAAGATGTCCCATAATCCTGGCTGTTGCCCACAAAATCGAAGTAATCATCCGGGTCATCGCAGCTGTAAACCAGATAATACTCCACGCTGATCGGATCTCCCTGTTGCGTGAGCGTGACCGGCTCCCAACTCAGCTGAATGTCTGTTTCAGCCAGCCCGATCGTGAGCCCCTGAGGAGCTTGCAAGAGCGCGCTTTGCACCACCACCACGGCATCGTATTCCCGGACGTCCTGCAGAAGTCCGCTGCTCATCGTGAGGCGCAGGTTATAGACTCCGGGATTGTCAAACTGATAAGTCCAGTCGCGGTCTTGGGATTCAATGATGCCGTCCTTGCCCAGATCCCACGCGCAGGTGCTGCCCGGATGGTCGTGACCCAGGGAAGTGTTGGTAAAGACTACCTGGGTGCCGGGCTGGATAAAGCGTTGACTCACGGTCATGGATGCCCTGTGCAGATAAGGGAATGCGCCCATATCGGCACGGCTGCCGTCTGCATCACGGGGCAGCAGTGGCGAGCCGGCATCGATGCAAGGGCTGTCGTGCCCCAGGCTGTAATCCTCCTCAGCAGGATTGTTGAACACCGGGTTCAGGGCGATATTGCCCGTTCCGAGATAGAGCGGGATAGAATTGATATTATTATAGCTGGTGTTCAACAGTGTGTCTTGCAGATGGAAGGGCTGAGACGTCGGGGATTCGTTCCAGGCGATGTTGCTGTCGAACAGGATGCCCGCATTTGTGGCTTTCATATATACCGGATAGCCGTCGATAGTGTTGTTGTGGATCAGCCAGGGACCCGGCATGGAAATATCGAAGGCCTTGAACTGCCAATCCGGATGTTCGGTTTTGAAAGCCGGAGTCAGCACCACCAGATGGCGCTTGAGGGGTTTGGGCAACAGTGATCCCGCGGCCTTGATCCCCGTTTCGCAGTTAAATATCCGGGCAGGATCAAGCCTGGTGCTGTTACCATCGGCGATGAAGATCCCGATCCTGCCACCTGCCACATCAGCTCCGGTGAGGCTTCCCGCCACTCCGGCGCCCAGGAAGATCCCGGCATTTCCATACCGGCTGGTCTGGCTGGAATTGCGCACTCTGATATTGGTAAGAGTGGGGGTCGAAGTTGCGCGGAAAAAACCGCTGTTGGTAATCTCCAGGCCACACTGGTAACCGCCAATGCTGTCGTTGGTGCAGATCACCCGGTCCAGATCCCGCAGTTGCATGCCGATAAATAGATTGCGGCTGGTCTGGCTGCTGTTGCGCACCCGGATGTTGGTCAGCGTGGGGGTCGAAGTTGCCCGGCTGTGGACGTCGCCATGGTATTTGATGCCAAAAGGATAGTCCTCCACCACCACATCGTCCAGATAAGCTTCGACGCTACCGGCGATATCGATGCCGATGTTTTCCACCCGGCTGGTTTGGCTGCTATTGCGCACCCTGATATTGGTGAGCGTAGGGGTGGATTGGACCCGACTGATGGCTCTGATCAAGATGCCGGTATCAAAGCCCTCGAACTCGGCATCACTCAGCTCGAGGCTGGCTACATCCTGAACGCTCAAGCCCCAAGTTTCGGCGCGGCTGGTCTGGCTGCTGTTGCGCACCCGGATGTTGGTCAGCGTAGGCGTAGTCCGCTGCAGTGCTCCGGATCCTTCGATCAGAATGCCTTGGCTGACGTCTTCAATATCCACATCTTCCAGGCTGGGGCTTGCGCCACCGGTGATTCTGATGCCAAGGCGTTCACTGCGGCTGGTTTGGCTGCTGTTGCGCACCCTGATATTGGTGAGAGTGGGAGTGGTATTGCTGATTGTGCCGTCGATCTCGATCGCCGTGCCAAAGTTATCCACCATCAGGGTGTTGATTTCAGCAGTTCCGGAGACCTTGAGCCCGGTTCCGGAATCCGGCTCTACCCGGCTGGTTTGGCTGCTGTTACGCACTCTGATATTGGTCAGCGTAGGCGTTACCCGGTAGCCGGAGCCTTCATTTTGGATCAGGATACCCTTGCCGTAGTTGATCAGCTCCACGTCATTGAGGTTTGGGCTGGATCCCCCCGTGATGCGGATCCCCCGGGAGGGCTCGACCACAGTGGTATCGCTGACAGTGATGGTGACGCCCGTGATCAGCGGACTGGCATCCATGATGTCTATGGGCAATATGGCGTCCACAATATCGCAATCGCTTATCACGCTGGGCTCACGCTGGTTGGAGCCCTGGAATCTGAAGCCGCCCCAGCGTCCGTTGGTGTTCTGAGCCCTGAATTTCGCCAGGGAGGCGTTGAACACCCCGTTGATCAACACAGGATTCGTCCCGAAGAGGTTCACCTCCACATGGGGTTCCACGTTCACTTCAGCATCGCCGGCAATCACGATATCCCCAAAGAGGTTGTAGGGCGAACCACCTTGCGTCCAGGTGCTCGGGATATCCTGCTCCGTAACCGCGGTGCCGGCCATGGTGATGAAACCGGGCATAAAGATTGTGTCCTCTTCGCCTGCTCCGCTGTGACCCAAAGTGAGGGTGACATCATAGCTGCCCGCTTGGGCATAAATGTGGCTGGGATGTCTCTGGGTGGAAGTCTGCCCATCACCAAAGTTCCACTGCCAGCAATTGGGATTTCCCAGAGTCACATCCCGGAATTGCACTGTCTGCCCGGTGTATTGGTAGTCTTCTTCCAAACCCACTTGGGCGTCAAAGTGTTCCAGCACGTGCATCGTAAAATCAGCGCTTGTGATGGCTCGGCCGGTGTTATCGTTCACAGAAATGCGGAAGTTCTCGCTATGGTTTGTCTGCATAGCAGAGCTGAAGAGAACGGTAAACTGCCCAAGGGTATTGGGAGCATCGACAGGGAAGTAGTGAAAGTCGATCATTCCCAGTCCCCAGATCCGCTGCACGGAAATGCTGAGTTCATCCAGCTCGTTGTCCGCATCCGAGATATACTGGGTAAAATCCACTGCAAAGACAGAGTTGCGGATGAAGTGCAGATGCTCCGGCACGCTCAGCTGGGGTGGATCATTGACCTGCAACACCGTCACGCTGAAAGTGTGAGACGCCACTCCCCCAAAGGGATCGGAAGCATGCACCGTGATATCCTCTGTGCCGAACCAGTTTGAGGTTGCATAAAGCATAAGCATGCCGTCCCCGGTGGCGCTGCCCCAGATATTGGCGCTGGGGGTCACGCTGAAGCTCATGGGATCGCCATCCGGATCGCTAAAACACTCCAGCAGATCAAAAGGTCCGCCAGCCTGATCTTCCATAAATTCCTGCTCTGTAAAAGATCCGGGCAGAACAATGGGCGGATTGTTGGTCACCGTAACGTAATTCGTCTTTACTCGCTCCAGATAAGCTCCGTTGCCATCGATCAATGCCAGCTTCACGGTATAAACTCCCGGAGAGGTGTAGGAATGAAGCGGGTTCTGGAGGTAGCTGTCGATGATCCCGTCATTATTAAAATCCCAGCGCCAACCCTGGCCTGAAGCAAAGGACATATCGGTGAATTGCACTTGCAGCGGCGCGTGTCCGCTGAGCGGGGCGCCGATAAAGTCAACTTGCTGCGGCTGGGCATTGACAGTGATCTCAAAGGGAATCAACAGTGGTGAATGACCGTAGTCATTGCTTTCAAAAACAATCGACCGGGAATAGTAGCCCGGGGATAACGCCGCGCTATGCACCGCATATTGCACCAAAGAACTGTCGCCCGCTGCGATGGTTCCAGAAGCTGGAAACAGGGTAATCTCGGTAGCAGTGGATTCGACCCAATAGTTGAGGTTCCCGTCTCCCACATTTGACACAGTCAGGATGCCGCCCGCCACCGAATTGGCTGCCATACTCAGCACCACTGTGGCGGGATCCACAGAGATTATCGGGCCCATCATGATAGCTCCCGAGTAGGCAGTGATGTTCACATTCAAAGAATCCCCTCCGGCATCGTAGATCGAGAGGATGGCGCTCTGTGGGTCTGTGGTCAAGGGCTCGAAGTCCACCGTGAACACAGCCATACCGGCTCCCTCCAACAGGTATGGCAGGCTGATGGGCTCTCCGGTAGCGCTCTGTACATCCAAGGACAGGGTGAAAGCCGGATCGCCTCTCAAGACGGCGGAATCGACCGTGGCGGTGGCTCCCCCAAACTCGGGATTGCGGCTTACGCTAAACGTAGCGATTCCTGTCTCACCGAGAGTGATGGTAGTGCCAAAATCATGTTCCGTAGGGGAGATGATCAACGCAGGAGCATCGGCGGATTCGCCTGTACCCTCAACGGCTATGCTGTAAACCGCAGTACCGGTCTCCAAGATCAAAACATCGCTATAAGTCATCGGATTGGTGGGCATAAAGCCAATCGAAAAGTTAAGGGTGCTGCCGATATAGATCACGGTGAAAGGCTCGATGGCCGGCAGCATATAGAAGGCCGGAACCCCCGTCTGCCATGTTGCGGACATGATCATCACATCCCCATCAACCGCTGAGAGGGCAAAAGATTGAGTGGATTCACTGTTAAGCGGCTGGGTCCCAAAATCGTGATTAGGCGGCACGATTTGCAGATCTGCCCAGAGCAGGGAACTAAAGATAAAAAACGTCAGTATCGCTAAAAGACATAGCTTGATATTCATGGGATGCTCCTTGTAAACTTGAGGGTTTTGGCTTGTTTCAGGAGAAGACAGGGCAGTTTGGTAAAACCTGGCCGGGCTGGGCCGGATATCAGAGCAGACACACAGGCGGATCTGGACCGGAAAGACGGCTCTTTACCAGATGCCGCCCGGTTCGACAGACAACAGCTTTCATCGCTTTGCTCATTTGCTCCAGCTTGGCTCATACACTTCTCCCAATAAGGATATCATACTGCATAATGTCTCATGATCTTTTCGCATTTCAACCGAAATGAAATGAATGTCAAGCCAATTCTCTTCAATAATCTGGCTTTCAGACTCCGGGAGTGGATATTATTCAGCAAAGTCCGTCTTTCTGCCTGTTTTTCCCATCCTTTAGATGCTTTCTTACGGTGCCGCGTTAAAAGTCCGGAACACGTCTCTCTGAGCCGTTTTTCTGTCAGACAGCACCCAGCTACATATTGCCTTCCATTCCCGCAACCAAGGATATCCGGTCATTGCGGAATGTATCAGCTCCAACGGCAAACAGAAAACTCTGTAATTGGCAGAAAAACGGTTCCGGAGAAACGTGTTCCCGAGACGGCGTTTATGCACTGAGGAGCCCTTTCATCTGCCAGACGCGCATCCCCGGCACAATTTATTGTAGCGATTTTAAGAGAATATCAAGCCCATATTATGCTATGCTCACTCGAAGATAAGGGCTTAATATCAGCTTGATTATCGCTCTGTGGCCGAATCATAAAAAGTCAGTAAACCATGCGAACAAGGATCAAATGGCAAAATGGATTTGTTGACGAAAGAATAGAATATCTGCTCAGCCCTTGCAGATTTCGGTAAGCGGAATTGCGGATATCACTGAGTCTTGATCTTTGTGGAAGATATTTTCTCGGCCTGATAGCATGAATTTCGAAAAAAAGCTTGACATGAAGAACACCGATTCAGATATTGCTATATAGCAGTTTTTACTTGTCTAAATTATCTTAATTAGCGCCAAGAAATGGAGGAGAGTATGAGCGTACTCGCATGCATACCGAGGACAGCGCGATTGTTCCGCGTTATTGCACTGATTTTTATCATGATGGCAGCAAGCCTTTGCTTTGCCACAACGCCACACCGGGTAAATACCTACCAAGATGACAACGGATGGAAGCTTCAGGTAGATGGCAATGATTACTTTGTAAAAGGAATCGTGTGGGCATACACACCGATCGGTGAAAATTATTCATACAACCTCTGGGCTCACGATGATGAGTTCATCAAAAAGGTCCTCGATTATGAATGCAACCTGATGAAAAAAGCCGGCATCAATACCATCCGTTCCTTTGGCATTATCCCTCCCCGGTGGACCACATATATCTACCAGAAGCATGGCATCATGAGCATTGTCAACCACCTGATGGGCAGATACGGTTACAACGTGGGCGGCAGATGGGTTCCCCAGACCAATTACGCGGACCCGCTTACCCGCGAGACCCTGAAAAAGGACATCGTGGAGCTCGCCTTGATGTACAAGGATGTGCCGGGCGTGCTGATGTTTGCCTTGGGCAACGAGAATAACTATGGTTTGGAATGGTCCAGTTTTGAGATCGAGAACCTGCCCACCGGAGAGCAACACCGGGAAAAGGCAAAATTTCTCTACAGCCTGTTCGGAGAGATTGCCGCAGCCGTGAAGACCGCCGCGCCAAATCATCCGGTAACCATTGTGAACGGCGATATTCAATATCTGGATTTGATCGTGGAGCATTGCAAAGCCATCGATATCCTGGGCGTGAATGCCTATCGCGGCATTAGTTTCACCGACCTCTGGCAGAGAGTGGATCGCGAGCTCGACCTCCCCGTTATGTTTGCCGAATTTGGCAGCGACGCTTTCAACGCGCGCGAGCATAGAGAGGATCAAGCCGGTCAAGCACACATCGTGAAAGGCAACTGGGAAGAAATCTACAACAAAAGTTATGGCCATGGCGAAGAAGGCAATGCCATCGGCGGTTGCCTGTTTGAATGGCGGGATGAATGGTGGAAGTATCTGCAAGAGGAAAACCTCTATGTGCATGATACCCACGCCTCCTGGAGCAATGGCGGTTATTCCTTCGACTACGTGGAAGGCCAGAACAACATGAACGAAGAATGGTTCGGGATCTGCGCTTTGGAATACCCAAACGATGATGGTGTATATCTGGCGCGCCCCCGCATGGCGTATGATGTGATGTCCAAGATCTGGAGCATCGATCCTTATCAGATCAGCAAAGCCGAGATGAACAAGTTCTTTGCCGCCATCGATATGGATGTCATGGAAGCAAAAGCCGAAGTCAGATATCTGCGCACCGAAAAACAGAAAAGCGATGCCATTCACATTTCAGGAGGCAGCTTAAGAGGAGACATGGTATTCAACGGTAAAAGCCTGGCGGTGGAAAACAACGGCAAGAACGGCTTGGATTTCTCTCATGGAGAGATGCTCTTCCTGGATTTCAAGTTTCAGCCCATCAGCCGGATCTCCGGCAATTTCACGCTGAACATCCTTGGCAATGTGGCAGATAAGCAATTGGAAGAATATTACGGAAAACGCGGAGCCAGCTATGTTAGCGTAGTCACTGAGCAAAACAGCCAGGGCATGCAAGTTCAGACCACCAAAGAGATAAGTGATGCCGAGCGCCTTGAGATTCACAGTTTTGAAGCCAAGTATCACGCAGACGCTTTTGACCTTACTACCTTCTACCACGTCCCCCGCTATCATTGGGGCTATGAAGGCGATCTCTTTGGCCTGATGTATGAAGCCACGGACATGGAAGGCATGGACATCTGGAATGCCAAAGCTCCCTATGGCATGGAGTTCACTGGCAATAGCTTCCTGCCTGGGCTCAAGATTGTAGCCGGCCCCGAAGTGTATTGGGGAGCAAACCCCAAGGCGATGCTGAAATACGATTGGGCTACCCGCTACTTCAAGTTCGCTCTGATCCATGCCGAAGACTTCAGCCGCGCCAAAGCTTCTTCCACCGCTACGGAGGCTACATCACGCCCCACCCGCCAATCTTCGCTGAGCATGGAAACCAAGATCATCCCCCGCACCAAGCTGGAGCTGGCATATCTGTTTGCCGGCAGCGAGAAACTGGACGAAACCTTCTATTACTATGAAGATGGTAACATCTACCACGATAAGATCTCGTTCCAGGATACTCAGGGTATCAAAGCCAAGCTAACTCTGGACGCTCCCGGTGGCGCCAAGATCGATGCCGGAATGCACTATGCAGGTTTGGTGGCAGATGGCGGCAGCCCCTTGCGCGAGTTCAACACCACCATGCCCTATTCCTCTTTGGGAAACAAAATGGAGTTCGAAGCCGGTCTGCTGCTCCCCATCGGAAATCTGTGGATCTTGCCCAGAGGCATATACAGAACAAACCTGATCGACTCTAGCCCCAGTTTGGAGCCTTACATCGACGGCACTCACTTCTTCCCCGGCAGCAGCCCCCGCAATCGGGACCGCGATCCTTTTGCCGTGCTGGACAACCGGGAAGCCCTCTCCGCGGAACTATTCTTTACCTACGATCCCACCCCCGCCAGCTTCTTTTACGCTTGGGACAGCGATGTAAAAGAGGACGCCAAATTCGCCTTCAGCATCGGCGGCAACTTCACCCGCTATGAGACCACGACGGATGCCAATCTGTTCTTCTACCAGGAAGGCAATACCAACGCCCCCTTTGGCAGCGGCATGCCCGCCGAAGACCTGTGGCTGGCGAAGGGACGGTTCATCCTGAACCCCAATCCCGGGCTGAAGATCATCGCCAATCTGGAAAGCGGCAAGCAACAAGCCTCCGGCAATCCCGAGGGCGACTCTCCCCTCTTTATGTCCCTGGCTACAGACTTTGTGGTAAACCGCAAACATTACGTTTCGGCTTATGCCAAAAAGGATGCCTGGGGTCCCCTGGATTGGTATCGCCAGTTCAACATCACCTTCCCTTACCAATATATGCTGGATTATTCGGTGTTGATCGATAACTTCCTGAATAAGACCATCTCCAGCCGTTTGGGCTTCAGGACATTGTTCAGGACCCTGGACGCTAACTCTCCCACCAATGAGGGTGCCAGCGAGCTGAACGACTATGAGTTCCAAACCGGCATCTACTATCGCTACGAGTTCTAAAGGAGAATGATCATGAAATATATCGTAATACTACTGCTCTCCCTCGGGCTTTTGTTCAGCACGGGATGCGACCGCAAAACCGGGGATATGTTGACGATGCTGGAACTGCCCACAGACTACGCTCTGGATCTCTATAGCGCAAACGAAGGCGTGTATCCAAACACATCCGTGCTCCAAAACCCTGCCAACCCCTTTGCCCATGCCAATATCAATATGCAAAATGTGTGGGACTTCAACGATAGCGCGCCTTCCGCCAAGGCAAAATTCTATCTCTGGGCGACCATGCTAACTCAGGTACCGATGGGCGAACATCAATACTTCACCGCCAAATCCCTGCACGAGCTCTACACTTTGGGAGGCAGCATCAATGCCCGCGAACAGGCTAAGAAAGCCTATCGAGCAACTCTGGATCACTTCTTTGATGATGTCACCTGGTGGAAAGCGGATTGGATCATTGAAGACACCTACTACGCCGTCCTGCTCAGAAACCTGGTGGCACAAAGCATGTATGACCCCTCCGAAATGAACATGCTACCGCTTTATACCGACCCCGTGCTGGCTCTGGCTGACCTTAGCGAATGGGGTTATGTGTATGACTTTGAAACCGGCATCGTTTCCCGAAGAAACTAAGCAACACCAATATCAATATCATAGAAAGCTTCAGCCGATGCCGGGCAGATATACCGGCATCGGCTGTTTTGTTACTCAACCTATTGCCTGCAGTGCTCAAAAAACTGCAAAGGACGCGCCATGAATATGCTCCGAACTTACCAAATAATCACACTCATCACCACATTACTGCTGCTTACCTGCAGCCTCAGCGCCCAGGTTGGAGAACTGATCTGGCAGGAAGATTTCAACGATCTGGAAAGCTGGATCATCGAGACCGGAAACGGCTCCTGGGGCTGGGGTAACGGCGAACTGCAGTTTTATCAAGCAGAAAATGTGTCCGTCGTCCCGATTGCCGGAGAACCCGGAAACAACGCCCTGCGGATTACAGCCAGGCAAGAAGGCGGAGCGGGGATTGTGGATCAATGGGGAAACCCTTTGCAATACACTTCGGGAAGATTGAATACCAAGTCCAAAGTCTCGATCAAATATGGTATGATCGAAACCCGGGTGCAAGTGCCGAACATCAACCTCGGTGGTTGGCCTGCGGTGTGGATGCTGGGCACCGCAAACTATGCCTGGCCGCGCAAAGGTGAGATCGATATCATGGAAATGGGCTTCAACCAGGCCTTCCGGAATCTGCATGACGAACACAACGGCGGGAATGGCAATAACAACTCCACGGTGAATCAGATGGTGGGGGCAAACGCTATCTTCTATTCGGATGCTGCCGTCACCCCCGAGAACCCTTCCGGAGCAGCCAGTCTGGCCTGGGATCCTGATGATGTATATTGCCGCCCCTATTACAATTACGACCCGGGGCTCACAGAGAGATTCCTCATCTACCGCGTTTATTGGGACGCGGAAAGCCTCCGCTTCACGGTAACTGACAACGGCGTTGAGTATGACCTTTTTGCCGAGCCCTTTACGATCGATGAAGAATCCGCGGAGTTTCAAGAGCCCTTCCATCTGGTTGCCAATCTGGCGATCGGCGGAGCGCTCACGGACTCTTATAACCTTGGCGATCCCGGCAGTGGGCAGCCGGTAAACTTGCCCTTTCCGGCAAACATGTACATTGATTACATCAAAGTAATGAAATGGAACAACCAGGGAGAAGTGCAGGTGGGTCCACCCCCTTTTGAAGAAATCAGCTTTGGCGTTTTCACCGATGAGACTCCGGTCAACAGCGGCATCGAACCGGGCTTGGACGCGCATATCTATGTGTGGGAAAATACTCTCTCCCCGGGGTCAATCCCGCCCTATGAAGGTGAAAACGGCATTTCCTGGATCACCAACGGCATAGGCTGGTTCGGAGCCGGGATCATGTCCATCCAGCCGGTAAATCTCTTCAACTTCGCCGATGGTCACCTGAAGTTCATGATCAAAATCCCTGCCCATATCACCTTCAAGATCGGCATTATCGACGCCTGGGGCAATCAAAACTATGTGAGCTTCCCCGCCGGCCAGACTACTCACGGTCTGGTCAGAAACGGCGACTGGGGGCAGGCAGCGATCCCTGTCAGCGTCCTGCGCGGCCTCTATATCGATCTCCGGATGCTAAGCTATGAGTTTGTGATTCTGGAAGAAAACGGCGCGCAGTGTGAGTTTGGCCTGGATGATATCTATTGGGACGGCGGCACTACCGGCATCGTCCACCAAACCATGCCTCCCGCCGGCTTTGAACTGAAGGCAAACTACCCCAATCCCTTCAACCCCCACACCACCATCAGCTTCAGCCTCAAAGAAGCCTCAGAGATCAGCCTGGAGATATACAATCTCTATGGCCAAAGAATCAAAGTCCTCTCCTCCGGCAGCTTCGCAGCGGGAGATCATTCAGTTAATTGGAATGGAACGGACTCCGGCAATCGCCCTGTGGCCTCAGGACTTTATTTCTACCGGCTTCATACCCCCCATGGCGTGGCTACCAAGAAGTGTATCCTGCTGAAGTGACGGATCCGATGCGCAAGATTATGGCCCTGATCCTCTTGCTTGGCATGGCTGCTCTTGGCTACCTGAATGCAGGATGCTATCTGGCAAATCCCAGCTTCGAGATCCCCGGATCCGCCGGTGCTGCCTTTGGCGGCTGGGATCAATTTGGCCAGGTCGGCATTTCACCAAATGCTTATCACGGCTTTAATGCGGCGCTTGTGAGCGGACTGAGTACTTCCGAGCCCAGCGTCTCCGGTTTTTGGCAGCAGCTGGACTCAAGCCCCTCTGAACAGTGGGATGTCAGCGGGTATCTGATGATAAGTCAGGTTTTTCCCCTCATGGGCAATAGCCAGGCGCTGGTGAACATCGAGTGGCGCAATTCTGCCGGAAACCTGATCCACTACGACAGCCACCCTGTAGCCGATGCCAACACGCCCGGGGGAGAATACATTCACTTCTCTTTCCGAAGCGCTGCCGCTCCTGCCGGAACAGTTGCCTTACGCCTGGTCTTGGCTGTCCTGCAAGGTCAGGGAGACCCCCGTCCGGAAGCTTATTACGACCAAGTGAATTGCATCAGTACCAGTTCCCCCACTCTCGATGAAGTGCAGTGGGACGACTTTCCCGGAGGGCGTAGCGTCGAGTTCTCGGGTAGATCATGGCGGGTGAAAGGCCCCGGCCACTATGGCCCCGGGCCCAATAACTTCAGCGATCTCCCCTCGAGCATCTGGGTGGATGAGAGCGACCGCTTGCATCTCACTATCTCTCAGATCGGTGGTGCCTGGAACAGCACGGAACTGGCCTTGATCGAACCTCTGGGCTATGGGGATTACATCTTCACCACTCAAGGCGCACTCAATCTGCTGGATAAGCAATGTGTTTTAGGCCTGTTCATCTGGCAATACAGCACCTGCTGGGATCCCGCGGCGTCCTGGTGGAATCCCTACAACGAGATCGATATAGAGTACAGCCGCTGGGGCAATCCCTCAAATCAGCTGGGGCAATTTGTGGCGCAACCCTGGGATTGGGCAGGCAATATCTATCGCTATGATGCCACCTTTGGGGCAACTGAGATCTCCAGCCATGCCTTCCGCTGGTTGCCGGATCGGGTAGAATTCCGCGCCTGGCGTGGCGGGCCGGAGGATGAATCGGGCGAAACCCTGATTACATCCTGGACCTACACCGGTCCCCACATCCCGCGCCCTGAACAAGCCAGAGTGCACATCAATCTCTGGTACTTCGGCTCCCCCCCGGTCTCCGCGCAAGAAGTGGTAATCAGTCAGTTCAGTTTTGTCCCGGCAGGCAGTGTCAGCATCGACGAGCAGCTGAGCCAGCCCCCCTACCGGGTCTTGCGGCAGAACCATCCCAATCCCTTCAAACGCAGCACAGAGATCTCCTTCACGCTGGATAAGTCCGACACCGTGAGCCTGGAGCTCTTCGATATCAAAGGCAGAAAGATCCGCACTCTGCTGCATGAAAGCAAGGCCCCGGGCTCTCACACGCTGAGCTGGAATGCCGTTGATCTGCCCGCTGGCATCTATCTCCTGCGGCTTTCCGGGCGCTCCTTTGCGGAAACCCGCAAGATGGTGCTTTTAAAGTAAAGCGATCAAGCCCGGGTATCAGGTGATGCCCGGGCTTGATTATTTATGGCACTCGCATAGAGACTGAAGGTTGCTCCTTAATCCTCAGCTGTAACTTTATAGAACTTTCTAGGGAGAATCTCAAAATCCAGCCATTCTGTAGCATTGATGCCGGTGCCGGTGGGCTCTGGAACAAATGCTCCATAAGGCATATCCCGGGAATAAACGTTGTAGGTCGTGGCCCCGGAAATCGGATCCCATTCCAAGAGGATATAATCGAATTCCTGGGTGTCAACATGAGAGATTCTCAGATCCGGAATCTCAAGAGTGCTATCGTAATCTATATACTCCCCGGAGCCCATAGGCGCGGTGATGTAGCTTCTGGCAGCACCGGTTACAAATCTGTGCAAGTGATGGTTATTCACCGTAAGGCGTATTGCGAGGGAAGCCCCTCCGGGAATACCCATGGCTTCTGCTGAACTTGCAAAGTAGTGCACTTGCCGTCCCAATCTGTAACTAACGGTCCCTTCCGGACCTCCCGGAACAAAATCTGTGCCATTCCAATAGCCGATTTCCACGGTGAAATCATGGCTATCAAAGTTATAGTGTTCAAACATTCCGGTCCAAGTGCTTTGATCTTCCTCTGTCCCGGCTGGATAGGACATGCCATCTACCACCGCTCCATCGGCTATCCAGATATGACTGTCTCCGGCACCCTGCAGGTAATGCTGTTTCGCACTTTGAACCTCGTTGTTGCGATACATCCATAGATCATGCAAAAACCAGACTTGCAGGTTAAATTCTTCTCTCGGCACGATCAGAGGCATGGTGTCCACATAGTCATCCATTGGGTAGGTGGAATCGCTGATACCGTTTCCATCCTCATCTTCACCAACCAAATCATCATAGAAGTTACCCATCCAGCCTTTGTAAGTATTGTGGTTATAAGTATAGCAAAGCATTGTCGGACTCCGAAAATAGAAATTACTGTTGCCGGTATGCAAGAACTTCGTAGCATCCGAGAAGCTGTTCAGATGGAAGCCTATTTCGCTACAATTGCGTGCGTCCACTCCCACTGTATTCCCAGAAAGAGTATTGGACCAAAATCTGGCATAATACACTCCATTCAGGTATATCCCTGCAGTTCCATTATCTTCTATCCTGTTTCCGGTTATGCATTGATATTGCTGGAAATAAGCATGCAAGCCGTATTGAGTGTTTGAACTAAGCTCGTTATCCACGATTACATCCATCGCGGAGTTGTAGGAGTATTTGAGCCCGATATCGTTCCCCCGGCAGATGTTACCCTTGATCGTACACCCTTCTGTTGCATAGGTGGTTATCCCGGCAATACCGTCGTATATAGAGCTTTGATTGTAGTTGCAGATGTTATTTTCGACCACATGATAATTGCTGTTGACATAAATCCCGCCTTCATTGTTGAAACTGCAAATATTCCCGGATATCGTTACGGCTTCCGTCCTTACGCCGGCGTTTGAGTAGAGCTGGATCCCCATCCTGTTATTGTGAGAAGCGTCCCAGCCGGAGCGATTGTTCCGAATCTCGACTCCGGATACTCCGTGCACGCTGATGCCCGATGCCGAAGTTGCCCCAAATACGCTAAATCCCTCAACAACCACGTTATCCGCGTATATATCAAGGGGCGACGCCCAGAGTGTATCCGCTTGAATGAAGGTATGTTCATAACCGTTTACACTGCGGAGGAGCACCTCTTTGTCAATGATAACCCTTCCAGCATAATTGCCGTCATGAACCGTGATTGTATCCCCATTCGAAGCGGCCAGCATGGCTAACTTAATTGTGGCATACTCTTGTCCACTACCCACCTGAAATTCATAAGCCAGAGCTCCTTCTGCCAATACCACAATTATGCAAAATACTAATAATCCTTTCATACATATCTCCTTTTTAGGCTGGAGCAACACAACCGGCTGCTCCCATTAAGTCCCCCGATATGCTAATATCTCAAGATCTAAAGATCGACCAGACTTCATTCTGTCTCTTGGCATTCAAACGAGCGTGACAAGTCTTCACTCTCCAACGTAAACTTGTCAAGCGCAAAAAGCGGATCATAATTGATTACTGTGGAATATAATACACAGTATCTTATGACTATGGTTTTTCACATCGTCCCCGGTCTGGACATCACGAGCTTGCTTGTCTGCATATGCCATTCGGCAAGTATTACTCAGGATCAATTCCCGCCAAGTAGGTGTTACCAGGATGGATCTTTATTCAGAAGAAATGGACGGAATAGTCTTTTTCAGAATCATCAATGTGGAGCCCCACTAGATCCCTGTGTCCAAATACTGCGCTACTAACTCAGTTTTCAGGTCATCATACAGCTTCAATGCCCGGCTGCTTTTGACGCGAATATCTGCCACAGAAGTGATGCACAGCAGGGCTTCCAGTTCTGAAACCACCCCAGGAGGGTAATCCCGGTCGGCATAGCGGATTCCAAAATCTGCCTTCTCAGGGCGGTATTTGATGTTCAGCAATGGGACGAGATAACGATTGATGAGAGTGTGATAATTCATTTGGGCAGCGATCCAGTTATCTCTGGCAATGGCCTTCTGCAGCTCTATGATACTTAGAAAATCCACTGCCGTGATGCCGGATAGCATCCTTTTGACAAGGGCTTCCCGGGTTGCGCTGGGGCTTTGCTCTGCCCGATATTGCTGATCTTTATCAAACCAAAGCAGCGCTTTACCATGCCGGTCCGGCTCTGTGAACTTATTGGGGTTGGAGCAAGCAACAACCGCAATATCACAATAAAAGAAATCATCGCAATCAGCTAGAAGATAGAAGCACTGGGACATCCCGTGCCAGGCAGGTTCCGGAACCCGGTACTCCCGCCTGATCCCATATTCCTCGCGAAAGTGATCTTGTAACAATTGAAAGATTGGATTGGTGTCTTCACTGTCTGTCACGATAATCAAATCCAGATCTGAAAACTGGTCCAAATAACCGGTTGCGGCCGAACCGCCTTCCCAAGCGGCAAGAACATGGTTCTGGCTTTCCAGCAAATCCCGCAAACGAGCCTTGATATCCTCTCTCTTGTGCATTTCATAACCTCAGCTTTTCCAGATTCGATGTATTTTCTCATCGCCTCCAAAAAAGTCAAGCACAATAACTGCTGCTTATGCATTGGCGCACTCCGCTATTCCGGCGAGCTGATGGAAACTCCGGCTCGGAAATCAGCCGAATCCTACAGCACGAAGTTCTTGACAGATTCGAAGGGCACAATTTGGCTTCATGAAATGGATGATGGTCGCAAGCAGGCACTCTGCAAGCCGGCCACAACGATGCAAGACAAGGAGATATGATGCACAAATACTATATCGCGGCAGTGGAATTCCCCACCATCGCTTTGGCTCTATTATTGATCTGGGATGGCTTCGGCCTTAGCGGCTGGATCGGCTTCAAGGCCCTTTTAGGTTTGTTTTTGGCCTTTGTGGGCTTTGAACTGCACCTGATCTATCACCGCAAGGAGCGCGAAGAAAACCTGCGCAAGAAAGCGGATCAAGAAGGCAAACGCTAATCGCGCGCTGAGGAGAAACTGCCTTAGGGAAAATCCCTCATTCGGTAAATCCCGCCAGCAGATGGCACAATCTGAGCCGCAGAGGATCGATCTGCTGTCTGCCATAAGCATCCAGAAAGATCGTGCGGTACTTATCTGTTTTCAGATTATACTGGAGCGTCCAGATGCCCCAAAACAGGTCGTAATGGCGGTCGCCCACTCCCCCTGTGCCCAGATCCACAAAGCCCGATAAACGGAAGTTTTGCATGATGATATTGGGCAAGCAGTAGTCTCCGTGGATCACCACATCGTCTTTTCCGCAATGTTTCAGGTGGTTAAAATCCTGTTCAGCCCGGCTGATGTCTTCCAAGAGAATGCTCTTATCCACATATTTGCGCCTGATGTTCGCTTCGCTTTCGGCGATCATCTCTGCCGTGCGCCCGGGGAAGGGACAATCATGCACCGGAAGCCGGTGGATCATTTGCAGATATTCGCCAAAACATGCCGCAAGACGTTGGGGATCTGCCAGATGATGCTCCGCAATACCGTCTTCACCGCCCAACGCTTCGGTCATCAGATAATCTCCACTTTCGTCGCTGAAATAATCCAGCACCTTCGCTGCAAGTCCCTGAGAATGCATGAAGTCCGTCATCAGCTTCTCCCTGAGGAGTTTCCCGGCTGCAGCCATTTTCAGGAACGCCTTCACATCGCCTTCAAGATATAGCGTGTGCGCTGATTTGGAACAGCTGCTGTCGTAAATCTTGGCATTGTTTACATACTGCCCAAGGGAGGCAGGAAAGGTATTGGCATCAAAACTGATCTGCGTTCTGATCATCCATTGTCCGGGAGCAATTGAACTCTGAAATTTAGCTTAGTAGTTCCGATAAAGCCAGTTTCAATGTGGGAACATGGATGCTCACTACAGACCATATTTCAAGGTAATCTATCCCAAAATAATCATGAGCGATGATATTGCGCAATCCCCGGATTTTTTGCCAGTTGATCTCGCTCTCGTCGCACAACACTTCATCAGATAGTCTGGAGGCCATTTCCCCAATGTTTATCAGATGCATCAAGCAGGCATCCATGGTTTTAGGATCTCGGGAAAACAGTTCAAAGCAATCTATGGCGCTGGTATATTCCTCAATTCTGGCAATTGATTCCAGCATGCCCAGCAAGGCTAGCCTGTCGTCACGCATACCTGATCTCCTGGGAGATTTCTTTATAGACATAAGGTTTGATGGCCTTTAGATTGGCCAGGTCGATCTGTTTGTGAAAGATCGCGCTTAAAAATTCTCTGAGCTGATATTTGGTTTCGAATAGATCCGTCAGATTATCGGAAAAATCTACCACAAAATCAATATCACTATCTGCCGTTTGATTGCCCCGGGCATAAGAACCAAACACTCCGATCCTCTGCACACCGTACACGGCATGCAAACGGGTCCGGTTCTGTTCCAGGGTAGAGATGATTTGTTCTAAGCTCAGCATAACTTCCTCATATCATATTACTTGTGGCTTTGGCAAACTCTATGCACGATCCAGAGTCCCCCGCCACATCATCGTCTATTGCTCAAATCTTGTGTCGCGCAGGGCTCTAGGCTAAACTGGATCACCAAAGACAAGCTATGTGTTATTGTAAGCATGTCAACTATTTTGTGTCTGCCATAACTGGCTGCTTCACATCTGATTCTGATCATCACTATGCTTTGTCCAAGCGCTCTTGCCGTGTTTTGCTACTCACCACTATCCGACCGCTCTGCCGCAATAAAGAGTTTGATCTCTTCCGTTTTGCCCTTCAGCAGTTCGGAGTAATGATATGTGAAGCAGGCAGCAAGGTCTTCCGGGAGCCTGGCCAGGCATGCTTCTGAGATCATCAGGCGTCCCGGGATGCCGGCTTTTTCCACTCTGGCGGCAACATTCACGGTATCCCCGATCACGGTGAGGTCCCGGCGCTCCTCGGTGCCCACGTCTCCTTGCAGGAGTAAGCCGCTATTGATCCCGATTCTTACCTGGATCTCTTGCTGGTTGTTCTCAAGGCGAATGCTGTTCATCTGCGGCAAAGCAGTGGCAAAGAGCTTGATTCCGGCGCGCACGGCATCCGCGGCATCGTGAAAGACCGCCATGACGGCATCGCCGATAAACTTGTCGATATCCCCAAAGTTCTCGCGGATTACCACTTCGCAGATGCCGAACAGGTCGTTGAGCATCTTGACCACTTCGGCAGGGGGATTTGCTTCCGAAAAGGTGGTAAAGCTCACCACATCCAGATAGAGCACGCTCATATCCACCAACCGGGTCGGGCTGACAGGTTGTTCCGAGCGCAAAGTGTCCTTGATACTGCTGTAAGTAGTTCCGGATACATATTTCTTCAGCATGTTGTTGAATTTCTCCTGAAGGATGCGATAGTCCTCTTGCAGCGTGATATCGCGGAAAACTTCAACCGCACCGACCACCTGTCCATCGTCCTCGATGAGGGTGGAGACATGGGTTTCCACCGGGAATCTCCTGCCATTTTTGTGTTTGGGATAGACTTTGGCACTGGATTTCCCCCGGCAGTGCATCGCCTTCAGGATCGGACAAGCTCCCCGACAGAGCAAGATACCGTTTTCATCGATATGGTTCAGAATGTCTTCCCGGCAGCTTTTACCGATCACCTCTGCCGCGCTGTAGCCGGTCAGCTCCTCCGCGGCTTTATTCCAATAGAGAATCACCCGGTTGGGATCCACGATGTACACCCCGTCATAGAGGCTATCCAGCATCACACAAAGCTGAGAGCCGGGATCTTGCAAGGCTTCCAGGATTTTCATTTTTTTACCTCGATTGTGGTCTATTTGACTCCCTGACAAGCTAAAATATCCATCCCCGGATGTCAATGAGAAACTGAAATTTGTCCCCAAACATCCAAGAACCGAGTTCTTGAAGAAACCGAGGGCCCAAAGAAAACGCTTGACCATTAGCTGCAAAACAAATCGTATGCGAAAAACTCTTTTTCTGAGGGAATAATGAGCGATTTTGCGATCCGCAATTACCTGAACGAACTGAACACATTGAAACGGCTTAGCTCTGGCGGCAATGAATCTTCCATCCGCCAGGCCACCATCAAACTCATTGATGAATATGCCAAAAGCAAAGACCTGCGCCTGGTGGCAGAGGTTTCCGTCCGTGGCAAAAAGGGACGCAATGTGATCCCTGACGGCACGCTGAAGGACAATCTGGTATTGGATTGGGGCTATTGGGAAAGCAAGGATGAGATGGACGATCTGGAGGCTGAAATCCACAAAAAGCTGGAAAAAGGCTATCCCGATGACAACATCCTGTTTGAGGACAGCACCCGCGCCATCCTGATCCAAAACGGAAATTGGGTAATGGAAGCCCGCTTTGAAGATGTGGCCGCTTTTGACAAGCTGCTGAAAGCCTTTGTGAGCTTCGAACGCCCCGAAGTACGCGAGTTTCGCCAGGCCATCGAGCTCTTCAAACACGATGTGCCGATCGTCACCGAAGCCCTGCGCAGCCTCATCGTCCGTGAAGCGGAAAGCAACCCGGACTACTGCTACAACCGGGATTTCTTCCTCGAACTCCTGCGCGAAGTGGTGAACCCCGCCATCACCAAAGCGGACATTCGCGAAATGGTGATCCAGCACATCCTGACCGCGGATATCTTCAACACCATCTTTGATGAACCATACTTCCATCAGGAAAATAACATCGCCCACGAGCTGGAAAAGCTGGTGAGCACCTTTTTCAGCAAAGACCTGCGCTATCAAAGCCTGGCCGGAATCAAGCACTATTATGACACGATCAATGCCCGCGCCGCGCAGATTGCCGACCACCACGAAAAACAGAAGTTCCTCAAGGTGGTCTATGAAACATTTTACAAAAGCTATAACCCCAAAAAGGCGGATCGCCTGGGCGTGGTCTATACCCCCAATGAGATCGTGCGCTTCATGATCCACAGCACGGATTACCTGCTGCACAAACACTTTGGCAAGATGTTGCAGGACAAAGGAGTGGAAATCCTGGATCCCGCCACCGGCACCGGAACCTTCATCTGTGATATTATCGACCACATCGCGCCCGACAAGCTGGAGTATAAATATCGCCACGAACTGCACGCCAACGAGGTGGAGATCCTGCCTTATTACATCGCCAACCTCAACATCGAATTTACCTACAAACAGAAGATGCAGCGCTATGCCGAATTTGAAAACCTCTGCTTTGTGGATACCCTGGATAACTATGTGAATATGCGCGAAGGCGGGGAACAGGATATCTTCAGCGTCACGGACGAAAACGCCGAACGCATCAAACGCCAGAACGACCGCAAAATCTCCGTGATCATCGGCAATCCCCCCTATAACGCCAATCAGATGAATGAAAACGAGAACAACAAAAACCGCGAGTATCCCAAGATCGATAAACGCATCAAAGATACTTATATCAAGTATAGCACGGCTCAGAAAACTAAGCTCTATGATATGTATGCCAGGTTTTACAGATGGGCGATGGACAGATTGGACAATAATGGCGTAATTGCCTATATCACAAATCGTTCCTTTATCGATAGTCGTACCTTTGATGGTTTCCGAAAGATTGTATCTGCTGAATTTGACTTTGCCTATATCATAGACACCAAAAGCGATGTGCGTCAAAACCCCAAAATCTCCGGCACCAGCCACAATGTCTTCGGCATCCAAACCGGAGTAGCCATTATGTTCCTGGTTCGCCTGCATCCCAGAGTGAATAAACAGTGCAGAATATCCTATTTCACCATGGAAGAGGAATGGCGAAAGGAGGATAAACTTGAGTGGCTCTGTTTGAACACATTCAAGAGTATCCACTTTGAGCACATTCAGCCCGATAAAGACAATAACTGGATCAACCTGACGGATAATGACTGGGATGATCTGATGCCAGTTGCAAGCAAGGAAGTCAAGTTGGGCACCAGCAAAGAAGCCATTTTTACCTTGTACTCACTGGGTCTTGTCACGAATAGAGATGAATGGGTCTATGATTTTGATAGCATGTATCTTACGAAAAAAGTGCAAAGCTTGATTGATACTTACAATAAAACTGCTCAAGGTGACGCGAGTAATTCATCAGATATAAAGTGGACGAGAGCTGTGAAGAACGACTTAAAAAAAGGCAAGCAGTATCTATATCAACTATCTAACCTCGTTCTGTGTAACTATCGGCCATTTGTCTCAAAATTACTTTACTACAGCTACGAACTCAACGAAATGAGATACCAAATGCCCTTGATGTTTCCAACTGGATATGAAGAGAACAAACTAATCGCAGTGAATTCTATGGGAACTAAGCAGTTATCAGCTTTGGGCACCATCCGATTGTGTGATTTACACTTCATTGGCGATTCTCAATGCCTTCCCCTCTACACCTATTCCCAGGACGGCACCCGTAACGACAACATCACGGATTGGGCATTGGCGCAGTTCCGTGAGCATTATGCGGAGCAGAGCATCGGCAAGCCGGACATTTTCCACTATGTCTATGGTGTGCTGCACGATCCGGCGTATCGCAAGAAATATGAGCAAAATCTCAAGCGCAGTTTGCCCCGCGTCCCTTTCTATGCGGATTTTTGGCAGTGGGCGGCTTGGGGCAGAGAGCTCATGGATCTGCACATCGGCTTTGAAACGGCGGAGTCCTATCCGCTCACGCGCCTGGACGCTTTGCCCCGAGAGGATGGCAGCATCCCCAAGGCCAAGCTGAAAGCGGATAAAGAGCATGGGATGATCATCCTGGATGAGGATAGCAGCTTGTCCGGTATTCCGGATAGCGCCTGGGACTACAAGCTGGGCAATCGCAGTGCCTTGGAATGGGTCTTGGATCAATACAAAGAGAAAAAGCCCAAAGATCCCACCATTGCGGAGCGTTTCAATACCTACCGCTTTGCCGATTACAAGGAACAGGTGATCGAGCTCCTGATGCGGGTCTGCACCGTGAGTGTGAAAACCGTGGAGATCATCCGGCAGATGGAGGCTTAGATCCCTGTAGAAGCGGCATCTTGCAGCCTTACTCCAAGCAAACAGCTGGAAGCAGTTTCTACATTTGAAGCGGCATAGGCAGCTTCACGCAAAACCCAATAAAGCAATTTTACCTCGATTTTAAGCTGTTATTGTGCTATGCGCACAGCTTCAAGACGAGATAAAATAGAGATAACTACGCGCTAATCCGGAAAGGCAGGCTCTGTCAAGGGAGCCTCTATTCGGCTTTCCAGAGCCATCCTGCTCCACCGGGAGCTGAAGCTGCTAGCCATTCCCCTGGGGCGGGTTATGGCAATTTCTGCAGATTTGCCAAACGGGAATTAATATCTGCCAGAAATTCTTGCTCCGAGAACTCCGGATTGCGGGTATCGAACCAGATCTTGCAGGGAGCCAGTCCACAACCGGCGCAGGTTTGCAGCCCTTTTTGGACCACACAGCTATAGATCGGGCACACTCGCAACCCCAGATATGGCGCCCAGGACACCTCGCCTGACAGTTCGTTACAGCCCTCGCATTCTGTCTGATATGCCCGGCAATCACTCGCGCAGATAACGCCGCATTTGCTGATCATCTATCCTCCTAAGTCTCATGTTACCGTCATAGATCGCGGATAAACCAAATCAGTCAAGCGCAAAATTGCATTGACAGCGCCGCCAATTTCGGGCAATTGTGCCTTATATTTTGCAATACTTACCGAAAAGAAAAATATGGCTGGGAACGCATCGAAGACGGCTGGGAACCAAGCGGAGAGAAGACCAGAATCTATCGGATAGAAACCTGAAGGCGGGGATTTTTCGGGGCAGAAGAGCGCTGTTTCCGGGCAGATTTTGCCAAGGTAATACTTGACAGAACGCAGATCGGGCGGATCGGGCGGATATTGTGGATTATCTATTGATTTGCTGTTCGCTGCTGTGGATTCTTCAGCTGAGGGCAGGGACACCTCAGCAAGCAAAAATTATCCGCGATCTCAGAAAGTTCTTGACGAGAAAGCGGCATCATTACCTTTGGTAACTTAACTAAGGTAAGGATACGCTAAATGAAAGTAGCAAAGATAAATAAGGATATGATCTTGCAGGCAGCATTGAAGCTGATATTGGAGCAAGGCGGCTCTGCCGCGCTCACTATTCGGGATGTGGCAAAAGAATTGGGCTGCAGCCACCCCAACATCTATAATTACTACTCTTCCATGCTGGAATTGCGTTGGGATTGTCTGCTTTGGGCATTGGAGACTATGATGGAGCATGCGCGGCAACATCTGAGCCCGGATGGGGATAGCGACACCCGGTTCAAACAGTTTTTCCTGGTACTCAGCAGCTATTTCCTGGAACATCCGGCTTACTATCGGCTGATCTGGTTTGACCCCATGGGTGACAGCGTTCCGGATTATGCCCTGCCGCGCTTGCAGGAACCCTCGCTGCGTCTGCGGGATTTTGCTCTGGAGCTTTACCCGGAGCTGGGCAATCCCCAAACCGCGGCAGAGACAATGCTGCTGATCCACCGCTATTTTCACGGCGAAATGTCTGCCATCATCAGCGGCAGAGTTCTCCCGGAAGATTTTATGACAATCACAAAACGCGTGGCGCACAACTGTCTTTGGATGATGCGCGCCTGCATAACTGATATTCACGAGGAAAGATGAAACACATCACTGCAATGCTGATCCTGCTCACACTGGCACTATCCCTGTGTGCAGCGAAGCCCGCTAAGGAGAAAACAATGAAGATATTGGTGCTGTATAGTTCTCAGACCGGGACCACCCAGGAAATCGCCCAATTCATGGCGCAAGAACTCGGCAAAGCCGGACACAAGGCAGACCTAAAGCTCTGCCAGGAAGCACAGAATCCCGGCGCCTATGACGCGATCATCATCGGCGCTCCGGTATATGCCGGCAAGTGGAAAGCCGAAGCCGGGGCTTTTGTGAAAAACAATGCCGAACAGCTCAAAAAGATCCCTCATGCATACTTCATGGTGGGTACCAGCTTCAACGGCACAGCCAGTCCGGTGGAGATGGAGGCAATCCTCGCCAAAGAGCGCAAACTCAGCCCTCCGGTGAGCGAAGGAATGTTTATGGGACGCCTGGATTATTCCCGGCTGAACTTCTTTCAACGCACTATCTGCAAGATGATGAAAGCCCCGGAGGGGGATTTCCGGGATTGGGATGCCATCCGGAATTGGACACTGGCGACGGCGGAACTCCTGCAGAAGTAGCCACGCGATGCTCTGCCGGGTTTCTCCGATAGCTTCTCTGCCTGTTGCGCCAAATGGAGTGACGTAACTGCGAAGCTTATGCAAGAAATGGCCCAGCAGCACAACCGGGGTTAGCACCGGTAATTGGCTGCAGGATCAAAATCAGAGGAGAATAACAGGGGCAGAATCAATTTAACCCATTGTCTATCGGCCAGGCGGTCAAAAAAGAGCTTGACGAGGATCATTAATGTGAAAAACAATGCTGTAGGTAGTTTGACCCAGCCAGATTGTGAGTGAACGAGACTGCTTGATGCTCTCATATCATTTGAGAAACAGTCAGTTAGAGCTTACTCGATGTTTGTAACTCAGAAGTTCTGCTACACTGATGTGCTGTGCGTCATGAATATGCGAGGTAGTTTTGAAAGATAGTTTTGTGCCCAATCCGAACCAAAGCCCCTCAACACCGAGCGAGGAAATTTCCCGTGGGCAGGATTTGTGCCCCGCAAACGAGCAGAATGCTCGTGTCTCGGAGGTAATCACAAATTTCGCCAATGGCGTCTCCCATGATCTGAATAATATCACCGCGATCATCCTGGGCTATGCCGAAGAGTTGTGCGATGATATGGCGCCCGATGACCCCCGATTGCCGGATATCAAAAAGATCATCATGGCCGGGACAAGAGCCAAAGAGCTCTCTGATAGACTAAGCACTATCGCTCAGAAGAGTGCTCCCGAACTATCGGACACGGGTATTAACGAGATTATCTCCCCATTACTGAATACCATCCAGCCGATCCTCGGTGAGAAATTCACGCTTTCCTATGCCCCTGCAGAAAACCTGAAACCAATCCGGACAAACCAGCATAAGCTTCAGCAATTGTTTATCAATATTGCCGGTTTTGCCAGGACAGTGATGCCAAGGGGAGGGACATTGTCGATCTCAACCAGCCAGGCTGAGGATGAAAGCCCGGCCGGCTTTGTGCAGCTGAGAATTTCCGGAATTAACAAAGGTGTGGCGCCGAAAGAGCTTCATCGTTTCTTTGAACCCTATTCCGCTTTTCTTGGTTCCGGCAAAGACACCGGCTTGCATCTGAGCTTGGTTGATAGTATCGTGAAGCAATTAGCCGGATCAATTGCTGTGGACTATATAAGCGGAGAAGGCCTGGCGTTCAGGGTTTTTCTGCCTCTTGCTCCAGAGGCATCAGCCACGGCAAGCGCACAAGCTGCTCCGGTGTCTGCAAAAGACAATAAGGAATTGATTCTGATCGTGGATGATGACCCCAGCATCTGCACCCTGTTGCAACGCATGATTGAGGCAATGGGCTTCCGGACGGCTGCATACAGTGACAGTCTGACTGCCTTGGCCGCCATCAGGAGTGGGATGGTGCCGAATATCATCATCAGTGACCTGATAATGCCTGAGATGGACGGAATAGAGCTGATCTCCCAGCTCAAGAGTTTTTTGCCTGATATCGGGGTTATTTTGATTTCGGGCTACACGGATAAACTCATGAAGAGAGCAAGATACCTGGAAGATAAGCCTCCACTGTTGGCAAAACCATTTACCCAGGCGGAGCTTTCGGACAGCATCAAAAGTGTCTTGCATAAAAAGAAATCCGGGGCAAAGCAAGCTGTTAACATTCTCATTCTGGATGACGATGAGCACATCCGGATTCTGCTGGGCCGTACTTGTGCCAAACGGGGACACAATTTGATGGGTGCGGAATCTCTGGAAGAAGCCCTGGAGATATTAGCAGAGCACTCCTTCGATTTCCTCCTTGTGGATCAGAGTTTATTTGGGATGAAGGGTACTACAGCGCTAAGAGAAATCCGTAAAGCAGGGATCAACACTCCTGCCTCAATTTTTACCGGTGCGGTATTGAACGATTACACTGAAATCATGAAAGAGCTGAATGTGATTCAAGTGATAGAAAAGTCGTTCAATCACAACCCCTTGTTGGATTTCGTTGAGGAGTACCTCGAAAAGAACTGATTTTGGCCAGAGGGACCAGCAGCTCAGTGCGGGATCGAAAAATAGATTGTCGTGCCCTTCCCGACCGTGCTTTCTGCCCACACTTTTCCGTTATGATGGTCTATGATCTTTTTCACTATCGCCAAACCGATGCCGGTGCCTTCGAATTCTCGTTCCCGGTGCAGACGTTGGAACACGGCAAAAATCTTGTCCACATACTGCATTTCGAAGCCCACTCCAGAGTCCTTGATGAAATAGACGGTTTCGTTGCCCCTTGCGGTGCTTCCGATTTGGATGTGTTTAACCGGGCAAGGGAAAGTAAATTTCACGGCATTTTCAAGCAGGTTTTGCCACAGCTCTCCTAATAGCGCATAATCCCCCCGGCAAGAGTGTAAGCCTTGGATCTCGATGGCAAAATCATCCAGATTTCTTGAATCCGCGATGGTCTTCAGCACTTCCCGAACCAGTTGCTCCATATCGATAGCCGCGTGGTGCATCGAATCACGGTTCAAGCGCGCGAATTGCAGGAGTTCGCGGATCAGGGTGTCCATCCGATGGCTGGTTTTGATGATCGTGTTCAAATAGCCCTTTGCTGCCGGAGGAAACGAAGCCGCATAATCCTCCAGCAAGATGTTGCAATATCCGTCGATGGAGCGCAGTGGAGTGCGCAGGTCGTGGGCAACTGTATATGAAAAGGCTTCCAGTTCCTGATTTGCAGCTTGTAGCTGTGCAGTGCGCTGCTCCACCTTATTCTCCAAGTCTTGGGCATGTCCTTTGATTTTATCGATCAACTGCAGATGGTGCAGAACGATGCCAAGTTGATTGGCAAATTCATCCGCGATCTCACGATATTCGTCAGTGAAGAAGTCTTTTTGCTCCGAAACGAACCAGAGAAATCCCAATAACTTGTCCTGCATAATCATGGCATTATACATGAAGGACTTCATTCCGCTCTGTACAAGTTGCTTTGCGATTGGCATATTCGGCGGCAAGTCATAAGTGCCAAGATCGTCAATCACGATGGTAGCCGTTTTGTGTAGTTTGCTCAGAAAGTCCCGGTTTGGGGTAAAAGGCCCCCCCGGCTCAAGGAAGGCAAAACCATCCTCCGGTTTTACTAATGCAACAATATCGATAAAATCACCATTGACGACATTGGCGGTCAGGATGGTAAAGGGGATCAGTTGCTGCAGATTGAGCACCGCTGTCTCGCATACATGCTCCAAAGAGCGTGTTTCCAGCACAACGCTATCCAAATCCCGGAGGATTTCCAAACGATGCGCATAGCGGTTTCTCTGCGCTTCAGCCAGCTTGCGTTGCACGATCTCTGCAATGATCCGGGCAGAAGCATGTAGCCTGGTTTTGGCCTGTTTAATAATGAAGGGAGGGCGGGCTTGGTATTCTGCGGCCTTTTCTTTCAGGGTTGCGATATCTACCTGATACTTGGCAGAGAGCTCCAGAAGGGTTTGTTCATCCTGAGGCGGATTGCCATAACCCATGTTGATCGCCCCGATCACCCCGGTGGAGATGGTAATGGGGACCGCATAGAGGTGTAAGCCACCACTGCAGGCTTTATCCACGATCTCATTGCGTTCCATTGCCACCCGCGATACTTCTGCCCAGCAGGATTCGTGACACAGCCACTTCCCGCTATCTAAAGCGATCCGGTTGTCCGGGGTATCACAAAGCTTGCGGGATGCACAGTCCATAAACTGGCACCAGGAGGAGGAAAAAATGCCGATGGCGTAATCACCATTCTTCTCATAAACTGCAGCAGAAGTATTTAGCAGGGAAAGATAATCTTGGATCAGCTCTCGCAGCACTTCCTTGCCCACAGAGTCCATGATCAGTCTGTTGGTATTAAGCTCGGTCAAATCACCGTAATCGGATTCTGTCGGAGCCACAAATTCTTGTGTGTTCAGCATCCATTCAATGCTCTTCAAGGCGGCATCTTTCCGTCTGATTTCGGTGATATCAGTGAAGACGCACTGGGTTTGCTTGAACCGTCCATCTTCATCAGTGATGATTTTTCCGTTGAAACTCACCAATATCTCCGAACCATCCCGTTTCAGCATGTAAAACTCCACCCCGTCCGCAAATCCCTGCGCTTTGAACTGGGCAAAGCACTCGGGGAATTGCTTTTGGCTCTCGGGAGCCAGAAAGACGCTAAAGTTTCTACCCAATACTTCATCCGGGGTATAGCCCAGCGTCTGCAACCAAGTTTTGTTTACCGTGACGATATTCCCCTCATGATCAAGGGATTGATAGGCTATGGGAGCATTTTCATATAGTTTGCGAAACTGGCTTTCGCTTTGCTCAAGATTAAGCTGTTCGTTTCTGCGCTTGATTCTATGGGCAAGTAACTGCCCCAATAACACGGTTGCCAAGGGGTAGATGATCATCACCGGCAAAGCAATTGTGCCAAGTACTGAATACCTGACATTTGCCGGCAAAAATTGCGTCATGGCAAGCATAGATACATGTGTTACAAGACCGAGGCTGTAGAACTCCCAGAAACTATATGATCTCTTTTTGTAAACATGGAGCCTCTTCCAGATCATGCCCCAAAATACGGATGAGATTATTACCGCGCAACCCATTAGAGTGCCGGAACCACCCTGCATCACCCTGAATATGAGCGCGACTACGGCTGCAATGAAACTGGGGATATAGCCAAAAAACATCCCCACCAGGCTGAGCAGGACGGATCTGGTATCAAAGACTATTCCCGGAGTAAGCACCCAGGGATTCGTCATTATGGCAACAGTCACCAAACCCAGACTGAGACCAAGAAGAATCTTTACCCACAGTTCATGACGAACTCGCTTCAGAACCACCGCATCAAAGACAATGCCCAGAGACAACAACAGCGCTGCATTGTAGATCATGGCGACAATTGTTTCCCGAAACACTCAAGCCTTCCTTACAAAACTGGATTGATCAATCGGTAAGCAGTTAATAGCAGGGAGGAGCTTCATTTAGCTCGAGCCAATATTGCCCCATTTGATGTACTGCAGCAGCGAATTCAGAGAAATCAACCGGTTTGCGAATGTAACTATTGGCCCCATTGCTGTATGCGGTGGTAACGTCGGCTTGTTCGTTCGACGAAGTTAAGACTATCACCATTACATGCTTGGTCTTGGGGTGTTTACGGATATGCTGCAACACTTCCAGACCACCTATCTTCGGCAGATTGATGTCCAGCAAAACCATGGCTGGCAGCAAGTTGGGATCACGGTCTTCAAACTGGCCCCGGCAGAACAAATAGTCAAGCGCTTCTGCTCCATCCTCGGCAACATCCAACCGCGTATCTATGCTGGATTTTCTCAGAGCTCGTTTTGTTAGTTCCACATCCCCGGGGTTGTCTTCCACCAGGAGAATGGTCTTCGGGTAATGCATGGCCACCTCTTTAATAACTCAATTTCACATTTTGAGCCTACCTTGGCACGAACTTGAACTACAGGCAGGGCAATGTCAGTAGCAGAATATCCACACATCTGTCAGATTATTTACTAATCATCAACAGTGGCATGAAACGGCTTAGGCACTCCATCACCGACTAGGTAGCCTTGCTGAAAGCTGCAGGATTTGTCAAGACAAATCTGCCAAATTTGCAAATATGAAATTTCTTCCATAACCGGTCACCGCTGCTCAGAAAAAATAGAAGGGCATTGTTTTAGAAGTAAAACTGCTTTGGAGCCTCGGCTGCAAGCAACCAGGACAGTCCTAAATAGTTAAGAGCAACCAGGAATCTCTCACTATCGACCGGTTTTCGGATATAGGCATTGGCGCCCAGGTTATAGCTGTTTTCCCCATCCAGTTCTTCTGAAGAAGTGGTGAGGATTACCACCGGGATTCTGCTGGTGGTTTTATTATCACGCACCATTCTTAAGATTTCCATTCCACTTGTTCCGGGCAAATTGAGGTCCAGCAGGATTAAACTGGGAAGTTTGTCACAATCCGGTTTACCACATTCTTCAAACAGATACTTTATCGCTTCATCGCCATCATCTTTTACGATGAGTTTCCCCTCGATATTGCACTTTTCCAGAGCTCTGCGGCTCAAATCTGCATCGCTGGGATTGTCTTCTACCAACAAGATGTTTTTACAATACATTGTTATTGCTCCTTATCGTCCAATAAAAAGTAGTTCCTTTGTCAACTTCGGATTCAGCCCAAATCGTTCCTCCATGTCTGAGGATAATCCTTTGCGCTGTAGTCAATCCAATCCCGGTGCCGGGGAAGTCTTTGGGTTTGTGCATTCTTTGGAAGGCTCCAAAGAGTTTTTGGGCATGAGCCATATTAAAGCCCGCCCCATTATCTTTTACATAATACTCAGGGTTATTCTCCCTGATCTGCATGCCAAATTCGATTTTTGCCTTGTCCTGTTTCGCCGTGAACTTCCAGGCATTGCTTAGCAGGTTGGTCAGCACAATCTCCATCAAATGTCTATCTGCCGATGTGAATAAATCGGGCTTGATTTCCACTTCAACTTCTCTGAACGGTTCTTGTTCACGTAGTCTGTCTAACACGCCGGAGGCGATTGCAGACAGATTCAGATTCTCTTCGCTAATACTCTTTTTACTGACGTGTGCCAGTTTTAGTAAGGCTTCTATCAGCTGATTCATGCGTTGTGCTTCAGAGCGGATTCTTCCCAGATAGGTCTTGGCCTGCTCATCCAGAGTATCCTCATAATCTTCATAAAGGGCCTGGCTCCATCCATCGATTCCCCGCAAGGGAGAACGCAGATCGTGGGACACTGAATAAGAAAACGCCTCCAGTTCCTTGTTTAGCAGTTCCAATTGCGCCGTTCTTTCCCGCACTCGGTGTTCCAATTCTTCATTCAGCTTTCTGATGGCGGCATCTGCTTTGCGTATTTCCGTCACATCCCGAAAGAACACCACCATCCGATTCTCTCCGGTATTGATGGCACGGATGTCATAGATACCTTCAAACTCATCTGCGTTATAGGCGATGTGGTCATTTTGATAGCTCTCTCCACCTTTTGCCACAATGCGGTAGATATCAGGTAATTGGGGGTCAAGTCCCGGAAAAGCCTCCAGGATGGCCTTGCCCATCAAGGGCTTCAAATCCATGCCCAATATCTCACTGGCAGAGGAATTCGCGTCGATCAGAATCAGGGTTCCATCGGGCTGCAGCTCATATCCAAGAGCCCCAAAAGGAGCAATGTTGATTACTTGCCGGGTCCGGGATGCATTGAGCTGGGACTGTTTCTCCGCCTCGATCATTTCCAAGGCAAAGGCAATATCGCCGGTTACTTCTTCCAAAAGACGCAGCTCGCTGTCATTGAAGAATCCTGTTTCGGATGCATACAGACAGAAAGTATAGGCCACTTCCGCCTTCACGATTATTGGCAGGACTATCGCTGACTTATAGCCTCGCTTGAGCGCTTCAGTTTTCCAGATCTGCATCATCGGATCGTGCTCAATGTCGTTGCAATATCCGGCAGTCTTAGTTCTTATCGCTATACCGCTTAGGCCTCTTCCTGTGGGAATATCCTCGATAGAGACAGGATCGGTGTGCAAAAAGTAGTCCGAAACTTCCCCGGCCCAGTTGATTGGCTTAAGCAGTTTCTCGCGATAATCCACTTTGCCAATCCAGGCCATTCTGAACTTGCCATAATCTATTGCGATTTCACAAGCTTCCCGCAGAAGGGTTTCTTCATCCCTGGTTCGCACAACCATCTGATTGATCTGGCTGATCAGAGCATAAATCCGGTTCATCTTTGCGATTTCTGCCTCAGCTAATTTGCTTTGGGTGATGTCCCGCACTACGTGGACGGCTCCACTAAGTTCTCCATTATCTCCTAAGATCGGGTCCACAGTAACCTGATATGTACTCTCGCCAATTTTTAGCTCCATTTCCTCTCTGGTAAGACTCTCTCTCGCCATCTGATAAGGACATTCCGGATGATGCTCTGAAAAGCCGTGTACTACTTCATAACAGTGGCGGCCTAGCAGATCTTCCGAACCGATTCGGGCAGGAAATACAGCAGCCTTGTTGCTTCGGATAACTCTGGACTCCGCATCGAGGATAAACACAAAGTCTCTGATACTGTCGAAAGTAGTTTGCCACTGCTGGGCAATCTTCTGATATTCTTCCTGCAATTGGCTTTTCTCATGTTCCAGGCGTAGCTGGTTTCGCAGCCATTCATAGTCCTTTTGCCGGCTCAAATGGGCCAAGGCCAGCCCCAGCGCAACTATCAGGATTATCATCAGCAGTGCAGTAAGCACCGCTCTTGACTTGATGGGTTGCATTATCTCTGCAGTGTCAACCTTGGTTATCATCACCCAAGGGGAATTACCTATATAGGTCAGCACCGCGTACACCTGCTCTCCACGATAATCACGCAGTTCGTGAATCCCATGCTTCCCTGTGACCGCCATCACTGCAGGCAGATCCGGGTGCTCAGAAATCTTAAACCTTAGCTTGAGAGCAGCATCCGGCTGATGGCGCAAATCATTTAGCATTACTACTTCATCGCCTTCCCTGCGCACGATGAGGGTCTCAGCAGTTTTACTGGCAACCGGCCAGGATTGGATAAGAGGATACAAATATTTATCGGGATCAAGCTGCAGCACCCAAACACCGATAATTATTTGTTGCCCTTTGGGACCTTGAAAAACCGGGATCCAGTACGAGAAGCTGATATGCTCGCCAGCACCCTCAAAGTCTTCTGTATAATGCAAATCTCCAATGACGATGTTCCTGGTTTCAAGCACCTTTGCAAGATGAGCATCAAGTTGATTACACACAATCCCGATTGAGGGTGTCAAAGACAACACCGTCTGACCCCGGACATCAAGCAATGCTATCACCCGATAATCTATCGTCGTGCGATACATTTGCATGATTTGCAGCACATTGCTGTGGTTGATCTCGGCTTGTGGATTGCTCAGGGACTGGATGGCGAGCTCTTGGAGCACCGGAGTTCGGAATAGCTGCAATGCGTCTGCGTAGCGCTCTGTTCTCCAATTCTCGATTTGCCCGGCCTTCAGATTGGCAATTGATTCTAACTCATTAATGGCATTTTGGCGATGCAGCCTGAATTCGTGATTTAAGTAGAGCAACCCAACCACAACAATCACCCCCGAGAAGAGGATAAACCACAATCGCGGAATCAGCTTATTGTGTTTGCGGATCAACTTCACTTTGTCTGAGAGTAACTCTCTTTTCATCTGCTCTACCTCAATCCTTTTCTACGATACCTGAGTTTTCTTAATAACGTCGCCACAAAAATGGATTCAACACTCAAGATGAGATGCCGATCACACCATGCTATCATATTTTCAGCACCGAAATATCTGTCAATCAATTTTGTTCTTTGCACATCCAGGTGATGGCCGTACAATTCAAAGACTTCTGAGCTAAGGATGGAGACATCAAAGCGTCTGCCATGCTCCACGCGCTATATCGCTACTGTGAATATGCATCAGACCTTCTAGAGCTGAATATTGCCTCGCACAAGCATCAAAAAGCTCTGCATTACGCCAACTTGCTTAGATCCGGAAATACTTGAGATGAAAGAGCAAGTCAAGAAGGTGAGACTTATGAGAGGATCGAATGCCAGACCTATATCATTTGTTATTAATCTGTTATGACGATTTGTACTTTGTTCAATGAGCAAAGAGGAAAGAGCATAAGAGGAAGGAAAGAGAAATAATTTAATCATTGTAATGCAATTCCTTACAAGATGTAGTGCAGACAATAAACAGCATCCATGAATATGCGTTCCCTTGGAGCTCTGACTTTGTCAACAGCCTGAGCCCGGAGGGTGGCAGAGCTAAGCGATACTATTTGCAATTTTGCTTGATACTCTATAAACTCGTTCTGTGTTTTGAACAATCCCATACTGCTTGCTGTTCGAAATGCGGTAAAAAACTTGACGCAATCTGTGAATTGTATCCAATGACTCCGTTAGCTCAAAACCATGGTTTTTTATGCGAAAGTCTGCCTCATCTGATGAATCCGGGGACTTGCGAATGCATAGTAGTATTCTTAACAAAACATATAAGGAGTGATCTAATGAAGAGGATACTGTTATCTCTTGTCATTTCCAGTTTTATTCTAACGCTTGGGGCAGTGTATCACAAGTTAGGTGATTATGCTACTCCCGGCAACGCTTATTCGGTTAGCGTGGTGGGTACGACAGCATATTTGGCAGATGGAGGTGAAGGGCTGCAGATCATTGATGTTGCCAATCCCCAGAACCCGGTGCTGTTGGGTTCTTATGATACTCCCGGTGAAGCTCGCTCGGTTAGCGTGGTGGGCACGACAGCCTATGTGGCAGCCGGGAATGCAGGACTGCAGATCATTGATGTTGCCAATCCCCAGAACCCGGTGCTGTTGGGTTCTTATGCTACTCCCGGGCGGGCTCTATCGCTTTGCGTGGTGGACACCACAGCCTATGTGGCAGCCAGAAATGCTGGTCTGCAGATCATAAATGTCTCCAATCCCCAAAGTCCGGTGCTGCTGGGCTCTTATGATACTCCCGGCTACGCTAATTCAGTTAGCGTGGTGGGCACTACAGCTTATGTGGCAGCCGATTATGAAGGTCTGCAGATCATCGATGTCTCCAACCCCCAGAACCCGGTGCTGTTGGGTTCTTATGATACTCCCGGTGAAGCTCGCTCGGTTAGCGTGGTGGGCACGACAGCCTATGTGGCAGATGGAGATGAAGGTCTGCAGATCATAGATTTCTCCAATCCCCAGAACCCGGTGCTGTTGGGTTCTTATGCTACTCCCGGTTGGACTCGCTCGGTTAGCGTGGTGGGCACGACAGCCTATATAGCAGACTTTGATGCAGGACTGCAGATCATCGATGTCTCCAACCCCCAGAACCCGGTGCTGTTGGGTTCTTATGCTACTCCCGGTTGGACTGTCTCGGTTAGCGTGGTGGGCACGACAGCCTATATAGCAGACGAAGTAGGTCTGCAGATCATCGATATTGCCAATCCCCAGAACCCGATGCTGCTTGATTCTTATGCTACTCCAGGTTTGGCTCTATCGGTTAGCGTGGTGGGAACGACAGCCTATATAGCAGACTTTGATGCAGGACTGCAGATCATCGATGTCTCCAACCCCCAGAACCCGGTGCTGTTGGGTTCTTATGCTACTCCCGGCTACGCTTACTCGCTTAGCGTAGTGGGCACCACAGCCTATGTGACAGCCTATGATGCAGGTCTGCAGATCATCGATGTCTCCAATCCCCAGAACCCCGTGCTACTAGGCTCTTATGTTACACCCCGCTACGCTCAGTCGGTTAGCGTGGTGGGCACGATAGCTTATATGGCAGCAGATTATGCAGGACTGCAGATCATCGATGTCTCCAATCCTCAGAACCCGATGCTACTCAGTAGTATTTTGCCGCACCAGACCAGCCGAATTAATAACTGCACCGTGCATGGTAACAGGCTCTATGTCTCGGATAATGGCTGGAATGAGATCAGCATCTATGACATCAGCAATCCCCATATCCCTGAGCTGCTTTATACCTACGCCTGGAACTTAAGTACTGAAAACATCTGCGTCAGCGGTAATACCCTTTATACGGCAAATGGTTATAATGGTTTGAATATCCATGACTTGAACGCAGTGGATATAGCTGATGATGTAGTGGAGGCGGTTCCACTGCCCAAATTGGCAATCTATCCCAATCCCTTCAAAGCGGAAACCAAGCTTTCCCTAAGCCTGCCTCAAGCCGACCGCGTGAAACTAAGCCTCTACAACCTCAGGGGGCAATTGGTGCGGGAATTGAACGACGGGTTCAAGGCTCAGGGAGAGCACAACTTCACTTGGGATGGCAAAGACAATAGCGGCAAGGATGTCCCGGTAGGCATCTATCTTGTCCGCTACGACAATGGCAGGCACAAGCTTCTGAAAAAAGTAACCCGATTTTAAGGAGGACATTTAGCGGCCAACAACGCGACTGCAGTACTCCTGATAGCAATGATGTGATGCAAGAAATCGGCAAGATTTCTTGCATCTTTCTATCTTTTCCGTTTGGACAAGCAGCATAATAATTCCATATCACTTTCTGCCTACTGATTCCCAGATTTTTCAGATGATGAGTTTGCGAATGAATAACACGAATTCATCCCTGCAACATTTTTTCACTGATGAAAGCTTCAAATTGATGGGACAAATGGGGCACCATACTACGGGGTTGGAGATACTTATCCTGTTTTAGTGTTAGCTGGTTCATTGCGATTGTGTATTGTAATCGCTGGAGCATACAGGAGGGGCCAACCCCTTGCAATAGCTATGGCAGCTTTGATATGAGTGGAGACGTCTGGGAATTGTGTTGGGATAGCTACACGCCCACAAGTTTCTACAAGTTTCTACCGTGTGGTACGCGGCGGTAGCTGGCTCGCAGAAGCCGTCTACCTAACGAGGGATGGTATCCCGTGGAGTTCATAACACATTGACAATATATACAACTATATCCATACTATACAGCGTGTTGGACTTCACGCAGCACGATGATCCAGAAGACCATGTTCGTGAAATTTGCATAAGCGCCGGGGCGAAGCAGTATCTATTCACCAGGATCTGCTATATGTCCATAAACCAGGGATTTCTTGGACATGTGGCGGGGGATATGTTCAGAGAATGTGGGTTTATTGCCCAAATGGCAGTGCTCCGCGTACCGATCTCTGGAGCCAAGCTCCTGATCTCTTGTTCTCGGTGTGGATGAGAAAAAGGCCGACACTCGGTCGGCCTTCTATATAAGTATCTGTTATTAAGCTACTTCACATGGAAGTTATCCAAGAACTGCTGCAAGATCGCAGCACGGCTGGGATGCCGCAGTTTCTTGAGCGCTTTATCCTCGATCTGGCGGATGCGTTCGCGGGTTACCTGGAAGATGTTGCCCACTTCTTCCAAAGTGCGGTGATAGCCGTCGTCGATGCCGAAGCGCAGGCGAATCACGCGTTCTTCGCGGGTGGTGAGGGTCTTCAGCACTTCATCCACTTGTTTTTTAAGTAAGCTGCGTTCAGCCAGGCGTTCCGGGGAGATGATGGTGCGATCCTCGATGAAGTCACCCAGGATGCTATCCTCGCTGTCGTGGCCGATCGGTTTGTCCAGCGAGACCGGTTCTTTGCTGATAGAGAGGATGTTTTTCACCTTTTCCACCGGCATATCCAGAACCTCGGAGATCTCTTCCGGATAGGGATCGCGCCCCAGCTTTTGCATCAGGCGGCGGCTGGTGCGGTTGATTTTGTTGATGGATTCGATCATGTGTACCGGGATGCGGATGGTTCTGGCCTGATCCGCGATGGCACGGGTAATGGCCTGGCGGATCCACCAGGTGGCGTAGGTACTGAATTTGTAGCCCTTGCGATAGTCATATTTTTCCACAGCGCGCATAAGGCCGGTGTTGCCTTCCTGGATCAGATCCAGAAATTCCAAACCACGGTTATTATAGCGTTTGGCGATGCTGATCACAAGGCGCACGTTAGCTTCAATCATCTCGTTTTGAGCTTTTTCCTTGCTGCGTTCGGCACGGTCAATTTCGCGCAGCAGGAAGACCAATTCGTTGCCGGTCATCTTGGTTTCCAGCTCTACGCGGCGGATCTTACGGCGGGCGTTTTTGATCTTGCGCAGGGTTTCTACAAAGATATTGGGATCCATGTTGGTTTCGCTTTTTACTTCGTCGAAATCCTCGTCACTCTTCTTGGCACGGCGACCGTAAGTGCAGATCTCGTCGATCGTATAGCGTTTGATCTTGGTAAGTTCATTGATGGAGTTATAGCTTTCCTCGATGCGCTCTACCAGGCTGCGGATGCGATACACCATGCGCTTGATCAGCTTATCGTTGTAGGAAAGGGTCATGAACGTATCCACCACCTGGTTGCGGAGTCTGTCGATCTCTTCCTGACGGCTGGCTGTCCCGGTGTCGTCGAAATCGCAGTTATCCAGGATGCTGCCGATCTTATCCAGCGTGTTTTCGTTTTCTTTCAGGATTTCCTTGAAGCGGTCGATGATTTTTACATCCTGGTTCTTATCGATCCAGGTACCGATATCCACCTTGAAGATTTGGTCCAGGCGCACCCGGCGTTCCCGGTAGCGATGCAGGAAGTTATACATTTCCCTTAGGGTTGATCCGGCTTGGAACACGTTTTTGTTGATCATCTTCTGGAAGGTCTCGATCTTCATCGCCACGCGCACTTCGCCTTCGCGATCCAAGAGCGGCACACGCCCCATTTCGCGCAGGTACATGCGGACAGGGTCGTCATAAAACCGCTTGGTTTTAAACTTCTTGGGCGCGGCTGGTTTGCGGACCGCGGCACCGCCTTTGGTTATGCGCTTCTCTGTCTCGTCGATAATCTCAATCCCATCCTGGGAGAGATCAAATATGATGTCATCCACCTTATCCAGAAAGAAGGGACTATTGGGCAGGATGTCGTTGATTTGTTTGAAGGTGATGTAGCCGGATTCTTTACCCAGATCCACCAGCTTTTTCAAACATTCATTGTAAGTAATCATCAATGCTCCTTGGCATAAAGCTCTCTAAAAGAGTACTTTGTTAACGACCCGCTTGGTCATCCGTCGATACTCGCGGGAAAGCGATTCCTTCTGCTTGAGGAGTTCCAGATTGTCGGAATCCTGCACGATTGCCTTATCCAAGGCCTCCAGATCCCGCATCAGTTTGCGCAATTTCAGGTCTTTGATAATCCCTGAAAGGCTCACCTGCTGCAAATCCTCAAACAGAAGCTCAGCCATGCTGTTCTTGATTTCGTTGTTCTCGATGTTATCCAAAAGGGCTGCCGTGTCCCACTTCGGCATATTCCGCAATCTCTGCAGCAGAAAAGTGAAGAGATTACGATAGGGCTTAATAGTAAAATAATCCGGCGCAAGCTCACTGGCAAGAAGATTATAGCTTTCTTCGTCTTTTAAAGCGAGACTGAGGGCCATGCGCTCCTGGGGGATATCGTGAACCTTGGCTTCCACGACAGTTGGTTCCGGCGCGCTATACCTGGTGCTGCTGCGCCTTAGTGACGAGAGCAGAGCATCTTCGCTGATTCCGAAGGCGTTGGCAATGTCCTTGACAAACAGCTCTTTCTGGATCGGATCATCCAAGTTGCGCAGTGCATCCAGCAGCATGTCGATCCGCTCTTTGGGCGGCTCCGGGATCATCTCGCTGGAAGCCATAAAGGGAATGATCTCCGGCGCGCTACTAATGCGATCGGTCAAATCTTCCGCCCCAAACTTCAAGAGCAGACTATCCGGATCTTCGCCTTCCGGAAGCGCAACAATGCGCACCCGCATCCCCCGCGAAAGGCACAACAGCCCACCCCGGATGGCGGCTTTGATGCCCGCGCCATCGCCATCATAGAGCAGCACCGTATTGCGGGAAAAGCGGTTCAGCAGCAGCACCTGATCTTCGGTGAGAGCTGTCCCCAGGCTAGCCACGGCGTTCAGAAAGCCATATTCATAGAGCCGCAGGAAGTCGAAGTAACCCTCACAGACCAAAGAATAATCCTGCTTGCTGATATTGTATTTTGTTTTGAAGAGCCCGTACAGTTCCTTGCCCTTGGTATAAAGCTCGGTGCCGGGTGAGTTCATGTACTTCCCGGTATTGTCCTTGGCTTCCATGATTCTGCCGCCAAACGCGATCACTTCTCCGGTATTGTTATGAATCGGGAACATCAGGCGGTCGCGGAAAAGATCGGTCAGCGCGCCGGAGTATTCGCCGAAAAGCCCGCTCAGCTTCAAAAGATCCACTCCGTAGCCTTCTTTAAGCAGATGGCTCAACAGCGCGCGGTTGGAAGACATGGCATAGCCAAGCTGCAGTTCATTGGCGGTTTGCGGAGAAAACTTGCGGCCGGTGAGATAGTCCAGCGCGTTTTCGCCATGGTTGAACAGACAGTCAGTGAAGAATTCGCCGGCGCTTTGATACACTTGCAGAAGCTGCTGCCGCCGGGTGGAAACCACTTTACTGCGCTCATGTTCCGGGACCGTGATGCCCACTCTGAGAGCCAGTTTTTTCACCGCTTCAATGAAGCTGAGTTTTTCATAGTCCTGAACAAAGGTATAGACGTTGCCGGCCTTGCCGCAGGCAAAACACTTAAAGATCTGCTTGGGCTGGCTGACATACATGGAAGGACGCGTATCGTTGTGAAAGGGGCACACCCCACGCCAGTTCGAACCCACGTGCTTCAGCGGGACGTAGGTCTGGATTACGTCCACAATGTCGTTAGCGTCGCGTATTTGGTCGATCAGGCTGTTTTCCAATCTGCTTCCTTACAATTTTACCACCGTGACTCCACTGCCCCCTTCAAAGATGGGCGGAGTCTCGATGCCTTTCACGGTCTTTTTGCGGGAAAGATAATCCCGCACTTTGGCTCTCAGTGCGCCGGTGCCCTTGCCATGCACAATGCGCAGGGTACCAAGGCCGCTGAGGGCCGCGTTATCCAAAAATTCGTCGATCAGGGGCATTGCTTCATCGAAGGTCAGCCCCAAAAGTTTTAGCTCGGTCTGCGCCTTCGGGATCGCCCTGCTGGTGGCAAAGGGAACTACCGGCTCGCTCTCTTCCCGGGACAAGCGGTAAAGGCTGCTCAGTTTAGTTTTGAAGCTGATGCCGTTCATATCCACCGTGGCCTGCTTGCCGTTGATGGAGAGAATCACCGCTTCGGCCTCAAAATCCGCCACCCACACGCGTTGACCGGATTTGGGCTGCTCCAGCTTCTGCAAGCCTTCGCTGTTGGTCTTTCTCAGTTCTTGCGAAAGCTGATCGGATTGCACTGCTATATCTTGCAATTTTCTTTCCGAAAGCCGTTTACGTTCTTCTTTATCCAGGGTTTTCAGTTCGTTTAGTTCGCGATTATACATCTTTTGCACATCGATCAGTTCAAACTGCATCTCTTTCAGGTGCTTCTGCCTTCTGGCTTTCAGCTCTGCCTGCCATTCTTTTTCCCGGTTGTCCAGCTCCAGGAGCCGGCTTTCCAGGTTGCGGGTCTTCAGTTCAAACTGATAAGTGGCTTGGCCCAGCTCTTTTTTCTGATCCTGAAGCTTTTTGATCAATGTGCTGAATTCCAGGTTTTGGCTGCCTGCCAGTTGACGGGCACGCTCGATCATGCGCTGATCAATCCCCAGGGACGCCGCCACTTCGATGGCAAAGCTATCTCCGGGAATGCCGATATTGAAGTGATAGGTGGGCACCAGCGAGCGCATATCAAACTGCATGGAGGCGTTCACACAACGCGGATGCGATTCCGCGAAAACTTTTAGCGCAGTATAGTGGGTGGTCACGATGCCCTTCACGCCGGATTCGGTGAGGCGTTCCAAAATCGCCTGCGCCAACGCGGAACCTTGTTGCGGATCAGTTGCGGCACCGATTTCATCGATCAGCACCAAACTGCTCTGCCCCGCTTGCGAGACCATCCTGCCGATCTTATCCAGGTGTGAACTGAAGGTGGAAAGCGCGTTTTCGATGGATTGATCGTCCCCGATATCCGCCAACACCTGTGTGAAACAGCCGATTTCGCTATCCTCATCCGCCGGCACTGTCAGCCCGGACATCGCCATCAGAGCGATCAGGCCCACGGCCTTCATCAGCACTGTTTTACCGCCGGTATTGGGTCCGCTGAGGATCAACAAGTTATAGTTCTGCCCCAGATTCAGGTTGAAAGGAATAACCTTGTGAAAGCCGTTTTTCCCCTCTTCATTGATCTTTTTCAGGATCAAGAGCGGATGTCGGGCACCCTGCAGGTTCAATACCGGGTCTTCCCGCATCACCGGAACCTTCGCCCGGATGCTGTTTGTCAGGCGTCCCGCGGCAAAGAGATAATCCAGCCGGGAAAGCAGCTTCTGGTTTTGCATCAGTTCCCGCTTGCGCTCTCGGATGGACTGTGAAAATTCGCTCAGAATGCGGTAGATCTCCCGCTTTTCTTCTTCTTTCAGCAGATGTAGTTCGTTATTCATCGGCACGACCTGCGCCGGTTCGATAAACACGGTGGATTTGCTGCCGGAGCGGCTCTGCACTATGCCCGGCACGAATGCCGCGGCGGATTCCTTCACCGGAATCACAAAGCGATCATCCCGCTGGGTAACAAACTTTTCTTGCAGAAAGCTCTCCATTCGGGGCTCTGCCAGCAAGTTCTGCATCGTGCGCTGAATCTTGCCCCGCATGGCGTTGATATTGCGGCGGATGCTGGTCAACTGCGGAGAAGCGCTATCCAACACCTCACCTTCCGGATCGAAGATACGCAAAAAGCCCAAGCGCACAAAGGGCAGAGCGCTCATCCGTTTCACGATCTTTTCCGCCAGGGGAAGTTCTTCAAAAGCCTTTACTGCTTCACTGAGCATCGTGCCCAGTTCGGCGTTCAGGGAGATTTCCTGCAGCTCCTCAAAGTCAAAGACTCCGTTGCTGCCATCTTCAAAGAGGGCAGAGATATCCGAGAGCTCGGCAAAGCTATATTCGATCCCGCTTTCCAGTGCTTGCTGAAACTCCCAGATGAGCTTTTGGGATTCCCGCATAGCAGAGATATCTTTCAGCACACCCAGCTTGCCCACTTCGCCTTTTCCCAGCTCACTATGGCAACGCTGTGCCAGATTGGCCAGCAAAAGAGTATATTCCAGGTCCGTCATTAGTCTTCTGTATCCCGGTTTTTTAGGAACTCCGGCATCTTGATATATTTCATCCTATTCTTCAGGTTTAGCTTGGCAAAGAGATCTTCTTTCAGTTGCTCCACTCCCACATACACTCTGTGGTTCTCACCATCTTTCAAGGGATCCGAGATTTTGGGCATATAATCCATCAGTACGGAAAAGATGATCACCAGGATCAGTCCGTTCAGAAAGCCCAATATCGCGCCCAGAGTCCGGTTTAGCCAAGAAAGGTTCAGGGCTTTGATGAAGCGATCCAGAATCCAGACTACAAAGCGGACTACTACCACGATCAGGACCAGAATCAGGAAGATGGCGATTACTGCGGAAAGTGTCTTGCCATGCCCATACTTCAGCATCAGTTGATTTGCCAATAGCGGATAGTAGTGCCCTACCAAAAGGAACGCCAGTATAGCTCCGGCAAACTGAACCACTGCTCCCGCCAGCCCGCGTCTGAATCCCACAATTGCAAAGATCAGTAGAACTGCCAGTATGCTCCAGTCAATCACGCCCATGGTGTTCTCCCTTTTGCCAGAAAAAGCATACAGGGATGCTTTTTAATGATCCCTGTATACAAGTATTATAATTCGAATAAAGCTTGGAGCTTTATTTCAGGTAACGTTGCATACGACGCTGAATTTTCAGCATCTTGCGACGTGCGGCGTTGGCTTCGCGTTTCTTCTTTACGCTGGGCTTTTCGTAGGCCTGATGCTTCTTTATTTCCGAAAGAATTGCGGCTTTTTCGCATTTCTTTTTAAAGCGCTTCAAGAGATAATCGAAGGACTCGTTGTCTTTAGCTACGACTGTCGGCAATCAAATCACCACCTTTTGTTTATAATTTAAGAAATGCCAATTTCTTGCATACCTCATTTGTGTCAAGTAAGAAATGCTTGCGCAATGAATTATCCGCTTGAGAAAAAAAGCATTGCTATCCGGAGTCAGGGAATTCTGCCAACCGCTTTCTCCCGCTTAGGAAAGCAAACGGCGCGGCAAGCAGGGTGATGGATTAGGGGCTAGCAGATTCGATTGTAGGATTTGGGATGGCTGTTGGGGAGGCAATTTTCTACCTGCCATAAAGGTCGGAGATCTTTTTGCCAGACGCGTCATCCTGACGTGTAGAAAAGGCTTCCAGCCGCTTCTTCCTCCCGCCAGCCCAGAGGTGACCGCCCGGATTATGTGCGCCTAACTTATCTTGTATGGCATCCTGGGCAACAGTGTTTGCAGCCATCAATTATGTATGATGCATGCTTAAATTTGGCATTTTCAACCGCTTCATGGCAGTTACTAAAGAATCCCAGGTATTCTGGCCTGCTGACCAATTTTAGCCATTTACAGCCTTCAGCATGGACTTCATGTTCTCCGGTTGATTGAGGGGTTAGGTTAAGATAGTACTTTGGCATTTTGTTTCTCCTCTGTGTTCATAAATTTATATTTTTCGAACGTGAGGACAAGTATATATTGCGTTAGCTCAATGTCAAGTTATTATTTCACATCACGGCAAACATTCAAGCATTGAACACATTTCGAACAGTAATTGGCAAGGTGTATTTAGCTCAGTAATGGTGTAATTATCTCGTCAACAGAGGATTGAAGTTTGATGGTGCAATCCAATGCCGTAACCATCCGGCAATAATGGATGGGATCTCTCAGGGTTTTACCTTTGCGGTCTTTGAGAAATTTGTGCAGCACTTGATAGCCGCCGATGTGATAGTTCCACAGTTCGGGACTGATACCCTCAAAGTGTTTATCTGAGTTGATCTGTACGGTGCAGGCATTCTCGTCATACTTGATGTATTCCACCAAATTATTGGAGCCGCTACCCTGATAGCGAGCCACGGGATTATTCAGAAGTGGGCTTTGCAAGAGATGAATATTGGCAAGCTCTTTTCCAAGTTCTGCCAATTTTGTAAACAGATCGTAATCATCCGTGAAGGGTATGCGGGGGAAATCCATCCTGAGGTATTGCGCATAGCGGGTGCGGTATTGATTGCTGTGCAGGATGGCATACACATAATAGAAAAGCTGCTCCGGTTGAAATTCCCGCCACTGCTTGGCGAATCGCTCCAAAAGCTCTTTGGAGATGTTGTATTCCCGTTTCTCGCTGGCAAAGATGTCTTCCTTGTGTTCGGAGGGGTAGAGGTAGAGGGGCATAAGCATTCCTCCCCCACGATAATACAAGTTGAAATCAGTTATGTCCTCTGAAACAAACACAAGATTCCAGGGTTGATTGTCTCCTACTGCAAGACCTTGTCTACCAATGACCAATCCCACATTATCTTCCAACACATGCTTCATGACCTCATTACGTGGCATACAAAGGAAACCTCTGCTTTTTCCAGTGTAGTATGTATAGCGAGTGTCAAAGGGACGGTAGAGAATGCGGCAGATGTTGGCATCACTCAAACCGCTATCCTTCAGATCTTTTTGCGCAAATTCTACCTTCCAGTCACGAGCATCTTTCCCAAGCTGGAAGGCTGTCCTCGCAGTCTCGGGATCCAGTGAAGCAAAGTGATGGATGGTTTTTCTTACTTGGTTTTCTGTATCCTGGATGGTAAGTCCATCCCTGGCCGTCACGATCCCCACACTATTGACCGGAAAGATCTCCGGCAGGCTGGTCCAGTCCAGATAATGCTCGTTGCCGCTTTGCTCGGGGTGGAAGAGATAGAAGGGCGAGCCGGGGCTGATTGACTGATAGTTTTCTGGCTTGAACTCAGTGCCATCCAGCCAGTCATACTTGCGCTGGCGCAGGCCGAAGAGTTCGTGGTGGAAGATGCTGGAAGGGTGAACGCCGTTTCGCCCAGTGGTCGCTTCGGCGAGCGACCCTACTTTCAGCATCAGCACGATGGCCGTTCCCTGCCGGATATCAAAGACGTTTTCATCCTTGCCGCCATCAGGACAGCTTTCCTTTTTCAGGCTGTTGCCGTGCAGATCCAGCACATAGATCTCATCAAAGGTTTTCATCAGGCTTTGGCGCATGCCCCGGAAGGTGGGATTGTCCAGATAACCGTGATTGGTGATCATGCCCACGATGCCTTTACCCGCCTTGTGAATCTTCCATTGGGCAAAACGCAGGAACTTCACATAATCGTCCTGTAACCATTTAGGATTCTTTTCGCCCAAGGGCTCTTCATCCACAGTGAAGTAGCTTTGGGCTCCGTCCAAGTCCGTTTTCAAGAGCTTGGTCGTCCAAGCGTTGGTGTTCTCGCTGGCTCCGCTATAGGGCGGATTGCCCATGATCACCAGGATCGGATCCTGATGCTTGACCTTGTTTGCCATGGCGCATTCATAGCTGATGTCATGGGCGATGGGTAGCGAAATCTGTTCCGGAGTATCCGGCTCCAGGGTATTGGAAAGATAGAGCTTGAAGCGTTCATCTTCGCTAAGTTCATAGTCTTGTTCTGCCAGGAGGTAGCTGATCTTGAGGTGTCCAACGGTGTAAGGTGCCATCATCAGTTCAATGGCGTAGAAATGGGGCAGGATGTGCTCTTTGATCAGTCTGTGAGTGTCACCATTGCCATACTTGCTTTTGTGCTCTTCAATGGCAAGTTTGATAGCTTCCGCGGGGAAAGTGAGGGTTCCGGCAGCGGGATCAAGGATGGTCACTTCCTGGGAGGCCAGGCCATCGGCCAGATCAAAGTGGCTTTTCAAGAGACTGTGGATACTGCGCACGATGTAGCGCACCACCGGTTCCGGAGTGTAATATACTCCGCGTTTTTCTCTCAATGTGGGGTCATATTCACTAAGGAAAGTCTCATAAAAGTGCACAATCGGGTCAGTGCCTTTGCCCTCGCTGTAAAAGCGATGCAGAATCTTTTGTATATCTGTGTTGAAGAGAATATCGGCTATGTCATCGATCAAGACTGCCAGAGCCTGGGGCGGCTCTTCCAAAGAGATGAAGCGGAAGATGCTTTTCAGGATGCCCAGAGTGCCGGGGATGTATTTATAGATCAGTTCCCGGTTGAACTCACCCTCACTACGGGTACGGGCGGCAAAGATGCCATAGGTGAGGGTTTGGGCATAGAGATCGGCAAATTGCTCCAGAGTGAGGTTATTGATCAACAGTTTCTTGAAGGATTCGTAGAAGCTGAGCAGCACCTTTTTCCCTTGCTTGGTTTCTTCTGCCAATTCCAGAGCGATGATCTCGTCCCGCAGGAAGCGGGTGCGCTTTGCCAAAGCGTTTGCCAGGCTTTTGGGATCAGTGATTGAGGGCAGGCTGAAGGTAAAATAGCGTTCCAGCAAGGCAGATAGTTCATCAACCATGCTCAGGGGAGGAGCCATCCGCATTTGGGTAGCATTTATCGGGCTGGCGATCGTTACGCAATCTACCAAGCTGCCGTGCTGATAGAGCCGGAACTCATAGAAATTGGTGAGGATTAGATTGGGGAAAGTGCCCAGATAGCGCTTGAGCTGTTCGCTTACCGAGATGGGGTCGAGGTTATTAGTCTCTGGTTTCTTGGCTTCGATATAGCCAGTGATATGGGCTTTACCATCCCAGATCCGGAAGTCCGGATTGCCGGCTTCGGTGGCCTTGGGCAAGATGCTTACTTCGCATTTGCTGATCTTGCTGGCTTTGGCATAAGCATCGATCAGATCCTTCAAACAGTGGTAAAAGGACTCTTCCCGGGCATCACCCCGGTTGATTATCTTTTGCAGATCATTTAGGTATGTAACCAGAATAGCTTTCAACAAACTTCACCCCAATCTTGATATATTTCCATTAGGGCAAGGTCAAATAGATGGGAATTTCGGTCAACCTCTTTTTGCTTGAGTTTATGTTCGATCATTCCCTGCCCGGTGCATTAGCGCAGCTTTAGCGTAACTTTGTCGCTGGATCGTGCTACGCCCACAGCTTTATCATGGCTTGAAATCAGCTTGATACCTGCTCAACTATCGGAGAGAGCATTCAGTGTCGTGATGAAAAGGAAAATCAAAGGCTTGATCAAGCGTCAGGTTGGCGCTTCTACAATCGGTGCTACGACGAGCGTCGGTACAGTGCAGTTGGATCCGACATCGCTGCCAATATCCTCAGTTCATTGTTTCAACTTCACCAGCTTAACCGACTGCTTGCTCCCGGATTCACGGGCAAAGTAGATTCCTGCCCCCAAGCTTCTGCCCAGATCATCCTTACCGTCCCATTCATAGGCTTGGCCGGCACCAGCGATGCTGCGCACCTTTTGGCCGCGTAAGTTGTAGATATTCAGCGCCTGGGGCGCTTGAAGGTCCTTTCTGGAGATAGTGATGCTCTCCTTGAATGGGTTTGGATAGGCAAGCAGGGCGGGCGGTGGATTGAGCGGATCGTCGGTGGATGTACTCAGGTTGAGTTTCAGGAAGTAATACTGTCTTACAGTATTCTGATTAGCATCTTGAGAGGTCAAGTTTATCACAAGGCGATCCCCACCCTTGTAGATTGTTGTATAGGTGAGTAGCGATGTTTCCGGCAAAGGTTGCCATTCATCCTCTGTAAAACTAACCCACTGCGCGGCATCAAGATCTGCCAGGCGAAATACAAATCTATCTTCCACATAATCAATGAGCAAAAGCTTGTCTTGAAATTTTGCGCTGTAGATCAAATAATCAAATACATTCGGAGCTACTGGAAATCCGTTGTAAATCGAGAGCCCGGCATTAGGATCGTGGTGGTAGAGACGAAATGTTTTGTAGCTACCATAAATGTTGGCCGAATTTCTCCAGCATGCGTGAAGGTTGTTTGGCAACTCAAACAGGAAATTGAAATTGGTCGATGTGGGGTCCAAATAATCAGTGAGGGTCCAGAGATCAAAATCCAAAGACTCATCGGCAAGAGAAATCACTCCTCCACAATCTAAAACATCGGGTTGCAGCCAGCTTGCATAATATGTATATTCATCAAAAGCATAGCGTTTTTCGATACGTCCGTAGTCACAATAATGCACAGTGGGATTCAGTTGCGCATCGAGCATATGAACAGGGTATGGTCCGTTTGTATCCCCAATATCTCTCTCCGATATCAATAAGTTTTCGCCAAAACATGAGAGTTTTGGGTACATAAAAGCAGAGGCATCATAGACCATGCTGATTTCCCCTGTTTCCAGAGTCCATTTCCATACATTTGCATGAGGATAACCCAAGAATGCCACAAAGTATAGATCTTCGTTAAAAGAGGTCATATATGAAACACCAACTGGGGAAATCGGGAAGTGAAAGGCTTGAGCTATGCCACCGCTAACAACCAAACAGATCATTTCAGAGCTATTTTTGAATATTACATTAAGAGCACTTTCAAGATATATTGTCTGGGAATAGGCATAGAAACCACCACTGGCTCCGGGAGCATTTGTAAAATCATATAAAATTTGCTCATCTTCCTGGCTGCCATCTGCATGCAGGCGTTTAAACTTGAACTGCTGAGTAGCGGCAGTAGGGTAATTCCAAGCATACATGCAAAAAGTACTATCGGTGTCCATCATGGACATGCTCATCACAAAGTCTGTCTCGATGCAAGCGATTTGGATAAACTCAGCGACCAAGGTGGCACTCATTAGCAGTGGCACAATAAGGAACAGAAATATTACTAAGTACTTCATGGTGTATCTCCTTTACCTTTGCCAAAGATAGCAACTACATTTTCCATGTCAAGCTCAATATTTGCAGCTGCCCTCGCGAGTCGTTTGAATCAAGCTCAGCCTGGGTTCTGTACCAAAGGAGGTTGTAAGCTGTGGTTCTAAAGCAAAAAAACCGGTCCCCCAATGGGAACCGGTTTTTTATATCCTTGATCTTTGTAGAATTATTTATTCAGATCTTCGGCTTTGATGGCATCTTTTTTCTTTGTGATCGTGGATTCTTCCACGAACTGGATGATGGCCATCGGCGCATTGTCGCCTCTGCGGAACCCGGCTTTTAGCACTCTGGTATAGCCGCCGTTACGGGTTGCGAAAGCGGGGGCAATATCATCGAAGAGCTTTTTGACCAGGTCACGGTCGCCGAGCACGCTGTAGGCAAGTCTGCGGGAGTGAACGGTATTGTTCTTTCCGTAGGTTACCACGCGTTCTACAAAGCGTCTCATTTCCTTGGCTTTGGCCAGAGTAGTGTTGATCTGACCATGTTCTACCATGGATTTGACGAGATTTCTCATCATCAGGCGTCTTGCATCGGTTTCACGTCCGAATTTTCTACCTTCAACTCTGTGTCGCATTTTTCACCTTCTTTTTAGGGCTTGGCACTGGTTTCCGGGGAGTGGCGGTTGCGGCATTTTCAGGTTTGTCGGGGGCATCTTCATCCTCGTAGGAGGTGGTAGTTTCCGGCTGATGGTCTTCAGCAGGAATAATGCCACGACTGCGGGCTTCTCTGATTTTGCGGTAGATGGTATCCACATCCATACCCAGTTCCAGATCATATTTTTTAAGTTTTTGAACGATCTCTTCCAGCGATTTTTTCCCGAAGTTGCGGAACTTTAACATTTCGGCTTCGGATTTGGAAACGAGCTCACCGATGGTGCTGATTTCTGCCATTTCGAGGCAGTTGGCGGCACGCACGGTTAGTTCGATTTCTTTTACGCTCATGCGCAGAATGCGCTCTTTTTCTTCGAGATCAGGATCGAGTTCAACATCGCGGATATATTCCGGTTCGGTTTCAAACAAGCTGATTTTGGCAGCCATATCTTTGAGGATTTTAGCGGCCAAAAAGAGGGCGATCATCGGTTCAACGGCGCCGTTGGAATGAATCTCCAGGATCAGTTTGTCATAGTTCATACGTTCTTTCACGCGCTGATGAGTAACCGAGAAATTCACCTTCAGAATCGGGGAATAGATGCTGTCTATGGGAATGAAGCCCAAAAACTTTCCTTCCGGATTCTGACGGTCGGCAGAGACATAACCGCGTCCGATACCGACGATCATTTCTATCTTTAGATCGATATCTTCGGTAACTTCCAGTAGATACAGGTCTTTATTGATAATCTTGATGTGAGCATTCTCCTGGATCATGTCGGCAGTGATGATACCCTTGCCTTTGTGTTCCAGAATAATGGTGGTTTCTTCGACGGTAGTGGATTCGATTACGATCTGCTTGATCCGCAGAATGAGATCCAGAAAATCTGAATTCGTTCCGGGGATGGCGCAAAACTCGTGATGCAAACCTTCAATCCGCACGAAGCGAACTGCGGCACCCTGGATGGAGGACAAGAGCACCCGACGCAGGGTATTCCCCATGGTGGTACCAAATCCGGGCTCCAGCGGGCCAATTTCAAATCTGCCGAAATTGCGGGAATAAGTTTCCTTATCGTGTTCCACACTTTCTGGCATCTGTAAGGGTTCAAGATACATCATATCAAACTCCTGAGGGATATTACTTGGAGTAGAATTCGACGATAAGACGCAGATCTACAGAGACCGGGATCTCGCTTGCGACAGGAATCTGATCGAAGCTGCCGCGCATATTTTCTTTATCTACAGTTAACCAGCTATAGGGTGAAGTGGTCTCAGAACGTTCCATCGCTTCCACCAGCATTTTCATGCTGCGGCTTTTGTGACGTACTTCCACGATATCCCCGGCCTTCATGAGGAAAGAAGGGATGTCCACTTTCTTGCCATTTACCATGAAATGACCGTGAGTTACAAACTGGCGGGACTGCATCCGGGTGGACGCGAAGCCCATGCGGTAAACAGTGTTGTCCAGACGGCGTTCCAAGAGTTGCATGAGGTTGTCGCCGGTAACTCCGGTAGCTTTGGCTGCCTTGGTAAAGTAGTTCTTGAACTGCTTTTCCATCAGGCAATAGGTGAGACGCAGTTTTTGCTTTTCGCGCAGGTGAACGCCATAATCAGACATCTTGCGACGCATTGTGCGGCCATGTTGTCCCGCGGGATACTTGCGTTTGGCAAGGATGCGGTCATATTTATTTGTGCCGAAAATGTTCTCGCCAAATCTGCGGCATATTCTTGCTTTTGGTCCGGTGTATCTAGCCATGATTTCTCCTTATATCCTTCTGGTTTTGGGGGGACGGCAACCGTTGTGGGGAATTGGGGTCTCGTCCTTGATCATGGTAACTTTGATACCGGCAGCATTTATCGCGCGGATCGAGGATTCTCTTCCACCACCCGGGCCTTTTACGATCACACCAACTTTTTGAATTCCCATCTCCACACCGGCTTTTGCCACTTCGGCAGCAGCCATCTGGGCGGCGAAGGGAGTGCTTTTGCGGGAGCCTTTGTAACCGATCTTGCCACCTGAGCTCCAGGCAAGCACGTTGCCGGAACGGTCGGTGAGCGAAATGATCGTGTTATTGAAGCTAGAGTGCACAAAAACCAAGCCTTCGTCGAAGGAAAGGCGTACGCGTTTTTTCTTTACTCTGGTTTTCTTAGCCATGAATCATGCTCCTATTTCTTCTTCTTGATGGCGCTGGAACGGGGACCCTTACGAGTGCGGGCATTGGTATGGGTTCTCTGACCGCGCACGGGCAGGCCGCGTTTGTGACGCAGACCGCGATAGCAACCAATTTCCATGAGCCGTTTGATGTTCATGGCAACCTGGGTTCTCAAAGTACCTTCTACGATATAATCATTCTGGATGATATCGCGCAAGATCTTTTCTTCATCTAATGATAGATCAGCAACTTTCTTCATGAAATCGATATTGGCTTTATGACATATCTCGATGGCCCGGCTTCTGCCGATGCCGAAGATATAGGTAAGACCAATGAAGAGCCGCTTTGTCTTGGGAATCTCAATACCTGCAATATGTGCCAAGTTGGTCCTCCTTTTTTAACCCTGTCTTTGCTTGTGTTTAGGGTTAGAGCTGCAGATAACTCGAATAACGCCATGGCGTTTGATTATTCTACAATCTTTGCAGATTATCTTTACTGATGCTTTGACTTTCATTGTTATCTCCTTGCGTTCCCCCGCAGGGGGGAAAGGCAATTCTCTTATTTATAGCGGTAAGTGATTCTGCCGCGGGAAAGATCGTAGGGAGAAAGCTCAACCTTCACTTTGTCCCCGGGCAGGATTCTTATATAGTTCATTCGCATCTTACCGGAAGAGTGGGCCAGTATCTCGTGCCCGTTCTCCAGTTCTACGCGAAAAGTTGTGTTGGGAAGGGCTTCTGTGACCACGCCTTCCACTTCGATTACGCCGGATTTACTCATGAATCTTCCTTCCCCTTATGCTTTTGTAAGTATTTCAGCTTCGGCTTCGGTGACCAGGATGCTGTGTTCGAAATGAGCCGACAGAGTACCGTCTGCAACGAAGAACTCCCAGCCTTTTTCGATTACCCGGTTTGTGCCGATGTTTACCATTGGTTCGATCGCCAGGGTCATACCGGCTTTCAGGCGAGGGCCGTAGCCTGCCCGACCGGTATTGGGGATCTGCGGTTCTTCGTGCAACTCGCGTCCCACACCGTGCCCGGTGAGGTCGTCTGCGGCGAAATATCCGCGGCTGCTGATGTAGGAACCGATCGCGCTGGAGATATCTCCAACTCTGGCTCCTGCTACAGCTGTCCGGATACCGATTTCCAGGGCAGTGAGGGTCGCTTCCATCAAATCGGAGGCTTCACTGCTGATGGATCCCACGCCGTAAGTGCGGGCTGCATCGCCATAATAACCATCTTTGATTACGCCGACATCGATGCCGATGATGTCACCTTCTGCCAGAACAACTTGCTTCGAGGGAATGCCATGCACGATTCCGCTGTTCACGGAAGTGCAGAGAGTGCCCGGGAATGGTTTGAGACCGGGAACCTGATATCCCTTGAAGGCAGGTTTGCCACCGCGGTCGCGGATAAAGCTCTCGGCATATGCGTCCAGTTCCCATGTGGAAACACCGGGTTTCATCATAGACTCAAGAGTATCCAGCAACTCGCCGATAATCCGGCTGGCGGCTCTTATTTTCTGTATCTCGGAGGGTGACTTCAGATAGATCATACTTAACTGCTGCGTCCGCGGAGCTTACCTTTTTTCATGAATCCGTCGTAATGACGCATCACAAGGTGCGATTCGATTTGCTGTAAAGTATCCAGGGCTACACCGACTACGATGATGAGTCCGGTTCCGCCAAAATAGAACGGCAGATCAAAACGGTGGCTCATGACCTCAGGCAGTAAAGCTACAAATGCGAAGAATACAGCGCCGGGCAGAGTGATCCTGGTGAGCACGGTGTTGATGTACTCAGCAGTTTTCTTGCCGGGTTTCTTGCCGGGAATGTGACCACCATACTTCACCATATTCTCTGCCATCTCGGTAGGATTGAGCACGATGGCAGTGTAGAAATAAGCAAAGAAGATGATCAGCGTTACATACAGAAGCGTGTAAAGCGCTGCACCGGGAGATAACCAGCGTTGGATGGTGACCCAAAATCCGCCGCTGCTACCAAAGAAGGCAGCAATGGTGGCCGGGAACATCAGTACGCTCTGGGCAAAGATGATGGGGATCACACCCGCGGTGTTTACGCGCAGGGGAATGTATGTGCTTTGACCGCCATAAACTCTGCGTCCGACAATGCGCTTGGCATATTGTACCGGAATCTTGCGGGTGGCTTCAGTCACATAGATCACCGCAGCAGTAACCGCTACCATGAGGGCAACCGCGAATACGGCTTTCCAGGCATAGGTGGGCTCTGCGCCAATCTTTTGGAACATTCTGATGAAACCTTCCGGGTAGCGGGCAATGATGCCGGCAAAGATGATCAGCGATATGCCGTTCCCGATGCCGTGTTCAGTGATTTGCTCACCGAGCCACATAACGATCATGGTTCCCGTTACCAGAGTGACAATCCCGGTAAAATGAAACAGAGGCCCTGCAACAGGCACCACACCACCACTAAGATTGGTAAGCCAAATGGTGATGGTTATAGCATTGAAGGCACCAAGGCCGACCGTGCCGTAACGGGTGATCTGGTTCAGTTTCTTCTGTCCTTCAGCGCCTTCTTTGCGCAGTTTCTCGAAATAGGGAATGATGCTGCCCAAAAGCTGGATCACGATCGATGCCGTGATATAGGGCATGATTCCCAAAGCAAAAACCGATGCACGTTCGAAGTTCCCGCCTACGAAGAGATCGAGCAGGCCAAAAAGAGTGTTTCCACCCTCTCTGGCTCCCTCAAAGAACGCTTGCAGCGCTGTGGCATCAACACCGGGAATGGGCACAAAACTGCCCATGCGGTAGAGCACCAGGAAAAGCGCTGTAAACAGGATCTTCTTCTTTAGGTCCGGAATCCGGAACATGTTTGTCATAGTCTTAAGCAAATTAAACTACCTCCGCCTTGCCGCCGTTCTTTTCGATGAGCGCTTTAGCGTTTTTAGAGAAAGCGTTCGCTTTGATATGAACGGCTTTGGTGAATTCTTCAGTAGTTCCGGCGAGCACTTTCACCGGAGCTTTGGCTTTTTGACCTTTAGATGGGATCAAGCCCATTGCTTCGAGCTTGGCGATGTCAAATTCGTTCTCTTCCAGACCTACCAGACGGGATAGGTTCAGGCTGCGATAGCTCACCCGGAAGATGTTCTTAAATCCGCGTTTGGGCAGACGACGGTTGATGGGCATCTGGCCGCCTTCAAAAGAAGGACGGACATTGCCACCGGCGCGAGATGACTGGCCCTTGTGTCCACGTCCGGCCTGATGACCGTGACCTGAACCCTGACCTTTACCAAGGCGCTTTTTGTTCTTTCTGCCGGCTGGTCTGCCAAGATTGCTGAGTGTTAACATGTTTATTCTCCCTGCACTTCTTCTACTTTTACCAGGTATGATACTTTGTTGATCATACCACGGATAACGGGGTTGTCGTCATGAACACGGCTACTGTTCATCTTGTTCAGACCAAGGGATTTCACAACCCGCTTGTGGGCTTCAATACGATTTATGGTGCTGCGGATTAGGGTTACTTTTATCTTATTCATTTCTCCTCCCGGCCTGTGAGCTGAGCAACAGTCTTGTTGCGCAAACGGGCTACTTCAGAGATGGTGCGCATGGATTTCAGGCCATTGACGGTAGCCTTCACCACGTTCGTGGGGGTGTTGCTGCCCATCGATTTGCACAAGATGTTCTGGATTCCGGCGGCTTCGAAGATGGCACGGGCGGTGTTCCCTGCGATAACTCCGGTACCCGGAGAAGCAGGCTTGATCATCACTTTGCTGGCGCCAAAACGGGCCACGATCTCGTGAGGCACGGTGCCTCTCACGATCGGTACGCGGAACATGCTTTTCACAGCCTTTTCTTTGGCTTTGCGAATCGCATCTACGATTTCGTTTGCCTTGCCGCTGCCAACGCCCACGTTGCCGGCCTTATCTCCCACCACTACGATCGCGGAAAAGGAGAAATTACGGCCACCTTTCACTACTTTGGCTACGCGTTTGGTATCGATAATCTTCTCTACCAGGGTTTCTTCTTCTTGATTATGATTGTGTTGGTAATTCAAGCTATCCTCCTGTTTAGAACTCGAGCCCGGCTTTGCGGGCGCCATCGGCCAAAGCTTTTACTCGGCCATGATACTTATATCCGGCACGATCGAAGGCGATGGTTTTGATTCCGGCTGCCAAAGCAATTTCACCAATCTTGAGGCCAACCAGCTGACTTAACTCAGTCTTGGTTTTGGCTTCGCCAGCGGAGAAATCTTTGGCTTTGGAAGACATCGAGCACAAGGTGATACCCTTGCTGTCGTCGATAATCTGCGCGTAGATGTGTTTGTTTGAACGAAATACTGCCAAGCGCGGACGCTCGCTACTGCCGGAAAGGCGTTTGCGAATTGCGGCGCGACGGCGGTCACGTAATGAACTCTTTATCTTAGTTACGGATTTTATCATTTTTCATTACCCCTTATTTGCTTCCGGCTTTTCCGGCCTTGATGGTAACGTGTTCGTCGTTATAACGAACGCCTTTACCTTTGTAATTCTCCGGAGGACGACAGCCACGCACTTCAGCGGCAAACTGACCAACCATCTGCTTGTTGATTCCCTCGATGGTGATGATGCTGGTAAAATCGCTTCTACCGCCCTTGGAACGCGGTACCGGTGTGGCAACCACGGTCAGGCCTTCGGGAACGCGCAACAGGATATCGTGAGAGAAGCCCAAAGCGAGCTTTAACCACGGACCCACGATTTCGGAGCTGTATCCGGTTCCGATGATGTGGAGGGTCTTTTTGAAGCCTTCGCTGACGCCGGTCACCATATTCTGGATGAGGGCGCGGGACAGGCCATGCACTGCGCGCTGGTTCTTTGTATCGTCTAATCGCTTTACTGTAAGTACGTTATCTTCAAGCTCGAGGCTGATGCCGTGCATCAGATTATAGCTGAGTTCGCCCAGCTTACCTTTCACGGTTATGGTATTGTCTTCTATCTTTACAGATACATCGGAGCTAAGCTTGATAGGTGCTTTTCCTATGCGGGACATTACTACCTCCTACCAAACACGGCAGACATACTCGCCGCCCACGTGGTTAATTCTGGCATCACGGTCGACCATCACTCCCGAGGAAGTGGAGACGATCGCGCAACCGGTATTATTATACACGCTTGGCATTTTGTCTGCTTTGACGTAAACACGTCTTCCGGGTTTAGAAACTCTAACTAACCCTTGCATTACAGGTCGTCCATCATTGGTGTAACGCAGGATTACCAATATACGTTTGTAATTGAACTTGTGCTCCGGATCTTTGTCTAATACTTGAAAGCTATTTACAAAGTTTTCCTCAGCAAGGATCCTCACCAGCGCTTCGACTATTTTGCTGTGATTGACGATCACTTGTGAGTGTCCGGCACGATATGCATTGCGGATCTTTGTCAATGCATCAGCTATCGGATCAGATACGCTCATTTATATCTCCTTAGGTTTTTACCAGCTACTTCTGGTGATTCCGGGGATTTGTCCCTCGGAAGCATACTTGCGGAAGCAAAGGCGGCACATGCCAAAATGGCGCATGTACGCACGCGGACGACCGCAGAGTTTGCAACGGTTATACTTTCTAACGTTGAACTTGGGAGTTCTTTGTTGCTTTATGATCAATGATTTCTTTGCCACAATATCTCCTTACTCGGCTCTTTGGAACGGCATGCCGAGTTCGCGCAGGAGCTGACGGCACTCTTCGTCGTTGTGAGCATTGGTTACGATGGTGATGTTCATTCCGCGAACAGCATCCACCTTATCAAATTCGATTTCGGGGAAGATCGTCTGTTCTTTGACGCCGAAGCTATAATTGCCTCTGCCGTCAAAAGAATCGGATTTAATCCCGCGAAAGTCACGAATCCTGGGTATGGCAATGGAGATCAGGCGATCGAAGAATTCATACATCACTTCGTCACGCAAGGTCACCTTGCAACCGATGGGCATACCCTGACGCAGCTTGAAGTTGGATATGGATTTTCGGGCTTTGGTGATCAGGACCTTGCGGCCGGTAATCTGTTCCATATCTTTCACAGCGTTGTCCAGAAATGCTTTGTTCTGAGTGGCGCTTCCCACACCCATGCTAACCACAATCTTCAACATTTTGGGCACCTGATGAGGGTTCTTGTAACCAAAATGCTTGGTAAGGGCGGGAATTACCTGGCTCTTATATTTCTCTTTGAGTCGGTTCATTATATTCGCTCCTTGTTTACAGCTCGTCGCCGGATTTCTTGCACACGCGGATCCGACGGCCTTCACGCAGCTGGATCACGGGTTTTGACACCGTGCCCAGTTTCTCGTTGAAGAGCATCACGTTCGAAGCATTGACTGCCGCTTCTTTGGTGATGATCCCACCTTGGGGATTGCGTTGACTGGGTTTTGCGTGTTTCTTGATCAGGTTTACTTTTTCCACGATCACGCGACCGGTCTTCGGATAGGCTCTCAGCACATGGCCTTTCTTGCCTTTATCTTCGCCGGATATGACCACTACAAAGTCACCTTTTTTCAGATTAAGTTTCTTATCCACGCTTCCTCCTACAATACTTCCGGAGCAAGAGATACGATCTTCATGTATCCGGCTTCACGCAGTTCACGGGCGACCGGGCCAAAGATACGGGTTCCCTTGGGCTCGTGTTTATCATCAATTACTACCGCCGCGTTATCCGAAAAACGGATGTAAGATCCGTCCGGACGACGTACTTCTTTGGCAGTACGCACGATCACGGCTTTTTCGACGGCACTTTTCTTCACCTTACCACCGGGAGTGGCGGATTTGATGGCGACCACGATAACATCACCCACGGAGGCATACTTGCGTTTGGAGCCGCCGAGGACCTTGATGCACATGGCTTTCTTTGCGCCGGAGTTATCGGCGATATTCAATACAGTTTGAACTTGAATCATTCCCAAACCCCTTTATTTACTTTTCTCGACAATCTTGTGCAGAGTCCAGCGTTTGCGTGCGCTGAGCGGACGTGATTCCTGGATTTGCACAATATCGCCTTCGCGAGCTTCGTTGTTCTCGTCGTGAGCCATAAATTTCTTATGGCGACGAACGGTCTTTTTATATAGCGGGTGGATGTATTGGCGTTGAACCCGGACGACGATACTCTTGTCGTTCTTATCCGAAACCACTACACCTTCTTTGATCATTTTACGTACGTTTTCCACTTTCACCTCAAGCCTTTAGCTCTTTTTCTTTGATGATGGTGTTGATCCGGGCAATTTCGCGTCTGGCGATCCGGATTCGATCGGTGCGATCGAGCAGGTTTTTGGCTTTTTGGAAGCGCAAGTTAAAGAGCTCGATGCGGAGTTCTTCAATTCTGGCCTGCAGCTCGTGGGGGCTGAGGTCACGGATTTCTTCGATCTTCATAATTCCACTCCTTCACGGGCTACCATGCGGGTCCGGATGGGAAGCTTGTGCGAGGCAAGGCGCATTGCTTCTTTGGCAGTGGTTAGATCCACGCCTTCGATCTCGAACAGCACGCGGCCGGGACGAACTACGGCAACCCAGTATTCCGGGGCGCCTTTACCTTTTCCCATACGGGTTTCGGCAGGTTTGCTGGTGATCGGTTTGTCCGGGAAGATCCGGATCCAAACCTTACCAATACGCTTCATATGACGGGTAATGGCGATACGGGCAGCTTCGATCTGACGGCTGGAGATGAATGCATCTTCCAGAGCAATCAGTCCATAGTCGCCGAAATCGACGTTGCAGCCGGTCCAGGAAAGACCGTTGCGTCTGCCCTTCATCATCTTGCGATGTCTTACTTTCTTAGGTGCTAACACGGTTCTCTCCTTTTACAGTATATCGCCTTTGTAGATCCATACCTTGATGCCGATTACGCCGTAAGTGGTGTTTGCTTCCACGTGGGCATAGTCGATGTCGGCACGAATGGTATGAAGCGGGGTGCGTCCCTGTTTGTAACGCTCGGTACGTGCGATTTCAGCACCGCCAAGACGGCCGGCAACCTGCACTTTTACACCGAGAGCGTTATCTCTCATCACGTTACGCATAGCCATTTTCATGGCCCGGCGGAAGGAAACACGTTCCTCCAGCTGGCGCGCAATCTCTTTACCCACCAAGCGGGCATCAAGCCACATCTTGTCGATGGGTTCGATGTTGATGGCGACTGCGATCGGGTTGGGGCGATTTTTATTGATCAGAATGTTCATCTCGCCACGAAGTTTATCGATATCTTCACCTTTCTTACCGATCACGAGACCGGGGCGGGCGGTGTTGATATCTATCTGGATTGAGCTGGTCTTGCGGTAGATCTTGATCTTGGAGACCATCTTTTCGGATAAGCGCTTGTGTATATAGCGGCGAATCTTGATGTCTTCCTGGAGAGAATCCACATAAGACGAGCCCTGAGCAAACCAGATGGAATCGGTTTCTTTATTCACACCGATGCGATACAGAATGGGGTGTATTTTTTGTCCCAAGGTATTCCTCCTATTCTAAAGTCTGGATCTCCAGGGAGATATGACAGGTTTGTTTCCTGATCATAAAGGCTCTACCCTGAGCTCTAGGCATAAATCTTTTCATTTGAGGACCCTCGTCCGCCATCGCCTGGCTTACAAAAACCTGGTTGAGGTCGATCTTGGGATCCTTTACCTGGACGTTGGCAATCGCTGATTCCAACACTTTATAAATTATACCGGCCGCTCTGCGACGTGAGAAACGCAGAATGTTCTGTGCTTCGGTGACGCGCTTGTAGCGGATGGTATCCAATACGAGACGGGCTTTTCGGGCAGAACCACGAGCGAAACGTAATTTGGCTGTTGCTTCCATTTCTTATCTCCTATCTGCCTTTTTTCTTCTTCTCTTTATGGCCGCGGTAGGTACGAGTAGGTGAAAATTCACCAAGCTTGTGCCCCACCATGTTCTCAGTTACGTAAACCGGCACAAATTTATGACCGTTGTGAACCGAAAAAGTATGACCGATAAAGTCTGGAGTTATCACCGAACGGCGGCTCCAGGTCTTGATCACGCTTTTCTTACTTTCGTCATTGAGGACTACTACTTTCTTCATCAGGTGATCGTCAACGAATGGGCCTTTTTTGATTGAACGTGACATTATCTATATCCTCACACTATCTCTTTTTAACCGCTTTCACGATATACTTATCGGAATACTTGCGGGTTTTGCGGGTTTTTCCGCCCTTGGCAGGCTTGCCCCAGGGGGATACAGGATGTCCACCACCGGAAGTTTTACCTTCGCCGCCACCCATCGGGTGATCAACAGGGTTCATCGCGACACCGCGAACGGTGGGACGAATCCCCAACCAGCGATTGCGTCCGGCTTTTCCGATCTTGATCAGAGAATGATCCGGATTGCTGACCTGGCCGATTGTTGCAAGGCATTCTTTGCGGATCAGGTGCACGTCGTTTGAGGGCATCTTCACATGAACATAATCGCCGTCTTTGGCCACGACCTGAGCAAATACTCCGGCGCTACGGGCGATCTGGCCGCCACGGCCTTTCTTCAGCTCGATGTTGTGAACCACGCTGCCCAAAGGAATTCTTTCCAGAGGAAGGGCATTGCCTACTGATACTTCTGCGTCCGGGCCGCTCATCACCTTGGTCCCCACGGTCAATCCGTCCGGGGCGATGATGTAGCGCTTTTCGCCATCTACATAGTGCAGCAGCGCGATGCGGGCTGTACGGTTGGGATCGTATTCAATGGTGGCAACTTTGGCAGGAATACCGATCTTGTCACGTTTGAAATCGATTACACGGTAGTGTTGGCGGTGTCCGCCACCAATATGGCGACAGGTAATGCGACCGCGATTGTTGCGACCACCGGTCTTCGGCTTGGGTCTCAGCAGAGATTTTTCCGGAGTGGAAGTGGTAATCTCTTCGAACTTATAACCCGTGCGGAAGCGTAGGGTGGGGGTAGTTGGTTTATAATGTTTAACTCCCATTTTTATACCTCAAAATCGGCGATTTTATCGCCTTCACGCAGGGTTACGATCGCTTTCTTCCAATCCGGGCGTTTACCGTTGTATTTGCCTAAACGTTTTGGCTTGCCCATCATGCGGATGGTGTTTACGGCCAGAACTTTCACTGCAAAGATATGCTCGATGGCTTTGGCGATCTCAATCTTATTGGCATTTATAGATACCTTGAAGGTATAGGTATTGCCGGTAGCGATCTGATTGCTGCTCTTCTCGGTGATGATCGGAGCAATGACTATATTACGCGGATGTATCATGAGCTGAATACCTCCTCTACTTTTTTGAGCGCGGCATCACTAAGGATGATGTAGCTGCTCTTCAACACTTCGTAGGCATGCAGTTGTTCGGCCCGGTCAGTCATCACGTCCGGCAAATTGCTGAAGCTCTTCACTGTGGGGATGTGATGTCCTTCGGTCACCACCAGCTTGCGTCCTCTTTCGGGGGCCAATTTGGCGATGAATTCACGGGCTTGCTTGGTGCTGGCTTTATCGAAGTTCAGCCCTTCTACAATGTAGATGCGGCCGTCGCGAGCGCGATCCGTAAGGGCAACCTTCAGCGCCATGCGCTTCTTGGTGCGCGGAATCGGACGATACCAATCCTTGGGGAAGATCGCGAATGCTTTACCGCCGTGAACACGAATCGGAGAGCGACGAGTACCCACGCGGGCATTACCGGTTCCCTTCTGCTTGAAGAGCTTGCGGGTGCTGCCTTGGGTCATGGCGCGATTCTTCTTCTGTACTGTGCCCTGGCGTTGATTGCCAAGATACATCGTAATTACTTCGTGCAATAGCACTTTGGGAGAGTTTACATCCACGTCGAACACGGAAAGCGGAAGCTCCACTTCACCGATCATCTCGCCTTGGATATTGTATTTTTTTGCTTTAACCATTACATTTCCCCCTATTGTTCCTTGAGAATGATCACCAAGGAATTGCGATGACCGGGTACTGCGCCCTTGACCATGATCAAATTCCGGTCGCTATCCACTTTCACCACGTCCAAATGACGTGTGGTGACCTTGGCGTTGCCGTGATGACCGGCCATTTTCACACCCTTGAATACGCGTGAAGGCTGGGCACACTGACCGATGGAACCGCCGCCGCGGAAGGACTCATGTGATCCGTGGGTTGCGATGAATCCGGCAAATCCATGACGTTTCATCACACCAGTGAAACCACGTCCTTTGGATTTGGCGGTTACGCTAACGGTCTCACCCGTACCAAACAAACTTGCATCCAGTGCGTCACCGGTATTATAATCGGCAAGTTCTTGGCCAAAAGCCGGGCGAAATTCTCTTACAAAACGGAAGTAGGGACTGCCGTGTTTCTTGAAATGTCCGAGCATGGGTTTGCTTACTTTCTTTTCAGGGATTTCTTCATAACCCACCTGGATTGCTTCATAACCATTTTCTGTGATTGTACGTTTGCAAATAATCTTGCACGGACCGGCTTGAATCACGGTGACCGGGATCACTTTGCCGCGTTCGTCAAATATCTGCGTCATACCAATTTTCTTTCCAATTAGTCCGATCATGCTTAGCTCCTGGAATTTGCCTTGATCTCTACATGGACACCGGCCGGCAGGCTTAGCTTCTTCAAAGCATTCGTAGTCTGCTGTGTCGGATTCATAATATCGACCAAACGTTTGTGAACCAACATCTGGAATTGGTCTTGTGATTTCTTATCGGTATGGGGCGAACGTAAAACCGTGTATATTGTACGATCTGTAGGCAACGGGATCGGCCCGATTACCTTCGCGCCTGTGTTACGTGTGCTTTTCACGATCTCTGCGACAGATTGATCCAATAAACGATGGTCATAAGCTTTCAACTTAATCCGAATACGATTTTCCTGTTTACTCACTGGAACCTCCACTATTTGGGCAGATTTCACCTGAAATGCATACGCTATGCTGAATACAGCTCCGCCGCGCTATCAAGTGGATATGCCGTTGGCTTGTTTCAAATTTTTGTAGACCACCGCTGACGCAGCAGCCACCACGATACTCATCAAGAGTACCCTGATAGTAGGATATCATTATTCCTCCTAAAGAACTATAAGCCCCTGCAAAATATGGGACTTGTGCTTAGCGTTCAAGACGCTTTTACAATGTTTGTTCACAAGAATTTAATTGCCCAATTTTGTCAATCGCTTTTTTCTAATTTATTCGAAATGCGGGATTTGAGAGGGCTGCAATCGATAGTTCCGGTTCTGGTGCAATTTGTAAATTCCGGAGACATGATTTGCATGGATGGGATATACCTGACAGAAAAACGCTTCAGAGAAGCGTGTTCCTGGGATGTGAGTTCAAACACATAAGCAAAACCAACACAGTGCATAGGAATCACGCTGTGTGATTCCCCCCAGCCATCACGCCCAGCTCCATGCACCAAGCCGGGATTATCTGTTACTAAAGCTCTTATTCTCCCATGCCCACAGCTCTATCACAGCTTCAAATCAGCTTTAACCAAGGCTTATGCCAAGGGCGAAACAACGGGATAACGGCAAGATCAGCTAATCAGCTCTGGCGGAGTCGCCTTCCTCGCTTACCTTTCCACTTCCGGTTTCAAACATTCTATGTTCGATCTCGCTGTCGATGATACGGATGTTGCCGCTACCGGTATTGACTTTGGCACTGCCAATGCGGCTACCGATCAGGCTTACATTGCCGCTGCCGGTATCGGCATCAAGTTTTGTGATGCTGCTCTCTGCGATGTCCACGCCGCCGCTGCCGGTATCGGCTTGCAGCTTGATCAGTGCGCAGTTTGAGACTTTCACTTTCCCGCTGCCGGTATCAATGCTCAAATCACGGTTTCCACGCATTTCGGCCACTTCCACATCTCCAGAACCGGTATCGATCTTTAGCGAAACACTTTGTGGCACAGTGCCTGAAACTCCCATTATTGCCGCCGGCTTGCCGGATTTGGTCTCGTAGCTTAGTTTGCCATTCTTGATCAGGATCGTGGCATCTCCGGGTTTATATTCCTTGTATTCTACCATCAGATTCAGCTCTGAGCCGGAGTTTCCCCGAATCTTCACATCTCCGGAGCCGAGATCGATCTCAAGCTCTCCGGCTTGATAAGATTCTGCGATTCTCGTGCTGTTGTCATAATCCAGAACTACGTTATTAACCACGATTTTTCCATTGAAATTCCCGCTTACATTGCAAGCGCAGATGCTAAGTAAAATGAATCCTGCTACCGTAAAGACTAGCGCTGATTTCATCATAACTCCTTTCGGGCCGGCTGCACCCAGCCAAACCCCTGCTTTATTGAGCATTTGTGTAAATGATCACTGTGCAAGACATACAAAAATAATGATCCTGTCAAGCGCATTCTTCAAAATGTTGCCCCAGGAGAGAAGATAACTCTGTCCAAATGGCAATGTGACTCGCCCCTGATATGAGGCGTTTTTTTGCTTCCTGAAGCTCGATGCAAATGCGAAGTGGGTAAAATAAAAGAGGAGCCACTGCGGGCTCCTCTGGATGATTTGTGAATTGTGTGAGAGTTATTCCACCACAAATTCGATTCTGCGGTTCAAGGTGCGGCCTTCTTCGGTATCGTTTGTCGCGCGCGGTTGTGCTTCTCCACGTCCTGAAGTGCGGATGCGTTCAGCAGCGATGCCCTTTTCGATCAACCAATTACGAACAGAACTCGCTCTTTCCCGAGAGAGGATCAAATTGCTGGCGTCGGATCCCACGCTGTCGGTGTGCCCGTTGATCAGAATCTTCACTTCCGGGTTTGCCGCCAAAGCTGTGTAAGCCTTTTGCAGCACTGCAATAGATTCCGGCTTGATGGTCGATTTAGCCGTTTCAAAGAAGATTCCATCCAGCGCGAAAACAGCGCCTACTCTGAGGTCCAAAACGTCGTCGCGAGGATCCAGGGGATTGGTACCGGCTGTGATTTCATCACCGTCGTTGACCGAACCTCGGTCTGTATCAGCTTCCAGAGGATTGGTTTTGTGCAACACTATTTCGTCATAATCGCTCAAACCATCATCATCGGTGTCAACCTTCAGGGGATTGGTATTGTATGTGATTACTTCATTGTAGTCACTTAGACCATCACCGTCGGTATCGACCTTAAGCGGGTCTGTGCCATATTGCATGATTTCCGCGTAATCGGTCAGGCCGTCACCATCGGTATCAGGATTGAGGGGATCAGTACGGTGTCTCAACAGCTCAGCATAATCGCTGAGGCCATCGCCGTCAGTGTCAGGATTTCTGGGGTCAGTACCATAAACGTTGATTTCATCATAGTCTGAGAGACCATCGCCATCACTGTCGATGGTTCTGAGGTCAACCACCGGAACCGGGGTGCGTTGCACGGTCTGCACCGGACGCACTTCTTTGTCCTTGCGAATACCGGGGTTGTAGAAAGTGAAGCCCACACCAAAGCTGTAGAATCCGTCCTGCTTTTTCCCGGTAAAAGTATTTGTATCATCATCTTCACGGATTCTGCCGTCCATGCCGTCTGAATTTGCCAGATTGTAGCCCAAAGTGAATTCCAGATTCATCCCGGGTTTGACCTGAGTCTGCAAGCCAAGACCGACAGGGATATGAGGAATCACATCCGCATCGCTGTTGCTGAGGTCCAAAGATGCGCCAACTCCGCTGTAAATAAAGGGAGAGAGTTTCTCTTTGTACCAGGGATTGAAGATTAGCCGGTAGTCACCCAGTAAAGTGGCTGTGCTATATGCTTCTGGAGAACTTTTTGTGGCGTGCAGCGGAGTGAAACCCAAGACCATGCGCATATGTAGCGCCGGGAAGACTTTCAGCTGGATGTGTCCGCTGCCCATCGGAGCAAAATTCTCTGCTTTGCCCGCATTATCGCCGCGAGCGACTCCCAGTTCATAACCGTAGCTCCAACCGGGGCTTGTTTCCACCGCTGCGTACAATACTGCACCCAGCATAATCATTAACATCATCAGAAATGCTTTTGTTTTCATTTCTTGGTCTCCTTGATTCTATTTTCTCTTTTCAATGCAGCTCATTGTCCCTGGAAAAGCTAAATGCAACAATCCTGATTATGTGACCGGATTTTAACTGGGAGTTCCTGTGCTGAACCTATTTATAGGATACTCGATATCTTGAAAAAAGCCAAGACAATCTATGTTTAGTGTAACATATTGATTTGAATGCGGCCATATTCCAAGATTTTGGTATGGGGATTTTTACCCTTCAGCCTTTGATATCAACCCCCGGGAAGAGGCAAAAGATACCTATGCCTTACGGCGGACCCGGATCAGGACAACTGCGCCCACTATTGCCGGGATCACATCCTGAAAGAAGAATAGACTGAGGGTCACTGCCACCGCCTGCTCCGATGAAAAGCCGTAACCATCCAGAAAATGAATCGCGAAGCCTTCGCGCAGGCCCAGCCCTGAGATTGTGATCGGGATGGAATTGGAGATGTTGGTGAGTGCCATCCCGAGCCAGGTCTCGATCGCGGAGATGCTGCCCAGGATGTTCAGGATCAGGTAATATTGCACATACATGATCAGGGTGTTGGCGATCTGCAAGAGCATCATGCGCGGAGCTTGCACGCTGTATGCGGGCAGGAACTCGCGCCATGTCGCCTTGGATGCCATAATCAGTGCGGCCCAGAGCGGCATGAATGCGGAAAAAACCAGCATCGCCAGGCGCAAGGCGAGCGACAGCTGCGGAAAGCTGAAGAACGCTGCGACCGCGGCAAAAGTCCAGGTGCTCCAGGTCATAAACAAGCGCTCGCTGGTGGTGGAGACGATGGAAGCCAGGATGCTGCTGTTTTTTAGATAAAAGACTTTGGCAAAAGAAGCGTGACCTCCCGGCAGGACAAAGCGCAGAGGCAAGGCTACCAGATAAGACGCTGCCACCTCTCTGGCGCGGTATTCATAAGCCGGGTTCAGGTGCAGCGCGCAACGCCAGTTGTTGAACTGAATGAAGTGCCGCAATATGGATAGTGCCATGATCGCCAGCGCTATGCCCACCGGAAGCGCGGATGCTTGGTTCAGCGCAGCGGGCAAATCGATCTGCCGAAAGATCACATAGAGCAAGCCCAGCGAGAAGACCAGCCGCAGCGCGTAGGATATCCGCTTGAAGGCTGGTTGCTTCAGCCTTGCTCTCAGGCTTTGAAATCGTTCAAGCAAGCTTGAAACACCTCTTGCAACAGCGCCTGCGGGGGCGCCTGGATATGCCCTTCGTCCATCATCATCTTCACCAAAGCGCGGGTTTCGGTGATCTGGCGCAGGGCCTCGGTGAATACTTCTTTCCGGCTCAGTTCCACTCTTGCCAGCCCTTCTTTAACTGCCTGTGTTGCCACATCCGCGGCCACATGGGCAAAGACTTCTGTCTCGTCCATAGTGGGCACAATGTTATCGCAGCTGATGCCGCGGCGTTCAGCGAAGTCTGCCAGAGAGTGCGCGGCGGCTATCGCCATGCCATCGCTGATCTTGCGGGCTCGCACCATCAACGCGCCCTTCAGGATGCCGGGGAAGCCCACGGAGTTGTTTACCTGGTTCGGGAAATCTCCGCGCCCGGTTGCCACTATCTTCGCGCCCGCTTTATGGGCTTCGTAAGGATAGATCTCCGGAACGGGATTGGCGCAGCTGAATACGATGGAGCTTGGCGCCATCAGACTGATCCACTGTTGCTTAATGGTGCCGGGACCGGGTGTGGAGAGCGCGATCAGGACCTCTGCCCCACGCATTGCCTCCTCCATGGTGTTAAGCTTTTGCGGATTTGTGCTTTGCGCCAGCGCCCACTGTTTATACTTTCCGGGATCATCTCTGATATCATGTCTGTCAGCGTGAAGTGCACCCTTGCTATCAAAGACTACCATCCTCGCGGGATCGACCCCCTCTTGCAGCAGGAAACTGGCAATGGTGCTGTTTGAGGCGCCTGCCCCGAAGAGCACGAAGGAACTCTCTCCGATCTTCCGTTGAGTAAGCTTGAGCGCGTTGATCACACCCGCCAGAGTGACGCAGGCAGTGCCCTGAGCATCGTCGTGCCAGACCGGGATGTTACAGCTCTCCCGCAGCTCGTCCAGCACTCTGTAACAGTTTGGCTGCGAGATATCTTCCAGGTTCACGGCGCCCACAGAGGGCTCCAGCATCTTCACAAAATCGATCAGCTTTTGGGCATCGGGTTTGCCCTGTGCATCGCGGTTATTCACGCACAGCGCAATGGCGTCACAAGCTCCCAGATACTTCATCAGCATGGCCTTGCCTTCCATCACGCCCAGACCGCCGGAAGGGCTGCAATCGCCATCGCCCAATACCCTGGTGCTATCGCTCACCACTGCCACCAGGTTGCCCCGGTTTGAGAGCCGGTAGGAAGCGTCGTGATCATCCCGGATGCTGGTGGAAACCTTGCTCACACCGGGGGTGTACCATACATTGAACCAGTTGAAACCATAGATTCCCGCCTTGGGCAGGCTCTGCATCTTCCCCTTGTAAAAGGTGTGCATCTGTTCAGATACTTGTTTCAGGAAGGCTGTCTGTGCCGCGGCTACTTTCTCTTCCGGCAAGGCTTCCCGAAAGAGTTCACTGAGATTGGAGAGATTCTGCTTCAGCAGCTTCATGCTAGCTCCTCAATATCGTTTTGAAATATCCTTTTATAGAGGGCGGATATTTGTCAAGCACTGTGCGCATCCACCGCTTTCCACGCCGCAAAAAAGCCCCTTGCGAAAGGCAAGAGGCTGATTGCATAGTGTTAGCGCGGTGCTTAGTTGAGTTGCTTGATCACCGCTTTTCCGGGGAAGTACGCAGCTTCACCCAGCTCTTCTTCGATCCGCAGGAGTTGGTTATATTTGTCCACTCTTTCGCTGCGGGAGATGGATCCGGTCTTGATCTGGCCGGTATTCATAGCCACGGCAAGGTCCGCAATGAAGGTATCTCCGGTTTCACCGCTACGGTGGGAAACAACGGTGGTCCAGCCCGCTTTGTGCGCGGTATTGATGGCGTCGATCGTCTCGGTCACGCTGCCGATCTGGTTTAGCTTGATCAGCACGGAGTTGGCGGCCTTTTCGGCAATGCCTTTGCGGATGAGCTTAGGATTGGTGACCAGCAGGTCATCACCCACGATCTGGATTTTGCTGCCCAAGCGTTGATTCATCAGCTTCCAGCCGGCCCAGTCGTTTTCTGCCAAACCGTCTTCAATGGAGCAGATCGGATATTTGGCGACGATGCCCTCGTAATAAGCGATGAGTTCTTCACTGGAGAGCTGTTTGCCGTCGATGGCATATTTGCCGTCCTTCTGGATAAATGAGGAAGCGGCAGCATCCAGCGCGATATAGATATCTTCACCGGGTTTGTATCCGGCTTTGGTGATTGCTTCCACGATCACGATCAACGCTTCTTCGTTGGAAGCCAGATTCGGCGCGAAACCGCCTTCATCGCCAACGGAGGTGGCCAAACCACGTCCTTTGAAGATGCTTTTCAGAGCATGGAACACTTCGGCATTCATCCGCAGAGCCTCGCGGAAGCTTGTAGCACCCAGAGGCATCACCATAAACTCTTGAATATCCACGTTGTTATCCGCGTGCTCACCGCCATTGATGATATTGCTCATCGGCACCGGCAGGGTGAGGGCATTCACGCCCCCCAGATAGCGGTAAAGGGGGATGTCCAGTTCCATCGCAGACGCGCGTGCGGCAGCCATGGAAACCGCCAGGATGGCATTGGCACCCAGCTTGGCTTTGTTCTCGGTGGCGTCCAGTTCCAGCATCATTTTATCCAGGTTCGCCTGTTGCAGAGAATCCATGCCCAATAGTTCCGGGCCGATGATTTCATCCACGTTTTGCACGGCTTTCAGTACGCCTTTGCCCAGGTAACGGCTCTTATCGCCGTCACGCAGTTCGATCGCCTCACGTTCCCCGGTTGATGCCCCGCTGGGCACTCCGGCACGGGCGAACACGCCACTTTCCAGATGAACATCTGCTTCTACGGTAGGGTTCCCGCGGGAATCCAGTATCTCGCGTCCTTTGACAAATATAATTTCGGACATTATTTCCTCCTGTCCTGTTTTAATTCTGAGCTAACACAGGGCACATGACCCCAATGCCAGAATCCTGACTTCTTTAAAAAGATAAGCGTTTATCACAATATGTCAAGCTCATGCAACATTTCGTGCACGATCTCAACAGCCGCCTGCACACAATTCGGACACCGCTCTGCCAAAACCCCGGCATCACGCGCGGCTTGTTTCTGAGCCTTATCGGTGGGATCGATCTGCAGGATGTCCCGGCAGTCAATTGCGCCCATGCGCTGTTGCCACCGCCACACCAGGTCCCGGTTCAGATCTCCGGTCGCGTCTTTGGCTTCTGGGCTATACTCGCTGAAGCCGGCTGCCAAACCCAGCACCATCATAGCCCCGGTGAGCGCGCCACAGGTGCTGCCCAAGCCCATGCCCCCGCCAAAAGTGGAAGCAATCTTCAGTGCCATCCGGGCATCCAGGCCCAAGGCAGGACTCATCGCCGCAAACACACTTTGCGAACAGCTATATCCTTCAGCAAACAGTTCAAGCGCCCGATCGTGGAACCTGATATCTTTCATCGTCTATTTCGTAATCACAAGCTTCCGGGAAAGCAGCTGTTTGCCGCCGGATTCCACCCGCATGAAGTAAATGCCGCTCCCCACCGCTTTGCCTTTGGCATCCTTACCATTCCAGCTGAACTTCTCTTCGTGAAGCTTGGTGGAAAGCACTTGCTGACCGCGGAGGTTATAAATCTTCAGTTCAGCTTGTTTGATACCTTTCACTTCAGCATGAAGCGCATTTCCGGCTCTGAAGCTCACCGGATTGGGATAGATCTTCAGCTCCGGCTGCTGCACCAAATCTGCGTTGGATACGGAGAAATCGAAGGTAACGATATTGCTGGGCATGGAGATCGAATAATCGTCGCAAGCTTCCACCCAGAATTGCACCTGGCCGGCTGCCATGATACTCTCTACCAGATACGTCCTGGTAATTCCATAACTGAAGATAGCCAGGCAGGTGGGGCCATAGCCCGGGCGCAACATGAACACGCGATATTCGGTGAACTCCACGCCGCTATCCGTCGGTGGAACCCAGATCAACTGCAGATTATAAGTTGATGTTTCTTCATCGAAGCTACTTTTCAGGCTTAGTTCAGTGGGATAAATGGGCAGGGGCTTGTGATACTGTTTCCATAAGACAGGATTTTCTACCACCACTTCGTAGTGTTTCACGGTATAATTATCTTCGTTTATCAGATATATGTGATCACTTTCTTCATCCCGAATGCGCATTTTAGATTTTTGGTACTCGCTTAGGTGAGGGGGAATTCCGTTCAAGATATCTCTGCCTTCATCATCATGATAGTACAAAAAGAAGTATTGGACAAGCTCGCCGTCTTCAACACAATTCTGATGCCACGCATCATTATACTGAAGATTCAAGATTTTGTAATAAGTGGTTCCCCAAGGAAAATCAATGCTATGCCAACCTTCTTCATCCCGATACTCATGTTTATAGATATAGCGATAGTCGCCTTCATCATAGAAATAATCCACTTTGTGGAAGGGGAACATCAGAAACCGATGAAACTCGCCCCACACTTCTCTGCCTTCGATAGTCTCGATCGGGCCTTTGGCAACCGCATCATAGTGCTGCCAGGCATCGAGATAGATATCATCCAGCACTATGTTTCCCTGGCTGTGATCTATGGATGTATAGCCATCCAGACCGCCCATAGCCCCCCAGATCTCGCGGCTGGGATCCACTGCAGTGATCACGGCAAAGAAGTAGTTATCCACAAAGCTTTCAATGCTGAAGGGATTACCGGTCAACACATGGCTTTCCATGATTTCCCGGCTATCCCTATCCACCACCAGGAGCTTCAGATCCTGAGGCGGCAAATCGTCATAATCCTCAGTATCCCAGCTATATGAACCACTGATCGTGATCCCGCTCTGAGGCTGATACCAGGGCTCAAAATCCACCGTCGGCAAAGCCGCATTATCATTCTGATCCATGATGCCGATCGCGATCTCCGCTGCGCTATATACGCCCCAATCGTTGTTTTCAGCCTTGATCACATTGCCGCTATTGGGATAGCTGGCACAGACCACAGAGTGCAAAGTGCCGCTACCATCGATGTTATCCCGGATGATGTTCTGTCCATAGGCAAACGCGTGATCTATGGAAAGATCGCCTAAAACCGGCATGGCGTTACTGGTGATGTAAAAGCCGGTGAAGTTCCCGGTCAGCGTGTTTCCCGCAATGTAGGGCATGGATGTAGCACCGCCGATCATCATGCCGGCGCCGCTATTGGTATCACCGGGAATGAAGTTGTTGATTATCAGATTATCATGCACTGTTCCGCTGGAGTTCAGCAGATAGATCCCGGTCAGGTTGCCTTCGATGTGATTGTGGCGGATGGTGGCATTGATCGCTCCGGCGCCCACCACGTCCCAGGCCGTAATCCCCTGTTTGAAATTGCTGTGAATATAGTTATGTTCGATGATGGGATTGTTTTGCCCACCTGTAGATTGGTTGGAAAGCTGAATCGCGCCATAATACTGGGTTACGGTGCCATTGTAGCGCACTTCATTGTGGTGCACCCAGGCATTGCTGTTTTGCGGGATCAGGATGCCGTTCTGTTGGGTATGCTCAATGAGATTGTGATGCACGTTCATCACTGCCGGATTGCTGTTGCCGATGCCATAGAGGTGCAAACCGCGTTGATTGTAGCTAAACCGGCTATATGAGACCTCCATCGGTGAATCCACAGCATTGATGCCATATTCGGCATATTCCACCACGATGTGCATAAAATTGCTCTGCTCGGTATTGTTTTCCAAGCGGATGCCTTTCCACAGGGTTGTGAGTGGAAACTGGCCGTTTTCGAAGCGGATGCTATCGGTTTGGGTGCCCACTGCCTGAATCGTTCCCGCGGCGTTGATGCGATAGCTGCCCATTGCCTGAACTATTACGCCAGGTTCGATGGTAAGCACTGCTCCGGCGGGAATACTGACATCCCCGACCAGGAGGTGTGGGTTGTTCGCGGCCGTCCAGGTTCCGCTCTGAGATCCGCTAACCTCGATGGCAAAAAGACCTGTTATGAAGAAAAAGGCAATAATCAGTGATACATAGCATTTCATAATAATCTCCTTAAGAACAAAAAGGTGGAGCGGCATATCCTGCCCACTCCACCCGAATTTGGTGAGTAATTGTTACTCGGTGATGGCTGAGACAGGACAGGTGGCAATGCAAGCACCGCAGTCAATGCAGGCTCCATCATCACATACAGCTTTGTCATCAACCATGCTAAGAGCGCTGACGGGACATACATCCACACATGCTCCGCATCCGATACAGGTATCTTTATCAATCTTTACTGCCATGATAAGACTCCTTCTATTTTTTTTGCCAGTATCTACAGCTTAGGGAATTAGTCAAGCCTTTTTTGGCCTCGCTCTGTTTCCCGGTTTTTGCCGCATTCATTGTCCTGGGTTCAAGCTGATATCAAGCTGTGATCTTCGGGTGTTCACAGCTTGATAACGGCTTGATATCAGCTTTAGAACAAGTTTATGCATCCGGAAAGCGGCAGGGGATGTGCCAGCAACTGCCCGGATAAGGCTGTTCAAGCCCAGCATTTGCATTGTGCTCCCTGGAAGCAGGTGAAACTGCGTAACCCTCTCTGAATGGCGGAGTGATAATTTTCGCGCAAAAAAAGCCCCAATCACGGGGCTTGTTCATATATGTACGAGGCTTTTGTGAACTCCGGAACTATGCCTTTCCCTGGTTTGCCACCTTGTTGGCGGCGGCTTGCACTTCAGCTTCATCGGCAAGATAGTAGCGCTTGTGTACTTGCAGGTCCTTATCGAATTCATAAACAAGCGGGATGCCGGTGGGGATGTTCAGGCTCACGATGTCGGTATCCGAGATGTGATCCAGGTTTTTGACGATGGCGCGGAGGCTGTTGCCATGAGCGGCAACCACCATTTTGCGGCCGGCGGCGAGGCGGGGGATGATCACATCGTTCCAGAAGGGCATGGTGCGGGCAACGGTGTCTTTCAGGGATTCGCAGAGCGGCACCTGTCTGGTTTCCAGGTTCTTGTAGCGGGGATCGAAGCCCGGATAGCGTTCGTCGTTCTTTTCCAGTTCCGGAGGCGGAATGTCGTAGCTCCGGCGCCAGATCAGCACCTGCTCTTCACCGTATTTGGCGGCGGTTTCGGCTTTGTTCAAACCCTGCAATGCACCGTAATGACGCTCGTTCAAGCGCCAATCATGATGAATCGGGGTGTACATCAGGTCCATCTCGTCCAAGACCAGCCAGAGGGTGCGAATGGCACGTTTCAGCACGGACGTGTGGGCTTCATCGAAGGTGAACCCGGCTTCTTTGAGGCGTCTTCCGGCTTCTTTGGCCTCGATCACGCCCTTTTCGGAAAGGTCAACATCGGTCCAGCCGGTGAAGAGGTTGGCTTTGTTCCACTCGCTCTCACCGTGTCTGATGAGTACTATTTTATACATGATAATCTCCTTGTGTGATATCTGTCTGCGATCGGCGTTACTGCTCTCCGCAGTCGCCTGTGGGCTTGGTTTTGTAGGTGAGTACACCTTCCTGAACTTCCACCACCCGGGCCATGATGAAGAAGAAATCCGATAGCCGGTTCACATACTTCATCAGGATGGGAGAGACTTCGGCTTGCTGAGCCAGGGCGATCAGGCGGCGTTCACCGCGTCGCGCCACTGTGCGGCAGATGTCCAAGCGGGCGCTGGCGATGCACGAACCGGGGATCACAAAGCCTTTCAAATCCACCTGCTGTTCAAAGCGGTGGATGGTGCGAGTGATCTCTCCCACTTCCTCCTCACAGAGGGGCATCGGGTAGCTGCCGTCCGGGGTTGCCAGCTCGCCCATCACCCGGTAAAGCCGGTTTTGGGTTTCCAGCAACAGGCCTTTCAGCTCCGCATCCTTGATGTAGTGCTTGGCTTCACCGATGAAGGCGTCCAGTTCATCCAGGCTGCCATAGGCGTCCACGCGTAAATCGCTTTTGGATACCCGCTCTCCGGTGTACAGCGATGTCGTGCCTTTGTCCCCGCCCTTGGTGGTGATGCTCATAACCTACCTCATGGCAATGACGGAGATTTCAACCAATCCGTCTTTGGGTAAGCGCGCCACTTGGATCGCTTCACGCGCCGGATAGGGAGAGCTGAAATTGCGGGCGTAGATTTCGTTGAGCTGGGCAAAATCGTCCATATCCTTCAAGAACACGGAGACTTTCATCACGTGGGACATGCCCATGCCGGCAGCATCCAGGATGGATTTGATGTGTTGAAACACCAGGTTTGTCTGGGCTTCAAAGGTGGGAGCCATATTGCCGGTATTGGGATCGATGCCCAATTGTCCGCTGATAAACAGGGTGTCGTTCTTGAGTGCAGCCTGGGAATAGGGGCCGATGGCGGCTGGGGCACTGTGCGTCATGATAGATTTCATATTGTATCTCCTATATTTTTAATCTTTGTTCAGGGATTTTCGGGCCAGCAGGATCTCTTCCGTGATCTCGTGCAGGGTGATGTAGTCCTGATGCTCTTTCACCAGGTTGCGCATCAGGATCTTACCTTCACGCACGTTTTCCTCACGGATCACTACCAAAAGTTCGCAGTTGGCTTTCAGCGCAAGGGCAATATCTTCTTCGATCGCGTGCTTATCCGTGCTCAGGACAGTCTTGATGTTGTTCTCGTGAAGCTCCTGCGCGATCTGTAGCATCATCATCTCCAGATCATCACTCTGGGAAGCGATGTAAACGCTGAAGGATTTGTCCAGTGGGGTAAAGAGCTCGCGGCGCTCCATGCTTTCAAAGATGCGGTCGATATTCAGATAGAAACCCACCGCGGGGATGTTCTTGCCCGTGATCATCTGAGAAAGGTAGTCATAGCGTCCACCTCCGCCGATCACCAGATCCATCCCGTTCTGCTTGATCACGAAGTCAAACACGGTCTCGTTGTAATAGGCAAAGTTCTTGTTGACGCGAGGGTTCACGATGTATTGGTGAGCCAGATTGGCTTGAATCTTCTTCACTCGGGCAAAGTTGTTGCGGCATTTGGGGCACAGGTAGTCCAGGATCTTGGGTCCCCGGGAGATCGCAGCCGTGCAGCTTTCGCCATTGCAGGTCGTATCGGCAAAGGGGTTGGTATATAGCTGGTGGAAACACCCGGAACAAAGCTCCGTCTCATGCTTCTGGAGGTAGTTCTTCATGTCCTCAAAGAACGCGGGACGGCAGGCATTGCAGCCAAAGCTGTTCAGGTGCAGATGCACATCCTTGAGGCCGAGGTTTTGGCAGATCTTGATACCCAGTGAGATCACTTCGTTTTCAGATATCACGCTGTCGCTGCCCAAAAGTTCAACCCCCAGCTGATGGAACTCGCGAGGGGCATTTCCGTTCTCTTTGCGGAACATCGGACCCAGATAGTAGAAACGGTGAACGTCCTTATCCCCAATGATCTTGGCTGTGTGGTGCAACACGCTGATCGTGCCCTCAGGCCGCAAAGTGAGCAAGCTGAGGTCACCATTCGGCTGGGAAAGATTGACTATGCCCTCGGTAGCCTGATGCGCTTCATCTTTCTGCATCAAAGCGGTTATCCCCTGGTGGATCACGCCATAATCCTGCAAGACGGACAGGCGAATCTCCTGATAATCGTGCAAGGAAAGCACGTGCGCCACCTTCTGCTCCAGTACCTTCCACTTCCACACCTTATCCGGCATGAACTGATGGATGCCAACGCTGCTATTCAACTATTATACTCCCTGATTCAATTGTCTCTACAGATTAAATATAATGGAAATTCCGCCCTGTGCCACGAAAACCGCCATAGAATTCTGAAATTGTCGCATAGATGCTACAGCACAAATCAACTAAATATCGCATTGGCAAAAGAAATGTGTTGACAGAAATATGAGTATTTAAACATAGTCTAAATAACAGTGATTCAACATTCCCAAGTGCCCATTCCTTGTGTTTACGGGAAAGCCCAAGAATGTTCGATCCCCAAATAAACACAGGAGATACAACATGGCCGACAAAAACATCATCTGCAGAGATTGCAACAAGGAATTCGCGTTCACCGACGGCGAACAAGAATTCTACAGAGAGAAAGGACTTCAGAACGAACCTCAGCGTTGCCCTGAATGCCGTAAAGCCAAAAAAGCCGAATTCAATCGTAAAAGATTCCAGAATCGCTAAACACAGGCAATAAAGAATCAATCGACCGCCTCTTCGGAGGCGGTTTTCTTTTGCCCAAAGACTACAGTCAGGCCCCGGCCGCGAAGCTTTTCTCTTGCCAAAAAAAGTGACTCTGCATAATCGGATACAAAAGAAATATTAGGATATCCGCTATGATCTGTCGCCACATTTCCACAGTTTACTACTCCCGGAGAAGAACCATACGCAAATACCTTATGACCATTGTTTTGTTCTTTGTTACCCTGCTGCTTTTCGCGGAACTACCCCCGGAATTACGCATGGATGCCAACCCCGATCTGTATTCCCGCCTGATGCCTCTGGCACAAGAGAATCTGAGCAAGCTGCCCAAGCCCACCGCCCGCGCCTACCGGGCACTGCTAAGCACCCACGACGACATCCTGATGGCATATCTGGTGGCTTATGAACAGGATTCCAAGCTGGCGGAAGCAGACCCTGGGATCACGAAAGACAACTATCTGGCGATCGCCCGGCTGCTGGAGCAGGAAGGCCTGAACTACGCTCCGGAGTTCTTCCTCTCCTACATCGCGCGCCAAAGCGTCTCCGACGAGCGCCTTAGCCCCTATCGCAACGCCATGCTGGAAGACGGCCTGGCAGAAGTTCTGCAGATCGAAGACCCCTTGACGCGCTACCGCGAAACCGCCAACTGGTGTGTGGAAAAGCTTTTATTCATGCAGACCAGTGGCCGGGATCAATCCCCGCTCGACATCAGCCGTAACTCCCTCACCGGACGTTGTGAGGAAATGCAGATCCTGTTTGTAGCCGCAGCCCGCACCGTGGGCCTGCCTTCCCGCCCCGCCAGCACCCCCTGGTGGGCTCACATGGACAACAATCACGCCTGGGCAGAAGTGTTTATGAACGAAGAGTGGCATTATACCGGGGATATGGACGCAGCATACTTCCCCAATCAAACCTGGTTCAGCGGCATGATCGACAAGACCGTGATGATCTTGGCAGAAGGCAGCTTGGCCGCGCAAGACGATGAAGTGCTGATCAATGGCCGCTATGAAACCGTGATCAACTCTACCCCAAACTATGCCGGTAACCGCACGCGCCGGGTGGAAGTAATCTGCCTGGACGAATCCGGCAAAGCCATGGCAGACGCGCAAGTAGGCGTAATGGTTTACAACTGGGGTGCCCTGCGCTCGCTGATCGTCTTGAAGAGTGATGCCGATGGCAGATTGGGCTTCAGCGCCGGCAGTGGAGACTTTTACCTCTCCGCCTTCAAAGACGGCAAACAGGCACTGGAATTTGTGAAAGCCTCTGCTGCAAAGCATAATGCGGTAGAATTGGTGTTGAAGGACACTCCTCCCCAAGGCATCAACCAAATCCTGGAATACCCCGCCAACGAGATGGACTGGCAGGACGCCCCTGAGGCTTACCGCGCGGAAGTCCAAGCCCGCAAACAGCTTTGGCAGAACACAATAGACCTCTGGGAACAAGCCGCAAGCAGCAGCAGCGTGCCGGACAGCATCGCCATCCTCACACGGGGCAACCTGAGTGAATTCGAGCGCTTCTGGAACAGCCGGCAACCCATAGCTGAAGCTTACATCAGCTTCCTGATGGGTTCTGACCCGAAATTCCTCTGGCAAGCGGATGCCCACCAATTCGAGGCGCATTACCGGTTTTGGCAAGAGCAGAACCACGACCTCCCGCCAGAGCTTTTCTATCCGAGCGTATTCTATGAAGAACTCCCCCGGCCCTTTACCCGCAAAGGACAGACCAGCTTTTACCCCCCGGATTTCGTCAAGAAAGGTAAGAACCCCACAGACCGGATGCACAAGGCACTCAAGTGGCAGAGAAAGAAATATCGGATAAATTCCGCAAAAGCTCTTTCCGGACTGCCCCGCCTGGACATCATGGCATCACAGAAGTATTTGAGCGACATTCAGTTCCGCCTGCTGGCGATCTACATTCTGCGCGCCAATGGCATTCCCGCGGAGTTCACCCGGCTGCCAAACAGCATTCTGGTCTATTTGGATGAGGATTGGCACTATTATAACCTGAAAGAAGGCAAATTAAGTGATCATAGCGGAGATCAACGCGAGCGCGGCAGCCTGCTGATCAGCCTGAAAGATGAATATGGAGTCCCGATTTCTGGCGCCATAAGCCACTTGACTCCCACCCGCTATGTGGACGGCATGTTTTACAACATCAACGCGGAACTGAAAGAACCAAGCGCGGGAACCTACCGCCTGGAGCTGCCCGCACAGGACATTCACCTGTTTTTCGGCTACCGCATCTCTGATAGCAAGACTGCCCTGCAGATGCTGCCGATCTCTGCCGGAGTGGATTCCCTCACAATCGTGGCCCAAAACTATCCCCGGGAATGGGAAAACGCTGACGAAGACCTGCTGCTGATTTTGGCAGGAAACGTTTCTGAAGATGTGCAACTGGTGGTCCTGGGCAATCACGACCAGGAAAACAGCCTGCGGGTGGCGCAAAAGCTTATCGATCAAGGCATTGAGTTTACGATGCTGGGGCACACCCAGCAGGGATCCAGGCGCATTCCGGGCTATGTTTTCAGCCCCACCTGGCAGTCTTATGTGCGTGATGACCCCTCTTTGGCGCTACGCACGATCACGCTATACAGAACGGCGGACGGCTGGAAAATGTATGACGGACTTTGGGATAGATTGCCCCTTCCTTGATTCTTTCTGCTGCCATGAGGCTGATTTTATGCTGTTATCAAGCTGTGCCGATACGATAATCACAGCTTGATATCAGCTCGATAGCTCCTTGAAACAAGAGGCAGGATAAAGGCGCTAACCAGGGCACATTACCCGGAGACCTTGCTTTCTGATCTGAAACAATGCCCCGCCGGGACTGATGCAACAACCTTGGTGGGGTGAAATATTCAAGCAAAAATGAAGACCGGGATTTGCCAGTTATTGCGGCAGATCCCGGTCTATATTGTTAATTTGGTTTAGAACGATGTTTTATCTACGAAGTTGAATCCATCCACCAAAAGCGTGGGAAGCACTGCATATGGTGAGGCCAGCGCCGCTTTGCCCAGAGCCAGGATTCTGCGGGTCATCTCGTGCGGGATCTCGTTGAACCGCAGATTGTTCACCGCGTGTTTCACTTCTCCGTTTTCGAAATACAGCACTCCGTCGCGGGTCATTCCGGTAAGCTCTCCGGCTTTCATATCCACCGTACGAATGTACCAAAAGCGGTTGATGATGAGTCCGCGAGGCACCATTTTCATCATTTCTGCTTCACTGGTATCGCCGCCGGGGACATAGAAATTGAAGGCATCCATGGGCTCGCAGCCCACTTGCTTTGCCCACCAGCGGTTCACCGGCATGTTTTTCAGCACACCGTGTTCCACCCAACAGCTTTCTTTGGAGGGCAAACCTTCGCCATTGTAGGGTGAGGCGATCATTTCCGGTTTTTGCAGAGTGGAATATAGGCTGAACTTATCGCCAAAACAGGGGCTGTCCAACTTTCCGGTGAACGGGGTTAAGCCTTCGTCGCTTTGCCGGCGGTTCATCATCCAGGTCATGAACCAGATCAGTTCTTCCAAGGCTTCCGGGCGCAGGATCACGGCGATCTTTTGGGGATCGAAACTGTGCATATCCTTCAGTGCTTCAGCTTGGGCGGCAAGGCGATCGAAATCACGATCCAGATTGAATCCGGCGAAGTCCTTTGCCTCATAGCTCACCTTGGTCTCCACTTCCTTCTTCTTCAGGGTCATGGAATGCCCGAAAGTGCTGCTTTCGTCGCTGCCGCTGAAGCCGTTTTTGCTAAACATCCAGGAGCTGCGCAGGTGCTTTTCACACATTCCGGAGACCGTGGCGTCCAGCGTTCTGGCTTTGTTGATGCTCTGTTGCACAATCTCCACCATCTGCAGGGGGGTCAGGGCTTTTGTGGCTTCAGCGCAGTTTTGCACTTTGGGGAGTTCAGTAAAAGCCGGGGAGGGCATAGCTTCTGGGTCTTCCGGGGCAAGGCGCGCGATGTCCTCGGCGGTTTTGACCATGAGCTTCAGATTCGCTTCATCGGCAAGATTCACAGAGCAGGAGCCGTTTTTGGTGCCGAACGCGACGCTCAGCGTGATGCGCATTTTGGGTCCAGCCAGATGCTGAGTGATGCCGTTTTGGGCAAATCTGGTTTCATGAGTGTCGGATTTTGTGACGTAACAGACATAATCGTCTGCGCTGCAATGGGTGCGGACGTATTGTTCAATATATTTGATGTTCATTGGGAACCTCCCACGCGGATGTTGCGGAATCTTGCCGGAGCGGAACCGTGGGTCATGCGGGCGGTCTGCGAGGGCTGCCCTTTGCCGCAATTGACCACACCAAAGGGACGCCAAAAGCGTTCATCACAGATGGCATCACAGCTATTCCAGAATTCCGGATTGCAGGATTTGTAGAGCACTTTCTTGAGCGGACGGAAGAGCTTGCCGTTCTTGATTTCCCAGAAGAAATCCCCGCCGAACTGGAAGTTCACGCGGTGTTGATCGATCGAAAAGCTGCCTCTGCCCTGGATGTAAACGCCATCTTCCGTGTCCCCGATCAGTTCCGCGGGGGTCAAAGGTTTGGTGCCGGGGAGCAGATAGAGATTCGGGATGCGGTTGATGGGCTGATCAAAGTAATATGTGGCGCGGTTGCAGCCACGGGAGTAATCCAGCCCGATCTCCATTGCGGTGTCCCGGGTGCTGCCATATTCGTTCAGGATGCCGTCTTTGATGATATGCCATTTCTGGCCGGGCACTCCGTCATCATCAAAGCCCAGGGTGGCAAGGCCTTCAGTCAGGGTGTTGTCGCCCACGAAGTTCACAATATCGCTTCCGTAACGGTAGTTCTTCAGCTTTTCGGGAGTGGCAAAGGAGATGCCGGCATAATCCGCTTCCCAGCCCAAGACGCGGTCCAGCTCCGTGGGATGGCCGACAGATTCATGCATGGTGAGGCCGAGGTGATTGGGGTCAAGGATCAACGAGCGGCGCTCTTCCGGGCCCAGGGTGTCGGCTTTCACTTTGATCAGGGCTTCTTGAGCGGTCTGTCTGGCGATCTGGTCCAGATCCAGGCTCTCAATCCATTCCCAGCCCACAGCCCTGCCGCCTTCATCAAAGGTGCGGGATTGGCTGTCACCATCGGCAACGGCAGTGGCGGTGATCATCGGATCGATGAACTGATAGGTGATGTCCAGCCGCGTGCCCAGGGTGCTGGCAAAGAGCTTCTCGTCCTTGTGCATGATCAGGTAGAACACTGCCTGGCGGATGCCCTCATAGGCAAGCATGGTGCGGTTGACCTCCATCATCAGCTCCACCTTCTGGGAAAGCGGGATGTCGAAGGGATCGATTTTGACGGGGGTTTTGTAGGTGGCGATATAGCTGCGTTCCGGGGCCAGGCGCAGCTTCTTGTCTTTGTTTACCGTGGCTGAAAGCTTGGCGATATCGTAGGCCTTTTGCACTGTGGCCAGTACCGCTTCATCGCTGAAGACATTGTTGTGCGCGAAGCCCCAGGCTCCGTCTTTGAAGACTCTGATGCCATAGCCGTCGATGATATTGGTATTGGCGCTTTTCAGGCTCAGATTGCGCAGGAAGATCACCTGATCGGTGGTCCGTTGAACCCGGATATCGGCATATTCAGCCCCAAGGCTGGCCGCCGCGTTCATGGCGAGATCGAGATATTTCATATCCATCCTCCAGAATGGTTTAATTGTAACATAAACAAAGCGTTCCGGCAGTGTGGAAAGCTTCCGGATTCTGTCAAGTTCTATCTGCCTCCGCGTCCGCTTCGGGGGGCTCTTCTTCCTCCTCCGGCAGCGGCAGATCGGGCATCCCGAGCAGCTTCTTGCGGCGTTTGCGCACGATGGCTATCATCAGGAAGGGCATCAGGGCAAAGATCAGAGAGTTAAACGCGATCAACAGATAGGTATATCCCTGGCGTTTGCTATGTATCCCGAACTTGGTGTGGAAATCCCACAGGCTGATCTGGTAGGAATTCACAAACGCCTCCGAAAAGCGGATGCGCCTGCCTTGTCTATAGCTTTGAGCTACTGCTTCCCAGAAGCTTTGCCACTGTTGCGGGTGGCGATCTTGCATATAGCGGACGGCCATGGCGCTGCTGAGGTAGAAGCGGGACCAGTCCTCTCTGTTATCCGGATACTTGTGTCCCAGGCGAAAGAGATCGCTGCGAGGGTTAACCAGGCTTTCCTTGAGGTAAACCAGAAAGCGCTCATAGCCGATTTGACCGCTGAAGTAGGTCGCCATGCCCTCGTGGAACCAAAGCGGGGCGTAGGTGAAGAGCTCTTCGATATACCAATGCAGGTATTCATGCTGCAGAATCTTGAGATAGTTGTCCAGAACCTGGTCCTTGCTGCGGGCATAGATGGCGCGCTCTGAGCCGCTATAGAAAGCGTCACTGAATTCCACGATTTGGGCTTTGCCGAGGCTCAGCTTGTGGTATTCGGCTTCTCCATAGACGATATAGATCGGCACTCTGCCTTCGGGATACACCCCGAATTGCATCTGCAGATCGCCGAACTTCTCGGCCAGAACCTTGCTGAGTTCGCGGTCGGAAGAGCGGGGCGGGCGGTTGCTGTAAAGCTCGTGATAGGGCGAGCTGGCGATCAGATTGTATGCCGCCAATGGGGTGGCAAGCCAGTACAAAAGAAGCGCAAAGCACAGTGTGAATAATGGGCGAATCCGGAGCATGCGTAGTGCTTCCGGATCGCTGTGCCTTGCGCTCATAGTATGCTAATGTCCCCTATTCCAAGGGCTCCCGGGCAAGTAATTCATAATAGTCTCCGGCATCCTTTTTGGCCACATTCCCGGTGGGAACAGAGATAATGCGGAAACGGTGCATGTATCCATACAGGCGCATTTCCACGATGTCTTCCGGCTTGATGATCTCGGAAGCTTTGGCCGTTTTGCCGTTAACCTTCATCAGTCCCTTGTCGCAGGCATTCTTGGCGATGCTGCGGGTTTTGGTGAGGCAGAGTTTGTTCATCAACAGGTCAATTCTCATGATTGTCGGCTCCATCCAGGATTTCCCTGATGCGGGAGGCGATGTCGCGGATCTTGAAGGGCTTCATCACGAAGTCCCGAATACCTTTCTCGCGGGCATCATCCACGGAAATCAGGGTGGTGAATCCGGTGCAGATAATCACCGGAAGCTCCGGTTTGTGATCCAGCATTCTTTGTGCCAGATCCACTCCGTTCATATAGGGCATTGTGGTGTCGGTGACCACCAGGTCAATCCGATCAGAGTACTTCAGGAAGTGGTCCAAGGCCTTACGGGGATCAGTAAAGCCCTCCACCCTGTAACCGAGGCGCATCAGCCCTTGCCTGAACACATTTACCAAGGCTGGCTCATCGTCCACAAACATCACTGTCTCGATGCCGCCGACATCCGGGGCCTCTTCTCCGCTGACTTTTTCGATATGCCAATCATCCGGAGTGTATGCGGGGAGATAGATGTGGAAGCTGGTGCCTTCACCCAGGTTGCTTTCCACGCGGATTGCACCATGGTGGGATTGCACTATGCTGTGCACGATTGAAAGCCCCAATCCGGTGCCTTCATTGGCACTTTTGGTGGTGTAATAGGGATCGAAGATATGGTCGATGATGGCGGGGTCGATACCGGTGCCGTTGTCCGACACGCTGATCTTGACATACTGGCACTGCTCGAGCTCCGGGAATGCCTGCATATCGCGCGAACAGAAGTTCACTATCTCCACAGACAGGCTGAGCACTGCTCCGTTCTTTTGTAGAGCGTGCATGGCGTTTGTGCCCAGGTTGATGATGATCTGATGAATCTGCCCGGGAACCGCGATCACGGTATTAGGTTCTGAGGTATAGCCTTCCACGATCTTGATAGAGCGGGGCAGGTAGCTTCGCAGGAAGCGCACGGATTCCTTCACGTGTTCCACCAGCTCGATAACTTCGGTCTTGGATTCTTCCTGGCGGGAAAACGAGATCAGGTGCGAGATCATCTCTTTGGCCCGGGTTGCGCTTTTCAGCACTTCCACCAGGTTCAGCGCGGCATCGCTCTCCGGAGGCATATCGTCACCCGCGAGTTCCGAGTAGCCGATGATAGCGGAGAGAATGTTGTTAAAGTCGTGCGCGATACCCCCGGTGAGGCGCCCAATGGCTTCCAAGCGCTGAGTGCGTTTCTGTTGCTCTTCCCGCAGGATTTCGTAGGTTACGTCCTTGCAACTGGCGATGATGCTGGAGAGCTTGCCATCGCAATCCACGACGGGCTTGACGACCATATCCAGGGTAATCTTTTGGGCGTCCTTGCGGATCATATCCACTTTCCCGCGCCAGGGTTGCGAACTGCGCACTCTCAGCCACGACTGCTGCATTTCCTTGCGGCTGCCCACATCGAAGGGCAGATATTCAAAAGGCTTATCCAGCAGTTCAATCCGCCGATACGAGGTAATGCGTTCAAAGATGGTATTCACATATTGGATCGAGCCTTGGGGGCTGAAGATGATGATCCCCTCGCCGGCTTGTTCGATGGCCTGAAACAGCACGTGGATGTTCTCATCCGCCTGTTTCTTGTTCAAAGCATAGGCGATCTGCTCCGAGATGGATTCCAGCAGCAGTTTATCTTCCTCATCATACAAATCCCCGCGTTTATAGGATTGCACCACGATTGCTCCGATCACTTTGCCGGAAAGCATCAGGGGTGTGCCCAGGAAGTTCTTGCACACGACGCCCATGAAGCCCCGATCCCGGGTACGGCTATTGATGTCCTCGTCCGTCAAGAGCAATGTGCGCTCTTCTGAGATGATCTGCGCACTCAGTGAAGTATTGTCGTCCGCTTCGATTGGGCTGGCGTCCTCGTGCATTTCGTCCACCAAATAGGGGAATGTGATCAGGTTGCTGCGTTTGTCATACAGCGCGATGAAGAAGTTTGTGACGTCGATGACCTTTGCCAGAGAGATGTGGATGGTGTGGAACAAATCGTCCAGACTGCACTCGATATTCACCGCGTGGGAAATTTTGTGCAAGACCCCGGTAACCACTTCGGTCCTGCGCATCGGGCTGAGGTCCGTTACCAATGCGGCAAACAGCGATTCTTTTTCGCTTTTGATGGGGACAATGGTTAGCCGATGGGCATGCAGCTTGTGTCTGGAATCAAAGAAATTGTATTCTACCATTGCGTTGCGTTCCGGGGGTTTGGCAAAGAACTCTTGCAGATGCTGTTTTTCGTGAGGCTCCATCGCCAGTCTGATCTTTTGTGCGAAAGCAGTAAAGAAGTCCGACAGCATTTCTCCCACAATATCTTTTGCCAGGACTCCGCACATAGTCTCCATAGCTTCATTGACCAGCAGGACTTTGCCATCGGTGTCCAGCAGCATCATACCCTCGGAGGCTTGCTCGAAGATGCATCTGAAGAGAGCTTCACGCTCCTCCAGTTCTTTGCGGATCCGTTCCAAGCCGGTGGTATCCTGCATGGCCACGATCACGCGCTTCATATATTCTTCTCCGTCTCCGGGAATGTTCCAGGAAATGCGGAAATGCAGTTCATTACCTTTCAGATCGTAGTTTATGACCTGCCCTTCGAAGCTTTTGCGGCCATCGGCGATAGCCACCATCGAGGCCATGATGCTCTCGGCAGCGTCACCTTTGAAGATCAAATGAGAGCTCTCGATCAGTTCTTGTTTGGTTTTTGCGCCAAAGAGTTTCAGCGTGGTTTGGTTCACATCCACGATTTTCAACAGTTTCGAACACTGGATGAATTTTTCCGGATATGTATGAAAATAGGCGCGCAAATCTTGCACGCCTTCTTCTCTAAGAGCTTTCAGGGAGGAGTATATTTCTGAGAAATCTTCCACCCAAAGCGATACCGGAGATTGATCGTAAAGCATCCGGTAAAAGCCAGTTTTCAGTTCATTCATGTTTTACACAGTCCTAAGCAAATCATTGTTCATTATAGCAGTGTTCACACCTTGTTGATCAAATTCTGAGTCTCCAGAGCGATCATCAGTTCTTCGTTTGTGGGGATCTTCAGCACGGTCACTTTGGATGCTGGAGTGCTTAGCAGTTGGATATCATCCGTGAACCTGGCATTTTCTTCCAGATTCAGCTCAATCCCCAAGGCTTCCATCTCGCTGCATACTTGTTCCCGCAAAATCGGCATGCGCTCGCCCACTCCACCGGTGAAGATGAGCACATCCACTCCGTTTAGTGCGGCGTAGTAGCTGCCGATATACTTTTTGATGCGGTAGCAATAGACGTCGTGAGCCTGAATGGCTCTGGGGTTTTTGCGGATCAGGATTTCTTCTTCGATCTCGCGCATATCGTTCGAGATGTGTGAAAGCCCCAGCATACCGCTTTTTTTGTTCAAAATGTTATTCACTTCGTCCACGCTGAGCCCCAGGGTTTGCTGCATGTGGATCGGGATCGCGGGATCAATATCACCGCAGCGGGTGCCCATCATCAGGCCCTCAAGAGGAGTCAGACCCATCGAGGTATCGATGGATTTGCCGTCCCTGATGGCGGTTATGGAAGCGCCATTGCCCAGGTGGCAGGAGATGATCTTCATGTCACACAGATCTTTGCGCAAATACTCCGCTGCCTTGATGCTCACATACTTATGGCTGGTGCCGTGAAATCCGTAACGGCGAATCTTGTGTTGGTGATAAAACTCCAGCGGCAGGGGATAGAGAAATGCCTCGGCCGGCATGGTCTGGTGAAAGGCGGTGTCAAACACGCCGCACTGAGGGCAATCCGGCATGGCGACGCGCACCGCCTCGATGCCCATGAGGTTTGCGGGGTTGTGCAGAGGTGCCAGCGAGATGCAATCCTGCATCACGTTCACCACATGATCGGTGACCACCACGGCATCGGAATAATATTCTCCGGCATGCACCAATCTGTGTCCCACCGCGTCGATCTCACGCAGGTCGCCCAACACACCGTAGCTTTTTTCTACCAGTGCTTCCAGAATCAGTTGCAGACCCTGTTCGTGGTTTTCGATCACCATTTCGCGTTTCTTTTTTGTAAATGTGGGGCTCTTATATGTGAAGAGAGCGATGTCCTCTCCGATTTTTTCGGCAATACCTTCAGCCATCAAATCTTTGCTTTCCATATTGATCAATTGATATTTGATGGATGAACTTCCGCAATTTAGTACCAAAATCTTCATTTAAATCCTCTTGTATTTTGCTTTGGTGCACACAATATCAAATGCGAATATGTGTCAAACAAAAACCTCGTTTTGCTCTTTTACGGGATCATCGGATAGTTTCCGTATCGGGACTTATCATCGCCATATCGTAATACGGGCAATGTCTATAGACTCTTCCTGCCGGGTCGCATCTTGTTTTAGCGCGGGATTATGCTGATTTTAAGCCGTTATCAAGCTGTGCTCACCCGATAATAACAGCTTAAAATCAGCACAAATCAAGCTGTATAAATCCGGCTTGACCAGAGTTTGCGGCGGCTATTTGCCGATGCAGAAGTTATCGAAAATCCTGCCCAGAAGCGCGTCCGTGGGCACCACTCCCAGGATGTCTTCCAAAGCCGATGCGGCATGGATGAGGTCGCCGGCAATGAACTCGAATCCGGCGTCCAGGGCAAGCGCGTCCAGGGCCTGAGTGAGCGCTGTAATGCACTTTTGCAGAGCTGCCAGATGCCGGGCATTGGTTACCATTGGGCGTTCCAGGATTTCGGTGGGCAAGTTCAAGGCTGCCACAATGCTGTCTGACAGCGCTTGCAAGCCATTCGGGCTGTGCACGGATGCAGAAACATGCCCCACGGGGAGTTTTTTCGCGGGGTACAAATCCGCCTTGCTCGCCACAAAGATGGTTTTGCCTTGCAGGCTTTGCAGTTCCGGGGAAATTTCGGGTTGCGCGCCATCATAGAGGAAGAGGATGATATCCGCATTCTGCATCAGCTCAACCGAGCGGTTTATGCCTTCTTGTTCAATGAGATCGCTGCTTTCACGCAAGCCGGCGGTATCATATAGCACGATCGGATATCCGGATAAAGAAAAGGATTCTTCCAGATAATCCCGCGTGGTTCCCGGATGGGGGGTCACAATGGCGCGATTTTGCTTTAGAAACGCGTTGAACAAAGAAGATTTACCGGCATTCGGCGCTCCTGCCAGGCAGATTTTGATGCCTTCCCGCAGTTTGATCGCGTGGCTGCCTTCTTCAAACAGGGCTTTGGCCTCGTGCAAGACGCGCTGTACGCGCTGTTGCAGGTCTTCCAGGTCGATCTGAGGCAAGTCCTGATCCGCAAAATCGATAGCCAGTTCGCAACGTAAGCGGGCGTCCGTGATTTCCTCCAGGATGCCTTCCAGATGCCTGCTGAGATAGCCTTTCACCTGCATCAGGGCTGCCATCGCTGCTTTGGAGCTGCCCGCCTGAATGAGGTCGTTGACCGCTTCGGCGCGGCTGAGATCCAGCTTGCCATTCAGATATGCCCGCAAGGTAAACTCTCCGGGGTTTGCCAGGCGCGTTTGAGTGAGCAAAGTGGCCATGATCCGATCCGCGATCTGAGCACTGCCATGGCAGCTGATTTCGACCACATCCTCCCCGGTATAGCTGTGGGGAGCGCGGAAAACTGAGATCAGGACTTCATCGATGGGTATCCGCGCGGAATCCAGAAATGTTCCGAAGATCAAGGTGTGGGATGGCGCGCGGTTCAGCTTCTCCGCCCTATCAAAGAACCTAGCGACGAGGTTGATCACGGAGCTTCCGGAGACCCGGATAAGCGCAATGGCAGCGGTTCCGGGGGCGGTGATCCGGGCGCAGATGGGATCGTTCAAAGCTGCTTCCTTACCGCCTCAGCCAGAGATTTGGCATCAAAGCCGATCTCCTCTTTCAGTTTGGCAGTGGCGCCATGAAGGATGAAGCGGTCGGGATAGCCAAAATTCACCACCCGGGCTTTACTTTCGGATAAGATTTGGGAGATCCGAGAGCCGGTTCCACCGATGATGGCGTTGTTTTCAAAGGTAAAAACATGGCTGCAGGCTTTGCCCAAAGCGTGGAGGGTATTGAGATCAAGAGGTTTGATGCTGCGCAGATTGATAATCACCGGACGCAAATCGTGCTCTGCCAACTTCTGCGCGGTTTCCTGAGCCAAAGAAAGCGCGTCACCAACTGCCACAAAGGCAAACGGTGGATCGCTCACATCCGTGGCAGCACTTAGAATCTCGGCTCTCCCGGGGCTAAAATCGGTCACTTCCTGCCCCCGGCAAAGGGCCTTCCCGCGGGGATAGCGAATCACCACCGGGCCCTCCATATAAGACGCCGCCCAGGTCAGCATCGCCTGCAATTCCTCGGCACAGGCGGGAGCCAGAATGGTGAGATTGGGAACTCCGGAAAGAAAAGAAATATCAAAAGCGCCATGGTGCGTGGCGCCGTCTTCTCCCACCAGGCCGGCCCGATCCAGGCACAGCACCACGGGAAGCTTGGGCAGCGCGACATCATGGATGATCTGATCCAATGCGCGTTGCGCAAAAGTGGAGTAGATGGCAACAAAAGGCTTGATGCCCTTGCAAGCCATCCCGGCGGCAAGGGTGAGCGCGTGTTGTTCAGCGATGCCCACATCAAAGAAGCGCCGGGGATATTTTTCCTCAAAGCCCGAGAGCCCGGTCCCGGCACTCATGGCGGCTGTGATGGCTACGATATCCGGGTTCTGCTCTGCCAGTTCGGTCAGGGTGTCGCCAAAGATATCGCCATAGCTCTTGCCCCCACTGCAGGCAGTTTTGCCGCTTTGATTGTCGAAGGGAGCAACACCGTGGAATGAAGAAGAATCCTCTTCCGCGGGGCTATAGCCTTTGCCTTTTTGGGTGACCACATGGATGAGCACCGGACCTACCATGAAGTTCTTTACCCGCTTGAAGATAGAGATCAGATGCGGAATGTCGTGACCATCGATGGGACCCACATATTTGAAGCCGAGATCCTCGAAAATGATGTTTGGCACCAGGATGTTGATCATGGATTCTTCCAGCTTCTGAGCGCCATAGATGAAGCGGCGGCGAACGCTGGAAGGAAGGCTGCTGCTCATATCCCAAACCTGCTTTTTGAGCGCATTATAGCTGCGGGAAGCATACATGCGCGCCATGTATTTCTGCAAGCCGCCCACGTTTTTGGAGATGGACATCGCGTTGTCGTTCAGCACAACGATGAAATTGTTTGGCTGCAGATGCCCGGCGTGGTTCAGCGCTTCAAAGCTGATGCCACCGGTGAGGGCACCATCACCGATGACGGCGACGCTGTGGAACTTTTCCTGTTTCAGGTCTCGCGCAGCAGCCATGCCCAAAGCGGCAGAGATCGAGGTGCTGCTATGCCCGGTGCTGAAGGCGTCATACTCGCTTTCATTGCGGTTTGTGAATCCGCTGATGCCGCCGAATTGACGCAGGGTGTCAAAGCGGGCGTTGCGCCCGGTGAGGATCTTCCAGGCGTAGCTTTGATGCCCCACATCCCACACCACACGGTCGTTCTTGGGGTCAAATACACTCAGCAGGGCCAGGGTGAAATCCACCGCGCCCAAACTGGGGGCGATGTGTCCGCCGTTCTTTGCTACCACGCCGATAATGCGGTCACGGACTTCTTGGGCAAGAGTATCCAGCTCTTCGTTTTTCAGAGAGCGAATTTTGTCGGGATGATCTATTCTTTCCAATATCATGGTAATAACTCCTATTGCACGGATTTGAATTCCAGATACTTGATGATGGCAATCTCCAAAAGCATCAGCATTAAAGCCAAGATGAGCAGGATTTTCCACAGATCTCTGCCCAGCCGCGCCATAAATAGCTGGTCTGCAAAGTCTTCATCCAGCATTTTGATCTGCCTGGGCAATGCTCCGGGATTGGGGTCGCTATCCCAGTAGTCTATGTTTACCGCGATCCTTGCCGCGCGCGGACTATCCGGATTCACGGTATAAATGCCGGGATCATGCGCCAGGTAGTGCCTTCCGGCAAGTTCAATGCGCCCGGCATCCGGCAATGCCAGTTCGGAAGCGCGGATGGCGTCTCCCACCTTCAGCTCCGTGACCGGGACATTGGCGTTCATCAGCGCTGAAAGCTGACGATAGGCATAGACGGCAAAAGCGGGATCGGCAAAGAAGGCGGAATCACGCGTCATATCCCACAGCCAGAGAGCGGAATTGGGGGCAGAAAGCACCATGGCCTTGCCGGCCGCGCTGATCAGCGTGGAAGCCCCCGAAGAGCCTTCCCAATATGCGGATATTTGGTTGAAGCGCAAAGTCTTGTCCGAGATCAGGGCTGTGGCCTGGTGATGCTCAGAGATGAAGTCGATGCCCACCGCTTCACGCTTGTATTGCTTCAACTGCACGGAAAAGCGGTTTTGCAGCCAGGCTTTGGCGTCCGGGGTCAGGTTCTCGCCGGGACAGGTGATGCTGCCGATGCCGCGGGCATCCATCTCGCGAAAAAGCTCTACCAGCCGGGGGTTGATGGCATTGAAGGGGTAAAAGACAAAGACCTGATGACTATCCAGAATCTGTAAGTTCAAGCTCGAAGGATCCAGCCGGGTGGGGTTGCTGCCTCCCCCAAAGACACGCAAAATGCTGTTCAGATGGGGCGGCAAGGGCTGAGTGCCCACCACTGCTACGCGGGGATTTTGGTAATATTCAAAGGCAAAATAGCTACGGTTGTCCGCGCTCAGATATTCGTCCAAGACCTCGATGTATCCTGATTGCCAGCCTTCACCGCGGATCTCGAAGCTGACTGTTTCTTTGATGCTCTGCCGGGCGGGGATATTCACGAAGCGCTCGCCCACCTTCACCTCGTTTACCACAGCCTGCACCAGAACCTCACTGCGGGCTTCGGAGCCGTGGTTGGTGATGCTGAACTCCACGCTTTGCAGCTTGCCGCGTTCCACGATCTGAGGCAGCACACGGGCGTCAGAAAGCGAGATGTTTTGGCGCGGATCGTTCTCCATGAGGGGAATGGCGGCGATGGGATAGGCGCTTTTCACGCTGATCGCTTCATTCATCATATCCGAAAGCAGATAGATCTCCCGATTCGGCATCTGCGCCTCGGTGAGGCGGGATTCCGCGAAGGCGAAGGTCTCTTCCCAATCCATCACCAGATATGCTGGGCGGATGGTCTTGAGGATGTCCTCAGGGATTTCTCCGGCAAAGATCTGAGAATGAAGCTGGTTCCAGGCAGCATCCCGGGTGATCAGGATCAAGCGGTCGTCTTCTGTGGCGCGGGCATTGATCGTGGCAATCGCAGCCAGGGCTTTGTCCAGCCGGCTTTGTCTGTCTTCCACATAGTCCATGCTGTAGGAAGTATCCAGCACGATCGCCAGAGCAGTGGGGGGATGCTTGCGGGATTCATTGAGCCGGGAGGACGCCAGCATCGGCCGGGCGATCGCCAGGGCAAGCAGCAGGATGATCAGCATACGGATGATCAGCAGGATGATGTTTGTGATCTTGGTGCGGCTCTTCTCCTGTTGCTGGCTGAGTTTGATGAAGCGCAGGGTGGAAAAGATGATCTGCTTTGGCTTTTTCTTTGCCAGAAGCCAGATCAACAGCGGCAGCACGGTGGCGGCAGCAAAAAAGAGCAACCCGGCATTCAGGAAAGAAAGCTGAAACACAGCCTAGAACCCCACGCCCAGGGCAAAGAGAAACTCGCTGTCGGAAAGCTTCAAGCCCTTTGTGTTGAGTGAGAAATCGAAGCGGAACATCTGGTAGTTGTAGCCGGAACCAAGGGTGAGATTGATGTTGTCAGCACCATAGAAATCCCGGCTATAGAGCCCGGCTCTCAGGTCCATACCCTGCGACACAACCTCGTCACTGCTGAGGCTGGATGTATCCCAGTTTACGCGGTAGCTGTAGCCCATGTGATATGTGGTTTCGGGATCGCTGGAGATCTTGCTCTGCACCCCAAAACTGGTCTTGGAGGCTCCGCTGCCATATTGCACACCGGTGGCAATGCGGCGCTGAATGCTCTTGGCGGGGTAGTTTTCCCACCACAAGCGGGAAAGAATGTCGTAGGCAGTGAGGCCAAACACGGTGTCCCCGGCTCTGTAAACCAGGCCCAGATCAGTGCTGAAACCCTTCACCTTGTCATCAATGAAGTGGTCGCGGATAAACTGGCTGCCTTGTCTGTGTTCCACCAGATAGACCAGGCGGCCGCTGATATACTTCATGTTCAACCCGGCATTGATGTTCGGCCAGTTGTTGTCCGAGATCCCCACACTGAGCTGCACCTTGTCCAGCTTGTAGTCGTAATACATGCTCTGGCCGGTGGAAGTATCATATTCACTGATGTTGATGGCGGCCATGGGCTGATACGAGAGGGCCACCTGTTTCGCGGCGAGGGTGAAATACTTGAATTGCTTCTCAGAAAGGAAGTTACTGACGTTCACCGATTCCCAGAAGCTCAGCTTTTCATCGTCTGCCATGCGGTATGCCAGATATAGCAGGGTGGATTCATTCTTTGCCAATAGCGCCGGATTGCCGTATGAGGCAAAGGGATCCAGAGGGTCTGTGACATTCATACCCCCCATTCCCAGCGCAATGGCGGAGACGTTGTTTTCCGGAATAGCGTAGTCATAACTGGTGATCGGTAATGGACTTAGTTGGTTTTGGGCACCTAGCGCCAGAACACCGAGCGTCATCAGTGCCAAAAAAAGATATCTCATCTAAAGAACTCCTTGCAGTTTGCGATGGGCATAGTTTGCCAGATAGTAGCCACCCAGACCGGTGAACACCCCAAATACGGCATCAATAAACCAATGATAATGACAATACACGGTCGCCAGGCTCAGGAAAAAGACTATCGGGATAAACACATAGCCCAGCCTGCGGGCATGGCGCAAGGCGGCGATGGTGAGCACAATTGCCACCCCCACATGAGAAGAGGGGAAGGCTCCGCCCAGATGGTTACTGTGCCGATAGATGAACACCATGATGTGTGTAAAGGGACCTCCGCGGTAGATGCGCGTAAGCTCCATAGCCTCCGGGATAAAGCGTCCGCCCACCACCGGCAGGATGCTGTAGATAAAGTAACACAGATAGAAGACAAAGCTGAGGTTGAAGATCAGTTCCCTGAACCCTTCCGGCTTCTTGAAGTAAAGGTACAGCGGCAAGCCCACGATCATCGGGTAATAGCAGAAATAGGCAAAGTGAAAGAGCTCGCTGATCAGGATGTGGTCAAAGCGCAAGCCCCACACCATGGACGGCAGATAGCCAAACAGCTTCAGATCGATATTCATGAAGAAGGGATCCAGCCACCGGGTAAAGATGATGCGGTTGAAGGCATAGCCCCCGGTGAAGAAATAGCCGAACAGGGTTACCGGATATAGTCCGCGGACGAGGGAAAGGGCTTTCTCCCACCCGGGATGCTTAGCGGAATCCAGATTACGGTGCCACCACGCCATCAGCAGGATGCCCACGCCAATGCTCAGCATCGCGGGGATATGTACGAGCGGCTCGACCACCCGGGATAGCCCCACCAGCATATACAGCAGGATCCAGCCGATATAAGCCAGGGTAATGACGTCTATGGCCGAGAGCAGACTATCAGATCTGTTTGTCATAGATCCTGTAAGTCTTGTAGCGAATGGCATCCAGCATTTCCGCCACGCGGATCATCATGGTGTTGTTTTCCAGCACCCAAGAGAATTCCCCGCGGAAGAAGCCTTTGGGCAGTCCGTTTTTGTATTGATGGTAATAGAACAGCGTGTCGATGCCGCGGCCTTGAAACTCTTTGATCAGGCCCATGGTGATCACGCGCGCGCTGCCGATCTTCTTCTGCTTCAGTAGCGCTTTGATCATCGTAATGGGGTTCAGCCGCCCTTTCATTACCTTCAGCACTTCGTTATAGTTTGGCAAAGCCAGGGAGAAGCCGGCGGGATGCCCGTCCTTTTCGGCGATAAAGATGAGATCGGGATCTGCCAGCGGCAGCAGTTCTTCCACGATGTGGTCAAACTCCGCCTTGGTCATGGGCACGTTCCCCCAGTTATATTCCCAGGCTTTGGTGTATATCTCAAATACGGTTTCAATGTCCTTGCGCATTTGTTTTTTATCTTTGGAAAGGCTACGAATCGTTACTCCGGCGCGCTTCTCAATGGCCGCGGCGAGGCGTTGCACCCGTTCCGGCATCTCGTAGCGCACGCTCAGATAGGCATAGAGATCCATAGTTTTTTGCAAGCCGCAAGCCGCAAAAAGCTCTTGATAATAAGGCAAAGCATGCGGCATCATCACCATCGGGGGGTCCAGAAAGCCATCCACCAGCAAGCCCACTTCCTGATTTACAGAGAAGTTCATCGGCCCGCGCATGGCCGTAAAGCCCTTGCCCCGGTTCCACTCCGCCGCAGCATCAAAGAGCAGAGATGCCACAGATAGATCATTCACACACTCAAAGAAGCCAAAGAAACCGATATCCTCGTTGTGCTCTATCTGATGCTGGGTATTGGTATGCGCGCTGATGCGCCCCAAGACCCGATCCCCATCGAGCGCCAGAAACAATTGTACTTCCGAATGCAGGTAATAGGGATTCTTACGGGCATTGAAGAATTTATATTGTTCCGGAATCAGGGGCGGAACCCAAGCCGGATCGTCCTTATAAAGCTCAAAGGGCAGCATGATGAACTGCTTCAGCTGCTTCTTGGTAAGTACCATCTCGATTTTCAGCATGTTTACCTCAGATTTCGCCCAGGCGTTTAGACACGGCAAAGTTCAGGATGCCCATCAGCACTGCGGACACCATCAGGATCAGATTGAAATATACGGGCAGATCCCCCAGATACCAGGTGGTTAGGTGGAAGAAGAACTGAAACAGCACCACCGGCAGGATCACGATCGTATATTGCGCAAAGCGGATTTGCTTGAAGCGCATCACAAGAATCAACGCCAAGAAGGCAGTGATCAACGTTGGCAGAAAGGCAAAATAGGCAAAGAAGCCCATGTAGGTGAAGATCCCGCGTCCACCCCGGAAGTGGTGATTCATCGGCAGGCAATGCCCCAAAAGCATTCCAATACCATAGGCCAACATCAGATTCGGGCTATAGAGGATGCTGAAATCCAGATTTGCGCTATTAAGATCCAGCCGGCGCAGAAGAAACTCCACTACCAGCAGAAAGAGATAGGCCTTGCTAAGATCCAGCGCACCCACCAATAAGCCCATGGGTTTACTGATATGAGTATAGATATTCTCGGTATCTGCCAACCCGGTGCCCACTTTTTCCACATTCAGCGAGCGGAAGCTTCTGGTGATCATCCGCGCGGTGGAAAAGCCTCCGTAGAAATAGGCAATCAGGAAGATGAAGGCTGCCAAGAGGATAATCATCGATCATCCCCATAGTGTCGCTCGCCGAAGATCGCACTGCCGATGCGCAGCATGTTTGCCCCTTCTTGCAGGGCGATCTGCCAATCGTGGCTCATGCCCATGGAAAGGTAATCAAAGCCTTCCGGAAACTCAGCGCGGATCTTGTCAAAGAGCTCTTTCAACTGCTTGAAATAGGGGCGGCTGATCTCCGGGTTAGGATGCAGCTTGCCGATCGTCATCAAGCCTCTCACCCGCAAGGTGGAATAGGACGCTATTTTCCACACCAGTTCTTCGGCATTGGCAAAGTTCACCCCGCTCTTTTGTTCCTCTTCGGTGGTATTCACCTGAATCAGGATATCTTGAGTGCGGTTGGTTCTGCCCAGAGCTTTGTGCAGGTTTTCTGCCAGATACACGGAATCTATGCTTTGGATGAGATACGGCTTCAGGGAAAGCAGCTGATTGATCTTGTTGCTCTGCAGGTGACCGATGAAGTGAAAGCACGCGCTTTGATCTTCCAGCATGGGCAGCTTGCGCATGGCTTCCTGCACCTTGTTCTCGCCGACATGACGGATCCCGTTTTTCATTGCGATATCCATCGATTCCACGCTATGAGTCTTGGTAACCGCCACCAGAGTGATCTCCTCGCCGGCTCGATCCAGTTTCTGCAGATAGTCCTCTATCTTGGTCCGGATTTGAGTGATGTTTCTTGATATTTCCCGCATTTGATCTCCTATTTGAGCAGCAGCATTTTTCGGGTTTGGCTGGAATTCTCGCCTTGCAGACGGTAGAAGTAGAGCCCGCTGGGCAATATTCTGCCATGATCGTCCGTGGCGTCCCAGGCCAGAGTATGACTCCCTGCCGGGAGCTGCGCGTTCACCAGGTTACGCACCTTTTGCCCCCTGATATTAAAGATATCCAGGCTGCTGTGTTGCGCTTTAGCCAGGCTGAAGGTGATTGTGGTATTGGGGTTGAAGGGATTGGGATAATTCTGTTTCAGCTTGTCCAACGCCGGACTCTGGTTCGCGTCGGCGTTATCCACATACCCGGTGGCGGCAAAAGATGCCTGCCGGCTTAGTGATCCGCGATAGGTAGTCCAGGGCGCCAAAGCTGAAGCCGTGCGGCGCAGATTACTCATCAGAATACCATTGGAGAATCCGGTAACCAGCTTGAAATAGCCGTCGTTATCAAAATCCACCAGAGTTCCGGGAGTCGCGCCATTGTATGAAGTGCCAAAGGGAAAGCCGGAGACCGGGCTGCCATCGTGGTTATAAGCATAGAGGCTGTTGTTATTGTTATGCAGCAGAATCTCATATTGGAAGTCACCATCAATATCCGCCACCAGGGGGGGGCAACTGAATGAAGTGTTTGTCACAACCGGGAATCCGGGAAGATTCTCTCCGGATTGCGCTACCGCCCACAGCATACCGGAGTTTGAGACCCAAAGCAGATCCAGAGATGAGTCGCGATTCAGATCCGCAATTATCATCCCTCCCGCCATCGGCGCATCGATTGTCTTTTGGAACTCGATGCCGGCAGGCCCCACCAAATACATCGTATTATTTGTGCCGATGGCAACTTTGCCGTTGTCCAAAATCACCGGGCTTCCGGTGAAACCGGCGCCAAGATTGTGCGCGTAGGATTGATTGATTACTCCGCCGGGACCGATTACCTTCAGTTCCCCGCTACCGGTACCGGCCACAATCTGCATGGGGCCTGCGGCAGAAAGTCTGCCTACCGCCAGCTCCACTTGTACCGTAGAGCCCAGATATAATGGAAATCCGGGAGCGTTCATGCCCTGATTGTCGATCACATAGAGGTTTCCGTCCAACCCGGTTGCAATTACTTCGTTGTTACCATCACCGGTAAAATCTGCCAGCACCGGGCTGAAGACGAAGGATGTTTCCGCGTTGTAGCTGAAGATCAGCTCTCCCGCCATATTCAGCGCAATGATTTTCCCGGTACGGCTGGTAATCACCAGATCATCGCCACCCAGGTTATCGATCTGCCCCATTGCCGTGCTGCGGAATACGTTCAGCTCGTCCGGGCTTTGGAATCCGGCGAATTCTTCGCCATCTGAACCGATCAGATACGCGATGCCGAAGACATCCAGATACAGAATATCATTGCTGCCGTCGCCGTTGAAATCTCCAACGATGGGGGCGGATTTCCCCGCATTCGGAGTTTCCCAGGGGAAGCGGGCATCCAGCAAGGTTACATCAAAAGTTACATCGTAATACTTGATCCCTGTGCTTAGGTTATTCAAAGGATCAAAGGACTCCACTGCCAGGCGTAAAGTATAGGTGCCAAAGTTAAGCTCCTGAGGCATTTCCAGCATAAAGTGCATGTCTTCAGGAGTCGATTCTCCGGGTTCGAGTTGCCCTACCATCAGGCAAACTTCCAGTAGTTCCATTCCGGGAGGAGCGGCTACTAAGCGAATCGAGACATCATAGGCAGTGCCCCAGCCTTCGGCATTGCGCACCACCGGATACAAGCGGATGGTTTCTCCGGGATTGATCGTGCCATCGCCATCACCCAGGCCGTCATCAAACTCATAGCTCTCCAAAACAAGCATGGGTAATTCCGGATTGGGTAACTTCACTGCCACAGAAGGATCGCCGAACAGAATCATCTCCATATAGCACCAGCGCATCACGTCGTTACTGAGCGCGGAGTTCAGATTTTGCAAACGGGAGTAGGTGAGCGCGTCGCCCAATTGCAGGTGATTCTGTTCATACAAACCGATGAAAAACTCACGATCGTAAAACTGGCTTGCGCCTTCGATACTGCCTGGCATATACCAGCCATAGCGAGTGTTTCCAATGAAAGCAAACACGCCGCCGGAAGCCATCAGAAGATGCTCGCCGATGCACTCACCATCGCCGGATGTGCGTTGGTCAAAAGCAGCCGGATAGCAGCCCTGGGAATACAAGAAGCCATACTCTGTGTTCTGCAGCTGGTTGATGGTGTTATTACCCTGGCCCATCAGATAAGTCTCATTGGCGTGCCCCATATGGTTCATGACGTTCACGCCATTGTTGATACTGTTCCATACAGATGATGAGGAATATGTGCCATCACGTTGATACTGTGTGCTATACATGTATCCATCCGGCAGATATTGGGCTACATCGTCTTTATAATCTGCTCCCCAAGTGAGGGGATTGTTGTTCAGGTTTTCGCCGTAGAAGATGGCGATGTTGTTGCTGAAACTATCGTGATCCACATAATAGCGAATCTTGCGGAAGATGTTGTTGAACTCCCACAGTGTTTCTGCGGGAAAGCGCCCGATATGCAGCTCCGGAATCATATCCGTTTGGTCCTGCATCTCGCCGTAAACATCGTTACCATTGGCATTCCAATTGCCATCCAGGTTGCTGAAGTAAAGGTCTGAGGGCATGCGGTTGTCCACAGTGGAGCCCACTCTGCCAAATACTCCGCGCTCCGGAACCACCTCGTCATCGCCACCCAAAATCACATACTCCAGCGGAATATCTCCGGAAAGCCAGAGCAGATAGGCATCAATGATGAAATTGCGCACTTTCTCGGCATTATCCACTCCGGTATAGTTTGCATAGATAAACTCCGTGCTGTAAATGCCGGTGCTGATGCCCTTGCTTTCGCGCCAGGCAGCATATTCCGCAAACCACAGGGTGCGGGAATCGCTGGTGATGATGATCATGCTTTTGGCGTCTGCGGGGTCAAGATTGCGGCTGGTATGGCGGGTTTTGGGTGCAGCGCTGTAGCTTTGGATTGTTTCAGGGTTTTTCACCATGCTCTTGAGGCTGGCAAGGCTGCTATCATGCAAGCTCACATAGCGGGATTGCTTTTCAGACACTTCCGCGTTGCCGTTTGTGGTGATATCCAGGTTGAAGGAGCTGTAGCTCATAAGCTCTTTGCTAACCGGGTTGTAGCGGATGGGATAGATATTGAAGTGCGCGATGGCATATCCGCGATAATAGTGGGTGCCCAGATACTCGTAATCCTTGTAGGGATAAAAGGCGTTGTTTGCATAGACTGAAGCATCCGCCACGGTTTGTGAGACGATTTCCGGGCTGGATATGGGCTGCTGAGCTTTGGCAAAATCGATATTTACGCCCTTGCCCAGATCCACGGATTGTCCCCAGGTGATTGAAGCTCCGCTGTATTCCTCGCCAAAAGGCAGGAGCACGTTCATTTTGTAATAGTGCAGCATTGGTTTTCCGGGATCTAACAGCAGAGCAAAGTCCGCCGTGTTGAAGTTCCGGGTTTCAGGACCGATTTGGGCACTAATCCGGAGCGCCGCTAAGAGGGTAATACTCCAGACTAACATCATGATGATCATTAATTTACGCATAATATATCTTCCATTTCGCATTTTATTTCTTTGGGCTTTCTTTAGCTATAATACAGAATCAAAAAGCCGTGTATAAGTCAAGAACAAATTGCAGTTTCCGGGCCGGCTTGCACAGAATGGAACGCGGATTGGGCAGAGATATCGGCTTTTCTGGCAGTGCTGCCGGGGGATAGCTCGCCGGATGCGGCAGTCACGGAGCCGGGTTCAAGCCAAATCATGCCCTGGAGTTCAAGTCACCTATTGTATCTATCTATTTCGAGATAAGTTCAAGGGTGGTTTGGACTTCAGGCAATGCATGGTTTCCACCCTTGATATTGAAGTCCATTTGACCGTATAAGATATAGGTCAACATTAAGATACACAAGGTCAAATGAACTCCAATTGCACAAACCGGGTTCAAGCTGATTTTGTGCTGTTATTATGCTGTGGGCATAGGATAATATGGGCTTGATATCAGCCTGAACTACAGACAATGCCGGCTGGGGGGCACGGGGTTTCCACATTAGATCGCGGAGCTGTGGAACGGGGAATTGCCCTATTCACCTCGCCCTCGTGCTTTCTCCCAGAAGATAGCGTTGTTTCAGCTTTTTGAGGTCTGCATATTGCGAAAGCGCCAGCCCCATCAGGGTAAGCGAAAGCCCCAAGATGGTACGCAGCCCGATGGGATCTCCCAGGATCAAAAAAGCCAGCACGATGGTGAAGACCGGAATCAAATTTGTGAAGATGTTGGATTTTGCCACACCCAGGCTGCGGATCACATCCGTGAACAGGACAAAAGCTCCGATGGTGGCAAAGAGCGACATCGCCACGATGGTGCTAAGTCCGCGGGCACTATGAGTCACATTCAGAAAGTGATTGCCTTCAAAGAAAATGAACATCGGCAAAAAGTAGATCGCGCCAAATAGTGATTGGTATGCCACGATCGTAAGGGTGCTGTATTTCAGAGTTAGCGGACGCACAGTGAGTCCATAACCCACCGCGCCAAAGATTGCCAGAGCCAGGAACATGATCCCGGTAAGAGTGGCGCGCAGTTCTCCGCCCCCAAAACTCATGATCACAACGCCCACGCAGGATACAATCACACCCAAAATCACATAGATGCTAATGCGCTCTTTCAGTAAGAGCCAGGCACCGATCGCGGCAAAGATGGGAATGGTGGCAATCACGATGCTGCCCATGGAGCTGGAAACATATTGCATGCCGTTGGCTTCGCCGTTGAAATACAAAAACGGCTCGAAAAACGCCACGATCATCATGCGCCAGAGGTCTTTCTTCTCCAGCTTTTGCCAATGGCGGCTGAAGGTCATGATTGTAAAGAGGATGAGTGTTGCCAGAACCAGGCGCATAAGCACTACTTCGTATGGCAGATAGGTTTCGTATGCGATTTTGTACCACACAAAAGTGATCGACCAACAGAACATCGCTCCAATGGCGCGCAGATAGGTTACCCAGAGCTTCATTTAGATGAAATCCACCACTTCCCCAGCCGGGATGCGCTTTAAGACGCCGCCGTCGTTGATATCGCGGCAGGCTCCGGCTTCGATTTCGGCAATATCGGTATAGCCGCGAAGCTCCCAAAACCCGGGAATGTAATAGCTCATAAGCTGTATCTTGACCATGCTTTTGGCAGATTTGTAACCCCAAAGATAGGGGATGAAAGCACGGAGCGGGCCACCGTAATCTTCCGTTAGCAATTCGCCGTCAAACGCCCAGGCAGCCAAAGAGCGTTCCAGAAGCGCGATCTCCAGCGGAATGGAGGTGTCGTAGATTTCTCCCACAGACCAAAAGCGCAAATACTTGCACTGCGGCTGCATCTTCACGTGTTCCAACAGAGTGCTGAGCAGCACCCCGGTCCAAGCCCCGCCCACAGACCAGCGCGTGACGCTGGTAAGGCGTGCTTCCACAGTTGTTTGCGGCAGGTTTTGCAGGTCTGCCCAGCTCAGGATGGTGGGTTTATCGCAAAGACCGGAGATTTCCAGTTTCCAGTTTTCCCGGTTCAAGGCGCCGGGATGTCCTTCCGCCCAGAAGATCGGAGTGTTCATTTTGGCGAGCTTATGCATTTGTATCTCCTAAATGTTCAATAATATCGCTTGGTAAAATCGAGTAACTGTGCCGGTTGAGGGATAGCCTTTCGGCGGTTTTGCCCATCAGCAGGGTCGCGGAACAAGCTGCCTGCCAGAGCGGGAGCCCTTGCGCGGCAAACGAGGCGATGATGCCTGCCAGGAGGTCTCCACTGCCACCGGTGGCAAGCGCGTCGTTTCCGGCGCGGATGAAGTAATTAGCATCTTTGCTTGCTACGAGGCTGGTGTGTCCCTTTAGCAGAATATTGCAACCCACAGCTTTGCGCAGAGCGCTTAGCGAAGCCACGGGATCTTGGCGCAGGGCTTCAGGATCGATCTTTGCCAGACGGCAGAACTCCCCCGGGTGCGGGGTGAGGAGATATTTCTCTGTCCCAATCTGTGGTAAAAGCTGGGGGTTCTCTGCTAAAAGCGTGATGGCATCGGCATCGATCACGGTGGGGCAAGCGGCGTGCTTCAGCACAATCGTCAAAAGGCGCAAAGCGTAAGCATCAATGCCCATGCCGCTGCCGATGGAAATCGCGTCTGCTTTGCTGATCAGCTCCTTTACGCGTTCTTCATCCGGCATACCATCTGCTTCCGGGATGGCAAAATTCATCACTTCGTCTATGGCAGAGCTGTATAGGCCGATCAGTTCCTGGCGGGAACAGAGGTGCACCAAACCTGCTCCGCTGCGCAAAGCCGCGCGGGCAGTAAGCCGGATGCTGCCGGTATAGCCCGGGCTCCCGCCAAAGATGAAGACTCTGCCAAAATCCCCTTTGTGAGCGTCTTTGGGGCGGGTGGGCAGAATGAGTTGGTTATACAGAAAGTTATTTATCTCATCCCTGTATATCTGTGGAATCCCGATCGGAATGCGGATGATCCTGCCGCACGCGGCGGGGCCGGCATGGAGCAGATGGCCATATTTGAGCGCTTCGATCGCCAGGGTAAGATCTGCTTTCAAGCATTGTTGATTTCCGCTGTCGGCGTTCAATCCGGAGGGGATGTCGATCGCCACTGTCCTCTTCACGGCTGCTTTCAGACGCGCGAAAACGCTCGTCACAACGGGAGGCATATTGCCTTTGAAGCCAATGCCGAAAACGGCATCAACCAGGAGCGGAAGGCACGGAAAGGCGTGGCTTTCAAGCTTCTCAATATCTTGTTGATCTATGAGATCCAGGATGGGGATATTGAGGTCTTCACAGAGTTTGCGGTTCACGGCGGTCTCCGCGCTCATCTTGCCAGCTCCCAGGCAAAAGATGAGCACCTTGTTTGTGCAGGGCTGGAGATGGCGGGCGATCACATAGCCGTCTCCGCCATTGTTCCCGGTACCGCAGAGAACGATCACGCCCTCTCGGACTTCTTCGGGATATTCCCTCAAGATCGCGTCCGCACACCGCGCTCCGGCTACTTCCATCAGTACCCGGGACGGGATGCCCAGCTCCCGGATGGTTCGATTATCCAGGTCTTGCATTTGTTTGCGGCTGAGAACTTGGTCCATATCTACCTCACTTCTTTACGGCGTGGAGCTTGATCTCGATGGTGGTGCCTTCATTGACGGCACTTTCCACCACGCGGATGCGGCCTTGATGATATTCTTCGATGATGCGCTTTGCCAGGCTGAGACCCAAGCCCCAGCCGCGGGTTTTGGTGGTAACTCCCGGTTCAAACACCTTCTTCCATTGCGCCCGGGGAATGCCTTTGCCTTCGTCACGGATGTGCACATAGACATAGTCATCCTTGTGAGTGGCGATNNAGGTGAGGATGATGTTGCCGCCTTTGCCGGTCATGGCGTCCACGCAGTTCTTGACCAGGTTTTCCAGGGTCCACTTGATCAGTTCCATATCCATCAGAACTTTTGTGTGTTCGATCTTGCTAATCAAGTGAATATCGATGCGGGAACCCAGGTGCGGCATGCGGTGGCGGAAGTATTCCACCACATCACAGAGAACATTGTGCAGGTCATGGGGCTCCAGCTTGGTGACGCTGCCCACCTTCCCGAAGCGGGAAGCGATGTTGCGCAGATGCTTGAGGTCAGCGCGCATAAAATCCAGGATTTGAGGCAAATCCGGGCGTTTCACCCCTTCCGCGGGGCTTTCTGCCATATAGTCGATCCAACCCATCAGTGAAGTAATTGGTGTGCCGAACTGGTGGGCAGTTTCCTTGGCGAGGCTGACCCACAAAGTGTCTTTCTCGCTGCGCTTGAGCAGCAGCAAGCCGTAGCTGCCGAAGAACACCACCATCAGCGCCAAAAAGAGCTCCAAAATGATGATGTAGCGGATGTAGGACAGGGATTGCGGGTTTGTGAAATAGATAAAGCCCAGCGCATCTGCTTCGTTTGAGAGCGGGATTTCGGTCATGGAGGATTGGCGGGAAAGGAGGTCAAATTGGTCGTCTATCCCCAGCTGGCTGAAGCGGGCGGATTCATCGATGCCTACGTTTCTCCAGTAAATCGGTTCGCGATTGCGATCCGTCACGATGATCTCGTAATCGATGTTTTTGATGAACTGCTCAAAAGAGATTGGTCTCCGGTAAAAAGCATATCCGGTGAGGCGGCCTTCATCGATCAAAGGGGTCTGGACCATGCGGGTCATCAGTTCGCCCAAAGTGAATTGGGCTTCCCGGGAGAGATCTTCATAGAGGCTGTCCGGGCTTACCTCCACATTCTTCCACACCAGGGGAATCATGTTCTCGTCCGTGACAATGATCGGGATGGGGTTATCTTGCATGAAATCCGTGGAGATATAATCCCAAAGCTGCTGCTGGAAATCGCGTTGAGCCGTGAATTGCAGGTATTTGGAGCTAACTTCTGTGAGCAATTGGGCATACTTCTCCGCCGCGCGCAGATAGCCATCGGTATAGGCGATGTATCTGGCAAAGATGCGAGGCACAAACTCCTGTTCCTGCTTGGCTTTTTGCACCAGTATCTGGGTATAAACTCCGAAGAACAGAAAGATGAGCAGGCTGCCCGATACAATGTAAAGTCGCAGCAGGTGGAATCTATTGGCGCGTTTTGGCAGATTCCCAGTGGACATCGAGTTCCGCAAGACTTGCTTCATGAATATCTCCATTTGAATATTGAGCTTCCACATAGCGGAAGCGGCGGTAGAACTTGCGCGTGGTGTCTTTCAGTGCCGCTTCGGCATCAATGCCCAGCTTGCGCGCAAGATTCACAATGCTGAATAAGAGATCGCCCAGCTCTTCGCGAATGGCTTCTTCGTCCTCTGCCCCGAGGGCTTCCAGCAATTCCTCGTGCTCTTCCTCCACCTTGGCCAGCACAGGCTTCAGATCAGGCCAGTCGAAGCCCACAGAGGCGGCTTTTTCCTGGATGCGGTGGGCCTGAATCAAGGCCGGCATCGCGCGGGGTATGCCGTCCAGCACGCTTTCCCGCTCCGTCTTTTCCTGCTTCTTGATGCGTTCCCAGTTCATCTTCACGCCCTCGGCATCGCCAACGGACAGATCGCCAAAGACATGAGGATGGCGGCGAACCAGCTTGCTGCAAATGGTTTCCAGCACCTCTTCGATGCTGAAATCGCCCTTTTCCCTGGCTATCTGAGCCTGAAACACGATGTGCAGGAGCAGATCGCCCAGCTCTTCACGCAAGGCTTCATCGTCTTTATCCTCGATGGCCTCAACCGCTTCATATAGCTCTTCTATGAAGTTTGGTACCAGGCTTTCCGGGGTCTGCTTCACGTCCCAGGGGCAACCTTGATCCTTGTCTCGCAATGCAGCGACTATATCCACGAGTTCCTGAAATCTATTCATTTGCTGTTATCCTTGTTTGTGCCAGCACCAATCCCAGACTAAGCCAGAAGAGGATGCTAATCGAATGTTGTTGGATGAAGATATCCGTGATGCAGGCAAAGAGCAGCGCCATCAGGCTAACCCAGACCCCGTAATGCAGGATGTCCGGATTGCCGGTAATGCTGTGTTTCCAATATTGGCGAAGGCTCTTGTAGATGATCCAGAAGTATGCCAGACCGCCGATGATGCCGATCTCGACCAAGACGTTCAGATACAGATTGTGCGCGTGTTGCGCGTAGAGAATGCGCATCGGAATCACGCTGTAATACCAATCCGCCCAAACCCCGAAGCCGATGCCGGTGAAGGGGTTTTGCCAGATCTGCAGTGCAGAATAATACCAGGCAATCGCGCGGATGATGAGCGAGATATCGCTGTTGAAGCCAAGCTCGATGCGGCTGATCATGGAACTGGGAATAATCAAGGGCGTAAGCGCTAACAGCACAATCCCCAAATAGCGCATAGCGCGGACGCGGATCATCAGCAGAAACATCCCGAAAGCTACCGCCAGAATCGCCATCCGAGTGTATGTATAGAGCATCCCGAACAGGATCAGGAAAGCGGCAACGGCATACATCGCCTTCTGATATTGCTCTTTGGCCGTAAGCACCAGGGTGAGGGCAAAGAAGAACGCCAAAGTATAGAAACCGTTGATGGTCATGGCGGTAAACCAGAAAGAACCCAAGCGGTCAAAGGGATTGCGGATGGCTATGTAGATGCCGTAAGCGCCAACAAACGCGGCAACCGCCACGACAGCCTTCATCCACAAGAGCAGAGAGTCCCGCGTGATCCGGGCATTCTGACATAGGGTGAGCACGATGAACGGCACCAGGATAGTGCTGAAGAAGTAGGTGTAGCCCAGGGAGTTCTGGATGCGCATTGCGCCATATATCCCAAAGCCAAAAAGCAGCATAAACGCCACCGGATACGGAACAAACAGGCTTAGCTGCCGGTTCCGGTACAGCTCTGCCAGGATGAGGAAGAGCAGCAAGAGCTGCAGCAAAAAGAAGCCCGGGAGCAGCGGCTTGATGAAGCTGAGCGCAATCAGGACCAATGAACCATGCAGCGAGAAGTCATTAAACCCGGAATAGAACAACCATCCCGCGATCAAGCCCAGCATCAACACAATGTAGAGCGGATTGAGGTCCTGCGCGAGGCTACCCAAGGCAATGCTGATCACGGCAAGAACGCCGGTCAAGAGGATCAGCGGGATTGCTTTTTGGCTTTCAGCGAGGATGCCGGGTTTCATTTCTTCAGGCTGGTCTTGATCTCGGCAATGCGGCTTGGATTGCGGCGGTAAATCTCCAGGATAAGCGCCAGCAGGACCGCAAAGATGAAGCCGGCCAGGGTCGCTGCCACACAGATCAGAGCGCGCTTGGGATAATCTCTTCTTCCCGCCAGGCGCGGGGTATCCAACACTTCGATGGTGGGCATATCCCGCAGCTCCGACAGGCGCGCGGCCTCGTATTGGGGATACAGATATTCAAAGAGAGTCTTGTAGATCTGCATGTCCATCTCTATGCGCAGATAGTCCGAAGTAACCTTGGGAAGATTGCCGATATTGATCATATATTCCGGGGTCTCGCCGCTCTTCTCCAGCTCGCTGATCTGACGCCGGATGCTGCTCTTGCGCAGTTCCGCTTCTTTCACCAGAGGGCTTTGAGCACCATAGTTGGCACGTGCCATTTCCAGATCGATATCTGCCTTCATGCTCTCGGCAATCAGCGCGCTATAGGATTCCACCATGGCCTTGGCCTGGGATTCCAGATGGATCGCTTTGCTGGTTTCCTGGAACTTCTGATTTGCCACAATCAGCGAATCCAGCTTGCCCCGCACTTCGTTTACCCGGCTTTCCAGAAACACCCGGTTCAGCTTGCCCTGAGTCAGTTTCTGCTCGCGGTTATACTCATCCAGCCTCAGCAGTATATGGTTCACAATCTCCAGAGAGAGCTGTTTATCCTTCGTCCTGGCTCTGGCGGTGATCAACCCGCTCCCGCTGTCATAATCCAGGCTCAGCACTTTTGTGCGCAGCAGCAAGAGCGCGTCGTCCAGATTGCGCAGGCTGTCGGCGTGATCCAGCTCAAAATAGTCTATCAGCCCGAATTGGCGGATTACATCCTCACTGAAGGTGCGGGATTGCATCACTGTGATGAAGTTCTCGGCCTTTTGAGCGTTATCTCCGCCCAAGAAGCTGGAGGCCAGTCCGGACAAGCCGGGGATGTTGATCGGCAGTTGGCTGATCTCGTCGCCCACGGCAAAGAAGCTGGCTTTGGAGCTAAAGAGCTCCGGGGTGAGCAGGCTGTAGGTCACCGCGGCAATGGCCACCACCATTGTAATCACGATGATTAAGATGCGGTTCGCGGCCATGATGCGGATCAGTTCAAAGATATCCAGATTGTTGTGTTCCATGCGTATTCCTTATTTTATTCCAAAGAGGCGCTTGAAGAAAGACCTGCGGGGTTGTGGGTTTTTCAGCAGCACTGCCTCTTCGCTCTTCTCGATCTTGGCTTTGTCTTTATTGATGGTGCCCAGAATGTGCATTTGGGAGTCTCCCTGGAGCTCGATCCTGCCGGCCATGGCGATGGCAGCCCCCGGAGAAACCATCAGGCGCGCTCCGGGACTCAGGATTAACTTGCTGTTTTCATGAAGCTTCAGCTTGGCACCTTTTTCCAGCACCACATCCCCCACGATGGTCGCCTCGCCCTTCACGGTGAGGCTTCTATTCAGGACGGGCGGCAGGGTTTGCAGAACCTGATATAATCCGGATTCTCCCGCCGGCAGTTCAATCGCTACTCTTTGGCGATTGTCGCTGCTGATGACGGTTCCGGTTTCGGGATCCCACAGTCCGATATATGTTCCAAACTGCTTTTTTGCCTTTTTGTCAAACTGAACATGCAGAATCTGGGCATCCGCCTGGGGGAAATACTCATCATAGAGTGAAGGGTGCACATTCGCTTCAAGTTCCGCGGCAGGGGCGTGGAAGTAGTTGCCGCGACGGTTCACCGCCATCAACCAGGGTTTCTTTTCCCTGTCCAGGTAGTGTCCGGTTTGGATATAGCCGCTATAGGGCGCTTCCGGCTGGTTCTCCACATACATCTCCCGGATCATTGCGCTCCCCGGGATTTGGTGACGCTTAGCCGCTTTGGGCATCACGCTGTTTGCTCCGGTCCACTTCAGGTCTTGGATGATCAGGCCATAGGTCTTCACTTTGGGGTTGCTGTGCAGGATGGCATCCATCGTGATCCGGCTAAGTTCCGGTGCTTTCCATTTCCCTCCGGAAAGCTGCGAGGTCAGCCCCACATAGTCTCCGTAGCCGCCATCAGTCTGAAAAGCCTGCAAGCGGTAGTGAAACACACCATCCGCGCCATAGACCAACGGTAGATAGAGCAGCGCTTTTTGTGTGGCGTATGGGGGCAAGATCCATTCTCCCCAGCGATCCGGACTTCCCTTTGCCCAGCGCCCGAAAGCCTGTACAATCGGATAAAACTTACGCTGCGGATCCGCTTGGGTGTAGCGAATACCCTTGTCATATACCGAAAGCAGTTTGCTATCCAGCACATCCTGGATGAAGGGCTGCCCTTTGACGCCGGGATTGAAGGCATATTTTGGCTGCAGGGGATAGATATCCGGAGTATAGATGATGGGTTGAACTTCTCTGAGAAACACATCCAGATGGTCGTAAAACAGATTTCGGCCTTTATCTATCACGATGTTGCTGCCCTGATGGTCGTAGGTCGCGGTGATCATCGGGATCCCCGCTTCCGCCAATACACCCTGCAAAATCCCGAAGCTATCAAACTGCCCCTGGAAGGGCTCGTCGAAAGAGTAGATTCCGCTTACATTGCCCTTGCCCTGGCTTATCAGCTTGCGAGCCCGGTTCTGGATGCCCTCTTTGAACTCCGGCTCCATCCGGTGCAATTCATAACTGATCTGATCCTGCATATCCACATAATCCAGCTCCAGAGTGCAATTGCCGTGCCAATAGAGCCGCGGATTCAGGTTTGTGAGGATAAACATAATGCTGCTTGGCGTTTGCAGAAGATTCGCAGCCAATAGCTCTGTATAGGGCACTTGTAGGGTGTATTCCAGATATCCGTCCCGCTCTTTGGCTTGCTGAAGATCCTGATAGCTGAACTGCTGTTCTGCTGCCACGCCTTTAACCGAGCGCGATTTCAGCTCTGCGGCTTTGGTCGAAAAGCCCGAAGGCGACAGCGCGTATCCGGCAGCCTGAAAAGTTAGCAGGGCGTCTTCCGGCTTGGTGCTGGGTGCCACATCGCTGATCCGGAAGCGGTAGGTGATCCACAGATTCTGCCCTTCATGGCTCGGCGGATTTTGCTGATAAAAGTGAAAGTCAAAACCGGTGCGCACATAGGCACCGTTGATATTCGGCCATCGATAGCGCAAGTCGCCCATGGCGTATCCCGCTTGGTTATGTCCCCGGCGCGCTTGCCACACAAAGCCGTTGGAAGCGCTTTTCTGTTTTAACGCCTGCCCGGTGCGGGGCAGGGCAGCCTCATTGCGCGAGGCATACCAGAACTTACTGTCTTTTCCGTCTCCGGGGTTCACCTCGCTTTCATCCACATACTCCGCTTCCCATCTTTGGTAGCTGGAAGTTGTTAGCGGGGTGATGGCATAGCGTGCCCCATTGGTGGGATCCATGGAAAAACCACGGTCTGTGATCCAAGCATCAATGCCATGGCGATCCAGGGTTTCCAGCAAGCCTGCCAGATCCGGATCTTGCAGATCGGTCTCGATGATATTGCTGTTGTAGCCCATTTCCTGCATAAAACGGCTCAGGGTCTCGCGCTGTTCCATAAAAAAGGGGAAGCTGTTGCGGATGTAGGAATAGGTTCCGATCAGGAATTCATCAGAGTGTTTGGCACTCATCTGCGCGCCAAGAAGCAGCAGAAGCACAATCGCAAAAAAGCGTTTCATAAGGTCTCCAATTGGTTTTTGTGAGAGTTCTCCACGTGGTATCCCAGCCCCCGGATCATGTGTTTACTCCGCGGTTTCCGGATGGATCCAGCAGATACAGCAAGCCTCTGGCCAGGCTATAGGCCTGCAGTTTTTCGCTGATGCTGGCGCTGTTTTGCATAGTCTGCAAATCCCGCGCCAGTTCACCATCCAGCAGGGGTAGCAGCTCTTCGATGCGGGCAAATTCCTGTTTCATCTGCGCTTGCAAGGCGGGGTTGATCTGCCACCAATAGTCAAAAGGATTCATGCTCAGGCGGTTCGGTTTGCCCGAAAGCTTCAGCTTGATCTTGTTTGAACCGCGCCACAGATAGTATTTGCTCTTCACCAGCCACCGGGGATCCGAGGCCGGCGCGCCGGTTTTTTCCCACCTGTGCCGGGCTGCACGGGGATACAAGCTCTTGATCCAGCCCATAAAGAGCCTGGTTCCGTATCGCAGAGAGGGGTCGATATTCAAAGTATATTGCAAAAACTCCGGTGCCAAAAACGGCGAGATACTGTGTGACTGCTCATAACACGCCAGATCCCCATTCGTGGCGGCGTTGAAACCCCTGTTGTGCAATAACAAAAGCTCCTGATTGGGGTAGCGTGCGCTCAGGCCCTTCAGCTCCGGGATGATCGATCCCAGAATCCGGGTAGAATACGCTGCAGCGCTGATATCCGGCTTGCTGTGGAAGCCTCCGTGCAAGAAATTGCCCTGCATGATGGCGCCGATCTGCCCGGAATGGATGATCGCGTAATCCCCGGAGGCAAGAGGAGCGATGGCTTTATAGAGATGTGCAGCCCCATGCAGGATGATCTGCGCATCGTTGTAAATCAGGTTCTCGCTGATATTTTGCAGATAATCGCCCTTTTCCAGGCTGAAGAAATTGTATTGCAGTTCCAGTTCGTCAGCGATTTCCCGGGCAATCACGGCATCCAGATAGCCCGGCTCGGAAAAAGTGAGCACCTTAAACTTGCGGAAGCCTGCTTTATGCGCGGCATACACCGTCATGCGGGAATCCAGTCCTCCGCTCAGAAAGGCCAGATGTTTACCCTCTTCGTCGCGGGCAAAGGCCTGATTTACTGCTTTGCTGAACAAGCGGTTCACCTCGGTGATGCACGCTCTGTGATCGGTGTGCAAGACCCTGGCATCCCAGTCGTGATAGCGTTGCACCTCCATCCTGCCGGCCGCGTAGCTCAGCTGCCCCGCGGAGGGCAACGAGCGTACCGCCGAGATCGTGCTGAAACCTTCCAGCATATATCCGTAGCTCAGCATCATGCGCGCTCCGATGGGGTCCACGGCAGGCACAATCCCGCTCTGCAGCAAGACGCCGGTCAGGATCCGCATTCTATCCGCCACCACAAGCGCGCCGTCCTGGAACCAATAGTACAGCCTGCAGTTGTTGCTTATATTGTTGAAAGCCTGAAAGCTCTCCGCTTCAGCATTATATAGCGCCAGCCAAAACTGGCCGTGCAGCTCCGCCAGAATCCCCGGTTTTGCGCTTGCTTGCCAGATCAGATCCTGCAAGTCTTTGGCGGCATAACGGGTGATGATCTCTGCGGCATTGGCCAGGATCCCCTCAAAGATCAGGGTTTTCTGCCCCCGGTGATCCACAAATGAATCCTGGATCTTTTTCTTGGGCGCGCTGTAGCATAGCCTGCCCGGCACCAAGGCAGGAATCCCGCCTGGGCTTTGCAGCACTTGCTTTGCCGAAGACAGCGTGAAGCAAAACATTTATACTTTTAGCTCCATGAAGGGCTTCAGCACTTCCGGAATATCCAGGCTGCCATCGGCTTTCTGATAGCTTTCCAGGATAGCGATCATCAGGCGCGGAGTAGCCAGCCCACTCCCGTTCAGGGTATGCAGGTGGCGCATCTTGCCCTCGGCATCCTTGTAGCGGATGTTGGCGCGGCGTGCCTGAAACTCGCCAAAGTTGCTTACCGAAGACACTTCCAGATATTTACCGCTACCTGCCGCCCATACTTCCAGGTCGTAGGTCTTCTGGCTGGCAAAACTGAGGTCGCCGGTGCACAGGGATACCACCCGGTAATGCAGCCCAAAGGCTTTCAGAATATCTTCCGCATCATTCAGCATATCTTCCAGCGCGGCTTCGGAGGTCTCGGGCTCCACAAAGCGCACCATTTCTACTTTGTTGAACTGATGCAGGCGCTGCAAGCCACGGGTATCCTTGCCATAGCTGCCCGCTTCTCTGCGGAAACAGGGAGTGTATGCCACAAACTTCTGGGGCAGGTCTTTGTAGGAAAGCACTTCGTCGGCATAGAGATTGGTCACCGGCACTTCCGCCGTGGGGATCAGGAAGAGGTCGTCTTCGCCGATGTGATACATATCTTCTTCCAGTTTGGGCAGTTGCCCGGTCCCGGTCATAGTCTTGCGATTCACCGCCAATGGCACCATCAGCTCGCTATAGCCGTGTTTCTGCAGGTGATATTCCAGCATGAAGTTGATCAGGGCGCGTTCCAGTTTAGCGCCAAACCCGGTATAGATGGGGAATCCGCTGCCGGAGATCTTTGCCCCGCGGGGCAGATCCAGCATCCGGTTTGTGTTTGCCACATCCAGATGGTCTTTGGGTTCAAAATCAAACTTCCGGGCCGTGCCTTCATGGCGCAGAACCTCGTTCAAGGCCTCATCTCTGCCCACCGGCACGGAAGCGTGCGGCAGGTTCGGGATGGTGAGCAAGCGCGCATCGAGATCGGCACTCACTTCATTCAGAGCAGCTTGGATTGTCTTGATCTCGTCCGCCACCATGGTCATTTCGCTCAGTTCGGTGCCGGCGTCTTCTTTGGCGCGTTTCTTCTGCGCGATGATCTGCGAAACCGCGTTTTGCCGGGCTTTCAGTTGGTCAAAGTCATATTGGAGTTTCCGGCGCTGTTCGTCGGCAGCCAAGAGTATATCCAGATCTGCCTTTTCGTTTTTATCCACGATTGCTTTGCGCACGATATCGGGATTACTGCGGATGAATTTGATATCTATCATCTATTTTGCTCCATGGCAGCGCTTTACCGCGCTTTCCAGCATTTTTAGGTATGAGTCTGTCTTTAGTGCTGCCCCGCCGATCAAGCCACCGTCGATATCCGGCATGGCCAGCAGTTCATCGATGTTTTCCGGCTTCACACTGCCTCCATAAAGGATGGGCAGGCTATCTGCCAGAACCTGGGGGTATCTGTCCGCGAACCATTTACGGATAATGGCATGCACTTCCTGGGCTTGCTCACCGGTGGCATTGCGCCCGGTTCCGATCGCCCACACCGGTTCGTAAGCCACGATCAGTTCCTTGGCAGAATACAGGTTGATCTTGTGCAGAGCTCCGGATAGTTGATCCATAATCACATCCTTTGTGGTCCCGGCGTCACGTTGATCCAGGGTTTCACCGATGCAAAGGATGGGGCGGATCTCGTGTTGCATCAGGGTCAAGATCTTTTCCCGGATCATTTCATTACTCTCGGCATGATAGGCACGGCGCTCGGAGTGCCCCACGATGCAATATGGCAGTTTCAGCGATGCCAGCATTTTTGCCGAAACTTCGCCGGTGAAGGCACCTTCGGCATGCGCGCTAACGTTTTGGGCACTAACCTTTACGGGGCTTCCCGCCAGTTCTTGCATAAGTGCCGCCAGGAAGGGATAGGCAGGCGCCAGGATCGGCACCACACAGCCCAAGTCTTTGCCCATCGTAGCTTTGGCTAGCACTTTGGCAAAACTCTTCGCTTCCTCTAAATCTTTGTAAATCTTCCAGTTACCGGCAATGATGAGTTCTCGCACTTTCCACCTCGAATCTTTTTTTAATAGATGACACCAGTTTGAAAATTGGGAAGATAAGTCAAGACTTTTCCGTTTTTAGCAGCGCAGTTCACTATGTCCCACGGCGCAACAGCGTAGATCATGAACAGGGCTTTGTTGAAACCCCGCGTCACTCTGCGCGTATTGTCCAAAGATAAAGCTGATGTTAAGGCGTTATTCTCGGGTGGGCACAGCTTAATCACAGCACGAAATCAGCTTTAACCCACCACAACAAAGACGGGACGGATCATGGATTAAACCCAAAGGCGGGCTGAGTGCCAGGGATTTGCATAAGGCAAAAACCTCCTGCTTCCGCTTCCGCGCAAAGCGAATTATGTGATAAGCACCAACAGGCTGTCTCAGCTCCTTTTTTCTTGACGGCTTTGCCTTTGTATTTAAATCTTGCCTGAGCATTAATTCGGGAGGATCTGATGACCAGAAGAAGGCTTGCAATATGTGTGACGTTCATATTCTGCGCATTATGCGCTGCGCGGGTGGATGGGGTGACCGCAAAATCCATACGCCCAAACGGCAATATTGCAGGCGTGGTGCGAGATAATTTTGGTGCCGGGATTCAGAATGTGGAAATTCGGATACACCATGACGGGGAGTTCATCCGCGGCATCCGCAGCGCTGAGCGCGGGGAATATCAGATCCAAGACCTTGAACCGGGGCAATATGTGCTTCACTTCAAGCACCACGAGCTTTTGCCCCTCAGCCGTGAAGTGACTGTCCGTTCAGCCCGAAACAGCTTTTGCAACATCCGCTTAAACGCGGCTCAAAGCCTCTTGCGACCACGCATCTCTCTGCCGCAGAAGATCATCAAACAAAGCCCGTTCATGCAGGCCAACAGACGCCCCGTGCCGGTTAGCGGAGCTTATGCGGCTCCCTATGTAGCGCCTCAAGAGCAGGACAGTAAGCAAGAGCAAACCAAAACCCACTCAGCCACAGGCAAGGACAAGCAATGAGGCTTCTATGAATCTAAAACTTGTCCTATACTTGTTTGTTATATTTTTCATTAGTTCTTGTCGGCTTACCCAGGGCTTTCAGACTCACGAACTTACTCCGGAACACATTCACCGTTGGAGCACTTCCGCGGAAAGCGCGATCCTGGCAGACCTCAAGGGGGATGGACAGGAAATCCTGATCACTTCACACTATGAAGGTAAACTGGGTTACATCCTGCTTTCCAGCCTGAACGGCAAATCCATCTCGCAAATCAACATGGGCGGCAGCCGGCTCCTGGGCCTCAGCACCTTGACAGACCCCTCTGACGGCAGCATTTGGCTGTTCTTCAGTGCAAACAACAACGAGACTCTGAGCTTGATCGGGGCCAAATACGATTGGCAGGTTCCTTTGCGCCGGGAGATGAAAACCTTCAGCCGGTATAAACGGGATGACAACTTGATCGGCCTTGAAGCCTATACCTGGGCAGCCTTTTATAAGCCAAACTTCCTGGAAGATATCGATGGCGACGGCAAACTGGAATTGGTCTGCACTGCTTTTGACGGCTATAGCTCGAACCCCAGGGGAGTGGTTGCCTTTGATTGGGAGAGCGGCGAAACCAAATGGTTTTTCCGCAGTCCGACCATTTTCAACCGCATCTATCTGGCAGATCTGGACGGCGATGGCACAAAGGAGTTTCTGCTCTCGAATACCGCTTTTAACAATAATAACCTGAATCTCCAGGGTTTGACCGATTTCAGCGGGCATCTGGTGGTCCTGAGCACCAAAGGTGAACTGCTGCATAATCATAAGGTTTTCGACGGCCTTGGCACGCTGGTGGTGAACGTGGCAGATGTGGACCAGGATTCACGCCCGGATATCTTTGCCATTGCGGCTACCCGGGGGACAAACTCAGATTCCGACTATCTCTTGCGGCTCAGTTATCAAAACGGCCGTCTGAAGAGGGAAAAAGAGCTGAGCTTGCCCAAAAGCTTCAGCCAGGAAGCCAATATCAACTTTCTGCAACGCATGGACAGCTCTTCCGGATACACCCTGGTGATCACCGACAGCGAGCGGGGCATCCTGTATTATGATACGGAGCTGAATGAGGTCAAAACCCGGCCTCAGCCACAGGTTAAAGAGATCTACGACATCGGGGACTTGCGCAAAAAGGGATATAAAGAGCTGATCGCGGTGAATAACGACAGTGAACTGCAGATCTTTGACCATCAGCTGTTTGAGATGGCGCGCATCCACCTGCCCCTGCAAAACCGCAGGATATTCTCCACCAAGATCATTCAAAACCGCCTGGGGAAACAGCCCTTGGTGGCGATCATTCTGGATAACACCCTGGCCACATATAGCCTGAAGCCGATTTCCGGGCTAACCCTTGCTACCCGGTTGTTCAAGGCACACGCGCCCTGGATCGCTCTGTTCCTGCTGATCTTGCTGATCCTCACCTTCCTGCTGCTGTTTCGCAACAGGCAGGATTTTATCGGGATAATGAACCAATTGCAGGAAGGGCTGATCATGATCCGGGGTAAAGACCGCATAGAATTGGCAAACAAAGCGGCACTGGATATGGCGATCGAACATGAGCCCAATAGCAGCCTGAAGAGCTTGCGCGAAGTCTTCCCCGAACTCTCCAGGATGCTTGTGGGGATGCGGCGCGCGCGCTTGCTTCAGGAAGATTCTGAAGTGGAGGTTTCCGGCAAAAACACCCGTGTGCACATCCGGGAAATCAGAAGCTGGTGCAACCGGTCCATGATCTTCATCTATCCAAAACAGGAAGTGATGGATTCAGATACCGTACAGTGGGCGGAGATAGCCCGCCGGCTTTCACACCATGTCCGCCGTCACATCACAAATGTGATCCTGGCGCTGGATCCGCTGGATGACGGCGCAAACCCGGCTGCGGCTGAGTATATTGACATCATCAAAAGTGAGATCGAGAAGGTGCGAGTCTTTACTCATGCTTTCCAGCGCTTTACCGAGATGCACAATTACGACCTGAAGCTGCAGGATCTGATCCCTTCTGTGGAACACGCTCTCGGCGGCATCAGGAAACCGGATAACGTGAAGATCATCCGCAACTACGGACTGAAATCCATCCATGCCAAGATCGAGCCTATCCGCTTTGAAGAGGCTATCGTGAATACCATCAACAACGCCACAGAGGCTATGCCCACGGGCGGATCCCTGCACATCAGCATCAGGGAATTCCCGCAGCATAAAAGCCCGCGCGGAAACCTCAGTGTGCTGGTGGAAATCGAGGATTCCGGCAAAGGCATACCCGCCAAGTATATGGAGGACATCTGGAAGCCCTTCTTCACGACAAACCAAAGCGGCACCGGCATCGGCATCCCGGAAACCCGCAAGATCATTGATTCCATGGGCGGCATCATGGATATTCAAAGTGAAGAAGGGGTGGGAACCACCGTATCCTTCTGGCTGAAAGGAGAGCATGATGAATGATATCCGCATCTTGATCGCGGACGACGATACCATCTTATGCCGGCTAACCGGAGACCTGCTGCGCAATGCGGGTTACACCGTGCATACCGCTTCATGCTTGGAGGAAGCGGAAGATACCCTGAAGAAGTATAACTTCGACCTCGTGATGCAGGATATGTGCTTCCCCGCCTTGCAGGATGGCTTTGGTATGCTGGAGGAGCTGCACAACCGCTACCCCGAGATGCCGATCCTGATGATCTCCGGCTCCGGGCACATCCCGGACGCGGTGAATGCCATCAAATACGGTGCCACAGACTTCATTGAGAAGCCGATCGCCAAGGAGCATCTCCTCATCCGCCTCGCCCGCCTGAAGGAAAGCATCCTGATGCACCGGGGCATGCGGGAGCTGCAGCTTTCGTCCATCGGCATGGCCGGTAGCAGCGAACCGATGCAAAGGGTCTTTGACGCCATCATCCAGGCTGCCAAGTTCGATACTCCGGTCCTGATCAGTGGCGAAACCGGGGTGGGCAAAGAACTTGCCGCGGCAGCGATTCACCGGCTCTCCGTTCTGGGAACCAAGAACCTGGTGACCATCAACTGCGCCTCCATCCCGCGGGAACTGTTTGAAGCCGAGCTCTTTGGTTACGAGAAAGGAGCTTTCACCGGGGCGGTGTCTTCCCGCAAGGGCTATTTCGAGTTTGCCAAAGACAGCAGCATATTCCTGGATGAGATTGGAGAATTGCCCATGGAAGTTCAGGCAAAATTGCTGCGAGTGATCTCCGAGCAAGAAATCCAGAAGCTGGGTGGCAACGCGCAAAAGATCTCCACCCGCATCATCAGCGCTTCAAACCAGGATCTGCCCCAGATGATCGAAGACAATGCTTTCCGCAGTGACCTCTACTACCGCATCAGCACCATCAACATCGAGATCCCGCCTCTGCGCAAGCGCCGGGAGGATATCATCACCCTGGCCGAGTTCTTTGTAACAGGATTCTGTAATCGCAACCAGATTCAACCCAAAAGCATCGCTCCCAGTGCTGCGGCATGGCTCCTGGAACAAGAATTCCCGGGAAATGTGCGCGAGCTGAAGAACTGCGTGGAGCGCGCGGTAGTGTTTTCCAAAAACGAGGTGCTGGGCGTGGTAGATTTCACCACAAACCAACAAGATGCTTATGAAGGCCCCGCCTCATATCGGGAAACAGTGCGGCAGTTTGAACGCAACTATCTGGAGAGCGTGATGCTGGCACATGGCGGAAACATCTCCCAGGCAGCACTTTACTTGCAGATGGATAAGAGTAATCTAGCCAAGAAACTGAGTGCTCTGGGCATCGATCTCCCGCGTAAATAGTACCATTTATCCTGCGAAAACCCCTCATTCCACGCCTTGCGCGTGGTTATTTTTACCTCCTCCCTTTGCTGCGCCGATGTCCCTATCTGCATGCAGAATGTCATCTTAGCCTCTTTTTCAGCATTGGCCTGAATTGTGCGATATAGATTGGCATGTCTGGTAGGCAAGGATCTTTAGGCTGATCCTTGAAACCGGGCACCGGGCATCAGGCATTTTTAGGCACAAGGGCTAGTCGGAAAGGCAGGTAGGATCTGTAGGCTGGGGGCATCAGGCAGGGTGATCGGCTTTAGGCGGTCGATCAACTCTGTAGGCAAGGCTTTGGGAGGGCATCTTGTGGGCTCTGTAGGCAGGCTATCAGCAAGGGAATGTCTGGCTGGGCACCGGACATTCCCGATAGACTGGAAGGCTTTGGGAAGGCAGGTGGGTTCTGTAGGCGGGGCATTCATATAGGCTGTCTGAGGCTCCGGAGGCATCTATGAGGCAGAACTGGCATGAAGAGGCATATCTTGGCCGCACCCGGCTTGCATTGCGGCGTTTAGGGCGATTAAGGATCCTGCTTGTTTACGGGCTGGGGTCCTTTTTCTATTTGGGCATCAAAATCCCGTGGCGCACACCTCTGCAGGTGGCAACCAAGTATGGCTGATCCGTTTGCTCCAGGATATGGTGCATGATCATCACAGCCGGCAAAATGGTATCCACCCGGGCGGGTTCCATGCCGGGGATTCTGGCGATTGAGGTCAGATCCAGGGCGCGATACATCTGGATCTGCCGAAACAGCTCGCCCTTCAGCAATCTGAAACCCTCTATCCCGGAATTCGGCATGCCGGCTTTACGCGCAGCGACCGACGCGCAGGTGTGAACCGAACCGCCGGTGCCGATCACATTGCAGGACCCCGGCACTTTCCAGCGCAGGATTTTGTCAATTTCAAACAGCATACCCATATAGGCGCAATTCTTGAGCGGCATCGTTTTGCTATAGTTGCGGGACAAATCCACCGCCCCAAGCTTGAAACTATTGATGCTCTCGATCTTGCCGCCATAGACCTTCACGATCTCTGTGCTGGAACCGCCGATATCGAAGCAAACCGCCCGTTTCCGCTTTGGAATAAGGTCCCGAACGCCCAGAAATGCCGCTTCAGCCTCTTCCTGGGTACTCAGGATCCGCAGGCTAAGCCCATGTTCGTGGGCTATACGGTCGATTATCTCCTGTTTGTTCCTGGCTCTGCGCAAAGCTTCGGTACCTATGAGCAGGTACTCTTGCGCATTCGGAAAGCGTTTCTTCACATCAATAATCGTATTCAACATGATTGCTATCGCATCTTCGGTGAGACAGCCGGACTCGTCAAGCCGGTCAGCCAAGCGTAGAGGCAGCCGGTAAAAGCTATTCTCCTCGCCGGTGGAACAGGACGCCGTCATCACCTTCGTGGCGTTTGAGCCATATTCAACCAATACACACAAGTCTTTCTCATCATTCATTATATCCTCCATGTAGCACAATCAAAAATTCTATGTGCTCCACGAATATAGACTATCCCATCTCTGCCAAAATGCAAGGATTTATCTCAAACTATTTTGTGATTCTTCATTCATTTTCAACTGATGCCCGTGCCCATCACTATTCATTCTATAGTAGTAAAGCTGATTTTAAGCTGTTATTGTCCCATGGGCACAGCACAATAACAGCTTGACCTCAGGACAAACTCGAGCTGATGCAAAGGGCAGAAAGAGCCGGAGAAGCCCATTGAGCGCGGGAGATCCGTCTTTGGCAGCTTAGCTTCGCGTTTCCGGCAAGCGCACTATTGCCCAGTGTTCCTTTCTATCGTCAATGAGCGTGATGGATTTATCCGGCTGATCAAGTCCATCCAGGCTAACAAATTGCTCGGTGCCTGCTTCAGGATCTTTGATGAATTCTATATGATACACCGTTTCACGATAGCGATAGTGCAGCTTATAGCCCTGCCAGTGGGAAGGCAGGCAAGGACTGAAGCGCAGAGTGTTTTCGCGGCTGTCCAACCCCAGGAGCGACTCCAGGATCAGGGTGTACATCCAGGCTGANNCGTGTACCATGTCCAACCGCCGCGCCCGGTATGGGGAGCTACGGCATAGACGTCCGCGGCTGTTACATAGGGTTCCACTTTATATATGGCGGCATCCGCGGCTGTTTTGGCGTGATTCACCGGATTGATGATGTCAAAGAGTTCCCAGGCACGCTTGCTATCCCCTTGTTTGGCAAAAGCCGAGCTTGCCCAGATTGCGGCATGGGTGTATTGACCGCCATTCTCTCTCACGCCGGGTACGTAACCCTTGATGTAACCTGGATTGAGCGGAGATTTGTCGAAGGGGGGATCCAGCAGCTTAACGATGCCGTCGCTTTTTCGAACCAGGTATTTGCCCAGTGAATCCATAGCCTGCAGCGATTTTTGCGCTTCACCGGCACCGGACAGGACAGACCAGCTCTGTGCGATGGAATCAATGCGGCATTCGGAGTTTTCGGAAGAGCCCAGCGGAGTGCCGTCGTCGAAATATGCTCTTCTGAACCATTCGCCATCCCAACCATGCAGATTGAGGTTCAGTTTCAGCTTTGCCGATTCGCGCCGGCAGAGGTCATCAGTGGCATGATCCTCGCGCAGGAGGGCAATTTTGGCGAATTTCTGGAGGATATCATACAGGAAAAAGCCCATCCAAACGCTTTCTCCCTTACCCTGGGCACCCACAAGGTTCATGCCATCGTTCCAATCCCCGGTACCCATCAGGGGCAAGCCGTGAACGCCAAGCCTGAGCCCGTTTTGCACAGCCAGGAGGCAATGTTCATAGAGGCTTGCAGTATTCTCGGACTTTTGGGGTAGGTCATAATAGGATTCCTCGTCAGCATTGACCAATCTGCCATTGAGGAAGTGCAGATCTTCATCCAGGATCCCGGTATCTCCGGTGAGGTGGATATAGCGGCTAACAACATAGGGCAGCCAGAGATAATCGTCTGAGCAGCGGGTTCTTACGCCACGCCCCGTGGGTGGATGCCACCAATGCTGAACATCGCCTTCGGGAAACTGGTGTTCGGCACAGAGGAGGATGTGTTGCCGCACGAGCTCGGGCCTGGCATGAATAAGCGCCATCACGTCCTGTAACTGATCCCGGAAGCCAAATGCTCCTCCGGATTGGTAGGTGGCGCTGCGTCCCCAAAGACGGCATGCCAGGGTTTGATAGAGCATCCAGCCATTGGTCAGCACATTCAGGGATTGATCCGGGGTGTCCACGTTGATGGTGCCCAGAGTATGCGTCCAATGCTGCCAGACCTTATCCAGGGCTTCACGCGAGGCAGGACCCCGGAAGCGTCTGAGCAATTCTCTGGCATCGGCGTCATTCAGCCCGACGCCCAGTTTGAAGACCAGTTCACGCTCCTCTCCCGGAGCGAGCTCTATGTTTGTTTGGATCGCGGCGCAGGGATCCAGGGCTGTGCCCGCCTTTCCGGATAATCTCTGGCGCTTCAGGGCGAGCGGATTGTTCAGTGAACCATTTCTACCCAGGAATTCAGCTCTGTTGCAGCTAATCGTGCGGGCAGTTTCATCGGTATCAAAGAAGGCACAGCGATCGGGGAACTCTTTGTTATATGGGTTTTTCGCAAACACTGCGCCGGATCCGTGGTCTATCTCGGTGACGATGTGCATTGTGGTTTTGGGTTGCAAGTCCCCCAGGACCCACTCCACATAGCCGGTGACAGAAAGCTTGCGGGGGCGGTCGATCTCATTGTGCAGTTTCAGGCGGATGAACTTGATCGGAGCATCCAATGCTACATATACCCAAAGTTCAGACCGGATGCCATTCTCCAGATGCTCGAAGACGCTGTAGCCAAAGCCATGCCGGGTGGTATAGGGAGTATGCCCCATGCACGGTTGCGGAGTTGGAGACCAAACGACGCCGGTGTCTTCATCGCGCAGATAGAAAGCTTCTCCTCGGGAATCACTCACGGGGTCGTTGCTCCAGGGGGTCAGCCGAAACTCATGCGCGTTCTCGCTCCAGGTGTAGGAAAGGCCACTTTCGGAGATCACCGTGCCAAAGCCGGGATTTGCCAGGACGTTGACCCAGGGTGCGGGAGTCTGCTGCCCAGGCGCAGTGATGATCACATACTCACGGCCATCCGGGGTAAAGCCGCCCAGGCCATTGAAGAACAGCAAATCTGTCCGGGCTAAGGGAGCTGCGGGAATGGGGACGGACCTGATCGTCCGGGTCGGAGCCAAGAGCGGGATGTTCAGCTCCTGTTGTCTGCGGCCTCCGATTTGCTCTGCCAGAGAGCCATAACTGTCTTTGATAATGGCCCTGGCAACGGACTGGATCAGGATGCGGTCTTCTTCGGCAATCAGCTCCGCGGGCTTCACAAAAATCCCTCCGGGTTGGTTGGTCACATCAGATTCCAGCCCGGCTGAGATCAGCCCGATGATCTGATCATGTAAGAGCTGACGATAGCCAGCGTGATCTTCGTTCCAGATAACCAGATCCACCGCCAGACCCTTCAGCCTCCAGTAGGCATGAGCCTGGACCATTTGGCGCACCAGGGAGATATTGGCAGGGTCTTCTATCTGCAGCAAAACAATGGGCAAATCCCCGGAGATGGCGTAACCCCACAAGCCGGACTGTCCGCGGTGGTTCTTGATCAGCACGGCAGCATCCGCGCGCAGAGCCGCATTTGAATAGATGATGGAGCCGGCAAGCCTGCCATATAGCTGGGCATCTGCTTCGCTGACATCAAACTGGCGCAGGAAAACCTGGCTATGCGTCCAGGCCAGATTCGAGACCCGGTCTGCCAGATGCCGGTCCTGGTACTTGCCGATCAAGCTGAGGGCTGCCTCTCTGGTTTCACCGACGCCGGTGACCATGTTGATCGTCACGGCTTCTTCCGGATCCAGAGTTATCCGGCACCGGATGGAGACGATGGGGTCAAGCACGGAGCCCTGGCTGTTAGATAGGTCATTATTGGCAACGCCGGGGAGCAAAGCCAGCGCTTGCGGGTTGACTACGGTGTTTCCCCGGCCGATGAACTTCATGCGGTCTGTTTCGTATGAGACACCATGGACGGGGGTTCCATGTACCGCCATCAGATGCAGCATCCAGGGGTCTTTATCCTCCTGCGAGCGGGGTCTGCGGGTGCAAAGTATGGCTCTGGAATGGGGGATGATCTCGGTCTGAATATTCAGGTTACTAAAGGCCGGATGCAATGCGTCTGCCGCGGGGGAGGCGAGAGACACCTCTGCGTATGTGGTGATCTCGATCGTCCTGCGGCTACGGGCCCGGTTCGTGATGCGCAGACGGCGTAATTCGATATCATCCTCCGGGGATACGGCTATTTCAGTGTAGTAATCATAGTCCAGAGCGCTTCCGCGAAACTCCGCTTTTCCCTCCGAGAAGATCGCCTCATAAAACTTGGAGTGCCGCAGCGTGGGCTGATGCGTGGCAGACCAGAACTTCTTGCTTTCCATATCCCGGATGTAGCAGAATGTACCCCAGTTGTCGCAGGTGGGGTCTTCACGCCAACGGGTAACCGCGAGGTTTTTCCAGCGGGTGAAGCCAGCCCCGGCGTTGGTTACCATCACGTGATATGTGCCGTTCGAGAGCAGCTGCACTTCCGGATGAGGGGTATCCGGACTGTTAAAGACACGGATGGGCGTTTCTGTGGTGCCGGAAGCAAGATAGTTCTCGGAGAGCTTTGAGGTGCGGGCATAAAAGGCGGTGGCCTTTGGGATGCGCTCTTGCAGCAGAAGCAAGGTTGCCTGAAACAGGGCGTCGGATTCGAACCTCTTTTGCATGGGGCGGTCCAGGAGCAGATACGCCAGAGACAACAGACTCATGCCCTGGTGATGGGCCATGAAAGACCGGATCACCACTTTGGATTCGCCACGCGGCAGGCGGGACGGGGTGTAGTCGATCGCCTCGTAAAAGCCATAGCGCGCTTCAAAGCCCTCTGCCGATAACCGTTCCAGATTCCGGCAAGCTTCTTCCGGAGCCACCATCAGCGCAAGGGCGGTGGCATAGGGAGCCACCACCAAATCCGCGGAAAGCCCTCTTTTCAGCCCCAAGCCGGGTACTCCGAAAGCCCGGTACTGATAATTGAGCTGCACATCAAAGGCATTGTATCCGCTTTCCGAGATGCCCCACGGAACAGATCTCCTTTTGCCGTGCTCAATCTGCCGGGCTACGGCAGCACTGTAGGTCTGGTCCAGAAGCGTGTCCGCGTATGTGGGCATTACCAGAAGGGGCATCAGGTATTCAAACATAGACCCGCTCCAGGATAGCAGGATGGGCTCGCCGCCTGCCGTGGTGAGCAGCCTTCCCAATGCGAACCAGGTCTCTTGAGGCAGCTTGCCCTGGGCGATTGCCACAAAGCTGGAAAGCCTGGCTTCCGAGGCCAGAAGATCATAGAAGCTGGAGTCCATCAGGTGGTTGCCAACGTTGTAACCGATGGATAGCAGCCGACGCTTTTTGTCGTAGAGGAAGTCATACTCCATTTGGGATAGTGAGTGGCATTGAAGAGTCAGCACTTCAATCGCGGCAATCCTGCTTTTGGCGTGCTTAACTGCCGATTGAACCAGCTCCGCCAGCTCCGACAGCCGATACACATCTGTTTGAGCAGAAGCGGCGTTGATGCGCTGTTTCAGCACCGGCAGCAGTTCCGGCTCCAGTGCTATTGTCTCTCGGAGGGTCAGCACCTTGTTCAGTTCAGGAAACTCTGTCACAGCGGTTTTACCGGAAGCATATTCGATCCAGGGAGCAAGGAGCTTCAGCTCATCCAGAGCACCCTGACACTGTCCCAGAAACGCCTGTAACCACCAGTTCTGCAGATCTTCCGGAGCAGGAGCCTGCGGTTCATGAGGCAGAGATACTGCCTGCGCCAGATCCCGGGTTTGTTCCAGAAAAGCCCATAAGCTTCCCAGGGTTTGGGGAGCGCTCTCAAGCGCTGCCTCCAGGTGCCGGTGAAGCAGATCAAGCTGCGCCTTTGCTTTCGCTTCCGGTTTTACCGCCGCCGCTTCCATGAGAACGATCAGGCTGTCATTCAGCCCCGCAATATACTGGGTGCCGATGATGCACTGATCAGTCAAGCCCCACAAGCCACTTTGGAGCGTGAGCAAGTGTCCCGCCAGGTTCCCGCTGTCCACAGACGATATGTACAGAGGCGTAAGCGGGTTCAGGGTCTGTGTGTCATACCAATTGTAGAAGTGCCCGTGGTATCTCTCCAGCCCCATCATCGTACCCAGAGATCTCTTTGTCCGCTCGACAAGTTGTCCGGCGGTGATATAGCCAAAATCGAAGGCAGCCAAACCCGCCAATACTGCCAAACCCATATTGGTTGGTGAAGTTCGGTGCGCCACCACTTCTACCGGATGCTCCTGGAAGTTATCCGGCGGAAGCCAGTTATCCCCCTCGCAGATAAAGGTTTCAAAGAATGCCCAGGTCTTGCGGGAGATTTTCCTCAGATAGAGAAGCTGAGTGGGGCTCAGCTTTGCTTCGCGCTTGATCAGGGGACGACTGATCCACCAGGAGATCAGCGGTGAAGCAAACCATACACCCAGGATCGGAGCTGCCCAGAAAAGGCTGTCCGGGTTAGTGAAAGCAAGAATGAATACAATCGCGATCACGGCGAAGGGAGCAGACCACATCACCCGGTAGCTGGCTTTGATGCCGCTGCCGCTATCTTGTCTTTGTTCTCCGGAAGGATTCCATTCCAGCAGGTGTCGATGCGAGAACAGCATTCTCCAGGTTGTGCGGAAGACTGCCTCCAGGCTGAAGAATGCCTCATAGGGCAGACAGGCGATGTTGAAACCCACTTCCGCCAGCTTTCTTTTGGCTGTCTTACGCTCTGCCGCCCAGTGTTCTTTGATCGTGATCTCCGCCGGTTTGCGGAGCAGATTCAAGAGCGATGAAGCAAGAGCCGGGAACAGCAAAATCCCCGGTATCAGCAGGCTCCAGAACCGGGCATCGGGAAACACAATCCAGCCCAGCACCAGCATCAGCACCATCGCCGCGGCAGTCAGGCTGCGCCGCAGGTTATCCAAGATCTTCCAGCGGGAAAGCAGGGTGAGGGGATTCTTCTGTGGCTGATTATCTTTGCCGGGAACGCGCGGCAAGATCCACCGGGCGATCTGCCAGTCTCCCCGGATCCAGCGGTAGCGCCGGTTGACATCCGCGCTGTAAGTGGAGGGAAACTCCTCGTAAAGCTGCACGTCAGAGAGCAAGCCGGCGCGGGCATAGCAGCCTTCCAGCAGGTCGTGGCTCAGGATCCGGTTTTCCGGGAACCGGTTGCCAAGGGCTTGTTCAAAAGCGTCCACATCATATATGCCTTTGCCGATGAACGAGCCTTCCGCGAAGAGATCCTGATAGACATCGGAAACAGTTCGGGTATAGGGGTCAATGCCCGGTTCTCCGGCCCCCAGTTTCGCGTATAAGGACCGATTTGCCCCGGGCAGGCTCACTGCCACTCTGGGCTGCAAGATGCCGTAGCCGGCGGTAACGCGCTGTTTCTTCTCGTGATAATAGGGTCGGTTCAGAGGATGCGCCATGGTCCCGATCATGTGTCGGGCAGAATCTCGGACCAGCTGGGTATCTGTATCCAGGGTGATGATATATTTCACCCCGGTCAGGGCTGCGGTATCCCCCACAATCAGTGAAAAACTGTCCGCCGCATTACCACGCAGAAAGCCATTCAAGGCAGCCAGTTTACCGCGTTTGCGCTCATAGCCCATCCAGGTCTTTTCTTTGGGATTATACAGCCGCGGGCGATGAAAGAGAAAGAACTTATCGCCACTCTGGCTACCGTATTTCTGGTTTAGCTCAGCAATGCCTTGAGCCGCCAGCGTCAAGAGGGGCTCGTCTTGCTCCAGAGTAGCTTGCGCGGCATCACGATAATCCGTCAGCAAGCTGAAACAGATGTTATCGTCCTGATTTGCCAGGAAACGTACTTCCAAAGCCTTGACCAAGTCCTCAATCCCCCCCTTACTGCTGAGCATGGTGGGGATCACCACCAGAGTCCGAGTTTCCACCGGGATGCCCAGGGAATAGTCCATCCGGGGCAGCAATTTTGCGGAAGAAAACAGGGTCACTACCCAATTTACCAGCGCAATCGCCAGATTGATGGCAATGAACACCGTCAGCAAACCCAAAAGGCCCAGGATCCAGCCCTGCAGCCCATCCGTGAACGCTTTCAAGACGATTGCTCCGCTGAGTAGAATTGTCAGCACAAAGATCGTTCCCAGATATGAGAGCAGGGGGAACTTCTTGCTGAGTTTTGCCGGGTATTCAGTTACCGACAGGCGTACATGGGCAAGCCGTTCAAGCCGCTGCAAGCCGCGGTCCACCAAGTAGTAACCCACATGAGCTGTCCGATCGTCACCATTTGGCAGGACGACCGCTTCCCGTGCCAATTGGACGGCAAACTCTGCCACTTCCTGTTCGGAATGGTGGCTCGATCTGGCAATCCTCTCGATCACATGACGATAGCTGTCACGCGTGGCAAAATCCATTCTACAATATGCTTGGGCCGGGTCCTCGCTCAGGATGTCCTCGACTACGCTCATCTTTTCCACAAAAGTGCGCCAGTCCATCGCGCCCAGGAAGCGCAAGCTGCCAATGCTATTACTGATCGATATTTGATCCGCTGCCAATTGCTGATTTTCGGAGCGCACCAGCTGCTCAATTGTTTGTCCGGTTTCCGAAAGTCTTTGCTCGATCCAGGAAAGAGGCAGGTTCAAAGCCGGGATCTGCCGCTGCAGGCGATGCGCGAGTTCGGCCACAAAGGAGCTGACCATGGGAGGATCCGAACGCGCCATATCCGCTATTTCCAGAATCAGGCTGGTGGGGTCATTGACCGAGATTTCCATCATCCGGTCTGCCCAATGCTCTGCCTTCTTGCGGAAAGCTCTGCCGGCAGCAATCCGTGATGCCACCCGGCGGAGATTTTCCATCAGCGCCAGCCGCAGCATGATCGGGATTGCCCAAAGCTCTCCGAGACTAAGGGTTGTTTGGGATTGATACGCGCTCACAAAGATACTGAGGTTCTCGGGGTCAACCCTGCCATCTCCGTGTGAAACGATCTCCAATGCGATGTCATACACCCGCGGATAACCGCTGGCTAGGTTGGGCAGCTCGCGGCTATAACTCTTTGGGAAGTGCCGTTTTGCCGTGCGGATTTGTTCTTCAATCAGGTAAAAATTATCCAGCAACCATTCCCCTGCCGGGCTGATCGAGCCATCGGATTTCACGTCTTTGGTCAGTTCTTCGTGAACCTCCAGGAGCAGGTTTTCATTTTCTGCCAAGCGCGACAACAGGTTGAGCCTGGATCGTCCCATGTTCAGCGTGTGCTGTCCGGCCAGATACTTACCATGGGCGCGCACCTGTTCGGCGCTGAATAGTTCGGCGCGTAACGGCATAATATCCGCGGTTTCATTCTCGGGAGGATTTACTTTACGGCGCTGGGCCCATAAACGAAAACGCTCTCCCGGAATGATTTTTGTGCTCTTGCCCATAGTTAGTACTCCTTCAGACGGGAAGCAAAATTGTCATACTGATAATGTAACCCTAAACATTGATTTAAGCCATATCTATATACTTTTCCGAGGATTTACGGCCGCGCTGCGGAGCCTTGGGAATCCCCTTGCTCACATCATCCTCGTTCCCCGCGTCTGGCTCAGATTATCAAACCGGGATCAAGCTGATTTCAAGCTGTTATTCTCCCATGCCCACCCGAAAATCACAGCTTAACACCAGCTCAAGCCCGGCTTCACAAATCAGGCAAAAAAGCGGGAAAGGCTATGTTAAGAAGAATTAACCAAAAAAACCTTGCCTGAAACTGCCTCCCGGGATGTTTTGGAAAAAAACAAGATAAGGACAGAAGATGCAAAAAATGATCTACATCGTTGAAGACGAACCGGATATAGCCGAATTGGTGGCAATCAAGCTGCAAAGCGCGGGATTTGACACCCGCATCTTCAGCCGGGGCCGCCCGATGCTGGACGCGCTGGAAAGTGCTCCCTGCGATCTGTTGGTGCTGGATCTGATGCTGCCTGATATGGATGGCATCCAAATCTGCACGAAGATCAGAGAAGGTGAACACAACAAAGGCTTGCCCATCATCATGCTGACCGCCAGGGTGGATGTTGCAGACCGAATCAAGGGGCTGGAAACCGGCGCGGACGACTATCTGAGTAAACCCTTTGAGGGCAAGGAACTGGTCGCCCGCGTCAATGCCGTCTTGCGCCGCAGTGATAGCTCCGCGCAGACCAAGGACATCTTCATTCCCCCTGCCCTGAAACTGGATATGAACCGCTATGAGGCCATCATCGGGGAAGAGCGGCTTGACCTCACGCTGACCGAATTTCGCATCCTCAAGCTCCTGGCCTCCAAGCCGGACCGGGTGTGGTCTCGCTCCGCGATTCTGGACCATCTTTGGGGCAACGATAAGATCGTGATCGAGCGCAGCGTGGATGTTCACATCAAAAACCTGCGTGAAAAACTGGGGGATTATAGCGGCCACATCCAAAATGTGCGTGGTGTGGGCTATTGTTTCAGCATGGAGAAGTAGTTGGAAAAACGCAGCCTGACCCGCGGTCTGATCTTCCTGAACATCCTGAATCTGGCATTACTCAATGTGCTGCTGCTAATCGGAGCCGGCACCGGAACGGTACTCTTGATCATCACTATCAGCACTGCGGTCATCTTGATCTTCACCCTGTATGTCTTCAACCGGCAGATGAATCAGATCAGTGAAGCCGCCAAACGGATCTCGGACGGAAAGGCAAGCAGTGGATTTCCGGATCTGGCGGTGGAGGAATTTAACGAACTGGGCAAGTCCATCAACAAAGTATTGAGCTTGAAGGATAGCACCATCGGGCATCTGTCTGTGCATCGGGAAGAACTGCGCCTGCTGATTTCTTCAAACGAAGATCCGCTTTGGGCGCTGGATTCCGAGGGTAAGGTGCTGTGGGCAAACGCATCATTTCGCGAGCTCTTTCCCGGTGGCGGAGAAAACCATACGCCCTACTATTGGGAGCTCATCCGCGATCCCTTCCTGATGGAGTATCTGCGGGCATTCCCTTCTTCCGAAAGAAAGGAGCTTCGCGAATTCGTGATTGATGAACACTACTATCTGCTCAGCGCTGCCGCGGACGCTGATGGCAAGCGCCGGGTGTTCATGTTGCAGAGCATCGATGCCCTGCGCGCTGCGGCTCAGATGAAACGGGACTTCGTGGTGAACCTGGCGCATGAACTGCGCACTCCGCTGACCGCCATCAAGGGTTTCACGGAGGCTTTGGAAGAGGACTTTTCGAACAAAGACCGGTATCTGAAGATCATTCAGAACCATACTCAAAGACTGATCCGGCTGATTGCCGACCTGGAAGATCTGATCCAGCTGGAACGGGGTTTGGGCTTGGATATTCAACAGGTGCAACTGGCAGAGTTCATGGCAAACCTGAGCCTGATCCTGAAACCGATGGCGGAGGCAGCAGAACTCTCCCTGCAGATCGAGATTGAATCCAAAGAAGCCGTCTGCAGCATGGATCCTTTCAAGCTGGAACAGGTGTTTATCAATCTGGCGCAAAACTCCATCCGCCATACTCCGCAAGGGGGCATCCGGATCAAGGCCTGGACTAATTCTGAGAAACTGTATATCGACTTTTCCGATAGCGGTGAAGGCATCGACCCCAAGGATCATCCCCGCATCTTTGAGCGCTTTTGGGTGGGCGAGAAATCCCGTAACCGTAGCAAAGGCGGCACCGGGCTGGGGCTGGCGATCGTGAAGCATATCGTGGCCCTGCACGCGGGGAACATCACGGTGGAAAGTGAGCCGGGAGAAGGCTGCTGCTTCCACATCGTGTTACCGCTGATCCTGAAGGCAGAACATGGCTGGCGATAGATTGTTTCAAGATCCGGATACTTTGGTGCAAGAGTATGAAGGCCTGGTGAAAGGCTTGGCGAACAAGCACAGCCGCAGGTTCGAGGATTTTGATGACCTCTATCAGGAAGGGATGATGGGCCTCCTGGAAGCAAACCGGCGCTTCGACCCGGATAAGGGAGCAGCTTTTGCGACCTATGCCTATTATTGGGTCGCCAAGCACATTATCCGGGCTAAAATAGGGGATTCCGAGCAGCAGCATGAAAGCATTGATGCCTATGAATATGACAGAATTGCCGACCAGACTGATCCTGCCACCGATGAGCCCCAGCAAAGCCTGCAACTGCCTGCGGATCTGCCCGAACTGGAACGCAAGATCCTGCTGCTCAGCTATTCAGAGGCAAAAAGCATCAAGGATATCTCACGCTGCCTGGGCATCAGCGCGGAACGCGTGCGGCAATTGCGGGGCAAAGCTTTGCGCAGGCTCAGAGCACAAGCCGGGGGATCGCTTCACTGTTCATCGTCCACATGATGCTTGATCACCTTTCCTTCCACCAGAAACACGGTGTTTTCAGCGATGTTTGTGCTCAGGTCTGCGATGCGTTCCAGATTGTTGGTGATCCGCAAGAGGTGCAGATAGTTGTTGATGAACTCCGGGGATTTCTTCATTAGGATCACCAGGTTTTTGCGAATCGAGTTGTTCAGTTCGTCCACCTCATTGTCGTCCGCGCATACCTGACGGGCGAGGGCAACATCCTTGTTGATGAAGGCAGACATGCTTTTGTGGAGCATTGCGATGGATTTCAGCTTCATATCCAGCAGTTGGGGGAATTGCTCGCTGATGGGCTCACCGCAGATGGCGTTGGCGCTTTCCGTGATGTTCACAGCCTGATCCGCCAGGCGTTCAAGGTCGTTGTTTATCTTATAGGACATCAGGATGGCGCGGAGGTCTTTGGCTTCCGGTTGATAGAGGGCGATCAGGGAAGTGCAGTAGGTCTCGATTTCCAGTTCTATGCGGTTTACCCGGTCTTCATAGCGCATCACGGATTCCAGGTTGCATTCGTAGCCGCTTTGGATGGCGTTCATGCTGATGATCACCATCTTTTCTACCAAAGAAGCTTGTTCCATCAGCATTCGTTTCAGTTCGTTGAGTTTTGTATTTAGCATTTATCTATCTCCTGTGGAATAATCATTGTGTGGGTCTTAGCCGAAGACACCGGTGAGGTAATCCTCGGTGCGGCTGTCCTTGGGCACGGTGAAGACCTGGGAGCTTTCGCCGAATTCGACGAGTTCACCCAGATACATGAAGGCGGTGTAATCCGAGATGCGGCCGGCCTGAGCGATGTTGTGGGTAACGATCAGGATGCTGACCTTGCTCTTCAGATCCAGGCACAGCTCTTCGATCTTGGCGGTGGATTGCGGGTCCAGCGCGGAGGTCGGCTCGTCCAGCAGCAAGACCCGGGGGCCGTTTGCCAGGGCTCGGGCAATGCAGAGGCGCTGTTGCTGCCCTCCGGAAAGGGACATCGCGGAGCTGTGCAGCCTGTCCTTCACTTCATCCCAGAGCCAGGCATCCTTCAGGCTTTTCTCTACCCTGTCCATGATCTCGCTTTTACTGTGTTTTCCCTGGATCTTCAGGCCAAAAGCCACGTTGTTGAAGATGCTCTTGGGAAAGGGATTGGGCTTCTGAAACACCATGCCCACTCTGGTGCGGATATCGGTTACCCGGGCTTTGGGATGATAGATATCTTCTTCATCCAGCAGGATGCTGCCCTGGATGCGGGCGCTGGGAATGAGGTCATTCATGCGGTTGAAGCAGCGCAGCAGGCTGGACTTTCCGCAGCCTGAGGGACCGATCATGGCGGTGATGCGGTTCTCAAAGACACACATGCTGACGTCGTACAGCACGTGGTTATCCCCAAACCAGAGGTTGAGGTTATTTGTGCAAATGTGGGCTTTTACCATTGTTTATTTCTCCTGAATCTGTAGCGGATGATGATGGCGATCGAGGACACTCCCAGAACCATCAGCAGCAGCACCACCGCGCTGCCATAGGCAATCGGTGCTTGCAGCGAGCCTTTGGAGCCTTCGGTCATAAGCGCAAAGATGTGGTAGGGCAGCGCCATTACCTCATGGCTGAGCGAGCTTGGTAACCTTCTGGAATAAAAGGTGGCGGCAGTGAACATGATGGGGGCGGTTTCACCCGCTACCCTGCCGATGCTGATGATAGTTCCGGTAAGAATATTGGGCATGGCAGTGGGTAAAACCACGCGCAGAATGGTCTTGCTGATAGGCGCGCCAAGTGCGATGGATGCTTCTGTAAAATCCTTTGGAACTCCCTGCAGAGCTTCTTCCGCGGCATTAATGATCAGAGGGAGAGCAAGGATCGCCAGAGTGAGCGCGCCGGATATCAGCGAGACATCCAGGGACAGCATGTTCACAAATACTGCCATACCAAAGAGACCATAGATGATGGACGGAATACCCACCAAGGTATTGATGGCAAGCTTCACCAGCTTCACAAACCACAGGGGCCTGCCATAACTATAGAGATAGATGGCGCACAGAATGCCCATCGGCAGCGCGATCGCAATGGAAAGCAGCGTGAGCCAGAAAGTACCCACAATAGCGGGGAAGATGCCGCCTTCGGTCATACCGCTGCGCGGCGGCTGACTGATGAACTCCCAGGATAGCACACCGATGCCGCGGCTGAAGATGCCATAGAGAAAGACAATCAGCATGCCCGCGGTGATGGCACAAAGGATTCCGACCAATGATTTACCCGCCAGATTGCGGAGTTCGCGCTTGCTCATTTCAGCCTCCGTTTCAGGAAGACAAGCTCCGCTACCAGATTGGTGACAAAGGTGATCAGAAATAGCACGATGGCGATGGCAAACAGGGAGCGGTAATGCAGGTCGCCCATCACCGTCTCGCCCATTTCCGCGGCGATGGTGGAGGTTAGCGGTCTTAAGGATTCAAAGATGCTGCCCGGGATCTGCGCGGAACCTCCCGCCACCATCAGGACTACCATGGTCTCCCCGATGGCACGGCCAAAGCCTTGTAGGACAGAGCCCACAATGCCGCTTCGGGCTGCCGGAAGCACCACCCCGGTGATAGTTTCCCACTGGGTTGCGCCCAGGGCCAAAGAAGCTTCCCGCATGTGTTTAGGCACAGTGGAGAGGGCATCTTCGCTCATACTGGCGATGATCGGAACCACCATCAAGCCCAGGATTATCGAAGTGCTGAGCAGGTTTAACCCCGTGGAAAGGTCAAAGAGTTCACGGATGAAGGGAGCCAGAATCGCCATCCCAAAGAGTCCGTAAACCACGCTGGGAATAGCCGCCAGCAGTTCCACCGCCGGTTTGGCAATCTCCCTCAGCCGGGGTGTCGCGATCTCTGAGATGAAGATCGCAGATCCCAAACCCAAGGGAACGGCAATGACCAGCGCTCCCAGAGTGGCATAGACCGAACCGATCAAGAGATTCCGAATGCCGAATTGCGGCGCTTCACCGTGCGTGGGATACCAGGCATTACCCCAGATGAACTCTTGAATACTCACTACCTTGAAGAGCGGCAGACCCTCCAAAAAGATGCTCAGAATGATCCCGAACACTGCCGCGATGCTGAACAGCGCGGCAATGTAGCTGAGGGTTTTGAAAGACTTTTCCATAATCTGCATAAAGCGGGTGTCCTTATCTTAGGCGTTTGGAAATGCAGTTGGGGCGAAATTGGTTCCGCCCCGTGTGCATTCAGTATTTAATGCCCCATTATCTGATGGAGATAAATCCTTGTTCTTCCACAATCTTCTGTCCGGCAGCAGATTGCAGCCAGCCGATGAAGCTGCCCACATCACCTGTGGCTTTGCCGTTGGTGTACATATAGAGTTTGCGGGAAAGCTTGTAAGAACCATCTTTCACTGTGCTTGTCGAAGGAGTAACCCTTTCCACGCTCACGATGTTAACCTCGGGAGTGATGTAGCCCAGACCGGCATAGCCAATGGCCCCGGGAGTGGATTCGACAGCGCTTACCACGGCGTTGTTGGAAGCCAGAAGCTGGGCGGATGCCACCACTTTCGCGCCATTCAGAGCTTTTTCGTTGAAGACTTCAAAGGTTCCGGAGGCCACATCGCGGGAAACGATCACGATCGGCAGGCTTGCTCCGCCAAGTTCCTTCCAGTTGCTGATCTTTCCGGTATAGATATCTTTGATCTGCGCTACGCTGAGATCTTTCACGTGGTTGCTTTTGTGTACCACGATGGCGATACCGTCGTTGGCAACAGCATAAGGAGTAGGATTGATGCCTTTGGCTTTGCAGGCAGAGACTTCTTTGGATTTGATGGGCCGGGAAGAATTGGCAATCTGCACAGTTCCATTTTGCAGAGCGGCAATACCCACACCACTACCGCCACCGCGGACAGAGATGTTCACATCCGGATGGGCGTCCATGTACGCTTCCGCTCCGGCTTGAGCGATCGGCAGCACGGTGGTGGAGCCGGAACAGGTGATCTGGTTCTTTTTGGCATAGGCAAAACCGATTGCCAGGGTCAGGATGAGCAGGATGATAGTAAATTTACGCATTGTTGATATCCTTATTCTTTAGAGTTTGCTGGAAAAACGCCATTTGAGCTGAGCCATCACGGTGAGGCTGTCTTTCAGCTTATGGTCGTAGGAAGCGGCAGATTCGTCCGCATCATAGCTTTTGTGGGTTGCGTTCAGTTGCAGTTGCAGCGCGGGGCTGTAGCTATCGTTGTGCATCAGGTTATAGTTGATTCCGCCGGTGATGGCTTGCAGAAGATGCTTGTTCGAGGCGTTGTCGGTCTCGTCCCAACGATCATAGCGACCCACAAGCTGCACATCATGTTCGATATAGTGGCGCAGGTTCAGCACCGGGATGATGCTGATGCCGCTGGCAGTGTAGTCTTTGCTGCCATCGTTCACATTGGGGTATTCTACGTCTTTACTAAGATATTCAACCGTGAACACCGCGGGACCATAGGCCACGCGTGCCAAAGCGTCGATCAAGATCTGAGTTTGATATCCGCTTACCGGGAGGTCTGTCGCCAGCGCTTTTTCACGTTCCACGCTATTTGTCATGAAGGATCCGCCCAAAGTGAGCCCGGTGATGGGGGTCAGCCGCAGGTTTGCCAGAAACTCCATATTGGTGTTATCTTTCAGGTTGCTACCGAAGTTTTTGTAGCCTTCACCATTATACACGCCCAGGGCATACTCGCCAAAGCCGGAAGGGAGATAACCGTTTACACTGATGCCATAATCGGCACTATTGGCAAGCTTATATTCATCACTCGGCGCTTTTCCGATCAGGGTATAATCCCAATCATAGATAGTGCCGAAATATACTTTCTGCAAACCCACGCTCAACTTGGCATCCGGGATCGGGATGATATCGCCAAAATCCATGAAAGCATACTTCAATTTCAGGCCGGCACCGTCTTTGTGGGCGTCTGTAGAGAACATATCCACGGTGAAGCGGGCACTTGTCTGTTCAGAGAATTTTGTTTTCAGGTCCAGATAGCCTCTTTCCAATGCGAGCGAGTTGTTCTTGATCACGCTGCTGCTGCTATCCGCGGCGGAGATTCCGCTACTCATGGTCCAACGTGACCACAATTCCATTCCTAGTGTTGTGTCGGCTGCAAAAGCCATGCCCGGCAATGCAATCAATATGCCGCATAAAAGACTAAAAACCATTCGGTGTTTCATTCATGTCTCCTTTGAGTTGTGTGTGCGATTTCCGCATCTGGAGTGATTATACGATTGTATTGTTAGTTTTTTATGAAGCTGGTGTGAAGAGTCGGTAAATTCTGTGTGAGCGCATCTTTATCCGCGCAAATGCCTGACCTGCCGTTCCTGGGATTAATTCCATTTGACCGTATAACATATTGGTAATCATCTAAGATACACAAGGTCAAATGAACTTACCTGAGAGCCAGCTTTCGCCACCGAGGATGAAAGCCGAGGGGATAGGATTGCAGACGTCCCGTCTGCACTTATTTACGATACGGTGTTCCATAATCGACGCGAGGACGTGTCGAATCCTAAGAGCTTTCATGTAAACTCCAATTGCATAAACCATAAACCAGGTTCAAGATAAGCACCATGCTTGCTTCTTGCCGGATTTATCGAGGCTCTACCAAGCTGATGTCAGGCTGTTATTATGCTGTGTTCATGGGAGAATAACAGCTTAATATCAGCTTGAACAGAACTGAATACAAGCTGAAACGAGCCGGGTTGGCCGGGCTGGAGCTACCAATTCTGGGCTCGATGAACCCGGAGTTGCGGCCATATCCACCCTTATCATCACGGGTATGTCTCGGGCTTTTTTTATGCGTGAAACGCGGGGTAAGTCTTTTCAGCGAAACCGGCGACCGCGCGCTCTCTGAAACTAAAGCAAGAGCTACCTGATAAAAACCCCCGATTGTGCTTGACAAAAATCCGCCCCCGGATTTCAAGGAACAAACTACATGGAGGATTAGTCCTAATTGGTAAGGCAGCGGTCTTGAAAACCGCCGGGTTCTGCCCATGGGGGTTCGAGTCCCTCATCCTCCGCCAGTGAATAGAAGTGTAAGACATAAATAGATTTAATTGTCTGGAGAGGTGACCGAGTTGGCTTAAGGTGCACGCCTGCTAAGCGTGTGTAGGGGAAACCTTACCCAGGGTTCGAATCCCTGCCTCTCCGCCACAATTTCTTAGTGTTGGGCAGTCGCCAAGCGGTAAGGCAGCAGGTTTTGGTCCTGCCATACGGGGGTTCGAATCCTCCCTGCCCAGCCAAACATATAGAATTTTCCAGTTGGGATGTCGTCTAATGGTAGGACAGCGGACTCTGGCTCCGTACGTGAGGGTTCAAATCCTTCCATCCCAGCCATTATAACAAAGACCCGGTTTAATCACCGGGTCTTTTTGTTTATAGGCTTTTCTTGATTTATGCTTTACATGCTTCAAACAGCTCTTTGGCGGCCTTGGCTGCTGCGGTGGCGTAGTCTTCACCGATGGAGGCAAAGATAATCCCGCGGGAGCTATTGATCAGGATGCGCGGCTCTTCCGGGCTGTCAGACGCGTATTTCAGCACAGCTGCCAGGTCTCCACCCTGCGCGCCCACTCCGGGAACGAGGAACAGTCTGCCGGGCATCTGCTTGCGCATTTCCTGCAGGTCTGCCACCTGAGTGGCTCCCACCACGGCGCCCAGCCTGCTTTCATCAAACTGTTTCAGCCATTGGGGCACCTTGTGTTTCAGGTCTGCATTGTGGAAGAAATCCTGTGCTCCGGGGTTTGAGGTAAGCGCCAGGGCAAAGGCAAAGCTGCCTTCCTGTTGCAGAAGCGGGACGATTACGTCCTTGCCCATCAGCGGGTTGACGGTGATGGCATCCGCTTTCAGGTCAGCAAAGAAGGCGTGGGCATAACCCTGCATGGTCGAACCGATATCCCCCACTTTGCAATCCAGAATCACCGGGATTTCCTGCGGGATATAGGACACCGTGAGGTACAAGGCTTCCAGGCCGCGCAAGCCATCCGCCAGATAGAACGCCAGATTCGGCTTGAAGGCCGTGGCATAGTCCTTGGTGGCGTCGATGATGGCGCGGTTGAACTCCCAGATCGGGTTTTGGCTGCCCTGCACACAGGCGGGAAGTTTGTCCAATTGGGAATCCAGCCCCACGCAAACGTGGCTCTGCAGCTGCTTGTAGCGCTCTTGATATTTATGCCAGAACGATCTTGACACTATCTTCTCCGTCGATTTCAGCTATAGCTACTTTGATGATCTCTTCTTTCGAGGTCGGCACGTTCTTGCCCACATAGTCTGCTTTGATGGGCAATTCGCGGTGACCGCGATCGATCAGCACAGCCAGCTGGATCTGCTTGGGTCTGCCAAAATCCATCAGGGCATCAATGGCCGCGCGGACGGTTCTGCCCGTGAAGAGCACGTCGTCCACCAGCACCACGATGGCGTCTTCGATCTCAAAATCCAGTTGCGAGCCCTTGATCACGGGCTGGTGTGAGATGGTGGAGAGGTCATCACGATAAAGGGTGATGTCCAACAAACCCACCGGCACTTCCTGATTGGAGATCAGCTTCAGATAATCCGAGAGCTGATGCGCCAAAGGGACGCCCCGGGAACGGATTCCCACCAAACGGATCTTTTCCAGACCCCTGTTTTGTTCGATGATTTCATGCGCCATGCGCTGAAGGCTGCGCTTGATCTGAGCGCTATCCATGATCTGGCTTTTTACCTGCATCTTATGTCTCCTTAATCGGCTGAAATTATTGCCAACACATCGCCCTTGCTTACATTTGAGCCGGCGGAAAGCGGTGTGGCGCTTATGGTTCCGTCTATTGGAGAGGGAATGTTGTTATACATCTTCATGGCTTCCAGCACCAGCACGGTCTCGCCGCGCTTCACTTTGTCGCCAACTTGTTTATCATATTTGATCAGCATGCCCGGCATGGGGGCAGTAACGCTTTCTCCGCTGGCAGGAGCGGCCACCACAGCGGCTTTGGGGGCAGGAGCGGGAGCTGCCGGAGCAGCAGGCTTCGGAGCCGCGGCAACAGGGGCGGGAGCCGGAGCAGCGGCAGGACGGCTGGAGATCACGCGCGGTGCGCCTCCCTTTTCCGCCACTTCTACCATGTAGTAGCTACCGTCTACAAAGACGTCGAACTGACGCGCGTCTTCAGGCTTGGCAGGAGCTTCCGGTTTCTCGATGAGCTTGCCGGCTTTGGCTTTGGCGATCAAATCCTGCTCCGCTTTTACGGCTTCCATGGTCATCGGCTTCATCTCTTCCGGCATCGGATCGATGCCGTATTTGATCTTCAGGAACTTCTTGCCGGTAACGTTGTACAGCGCTACAATCAGTTGATCATCAAGATTCTTGGCGAGGCCTTCAGTTTCTTTCTGCACTTGCTCCATGGCGGGGGGGATCACGTCGCCGGGGCGCACGGAGATCGGGGTTTCGCCTTTGGGATAGCCTTTCAAGGCTTTGGCTTGCACTTCTTTGTCGATGGGCAATGTGGTCTTGCCATAAAGGCCGTAGCAGAGGTCTTTCACTTGCTCCGTGATGCGGGCATACTCACCGTCTTTGGTGTCGAAGATGGCGTTGTTTACGCTCTGGATGCCCACGATCTGGCTTGTGGGAGTTACCAGCGGGATTTGTCCCAGTTCTTTGCGCACCTTGGGGATCTCGGCAAACACGTCATCCAGCTTGTCCAGTGCGTCCATCTGACGCAATTGGTTCACCAGGTTCGAGAGCATGCCGCCTGGGGTTTGGTGAATGATCACGTCTGTATCGATGATGGAGAACTTGGTGTTGTCGGCAAAGTGGAGATATTTGGGGATATCCTTCTCCATTTCCTTGCCGATCTTGTTCAGCAGCTTGATGTCAAACCCGGTATCGCGATTGGTGCCCAGCAGGCTGATCACCAAAGGTTCCACGCCGGGGTGGGAAGTTCTGTAGGCATAGGGGCCCATGCAGGTGTCAATGATGTCCACACCGGCTTCAATGGCCTTGAACAGCGAGAGGTCGCCCATGCCGCTGGTGAAGTGAGTATGCAGATGAATGGGGGCTTTCACGCTTTCTTTCAGCGCTTTTACCAGATTGTAAGCATCGTAAGGGGCGATCAAACCCGCCATATCCTTGATGCAGATGCTGTCCGCGCCCATGTCTTCCAGTTGCTTGGCTTTATTCACATAGTAATCTGTGTTATATATGTCCCCGCCCATGCGCTGCTCGGTGAGGGAGTAGCAGATGGTGCCCTGGAAGTGCTTCTTGTTCTTCTGGATGATCTTCACCGCGGTGATGAAGTTACGGAAGTCGTTCAGGGCGTCAAAGACTCTGAAGATATCGATGCCGTTGTCGCAGGCACGCTGGGTAAAGGCTTCTACCACGTCGTCGGCGTAGTTCTGATAACCCACCAGGTTTTGCCCACGGAGGAGCATGGAGAAAGGAGTCTTGGTGATGTGCTTTTTCAGGGTGCGGATGCGTTCCCAGGGGTCTTCGCCCAGGAAGCGGTGCATGGTGTCAAAGGTAGCTCCACCCCATACTTCCATGGAGTAATAGCCCACTTGGTCCATCAGTTCAGCCACGTGCAGCAGGTCTTCGGTTCTGCCTCTGGTGGCAAAAAGCGATTGATGGCCGTCGCGGAAGCTGAGGTCCTGTATCTTGATCGGATTGGCGGCTTTGGGGCGATCCGCTTCATAGCGCATCTTGGTCATTTCGAGGATGCCGTGTTTATCCATGGTGTCTCCTTTTATCTGCTTCTTTTGATTATTCTTCTTTGGGTGATGTCGCGGTATTGCATGGTCTGGGCTCTGGCATAAGCCGGCCAGGGGTGGGAGGGATTTCCGCAGAGGGGTTTCTGATACAAAGGCTGAGTATCCTCGGAGCTGATCAGCGCCATCACTGCGGAGATTGCGGCCAGGGAGCGTTTATCGTGTTTCATCAAGCCCACCTATGCCGGGATGTTTCCATGCTTTTTGGGTGGCAGGCTTTCGCTCTTGGTGCTCAGGATCTCCAGCGCGTCCACCAGGCGCTTGCGGGTCTCGGAGGGCAGGATCACTGCGTCCACATAGCCCCGCGAGGCTGCTACATACGGATTGTTGAAGCGTTCTTCATAATCCGCGATCATCTCGGCGCGTTTGGCTACCTGATCTTCAGCGGCGGATATCTCTTTGCGGAAGATCACGTTAGCGGCACCCTGAGCGCCCATCACGGCGATCTCGGCGGAAGGCCAGGCAAATACCATATCCGCGCCCAGGTGGCGGGAACTCATGGCGATATAGCTGCCGCCGTAGTCTTTGCGGGTGACCACGGTGAGTTTTGGAACAGTAGCTTCGGAATAGCACCACAGCAGTTTAGCGCCGTGGCGGATGATGCCGCTGTGCTCCTGATTCGTACCGGGCAGATAGCCGGGAACGTCCACAAAGGTGATCAGCGGAATGTTGAAAGCATCGCAGAAGCGGATGAAGCGGGTAGCTTTGTCTGAAGCGTCGATATCCAGACATCCTGCCAGAACCGTGGGCTGATTTGCCACGATCCCCACACTGCGTCCTGCCAAGTGAGCAAAGCCCACGATGATATTTTGCGCGTAGAAATAATGCGGCTCAAAGAAGATGCCGTCGTCCATCACGCTCTTGATCACATCGCGCATATCGTAGCCCATGCGGGGGCTATCCGGGATGATCGTATTCAGCTCCGGGCAGTTCCGCCAGGGATCGTCCGCGGTTTCCACCACCGGGGCGTCTTCCATATTGTTAGCCGGCAGGTAGGAAAGCAGGGTCTTGATCTGTTGGATGGCGTCTGCATCGCTTTCACAGGCAAAGTGTGCGTTTCCGCTTTTACTGTTATGGGCCATAGCCCCGCCCAGTTCTTCCTGATTGGTCACTTCGCCGGTGACCGCTTTGATCACGTCCGGCCCGGTGATAAACATGAAGCTGGTGTTTTTTACCATGAAGACAAAGTCCGTCATTGCCGGTGAATACACCGCGCCGCCGGCGCAGGGCCCCATGATGGCGGTAATCTGCGGGATCACGCCGCTGGCGCGGGAATTGCGGAAGAAGATATCGCCATAGCCTTTCAGCGCGTCCACACCTTCCTGGATGCGGGCGCCACCGGAGTCGTTGATCCCGATGCAGGGTACGCCGCTTTTCAGCGCCATATCCATCACTTTGCAGATCTTGGCGGCATGCATTTCTCCCAGCGAACCACCACGGGCGGTGAAATCCTGCGAGAACGCGAAAGCATGGCGTCCGTTGACAAGACCGTGTCCGGTGATCACGCCATCCGAGGGAATCTCGATATTCTCCATGCCAAAGTTGTCGCAACGGTGGCTCACAAACATATCCAGCTCCCTGAAGGTGCCGGCATCGAACAACAAGTCCAACCGCTCACGAGCAGTTAGTTTTCCGGAAGATTTCTGCTTCTCGACAGCCTTTTCGCCGCCCATCCGCATCGTCTTCTGCTGCTTGTCCAGAAGTCTCTGGATATTCTCCTGAGTAGTATGCATCTATACCTCTTCTAATTCTATTTCTAGCTTTAAACAATGAAAGACAGCAGGGGAGAAATGCACCCTGCTGTCAACACAAAAATGTCCACTATCCGGCAAACGCCGTCTATAAGAGCTTGAAATCCGAACTCACGTGACGCTTACTGGGTAACCACCACACGGAGATTTTTCACTGAAACCCTGATACCTCCCCCGCAGAGCACATAGCCCTTGAAGAGTTCGCTGGTGTCCGTAATCCGGCTGATCAGCCAGGTCCCGCTGCGGGATTCCTGATTGCTCTTGGGGGCTTGACGCACGTCTTGTTCACCCCAGTTGGCATCGTAGAAGACTACTGTTCTGCCCAGACTGAGGTCCGCGTTTGTAGCCACATAGGTGGATGCCATCCAGCGAGCCCAAACGGTGGATCCGTCATTTACCCGCAGCATTTGTGCCTGATTATCGGTCTCCCTGCTGGGGGCTTGGATAATCTTGCCCACGAACACGATATCCCAGCTCGCGTCGTTTGCCAGGGGTTCTTCCATGAAGAAGAAATCCGTGGGAGTAAGGAAATGGGCGTCCATCCCGGCAATGGGGGCTACTGCCTGTTCCACCGCGTTGGTATCCAAAATCACATTGGGAGCCTGAGGGCGAATCACCAGCTGCGGTGTACACCCGAATACAAACAAAACTGAAACCATTGCTATAGCAACAAATACCGCTCTTGGCAAGATGGTTCTTCCTGTCATCTTTTCCTCCTCCGGATATTTCCGGATACACTAGAATTAGTTCAATACAAATTGCAGAAGTATTTATGTCAAACTAATAATCGTGTGTCGAGGCGCACAATGATAGTACTCAAATTTCGCGGAAGCCATACCGGCAAGCTATATGCTTTATTTGAAAGAGATTAGGCAGCACTTGAGACTGAGGATAAAAATAGACAAGGCAAGCAATAACAACAGATATTTCTGTATCAAGACCCCGGATCGCCTGAAAAGCGCTTGCCCGGGTCAGACTGCTTCGGGATCTTCCGCCAGCCAGCTAAAGCTGCAGGTCTTGCCCTCTTTTTGTTTGACGAGGTACTTCTGCAGGTCTTCGGCGATCTTCTCTTTGCGGGAGTGTTCCACCATGATCAGCCCTTCCGGATTCAGCAGTTTGCGCTCCATAATCGTTCTCAGAGTGGGGTTGACCAGGTTCTTTTCATAAGGAGGATCCAGGAAGATGACGTCGTAATTGCCCTCGCAATCCTTGAGGAACGCCTCCACCCGTTTGCGATAGAGGTGGCAAATGTCTTTGCAGGATAGAGTCGTTATATTAGCCAGGATGGTGGAAATCGCCGCATTGGCAAACTCCACAAAGTCCACCCAGGCTGCTCCGCGAGAGATCGCTTCCAGCCCGAAAGCGCCGGTGCCGGCATAGAGATCCAGCACTCTTTTGCCCTCATAATCCTGATATGTGCTGAAAATCATTTCCCGGTTGAAGCTTGTGGTGGGACGCGTGCTTCGGCCGGGTACCGATTGAAGCTTGCGCTTCTTGTGCATCCCCGCGATGATGCGGATCATTCTTTCGTCCTGCGCTTACCCAGCCCCGGCACCTTGATTTCCAGCTGCACGGGGATGGGGTCAAAACGTGGGCAGGAGAGCAACTTAACTTGCACATTTTGCTTACACTTGCGCAAGCACTTCAGGCAGATGCTGTTATACTTCGGGGCTTCTTTGAGCATAGTTATTTGCGGGGGCTCTGCAGATCGACAAAGAGGCTGATCATTTCTGAAAGGCGGATCTCGCTGAGAGATTGCTTCTTGTCCCACCGGGAAAGCACGGCAATCAGGAGATCGCCTACCGTCATAGCGTTGAATTCCCCGCTTTCACCCACCAGATTGAGCTGAGCCTGCATTTCGATTTCGCGCAAAACTTCACCCAAGGCGTCGAGCTCGGATTCTTCCGCCAAAACCTCATCTTCATCAAAGATGATTTCGGTGTCCAGCATGCCTTCGCTTAGCTTTTCTGCCGCGCGAAACATGTTGTCGAAGCCTTGATGGCTCAGGATCTTCAGATAGGACAACTCTTCGGGAGTAAAGAGTTTTTCGATGCGAGGATCATAGCGGTTTGCCGGATCGTTCAAAATGCGGACGTGCAGGGCTTCGATCTTCTCCCGAACTGCGGGTGAAGAATCGTTTTGGGCGATGAGCTCGTAGGTGGCAAGCGCGTCAAAGAACTGGTTTTGCTCTTCAAACAGCTTTGCCAGGGTAACGGTTGGGGTCCAGCCCTGTCCTGGTAGTTTCATTTTGTACACTCCCGATATCATAATTTTTGAGAGTCATTAAAAGGCAGTGCCGTTTTGTGTCAATAGCTTTCGTCAAGATCGGGTTCTGATGCGGGCACAGGCCCTTTACTGCCGGCAGATACCTGATGAGCTACCCCCATGCCGCCCCTGATTCACTAGCGCGGGTCTCAGCTGATATGAAGCTGTGATTATCGTGTGAGCACAGCATAATAACAGCTTCAGATCAGCTCGATTCCGGCTCGATTGGCTGACCGGGCTGCGGGCTTAGCTTCTTCTGCAGCCGGTCAACGCGCTTTTGGATTTCCGCAAGCTGCTTGTGGTTCTGCAGATAGCGGCCGTTGGAAAGGAACATAGCTCTTTGGCTATATTTCAATGCTTTGGTGAAGTCCTTCCTCTTTTCCAGGATTTTTGCCGCTTCAATCAGCGATAGGCTATGATCCAGAGAGGCGGCAATCTCGAAGCTGGCCAGCGCGTCCTCAGCTTCTTTCGCCCGTTTGTAGATGATGCCCAGATCATGCGCGATCTCAGGGCGCAGTTCTCCCCGGGCAAGCATATCCACCAGAATCCGGCGGGCCAGCTCTTCATGCCCCTGGCTTTGATACAAAAGCGCCAGCGCGTGATAATCGATGCGGGAATCCATGCCCCCTTCCGGCGGGTATTGGCAGCTATCGCAGATCAGCGCGAAAAGCGCGGCAGTGTGCAGGATATCATGTTGATTGTGCACAAAGACACGGCGGATGCTCTCCGCTTCACCGGTGGTGAGGAAATGGAAGTAGGTCTGCGGCACGTCGCCCCCGCTGATATCCAGCTCTTTGTCCCGGATGTGGGACAAGATGTAGAACTCGATGGATTCCAGCGCGCAGGAAGGCAGTTTCCGCTTCCACAATCTGCGGGCGATATGCAGCAGATCCAGGTGCTCCATGGCGCGCAGATCCAGCCAGATCTGGTGATAGAGGAGGCGCCCTTCCAGCACCGGAACATCGAAGCTCTTGCCATTGAAGGTGATCAGCAAACTGCGGCTTTGCATCAGTTCCTGCAAGCGCTCAAAGCTATGTTCTTCGGCATCGGGATCCGGTAAGAAGATCTGCTCCACCCAAAACTCGCCGGCCTCAAAATAGCCCAGCCCGATCATAAAAGCCAAAGTCCCGCTGCGCCCGAGCCCGGTGGTTTCCAGATCCAGCACCAGCACATCTTCCGGTTTGTAGAGGGTTTCCCTGCCCAGATTTGCCCAGGACCGGATAATTTCCGGAATGCTTTTGGGATATAGCGGCAGATCCTCGATCCGCGTTTTCATCGGATACGCTTCCCGGGTATAGAAGACCGGATCATCCGCATGTTTCGAGAAGTATCCGGTTACCGCCCGGCTGATGCTTTCGCGAAGCATTTGCTTGATCTCTGTGCCAAAGAGGTCTCGGTCTTTATCCATATCCATAAGCTGTCTCCCGGTCAAAATAAAGGGGCGAAAATCGCTTCGCCCCCGATATCTTCCTGCAGATGCAAACTATACGATGTGGCCTTTGCCGACACCGCGAACTTTGCAGCCGAGTCCCTTGTATTTGTTGATCTTAACGTCGTCCAGGAAGTTTGAGCAATCGATGATCAGCGGACGCGTCTTGCACATGTCCACCACTTCCTTGGGTTCCAGGTTCTTATATTGATCATGCCCCACGGCGAAGATCACTACTTCACTGCCTTCGAGGATCGCCGGGAGGTCTTTTTCCACCGTCACTTCTTCCAGTTCGTCCCAGTGTTCCACATAGGGGTCGTGAGCACGGACGTGAGCCAGTTCTTTGCGGAGAAACTCCACGAGGGTCTTGGATGGGCTGTGACGCGTGTCACCCACGTTTTCCAGATATGAAACACCCAGCAGGGTGATGTGCAGGTTCTTCACTTCGGGAAACTCGCGCTTGATCAGCTCGATGGTGTGCAACGGCATGGTGTCGTTGATATTCACGCTGTTGATCGCCACGGAAAGCTGTCCGGGCACATCAAAGAGAGCGCCCATCGCCCAGTTTGCCAATACGGGATCTTTGGTGAGGCAATAGCCGCCCACGCCCAGGGAAGGACGCAGAAGGTTGTCGTGAGTGCCTTTGCGTTTGCGGATGGCATCGCGAACCTTGAAGATATCCACCCCGATCTGTTCGGCAAACCGTGCCCATTCCAGGGTGAGCGCGATGTTTGTGGCGCGGTAGCTGTTTTCCATGGTCTTGGAAAGCTCGCTGGCGTTGGTGCTGTCCAGCTGAGTAAGTGGATAGTTTTCCACATCCAGCACATTGCTAAGAAATTCTCTGCACATTTCGATACTCTTCGGGTTCACTCCGGAGAATACGCGCCAGAAATCGCGGATCGAGGAGACATATTTGCTGCCGGGCATTACGCGCTCATAGGAGTGCGCGACCAGCGGGGGATTTTGGTTGATGTCGATGCCGCGTTTGGTAAATTCTTCTTCCAGAATGGGTTTTACTACCTTCTCACAAGTTCCCGGAGGCACGGTGGTTTCTACCAGGACCAGGCATTCGGGGCTGATGTGTTGCCCCAGCATGCGGATGCCTTCACGGAAGGCGGTGATATCGCAATAGCCTTTCTCAGCCTCGCCAAAAGCGGGTTTGGTGGCATCCAGCTGAATATCCACAACCACGACATCGACCATGCTGTACACGCTATCTTCGCTGGTAGCGCGGAAGTTCTGCTTTTCCACCACGGTGCGGTGAAAGATTTCCGGTACTTCGGGGTCGGAAGAACTCACCGGCGGTACTCCGGAATTGATGATCGGGACCTTCCAGAAAGAGCGCTTGGAGGCGCGTTGGTGCCCGTGAACATAATAAATGGGCTTGCCGTCTTTATCTGTGGCGTCTGCCACGACGGAGGCCATTACACAACCTACAAATCCCAATCCCTGCACGGCCACGACTTTTCTGCCTTTGGCGCGCTGTTCCTGGGTGATTTGCAACAAAATCTTGCGTTCCTGCTCGTTATCCTGTTCGGTGGGGAGAGGAAACTCTCTGCCATCGGGAGCAATCGATACTTTTAACATATTCCCGTTTCTCCTTTTGGGGCTAAATTAAGCTTGTCTATTAAGTTTTTCATAGGGCATTAGCTGTCAAGCATTTCTTGCGCGACAAACTGACAGGCAGCTATCGGTTTCTTTGCAAATTTCTGCTTGCGACTTAGAAAAGATTGATTGCCCTCTATTAAACGTGTTTAGATGATTAGCAGAAATCGTGATCTCGGCTCGACTTGATTTAATGCGATTTGCAACATAAAGTGAGAGCGCATATACAGGATTTTGAAGAATTTCCTCCACAAGCGAGATTCGGATATAAAAAAAGTCTTGACATCCTTGGTCTCGGTAAATAATCGTAATTATGAAAAAGATTGTAAAGCTACACGTATCAGGAGCAGATAGTCTGATCCTGCTGAGTGCCATCTTGGCGCTTGTCATCATCCCAATAGCTTTGGATGCCGGAAGCATTTGGCCCCGTCCCTTGAACGTTTTCTATCCCGAAAACTATTTGTATCAGGGGCATACCGCCACCTCGCCGGATGGCTCATACGCCCTATTGTGGTCTATGGTTACCGAAGAGAGAGATCGCCAGCTCTGTTTTCAACGCTTTAGCGCTACCGACCAAGCGCTGAATCCCCAGCCCGTGCTCATGTTTGGAACTCAAGGCAAAGTGCCCTGGCGCTTCACTCGAGCCTCCAATGGCAACTACTTCATCTTCGCCAGAGGATACCCAGAGTCACTTCTGCTGCTAATCGATCCCGACGGAAACTTGTTAAATGAGGCAGCTACCATAAACTTGAGCATCACTGCTGAAAGCAGGGTAGAATTGGTGCCGGATCTTTTCGGAGGTGTCTGGCTGAGCATGCAGATCTCGCGCAACGCTCCCAGACGCATCAGCCACTACAACGCCACCGGAGAACCTGCCATCCCCGGATTTTTGGACATCCCCACCAACAACAATCTTTTCAGCGACATGAGCATTATCGTGCAAGCAGACAACTCCGCGATCTGTGCTTACAACCACCGCAGCAACGCACGCATCCTCAATCTCACAAGCGATGTTCAGGTCATCCGAGATAGCACCTTTAGCTTAACAAATGTTCCATTAATTGACAGCAAGGTCTTTCAGGACAGCGCCGGGAACCTGATCTGGTTTGCCCACACGAGCGAATCCACAAACTTCCATAATATTCTGGTTGTGAAGACCACCGATCAGGGCAGCATCCTCTGGGAGCAAAGCTCCTGCTTCAGCTACACCACCTATGGAAGGGTTAAGGCTTGGGACGCAACAGCTTTTTCAGATGGCACCTACACTTTTGCCATGATTACCCAGCCCTTACTGGATAGCCCAAATCTCATGTTCTATGCCCAGCGCATCAACACCGCCGGCGGGAGTCTTTACTATGCATCTAACAACCAAGAGCGCGCACTCGAACCCCTGGACGCTCAAGCCACGCTCAGCTTAAAACTGATTCCCGGCATCGCTGGGAGCAGCTGGGCGATGATCAGCAAACATGATCCCAACGACTTCGTTAACAAATTCAGTTGCCTGCACATGAATCCCAATGGCATCCACTGGAGCGGCGAGCAAATCGTGCATACCGAGCCCTGGTACAGTCATTTTGGCGAGATCGGCATGGGTGGATTCAGGAGAGGCAACGACCTAGCACTTATTGCGCAAACTCATTCCGAAAACCAGTCCAAGATCCTCATGAGCACCATTTCCACTACCGGAGCTATACTTTCAGCAAGCGCTGTAGCAGCGTCAAAAGCCGCTATTTTGGATGAACACCGCATCCAACCCATCGGCAGCAACCTTTTCTGTGCCTGGACTGAGGGTATTATGCCCCATCTCTGGCCACAGAGAAAAGAAGTGATTCGTTATCAGCTGGTGACTTCACAGGGGGAAAAGCTTCTTCCTCAGGATGCTGAGATCAGATCGGGCGGAATACCACAAGACTTGAACAAGCTCAGCTCTCTGAGCCTTCCGGATGGGGGTCTGCTGCTCTGGTGGGTGGAAAATCAGTCACCTTCTCGCATTAGAGCACAGCATTTTGACTCTAACGGATCAGCTCTTTGGGAGGAGGGCGGCCTTCTGATCGCCACTGATGATACCTTTATCTTCAGCTCTGTCCTGGCCAGCCATTATCAAGGTGACATCTATTTTGCCTGGGACCGCGATTCTCAAGGTGAGATTAGAGGTCAGCGTCTGGTGAACGGGATCCCGCAATGGGAGACGGAAGGCAAGTTGCTGATAGATTCTGCCTCCACCATCCTCCCGGTTTCTTCGGGAGTGAAACTCAGAGCTCTTGATGGCAACAGTCTTCTCTACTCCTGCGGAGAAAGCCAAGGCTTGGATATCTTGCATTACACTACCTTAGCCATGTGGCGCTTTGACTCATCCGGATATGCAGTTCCCGGATTTGAACAGGGAGGAAAGCAAGTGATGAGACACTATGACGGCTATAACAAGTACCTCGAGTACATTGGCTTGCATCCTTGTCCCCTTGGATTCATTGTAAGCGCTTACACTTGGGATGGCGGATATTTTCCCGATGACTTCGATTATAACTTCTATGTCACCGGCACCATCCATCAACTGATCAGCCCGGACGGTGTCTGCTTTTGGGGCTCGGACGGCTTGGGGATCCCTCAGCAAATGCTGCCTCTCAGCGCCGACACGGATGGCTATTTTGCCTTCATGGAAGCAAGCATTGTAAAACGAGATTATGAGCATACGGAACTCTTTCGAGAATATCTCGGCGCTTTTGCAAGCCAGGCAGTAGAAACACAACCGGGAGTCTATATCGGAATCGTAGACAAGAGAAACTACTTTAGCTTCACCAGTCAGGGAGAGCTTTCCTTGCCGGAAGATGCACAATTCGCACAACACTATTTTCCTGAACCCCAGATCTGCGCCCAGGGCGATAATGCCTTTTTCTTCTGGAAGGAGAAGACCTCATACTACTCTCTTTATGATTACAATGCCGGCCTTTTGCTACTGCAGGGTTTCACCAGAAGCTCCGGCTCATCCTTCATTGAACAGGATATCCCCGCCCCACCACATGCCATCACTTTGAATCTTGCCGCCAATCCCTTCAAAGACCAAGTGAACTTCCATATAACCTGTAAACAAAGCGCGCAGGGGGAACTCTCTGTATACAACATTCGCGGCCAGAAGCTAAAAACTCTTCACAAAGGAGATCTGCAGCTGGGAGCAAGTATCATCTCCTGGGATGGCAAAGACGCTGCCGGGAAAGAGCTTTCTTCCGGAGTCTATTTTGTTAGGCTCCATAGCATTGGGCACAAGGCAATCGTAAAGAAAATGATTAAACTCTAAGGAGCTTAAGGGTAAGCGTACACGGGGTTCACGCAGAGCAGAGCAGAAATAACCCAGAAGTTTTGGCTAATAAACCCATACGACCACTGTGACAGATGATACTTGTTTGTAGATTTGGGTGAGAGTTTGTACCCCCCGGATGATGAATGCTTTTGCCTACCTGATCACCGCACTCAACTGCTTGCGATAGATCTTGCCCCCGGCTGCTGGTTGGGACTCCCACAAGATGAAGTACACCCCGCGGGGGGCGAATCTTCCACTTGCGGATTTGCCATTCCAGGCAAGCAAACCCCGCTCCGGAACAAGGCTGTTCTCGGCCAGGCTTGTCACCAATCTGCCCTGCAAGTCGTAGATGCGGCAGTTTACGCGGCTTGAGGCGTCTGGTAGATTATAGCTGATCGATACCTGCTCGCCTTTCGCGGCATCGCAGGGTGAACCAAGCAGCTTCAGCCTCTCGGTATGTTCCGGAAGCTCTTGCAGATGGGCATCATTTGCTTTACCCGGGGATGGTTCACCCCATTTCCAGAAGTCCTCCCCATCTTTTTGGAAACGCAGATAACTCATTGCCGAAACGCTTGATACATAGCTTGCGGAATCCAGCAGCAGCTCTTCGTCCCAAAGGTACAGCGCGTCACCATCGTTGTTCAGTGCGGTCCAGCTTTCGCTTTGCACTACCAGAGCGGGGTTCACCGCAGGGTAGTCTGCCAGAAAAGCATCCCGGTCTCGGCAAATGACAAAGTAGCCGGGTACCGGGGGTATGCTGAAGCGGATGTTACCTCCCCCGGCATCGATGATCGTATATTGTCCCCGCTTCCCTTCCGGGGGTGCGTAGAGCTCGATCCACTCCTGTTTCCCGGGCAAGGGAGCCGGGAAGATCTCGCTGAACAGCGGTATTCCGGCAGTACTGCCCAAGGTGCTGAGGTATAGTAGGTTATTCGCCATATCGGTATCGTTTGTCAGCTCCAGATGCAAATACACCATCTCCACTCCGGAAGGCAGCAGGAATTCCACCCTCAGGCTATCCGCCGCGCCCAGAGGCAAGATCTCTTCCTGATGGATCAATGCATCTGCTGCATAGGCACTGAAGATCCCGATATCGGGACAAGGATATTGCCCGAGGTTGCGCACGCCCACCGTCAAGACCCGTCCGGGGCCAAGCTCGTGCAAAATGGGATCATAGAGCCCATAATCAGTATATACATGATTGGGGGCGTTAGGCGTGGGATTGCTCTCCACCCGGAAATCCGCCGCGCACATGTTGGTATCCCAACCGTCCACCACCCGCGCCAGAGAAGAGCCTTCGGGGGCGTCAGGAGCCAAGGAACTTGCCACCGTGCCCCAATCGTCCGTGATCAGATTGCTGTTTGGCTCATCATAAATCACGGTGTCGGTGTATGTGCTGTCTGCGTTTACAAAGCGAATCGCGTCGCTTGCGGAGCCACCGTTCTGCAAGCTGAAGCTGGCAGTAAACTGAGCCTGCGCTACCTCTGAACCGCCAAGCACCACGAATCTCCCGGGCCGCAACAGGTAATAGGGAAACTCGAAGGCTTTGACCCAGCTTGTGCCGCAACTATATATCTTGCATCCGCTTAGGTCTATTACATCAGAGCTTGGATTATATAGTTCTATCCACTCTTTGCCGCTATCGGGCCCCGGGGGATCGTAGCACACTTCGTTTATCACCACTCCGGAGTGCAGAGCGGCAAGCCCCATGCACAAGCCACAGGCAAGGATGCGGAATATCAGGCATCCAGATCGAGCACCAAAGGTTTTATCTTCCATATCTCTTCGGCATATTCTTTGATCGCCCGGTCGCTGGAAAACTTCCCGATGCGGGCGATATTCAGAATTGCCTTTCGCACCCACTCATCGCGGTTCAGATAGAGCTCATCCACTTTGGCAGAAGCATCCACAAAAGCGCGGAAATCTGCCAGATTCAGATACGGATCGCCATCGCTCATCAGAGAGTTGAAGATCGGGGCGAAGATGCCGGGTTCATCCGCGCACCAGGTATCGTCCAAGAGCGAATCCACCACCCGTTTCAGCTGGGGATCGCTATCATAGTGCACGCGCGGATTGTAGCCGGAAGCCTTGATTTTGCTCACTTCCGGAGCGGTTAGCCCAAAGATGAACATGTTCTCTTCCCCGATTTCCTCTGCCATCTCCACATTTGCCCCGTCCATGGTACCCAGGGTGAGAGCGCCATTGAGGGCAAACTTCATATTCCCGGTTCCGCTGGCTTCGTATCCGGCGGTGGAGATCTGTTCCGAGAGATCTGCCGCAGGGATGATCTTTTCCGCCAGAGACACGCAGTAATTCGGCAAAAACACCACTTTCAGGCGGTCTTTCACATCCGGATCTTTGTTGATGATCGCGCCCAGATTGTTGATCAATTTGATCAGGCGCTTGGCCAGGAAGTATCCCGGTGCAGCTTTTCCGGCAAAGATCACCGTACGCGGCACGATTTCCGCCTCGGGATTCTCTTTGATCTTATAATAGCGGGCAATGGTGCCCATTACGTTCAGCAGCTGGCGTTTATACTCATGCAGCCGCTTGATCTGTACATCAAAGATGCTGTCTGTGCGCACTCTGATGCCGGTTGTGCGATAGATGTGGCGGGAAAGGCGTTTCTTGTTGATCTCCTTGATCTCAAAGAAGCTATCCTTGAAGTACTGATCATCCAGATAATCCTCCAAGCCTCTCAGCCGGCTCAGATCCCGCGCCCAGGTATTGCCGATGTGTTCGGAGATCAGGCTTGCCAAAAGCGGATTGCAGGTTAGCAGCCACAAGCGCGGGGTGATCCCGTTTGTTTTGTTTTGAATCTTTCCCGGATACAGCTCTTCAAAATCCGCAAAGACCTTGCTTTTCAGGATCTCGGTGTGCAGCTTTGCCACCCCATTCACCGCGTGAGAGCCGTGAATGCAGAGCTGGGCCATGCGCAGGTTCTTCTCCAGCCCCTCTTCGATGATGGACACATTGCGCATCTTCATGATGTCGCCGGGATAGCGCTGCGCCACCTCTTTCATGATGTGGTCGTTGATCTGATAGATCAGCTTCAGGTGCCGCGGCAGCAGCTCTTCAAACAGCGCCACGCTCCAGCGCTCCAGCGCTTCCGGCAGTACAGTGTGATTGGTATAAGAAAACACACATTGGGTGATATCCCAGGCTTTGCTGAAGCTCATCCGTTCCTTATCGATGAAGATCCTCATCAGTTCCGGAATCGCCAAGGCGGGATGAGTATCGTTCAGCTGGATGCTGATCTTTCCCTCAAGACCCTCAAAACCATCGTGATCCTGCTTCCATTGATAGATGATATCTTGCAGCGTGGCAGAAACGAAGAAGTATTCTTGCTTCAGCCGCAGCACCTTGCCCAGATGCACATTGTCGTTCGGATAAAGCACTTTGCTGATGTTTTCGCTGATGTTCTTTTGCTCCACCGCCTTCACATAGTCGCCACTATTGAAATATTCGAAGTCAAACTCATCCGTTGCAGTTGCTTCCCAGAGCCTGAGGTTGTTCACGTTATCCACCTTGAACCCGGGAATGGGAACGTCCCAGGCGACTGCCATCACGTCTGTGGTCTCCACCCAGGAATACACTCTGCCCTCTCCGTTGTGCTCCCGCTCTGTCACCTTGCCGCCATAGCGTACCCGATAGGTGATCTCCGGACGCTTGATTTCCCAGGGGCAGCCGTTTTTACGCCAATGATCGGGCACTTCAGTCTGATAGCCATTGCGGATTACCTGGCGGAAGATGCCGAATTCGTAGCGAATACCGTAGCCATAGCCGGGATATGCCAAGGTAGCCAGCGAATCCATGAAACAGGCTGCCAACCGCCCCAACCCCCCATTGCCGAGTGCCATATCGGGCTCCAGCTCAGCGATATCTTCCAGCGAATGCCCCATCTCTTTCAGCATGTCGTAGCTTTCGTTGTAGAGCCCCAGATTGATCAGGCTATTACCCAAAAGTCTGCCGATGAGAAACTCCATGGAGAGGTAGTAAACTTTCTTTACATCGCGCTTGCGATACTCATATTGAGTGCGGAGCCAGCGCTCAATCAGACGGTCTCGCAGGGTAAGCCCCAGCGCATAATATATGTCCCAGGATTCCACTGTGGTGGTGTCCTTGATCAGTGAGTATTCCAGGTGGTTCAAAAAGCGGCTCTTTATATCGTTCGTGATTCCTTCAGCGTTGTCCGTGAAGAAAATCGAGGAAAAGTCGTTATTTGGTATAAATCCTTCTTTCATGGTATTACCTCTGTGTGTCCCTATAATTTAGGTCGATCGTCATTGAGGCAGAGGAGGGGATTATCTGTCAAGGTTTTTCGTTTTTTTGCGGGAATCGACATGTCCTCGTGTCGATAATGGAACACCGTATCGTAAATAAGTGCAGACGAGACGTCTCAGGTTGTTGACATAGTCCGTGTATTTTGGTTACATTAGGATATGAAGATAATCCCAAGCTCTCATAATATTGGATTCATTATGAAACGGAACATTTCTATCATGAGTTAAGTCCCAGCGGGACGGTATTTTAGATAGACTTTATCTTAACATAAAACTGATTCGAGTCCTGTAGGGACGACATATTCTAACCTGACCAAACAAAAAGATGTGATGCCGTTCCTACAGGACTCTATTAATATATATAACAATGCATTATCTATCTAAAATGCCATCCCTACGGGATTCAGCAATCAATGACGCAGATGTTTGAATCTTGTGATTATGGGCTTTGTCAACAGTCTGAGACGAGACGTCTGCAATCCTATCCCCTCGGCTTTCATCCTCGGTGGCGAGAGCTGGCTCTCAGTTAAGTTCATTTGACCTTGTCTATCTTATATGATTACCAATATATTCTACGGTCAAATGGACTTCAGTGCATGATTTGGCTTGAACAAGCTCTTCCCACGAAAAAACCGGCAACCCGCAGGCCACCGGCTATCATATTTATCTTTGAAACAAAGGTTTAGAACAGAGTGTAGCTCAGGCCCAGTCCCAGCATCTGTTTCCACTGCATTTCGTGCACTTGTTCTTTATCATAGCGCATTTCGAAGAGCAGGTTCGCGCTCAGCATGCCAAACAGCTGGGTGCTCAGGGTGTTTTCCCAAACCAAATCCGGGGATTTCCAGTCTTCGTTCAGTTCATCGGATTTGGAATTAAACAGTGCCTGATAAACCTGCAATCTGCTGCGGAATGTGGATTGCAGCGGTGCATTGATCTGTTTTTTGAGCTCACCGACAAATTCCAGACCGCCGTCCATGGTAGAGCTGGTTTCTTTTTCCATGGTAATGAAGTCTGTGATGTGATCCCGGTTCACATTCTGTCTCAACGCGGCACCAAAGCGGCTGTTGAAGAGCATTTGATCACTATCGATGAAGGTTCTCATCACACCCGCGCTTTCCGTGAAGAGCATGGGATTCACAAATCTTGTGTTATCGAAGGCTTCTTCCGAGAGGTCCAGAAATTGAGATTCCAATCTTCCTGCCACAAAGGGATCCACCCAAGTTTGCAGGGTAAAGCGCCACAGGCTTTCGAGGTCGATCTTGTCTGTGCTCTTTTCGGGTTCTTCCCAATACTTTTTGCCCATCGCATCTTTCTTTTGCAGATGAGTCTGCCCAAAAGCCAGCTTCATGGTATTGCGATTGTGCAGCCAATCTTTCATTTGCTTTTGAGCGCTGGTATTGGCGCTTGCCAGCCAGGTGATATTGCTCAGTTCGGTGCCCACCCAGTTATCGCTGAACGCGCTCTGGGATAGAGTGAGATTCATGTCCGCGTCCACTTCCCAACCTTGCGCAGACAGGGTGAGGGCGAGAGTGATAAGGGTAATCAGTAGCAGATGTTTCTTCATATTGTGTTCTCCTTCTGTTTGTTAGGCCCAATAACCTTTGGTGGTTAGGGCTAGTTTGATTTTTTCCACCATGCCGGTGTGCACTTTGCCATAGTTTTCGGTCTTCACATGGGCAAAGACGCCGAAGATGATCGCCGCGGCATTGGCATCGGTCATCACGATCGCGGGTGCAGGGTCTTTCAAGATATCGCTTTCACTTTCCAGAACGGCACGCAGGAGGTCGCGCACGGCACCGATATCCGTGTTTCCGGGCAGACTCACGCTCAGCTCGATTCTGCGGGTGGGCAGAGCGCTGAAGTTTGTGATGGTGTCGTTCGAGAGTTTGCCATTGGGCACGATCACTTTGCGTCCATCGCTGGGAATAATGGTGGTGGCAAAGATGCCGATATCATCCACCTTCCCGGTGATTCCACCGGCGATTACGCTATCGCCTACTCTGAATGGACGGAAGATGAGCAGCATCACGCCGGAAGAGAAATTGCCCAAAGTGCCTTGCATCGCCATACCAACTGCCAAGGTGGCGGCACCAAAGATCGCGACCAGGGATGTGGTTTGCACGCCCAACCGGGCGATAGCAGCGATGACGACAAAAGCAAGAATGACACCATAGCTCAAATTTCCGAGGAACTGCACCACCGTGCTATCGATCTTACCTTTGCCCAGCATGCGTTTCAATAGACCCGCAATAGCCTGCGCAATCCATCTTCCTATGATAAAAATTATTAGCGCTACAATTAGTTTACCGCTAAAACCGAGTAACAGTTCGGGTAAACGCTCCATAAACAAGGACGCTTTGTCTGTCATGGTGTTCTCCTTTTTGCTTGGATCATTGTAAACATGCTTTGGAATATACCTACGGCTCTGTAAACAACAAGCCATACTATATACCAGTGCCTCTATAAAACGTAAACTATTCTTCCGGCTTGTCAAGCTGTAACTTGCCACATTTAGTTTTTCGTGAATGCCTTTGTGGGTGAACATAGTTGTCGGTAGCATCTGTGTTGCCGCCGATAACCCTGAAGCATCAGGCTCTGCTTGTGCCTGTTTTGTGCCCTTATCAAGCTGTGGACATAGCTTGAAGACAGCACGAGATCAAGCTAAACCCGGCTTGGTGAATCTTGGGTGGGAGCGGCGTGCAGTGGCCACAGCGATATATTGATTGGGAAACATGATTCCCTTTGGAGTTCATGCCCACAGGTGACTATGCTGTTACTATGGTTTTAAGAATGGGGCATGGACTTCAAACAGCGTATCCCCAGGAACTCGCCCCTCCCGGGGCGTTTTTCTGCAAATTATTTCCCATCTATGAATAGCCATTTATGCACGCATCCAAAGGATTGGTTATCCGTAAAAAACTGTCCGCATACCATGTTCGGTGCTAGAGTGGAACTCGCCCCTCCTGGGGCGTTTTTCTGCCAATTATTTCCCATCTATGAATAGCCATTTATGCACGCATCCAAAGGATTGGTTATCCGTAAAAAACTATCCGCATGCCATGTTCGGTGCTAGAGTGGAACTCGCCCCTCCCGGGGCGTTTTTCTGCCAATTATTTCCCATTTATGAATAGCCATTTTGCACGCATCCAAAGGATTGGTTATCCGTAAAAAACTGTCCGCATGCCATGTTCGGTGCTAGAGTGGAACTCGCCCCTCCCGGGGCGTTTTTCTGCCAATTATTTCCCATCTATGAATAGCCATTTTGCACGCATCCAAAGGATTGGTTATCCGCAAAAAACTGTCCGCATGCCATGTTCGGTGCTAGCTTGCAGAAAAACGCCCCAGGAGCGGCGAGTTCCGGCTATCACCCAACTTTTGCAGTTGACAAATCTGCGCCGGTTTCACATAATGCCGCCAAATATAATTATTAGTGAGGTCCAGGATGCAAAATGATGTAATAAGCTATTTTATGCAGCTCATCAGCATTGACAGTGAATCCTTGAACGAACGTGCCATGATCGATACCCTGAAGCAAGATCTGCAGGAATTGGGCGCACAAGTGGACGAAGACGATTGTCATCACAAGACCGGTGGAAATGCCGGCAGCCTATTTGCTTATTTACCCGGAGCGATAGACAAGGCTCCGATCCTGCTCTGCGCGCATGTGGATACGGTGAAACCCGGCAACGGCATCAAGGCCAGAATCGAGAACGGTGTAATCTATAGCGATGGCACCACCATCCTGGGCAGCGACGATAAAAGCGGTGTCGCGGAAATCATGATCGCCCTCAAGCGCATCAAAGAAAGCGGCAAAGCCCACGCGCCCATCGAAATCCTCTTCACCGTCAGCGAGGAAATCGGACTGTTGGGGGCCAAAAACTTCGATAAAAGCCGCCTTACAGCTGCTTTTGGCTATGCCCTGGATTCGCACCGGGTGGGCGAGCTGCTAATCGGCGCTCCGGCTCAGAATTCCCTGAAAATCACCATCTTCGGCAAAGAAGCGCACGCCGGAGTCGAGCCCGAAAAAGGGCTGAACGCCATTCGCGTCGCTGCTGAAGCCATCTCCGCCATGCCTCTGGGCAGAATCGATTTTGAGACTACCTGCAACATCGGCAAGATTCAGGGCGGAGAAGCCACCAACATTGTTCCAAACAAGGTCACCCTGCACGGCGAAGCGCGAAGCCACAACCCCGCCAAGCTGGAACGGGTCTGCTCTGATATCCGCTATGCTTTCGAAAGCACCGTGGCACGATATGCGGAACACGGCGCTAAACTGGAATATTCCTGCACTACCGAATACAATTCGTTCAAAGTAAAAGAAGACGATCCTGTGGTGAAACTGGCTGCCAAAGCCTTGCGGAAACTGGATATCCCCATCCAAACCGTGGTTGGCGGCGGTGGCAGCGATGCCAACATCATCTCCGCAACCGGCTTGCCGATGATCATCACCGGCACCGGGATGGATAAGGTGCACACCGTTCACGAAAACATCGAAACCGATCAACTGCTGAAAGGCACAAGCTTCATCGAAGAGCTGGTGCTTACCTATAGCGCGGAATAATGAAGACCACACTCTGTCTGGTCGGATATGGCAAGATGGGCAAGATGCTGCACCTGCTGGGCACCGAAAAAGGCTTTGAAGTGCTGAGCTACATCGACCCCAGCGTGGCCGGTGCCGAAAAAGAGATCACTGCCGAAAGCCTGAAAGGCGCGGATGTGGCGATTGAATTTAGCCATCCCACAGCCGTCTTGCCCAATCTGGAAAAACTGATCGCTCTGGGGCAAAATACCGTGGTTGGCACAACCGGCTGGCACCGGGAACTGCCCCGCATCATCGATAAGGCAAAGGACGCCGGGATCGGCTTTGTGTATGGCGCCAACTTCTCTGTGGGCATGAATCTTTTTTCCAGAGTGATCGCAAATGCCGTGGAGATCTTTGACCGCTTTGAGGATTACGACCTTCTGGCCTGGGAGAAACACCATGCGCAAAAAGCCGACAGCCCTTCCGGAACAGCAGTGGAGCTGGCAAAGCTGATCCTGGCAACCAGCTCGAAAAAAAACCGGGTGGTGTGGGACAAGCTGGACCGCAAACCGGAAGCCGATGAACTGCATTTTGCCAGCATCCGTGGCGGTAAAATTCCCGGCACGCATGTATTGGCCTTTGATAGCGAAGCGGATACCATCGAGATCAGCCATGTGGTGCGTTCCCGCGCCACTTTCGCCCTCGGGGCATTGCAAGCGGCAGCGTGGATTTCCGGCAAAAAAGGGGTTTACAGCTTCCAGGAGATCATCGAGGACATCCTATGCTGATCCCCTTCATCAAGATGAATGCCCAGGGCAACGACTTTGTGATATTGGATCTCTTCGCGCATGAGCTGCCGGAGCTCGACCACGCAAAACTCAGCGAACAAATCTGCGACCGGCATTTCGGCGTGGGCGCGGATGGACTGGTAATCCTGAAGCCCTGTAAAGACGCAGAAGCACAAATGATCATCTTCAACAACGACGGCAGCCGGGCCGAGATGTGCGGTAGTGCTCTGCGCTGTGTGGCATGGCTGATGATGACAAAACTGGAGCGAACTGAACTGGAGATCCGCACCGATTCCGGGATCAAACACGCCATCCGCGAGGTTGATTTCATCCGTGTGAACCTGGGCAAACCCCGGATGCTGCAGAGCAACATGCCGGTGAAAGGCTTTTTGGGAGACCTGGTCGATATCGGGAATCCGCATTATATCGTGTTCCGGGAAGATGTCTCTGATGATCCGCATTTGATGTATGGCGCTATGCTGGAGCATCATCCCGCCTTCACAAAACCGGTGAACGCGCATTTTGTGCAAGTGGTGGATAGCGATTTGATCAAGCTGAAAATCTGGGAACATGCCTGCGGAGCTACTCTGGCTTGCGGGACCGGTGCCGCTTCCGCGGTCTTTGCCGGGATTACCCGAGGCATTTTGGAGCACCAGGTGGCAGTGGAAGTCCCGGGAGGAAGCATCTTCATCACAGCTCAAACAGACGGAAGCATGTTGCTTTCCGGTGAAGTGGCCGAAAACTTTCGGGGAACTTATTTGTGGAAAACTTAGGCAAATATCTGTTTGAACTGCGCGAAAAACGCGGGATAAACTATCGCCGCATCCACGATGATATTCGCCTGGAAGAGCGTCAGATCAAAGCACTGGAAGAAAACCGGCTGTTTGAGATCGGATCCTACGGCTTTGTGAAAGTCCTGCTCTACAATTACGCGCGGTATCTGGAAGCAGATCTGAAGGCGGTGATGCACGAGTTTAGCGTGATGATGCCGGATAATACCAAACAGGAATTCACGCAGCGCAAGGTCTTGAAAGAAAAGAAGATTATGCTCTCCACGAACTTTCTGTGGACTGTCGGGATTGTGGTGTTTGTAGCCATCCTGAGCTCGATTCTGTATTATAGTTATAGCAACGGCTGGCTGGCTTCGCCGGATTTCTTTAACAAAGCCAGCTCCCCGAAGCGCCAAGAAACAACGGAGCAAGCCGAGCCCCAGAAACCCGATAGCCTGCGCATCAGAATGCGCGCCCTGAGTGAGAGCATCCCCAAAAGCAATGTGGCATCCGATCTCCACGGGAGCAGCAAAGCGATTCACGATACCACGGATTATATGGGCAACATTCTGGGTAAAAGCCCGGTGAATGTGCCGGTGAATTAAGATAACCCCAATTTTCCACAAAGGAGCAAACATGGTTGAAAACAACAATCAAGAACCCGTCGTGGTTCAGATACCGGATATGTCTTTGGCAAAATGTGCTAAAGTCAGCCTCACTCCTGAAGACGACGTAATGTCCTTTATGCACAACTGGGCGAAATCGCGCGGCTTAAGCGATGCTGGCCAGAGGAATTTCGGATTCGACGTCCCGGTTAGCCCGGAACAGAATAGTAAGGGCCTGCGGGGCTATGCCTATTGGATCCAGGTGCCTCCAGACACAAAGGGCGATCAGGATGTAGTTGTAGAGCCCTTTACCGGTGCTTCATACATCAGTCTTCGCCTCAGTAAGCCTTTCCGCAATCCCTTTGAAATCATCCCCCAAGGCTGGCAGAACCTCAGCCGCTTCATCGAAACCAAGCAACTGAAAGTAGCGTGTTGCGCTCCGGGAGACTGTCTGGAAGAAGTTATCGGTGAGGGAGAAGAGGCAGATATGCTGATCTACATCAAGCTGGCCGAAACTGATTCCAGCCCGCGATAAGCATTGATGTGCTCTGTGTTGAGCGCTGCCCCACAACAGTTTAGTGCTGCGGCGATTTTTTTCTCTTGACAAAAAATGCCCGGCTAACTTTTTTGGAAAAACATAGTGAAACAAGGTCCAGTAACTCAGCGGTAGAGTATCTGACTTTTAATCA